>NZ_JBQFZS010000004.1:0-427241 GCF_056542385.1 Ruegeria sp. AD2(2025)
CGTCTCGAATATGTCGTGACAAAAAAGGACCAGCGTTCGCGGTGTGATGATGACCGCGCGAATGCAGCCGGTTGGGTCGGAACTTTGGATTGTGACATTTGGCACTGTTTGAAACCGGATTTCGCAGGTACCGTCGGCGTCAGGGCGTAGGTTTGAATGAGGCGAGCGGGTCAGGTGGGATTCGCTGCCAAAGGAATTTGAATGGCGGTTGGCCGCCGCTGGGAGAGTGTGATGACTAAGACAGAAAACCCCGCTTTCGATCAATTGCTGAACGACGTGCGTGCCATCGGGTCGGCGCGGTTGGACAAGTCAGACTATGATGATTTCCTGACCGCTCTGGACCTGCTGTTTGGCCGTTCCTCGTTCGAAGATCTTCAGGGCCGGACAGCGGAAGAAGTCTATGGCGCGTCTCTGGCGCTGTGGAAGTTCGCTGCGCATAGGACGGCAGGGACGGCCCGGGTGCGAATGTACAACCCGCGTATGGCAGAGCACGGGTGGGAGTGCGGTCATACTGTTCTGGAAATCGTCAATGATGACATGCCGTTTCTTGTCGACTCGGTCACCTCGTTTCTGGCTGGCAAGGGTTTGTCGATACACACTCTGATTCACCCGCTGCTGCGGGTCGAACGCAATGCCGATGGCACCCGGACCGGGGCGCCTGTCAAAACCGGTTCCGATTGCCTGTCCGAGTCGATGATGCAGGTTCAGATCGATCAGATTGGCGACGCCACGCAGCTTGAGCGGCTTGAGGCCGAGATCGCCCAGATTATGAAGGACGTCCGCGTCTCGGTCGAGGACTGGCAGCCGATCATGGACCGTCTGAGTACCGTGACCGAGATGCTCAAAGCTAATGCGCCGAAGAAATCCAAGGAAGCCACAGGCGAGGTTGTTGAATTCCTCGACTGGCTGGGGCGCAACCATTTCACGTTTCTCGGCTATCGTGAATATGCCGCCGACGGCAAAACCGGCGCCATGCGTCAGGTTGGTGAAACTGCGCTTGGCTTGATGAGTGACCCGGATTTCACGGTTCTGCGCGACCTGCAGGGGAATTTTACCGACCGCTCACCCGAGATGGACGCGTTTGCCAGCGATATCTCACCGCTGATGATTATCAAGGCGAACCGCCGCTCGACCGTTCACCGCGCGACGCATTTCGATCTGATTGGGGTCAAGCAGTTCGACGCCAAGGGAAAGCAGACCGGGGAACATGTGTTCATCGGCCATTTCACCGCTGCTGCCTATAACCGAAGCCCAAAGTCGATCCCTTTGCTGCGCCAGAAGGTCGAACGCGTGATCGAGCGGTCCGGCTTTACCCCCGAGAGCCACGATGGCAAGGCGCTGATGCATGTTCTGGGGACTTACCCGCGGGATGAACTGTTCCAGAGCTCGGATGATCAGATGTTCGAAAACGCTATCGACGCGCTGCATCTGACGATCCGGCCACGATCCCGACTGTTGCTGCGCCCGGATCGTTTCGGGCGGTTTGTGTCCTGCCTCGTTTACGTCCCGCGCGAACGATACAATACGGAGCTTCGGACCAAAATTGGCGACATCCTGGCCGAGGAGTTCGAAGGCCGCGTTGCAACATGGGAACCTGCCTTTGACGAAGTTCTGGCGCGGGTGCATTACGTCATCGCGCTCAGCGGCAAGGTCGCCTCGAAGGAAGAGGCTGCCGCGCTTGAGGCCCGGATCATCGATGCGGTGCGCAGCTGGGCCGACCACCTTCACGACGCGCTGGTTGAACGCAAGGGGGAATCCGAGGGCAACAGGCTTCATGCGCTTTACAGCGAGGGGTTTGCCGCGTCCTATCGGGATGAATTTCAGGCGGTCTCGGCCGTGTCCGACATCGACAAGATGGAGCAACTGACCAGCGAAACCGGGTTGGAGCTGAAGTTTTACCGCAGACTCGAAGACCCCGAGCACAGTGTGCGCTTCAAGTTGTATCGGCGCGGGCAATCTGTGTCGCTGTCCGATTGCCTTCCGATCCTTGAAAACCTTGGTTTCCGCATTCTCGCCGAGCATCCCTTCCGGATTGATCGCGGCGAGGACACGATCTGGATACACGATTTCCACATGCAATCGTCGGATGGGCAGAGCATCGATGTCACCGCAGTCCGCAGCAATCTGGAGGAAGCATTTTCGTCGCTTTGGGCGGGGAATGCCGATGATGATCCGCTGAACCGGTTGGTGCTGGTTGCTGGCCTGTCTATCCGCGAAACAGCTCTGCTGCGGGCTTATGGCGGATATCTCCGTCAGGCCCGGATTCCGTATTCGGTGCCTTATATGCAGGACGCGCTGATCGCCAATCCGGATATTGCACGTAAGCTTGTGGACCTGTTTCAGGCCCTATTCGACCCGGTCGTGTCCGGCGATTCTGACACTCGGGAGAAGGCGGCGGACAAGATTGCCTCGGACATCGAGGCGATGCTGGAATCGGTTGCGAGCCTCGATTTCGACCAGATCCTGCGCCGCTTCCGCAATGCGATACAGGCGACGCTGCGCACCAACTATTTCCAGCCTGATCCGGATGGCGGCGAGAAAGCCTATATGTCGTTCAAGTTCGACTGCTCCAAACTGGACGAACTGCCGCTGCCGCGCCCGTGGCGCGAGATTTTTGTCTATTCGACCTCGGTCGAAGGCGTTCATTTGCGCTATGGCCCGGTCGCACGCGGCGGCCTGCGCTGGTCCGACCGCAAAGAGGATTACCGCACCGAGGTGCTGGGGCTGGTAAAGGCGCAGCAGGTCAAGAATGCCGTCATCGTGCCCGTCGGCTCTAAGGGCGGGTTCCTGCCCAAGACCCTGCCGGCCGGTGGCACCCGCGAAGAGGTGATGGCCGAGGCGGTGCGCTGTTATCGGATTTTCCTGTCGGGGATGCTGGACATCACAGACAATTTTGCGGGGTCCGAGATCGTTCCACCCAAGGCGGTTGTGCGCCGCGACCCGGATGATCCGTATCTGGTTGTGGCCGCCGACAAGGGCACCGCGACGTTTTCCGACTTTGCCAATGATCTGGCCACGGAATACGGGTTCTGGCTGGGCGATGCCTTCGCGTCGGGCGGGTCGAACGGCTATGACCACAAGGGCATGGGGATCACCGCCAAGGGCGGATGGGAGGCGGTCAAGCGCCATTTCCGCGAGTTGGGCCATGACACCCAGACGCAGCCTTTTACGGTTATCGGCTGTGGTGACATGTCGGGTGACGTATTCGGAAACGGGATGCTGCTATCGGACCAGATCAAGCTGGTCGCGGCCTTCGATCACCGCGACATTTTCATCGACCCGACACCTGATCCGGCCACCAGCTTTGCGGAACGCAAGCGGTTATTTGAACTGCCACGCTCAAGCTGGGAATCCTACGATGCCAAGCTGATTTCGAAGGGCGGCGGGGTGTTCTCGCGCGCGTCCAAGTCGATCAAGCTGACGCCCGAAATCCGAAAGCTCACCGGGCTGGATGCCAAGACTGTCACCCCGTTCGAACTGATCCGGGCCCTGTTGAAATCGCAGGCTGATCTGATGTGGTTCGGCGGGATCGGCACCTATATCAAGAGCGATGCGGAAACCCACGCCGATACCGGTGACCGCGCCAATGATCAGGTCCGTGTCAACGCCGACGAGGTGCGGGTGCGGGTGGTCGGCGAAGGCGCGAACCTCGGCGTCAGCCAGCGGGGTCGGATCCAACTGGCGCAGGGCGGAGTCAAGATCAACAACGATGCCGTCGACAACTCGGCCGGGGTGGATTGCTCGGACCATGAGGTCAATATCAAGATCGCCCTGGGTGCGGTGGTTGATGCTGGCGACATGACGGAAAAACAGCGCAACACACTACTGGCCGATATGACCGATGAGGTGAGCGAGCTGGTGCTGAAGACCAACTATCACCAGACTTTGGCAATTTCGCTGGACGAGGCCGCGGCCCCCGCGCTGCTGGACGAACATGTCCGTTTCATGGAGACGCTGGAGTCTCAGGGTAAGCTGGACCGTGCGGTCGAGTTCCTGCCCGATGACGAAGAGATTGCCGAGCGCCGCAGCGCCGGTCGGGGTCTGACCCGGCCCGAGATCGCCGTCCTGGTGGCCTATGCCAAAAACGACATCTTCTCGGATCTGGTGGAATCGGACGTTCTGGACGATCCGTATATGGAACGGTTCCTGATCGAGTACATGCCCACGCCGTTACGCACCTCGCATCTTGAGGTGTTGCGCAACCACCGCCTGCGCCGCGAGATCATAGCCACGGTGGTCGTGAACATGCTGGTCAACGAAATCGGCCCGACCTTCTGCGCTCGTCTGCGCGAGGATACCGGGGCAGGGGTGGGCGAGATCGTCAAGGCGTTCATTGTCGACCGTGAGATTTTTGGCCTTGCCGAAACCGCGGCCGAGGTCAACGCGCTGGACAACACGCTTGCGGCCGATGTGCAGATCGAGATCCACCGCGCCCTGTCGGAAATGCTGGCCGCGCAATGCCAGCGGCTGATCAAGAACAATGTCCGGTCGATTGGCGATGCCATCTCGGTTTTTCGGCCTGGCATCGCAGAAATCGCATCTGTGGCCGAACAAACGGTCAGCGCCTATTCGCTGGAACGGCTCCGGCAGCGGACGTCCGAGTTGCTGAAAAAGGGCGCTCCGGAAAGTCTGGCTTCGAAGGTCGCGACTTTGGAGTTGCTGGGCGGGGCGATGGATATCTTCGATGTCTCGGAACGCTTGCAGCTTGAGGTGGGAGACGTGGCGGCGAGCTATTTTGCCACCGGTGCCCGGTTCAGTCTGGACTGGCTGCGCTCGCGTGCCCGAAGCGTCGTGGTCGGTGATCATTGGGAACGCGTGGCGCTGGTCCGGCTGATGTCAGATATCCGGGTGCATCAATCCAACATCGCCGCTGCAGCGCTGGTGCTGTCCGACGCGAAATCCGGTCAGGACAGTGTCGCCCAGTGGGTGGACGGGAACGGTGATCTGGTACAGCGAACCGACCGGCTGATCGCGGAACTGCGCTCTGGCGGCGCGCTGAGCGTGTCGAAGCTGGCCGTCGCGTCCTCGCATTTTGCGTTGTTGTCGAGCTGAAGACGGATACTGAAGAGACCGGCCATACGACGCCTTCCGGCGATGCGCGGTGGCTCGGCGCGGCGGTGGCAGAGCCTACCTAATAGGTCGATCCGATCTATTGCAGACGTAGTCTGCCGCCGGTTCAGGGGCCGACCAGGCTTGAGGCCGCTCTGGAAGCCAGAGACAAAGCGCTCAGTTCGGATGTGGTGAGCCCTAGAGCGCTGATCTGACGGACCAAATGGCTGATGCAAAGTCCCGCCTGCTGTCGTGGGATGGTGGCCCGTTCGCTGAGGGAGGCGCTGGAGCTGTTTGCTTTCAATTTTGGTCAAAATACGGAGTATGGAGACACTTCGTGAGATCAGCTGATTTGCGAGCATTGGGGAAATCATAATATATAATAGATTTTTCTTCTTGGGGCGAAGAGCGAACGCTTGCACTTATAGTTTTCTTCGAGGTATTTTTTTGATCAAAAATAGAGAGTCTGGATGCACGCAAATACCTATTACGCCGCGACGGCCCGTGACACAAAAGGCTTTGCGCAGTTAGCTGAACACCTGGATGTGGACGTTGCCATCGTTGGCGGCGGGTTTAGCGGTGTCGCGGCGGCGGTTGAACTCGCCGAGCGCGGAAAATCTGTCGCGCTGCTTGAGGCAAACAGGATCGGCTGGGGTGCCACGGGCCGCAATGGCGGGCAGGTAACCGGCAGTCTTTCCGGTGATACCGCCATGGCGCGCGAGTTTCGCCGTACAGTCGGCACCGAGGCGGACGAGATGGTTTGGCAAACCCGGTGGCGTGGCCACGACATCATCCGGAACCGGGTCAAGAAATACGGGATCGAGTGTGATCTGACCTATGGCCATCTGCAAACCGCAATGAAACCAGCACATTTGGAGGAGTTGAAGGCGATCCACGACGCCGGGCAGGATCGCGGCATGAGCGATGAGCTTGAATTGCTCGACGGCAAGGACATCCCGAACTATCTGGAATCAGACCTCTACTGCGGCGGGCTTTTGAACCGGCGTAATATGCATTTGCACTCGATGGACCTGTGTGTGGGTGAGGCGCGCGCGGCGGAATCGCTGGGCGCGCGGGTCTTTGAAAACTCGAAAGTTCTGAGGATTGATAACGGAAACCGCCCGACACTAACGACTGAACAGGGTCGGGTGACGGCGGACAGGGTTCTGGTAGCCGGCAACGCCTATCACTTCCTCGAACAAAGGGACATGGGCGGCAAGATGTTCCCGGCCTCGCTGGCCAACATGGCCACCGTGGCGCTGGGCGAGGATGTGGCGCGCAAGATCAACCCGCACAATCTGGCGGTGTATGACTGCCGCTTCATTCTGGATTACTATCGGTGCACCGCCGATCACAGGTTGATGTTTGGCGGCGGCACCAACTATTCGGGCCGTGACAGCAAGGACATCGCCGCCGAACTGCGCCCCGCGATGGAACGGACCTTTCCGCGCCTCAGGGGCACCGAGATCGAGTTCAGCTGGGCGGGTATCGATGGCATCGTTCTGAACCGCATCCCTCAGGTCGGCCGGATCGGCGACAATGTCTTCTACGTTCAGGGCTATTCCGGTCACGGCATCGCGCTGACCCATATTCTGGGCGAGATCATGGCCGAGGCGATCTGCGGCGATCTCACCGAGTATCTGATCTATGAAAACGTGAGACACATGAAACTGCCCTTTACCCGCGCGCTTGGTAGTCAGGCCATCGCGGTGGGGATGATGTACTACAAGCTCAGGGAGAAACTGCGCTGAGGCGCAGGAGCGCATCGGGCGTACAGGCGGGACGACGGGCTAATCTCGCTCGATCCGGTTCAGCAGATAGTCTTTTACCAGCCCCGCCAGCATGGCCCGGTTATCCTCGATGGCCATGTTGCGCTGAGCCCGATCGACATCTTCGTCCTGCAGAACGCTGCCCCGGCGGCTTTCCAGAAGCGCGCTTGCATAGGGTTTGGCGAATTCCGGGTGGCCCTGAACGGTGATGGCAAAGCCGGGGTACCACAATGCGCCGTGTTCACAGAACGCGGTTGAGGCGATGGTGATTGCGCCTTGGGGTTTTTCTTCGACCTGATCCTGATGATAGGCCTGAATGGCGATCTTTTCGGGGGCCGGACCCAGTTCCTGTGGCCAGTCCGGGGTGATCGGGTATTCGTGCACGCCCAGCCCCCAGCCTTTGTCCGATTTGCGCACCACACCGCCCAAGGCTTGTGCGATGATCTGGTGGCCAAAGCAGATCCCGAACATCAGTCTGTTTGCCGCGCGGACGCTGCGAATGAAGGCCTCAAGCGGTGGAATCCAGCTGTGGTCTTCGTAGGCTCCGAATTTCGATCCGGTAATCACCCACAAATCCGCTTCTTCCGCGCTTGCGGGGAATTCGCCATCCAGCACGGCGTAGGCCGAGAACTGGGCATCCAGATCGCCCAACCACTGGCGAACCATGCCTGGATAATCGCCGAACTTGGCGGCCAGTTCCTCGGGCGGGCGACCGGTTTCGAGAATGCCAACTCGGATTTTTTCAGGGTTCATCAAGGCCTCGGAGAGCTACATGCGGCTCAGATAGTAAGTGTATTCTGCCGGTGTAATTGCATCGAGGATCACGGAAATCTCATCCCGTTTCACGGCGGCATAGACCTCGCGGTAGGGGCCAAAGCAATCGGCGGCAATGTCGGATCCGGCAAACCGGTCCACCGCAAGCGACCAGTCATGGCCAAGCGGTTTCGCCGGGATGCAGGCGGGGTCATCCAGCGGCAGGGGCAAGGTCACGGGATTTTCCAGACCGTGCAGCATACCACCCAGAATGGCGGTCAGTACCAGATAAGGGTTGGTGTCGGCACCACTGATGCGATGCTCAAGCCGTGCAGCGGGGCCTTTGGTCTCGGGCAGCCGGACCGAGGCTGCGCGATTATCCAGCCCCCAATCCGGGGTGGCGGGTGCAAAGCTGTTGGGCCGGAAACGGCGATAGGAGTTGGCGTGCGGGGCAAAGATTGCCTGCAGGTCGCGCATACTGTCCAGAACGCCGGCGACCGCGTTCCTGAGGGGCTGCGAAACGACTTCCTCTCCTGTCGGCGTAAAGATGTTCTGCCCCGCGCGGTCAATGACCGAGGCGTGGACGTGCATCCCGTTGCCTGGCTGGTCGGTATAGGGTTTGGCCATGAAGGTGGCCTCATAACCGTGGTTCTGGACCACGCCGCGCACCAGTCGCCGGAACAGGATCGCGGTTTCGGCCGCTGCAAGCACGTCGTCCGTGTGGTGGAAATTGATCTCGAACTGGCCGGGACCATATTCGGCAATCAGTGTATCGGTGGCCAGACCCTGCGCGGCACTAACGGACAGGATTTCGTTCAGAATCGCCTCGCGCCGGGCCAAAAGCTCCATATCATAGTTCTGGGCATCAGGGCTGAACGCGGGCGGAACGGGGGCCTCGGACCGCTCGGACCGGGCACGCAGGATATAAAACTCAAGCTCGGTCGCCACGACCGGTCGCCATCCTTTGTCGTCATAGCGGTCGATGATGCGCTGCAACAGCGCGCGGGGTGAGTTTGGACTGATAGTTCCGCCCATATCGGTCATTTCGACCAGAACCTGCGCAACGTTGCCGGGCAGCCAGGGGGCAGGATGAAGGGTGCCGTCTATGGGCACCAGAATGCCATCGGGATCGCCGACCTCGATCCCCAGACCGGTCTCGGCCACCTCGTTGCCCATGATGGCGGGCGCATAAGTGGAAAGGGGCAGGCGCACGGCCCCCTTGATCAGCTTGTCTGCCCCGTCACCGGGCAGCCATTTGCCCCGCAGCACCGCGTTGCCATCGCAGAGCAAAAGCTCGATCCGGTCGGGTGTGCCATGCGCGGCGCAATAGGCGTTATATTCGGTGGTGAAGCTCATGTTGCCTGATCCGCCATCTGTTCTTCGCGTTGCCGTCTGGTCACGGCGCGCTTGTTGACGAGCGATGCAGTGATCGTGCCGACCGTAACGATCGCAATCAGAATGGTCGACAGCGCGTTGATCTCGGGCGTGACGCCCAGCCGGACCGAGCTGTAGATGCGGATCGGCAGGGTTGTCGATGACGGGCCCGCCACAAAGGACGCGATCACCAGATCGTCGAGCGACAGCGTCAGCGCCAGCAACCAGCCCGAAATGACTGCGGGCGCAATGATTGGAAGTGTGACCAGACGAAAAGCCTCGAAAGGCGAGCAGCCGAGGTCCAGCGCCGCCTCTTCGACCGAGCGATCAAAGCTGACCAGTCTGGAACTGACAACAACCGAGACGAAGCACATCGAAAAGGTCGCGTGAGCCAGAATGATGGTGAACACGCCGCGATCCAGTCCGATGGAAATGAACAGCAGCAGCAACGACAGACCGGTGATCACCTCTGGCATGACCAGCGGGGCATAGATCATGCCTGAAAATATGGTACGCCCAAAGAAGCGCCCGCCGCGTACCAGCACATAGGCCGCCATTGTGCCCAGGATGGTAGCGATGATGGACGAACCGAGCGCAACCTTGAGCGTCACGACCGCCGCGTCCAGAAACGCCTCATTCCGCATCAGTTCGCCATACCACTTGGTCGAGAACCCAGCCCAGACGGTAACCAGCCGCGATTCATTGAAGCTGTAGACCACCAGAATGACCATTGGCAGATAAAGAAAGGCGAAGCCAAAGGTCAGAGAAGTGGTGTTGAACCATGTCAGACGTCTCATTGGTCGGCCTCCATCATTTTCTGCTCGTTGCGCTGGTACAGCACAATCGGAACAATCAGGATCAGCAGCAGGATCACGGCCACGGCGCTGGCCACCGGCCAATCACGGTTCGAGAAGAATTCTTCAAACAGGACCTTACCGATCATCAGTGTGTCCGAGCCGCCCAGCAATGAGGGGATGACAAACTCACCCAATGCGGGGATGAAGACCAGAAAACACCCGGCGATCACGCCTGCCTTGGACAGCGGGATTGTCACCAGCCAAAAGGCCGTGGTGCGCGAACATCCCAGATCCTCTGCCGCCTCAAGCAGCGAGCCGTCCAGCTTTTCCAGCGTCGAATAGATCGGCAGGATCATGAACGGGCAGTAGGTGTAGACGATGCCGATATAGACGGCGGCGTTGGTGTTCAGAATGGTCAGCGGCTCACCGATGATGCCCAGCCCCAGAAGGATTTGGTTCAAAAACCCTTCCTGACTGAGAATACCCATCCATGAATAGACCCGGATCAGAAAGCTGGTCCAGAAGGGCAGGATCACCAGCATCAGCAGCGTCGGGCGCCATTCGTCCGGCGCGTTGGCCATGCCGTAGGCAATGGGAAAGCCCAAAAGCAGGCACAGAAAGGTCGATATGAACGCGATCTTCAAACTGGACAGATAGCTTTTCCAGTAGAGGTCATCGGTTGTCAGAAAGACGAAGTTCTCGAAATCCAGTTCCGAGAAAAACTCGGAGATTGCGGCCCAGCCGCCCGAGATATCCAGCGTCGGCGTATAGGGTGGGATCGCAAGGGCCGTGTCGGATAGTGAGATTTTCAGGACAATCCCGAAGGGCACCAGAAACAGGAACAGCAGCCAGATATAGGGTGTGGCGATCAGGAGGAAACGGCGGTAATTCATCGCGGCCCCCGTTTACTTGTCCAGCACGATGCCAGCGGTTTCGGTCCAGGACAGCCAGACCTCATCGTCCCAAGTCAGTTCCCGGCGGGCGATCCGCCGGCTGTTGGTGGCCTGTGCTTTGACCATGGTCCCGTTCGACAGCTCGACCTTGTAGGTCGAGATATTGCCCAGATAGGCGATATCGTGGATCTTGCCGCGCACCGCGTTGGTCTTGCCATCTGGGCGGTCCTTGCTGATGGCCACCTTTTCTGGACGAACGGCAAAGGTGCAGCGCGCCTCGATATCCGGGGCGTGGGGGCATTCGGCGACCAGAGGTGGTTCGCCCTCGGCCCAGAACAGTTCGGTCTTACCATCGCCGCGGGGGCGCGTGTTGCCTTCGATCAGGTTCACATCCCCGATGAAATCGGCCACGTAGACCGAGTTCGGGGTCTCGTAAATCCTGGCTGGGGTTTCGACCTGCACCAGCTTGCCGTGGTCCATTACCGCGATCCGGCTGGCAACGGTCATTGCCTCTTCCTGATCATGGGTCACGATGACAAAGGTTGTACCGGTCTTTTCCTGAATATCCATCAGTTCGAACTGAGTATCCTGACGCAGTTTTTTGTCCAGCGCGCCCAGAGGTTCATCCAGCAACAGCAGCTTGGGGGCCTTGGCCAGCGCCCGCGCCAGCGCCACGCGCTGTCGTTGACCACCCGAGATCTGATGCGGTTTGCGGCGGGCGAATTTGTTGAGCTGGACAAGGTTGACCATCTCTTCCACCCGCTGTTCGACCTCAGCCGCCGGCATCTTGTCGCGCCGCAGGCCAAAGGCGATGTTGTCCCAGACTGAAAGGTGGGGGAACAGCGCATAGCTTTGAAACATCATGTTCACGGCGCGTCGGTTGGGGGGAACATTTGCCATGTCCTGACCGTCGATCGTGATGACGCCTTTGCTTGGGGTCTCGAACCCGCCCAGCATCCGCATCAACGTGGTCTTGCCGCAGCCCGAGGGACCAAGAAGGGCAAAGAACTCGCGGGGGTAGATATTCAGCGTGATATCGTCAATTGCGGTGAAGGCCCCAAAGGTCTTGGTGACCGAGTTGAACGAAATCAGCGGCGTTGCCTGCGGGTCCGCCCATGGCTCAAAATCTGTTGCAGTAATCGGAGTTGCCATTCGTTGTCCCCCCAAAAAAGTTCCGCCTGCCCGGTGTTGGGCAGGCGGGTTTGCTATTGGTAACCGGGCTCAAGTTCCAGACTTGATCTTGGTCCACAGGCGCGTCACCACACGCTGGACCTTCGGATCATACGGTCTGGTCGTGTAGAGATTTTCCAGCGTCGCTTCGTCAGGATAGATCGCCGGGTCGCCGATCACATCTTCTTC
This sequence comes from Ruegeria sp. AD2(2025), assembly GCF_056542385.1. Lineage (NCBI taxonomy): Bacteria > Pseudomonadati > Pseudomonadota > Alphaproteobacteria > Rhodobacterales > Roseobacteraceae > Ruegeria > Ruegeria sp. AD2(2025). Next base: position 11,995 of record NZ_JBQFZS010000004.1, read on the forward strand.
CAACAGCGCCTGAGAGGCTTCGTTGCCGTTGGCAAAATAGACGTAGTTCGAAGCGGCAGCCATGTTCTCGGGATCCATGATGAAGTTCAGGAACGCATGTGCGCCCTCCGGGTTTGGTGCATCCGCAGGGATCGCCATCTGGTCGAACCACATCAGCGCGCCTTCGCTGGGCGCGTTATAGGCGATCTCCACGCCATTCTCGGCCTCTGCGGCGCGGTCGCGGGCCTGCAGGATGTCACCCGACCAGCCAAAGGCCACGCAGATATCGCCGTTGGCCAGCGCGTTGATGTATTCCGAGCTGTGGAACTTCCGGATATAGGGACGGACGCTCAGGAAGACCTCCTCGGTTTTGGCGATGACATCCTTGTCGTGGCTGTCGGGGTTTTCACCGATATAGGCCAGCGCGGCTGGGATCAGTTCGGACGGTGCATCCAGGAAATAGACACCACATTCAGCCAGTTTGGCCATATTGTCCGGATTGAAGATCAGATCGAGCGAGCCCACGGGCGCATCAGCACCCAGAACTTCCTGAACCTTGCCGACATTGACCCCGATCCCGGTCGTACCCCACATGTAGTTGATCGAGTATGCATTATCCGGGTCGTACTGGGCCGTGCGCTCCTCAATTACGTTCCACAGGTTGCCCGAGTTCGGCAGCTTGCCGTCGTCCAGCTTCTGGAACGCACCTGCCGCAATCTGGCGCTGCAGGAAGGTGCCCGAAGGGACGACAACATCATAGCCTGAGCTGCCGGACAGCATCTTGGTTTCCAGCACCTCGTTGCTGTCAAACACGTCGTAGACCAGATCATACCCGGTTTCTTCTTCGAACTTGGTCAGCAGATCCTCGTCGATATAGTCCGACCAGTTATAAACGCGTACTTCTTCTGCCCAAGCGCCCTGAGCAGCAAGAGCGACCGCCATGACGGCGGCGCTGGACTTCAAATTCGGCATTGGCTTCTCCCATCTGGATTGGATTTTGAGTGGTTTTTCTCTCAACATTTGATCAAAATCCGATTCGATGCAACCCTCTCAAAAAAATTTGATAGTTTTCCATGGTGTGCTAAGTTGACGCCGATTGTGGTTCCCGCAGGAAAGATGAGACATGAACCGCTTAGTCGGCAAAAAGCCCGAGCACGAAACGATATATGTCCGCGTCAAAGAGATGATATTGTTCGGCGAGTTCATTCCCGGTCAGCCGATTACGATTCTGGGCCTGTCCGAGGAATTGGGTGCAGGTGTCACTCCGGTTCGTGAAGCGATTCGGCGGCTGACGGCTGAGGGTGCGTTGCGGGCGCTCAAGAACCGCCGGGTCGAAGTGCCCGAAATGACTGAACACCGTCTGGAGCAGATCGAACTGGCCCGGATGTCGATTGAGCCTGCTTTGGCGACGATGGCGGCGCGGAGCTTTGACAGGCAGGCGATTTCCGAGCTTGAAAGGCTGGATAATCTGGTGGATCGGGCCATCGAGCTTGGCGATACCCGTGATTATCTGGCAGCGAATTATCAGTTTCACTTCACCCTTTATGAGGCCGCAGATGCCTTGATTCTGCAACGCATTGCCGAATCCATGTGGTTGCAGATCGGGCCTTCGCTGCGGGTGGTTTGCGGCCGATACGGCACCGAGAAACTGATGGACCAGCACCGCGAGGCGATCGAGGCCCTGCGAGATGGCGACGCCGAAAGGGTGCGGACGGCGATTGAAGAGGACATTCGGCAAGGGATCGAATTTGTCCGTCAGACGGTTCTGGTCTGACAAAACCGGTGTGTCGAAAACATGCCCGGAACGTTCGTGATTGACTAGAGATAATTTTTGATCAAAATGATGCCGACTGAGAAAGGCATCCCGTAATCGGCGATGTGGCGGAGGTTTTTGATGGAAAAGGTGCGCACTGTTCAGTGGCAGGATGATCTGCCCGAAGAATTTGTGGCCTATGCTCAGGGGCGCCGGATCGATGAGGTCGAGTGCATTGTGCCCGATCTGGTTGGAACCTCGCGCGGCAAGGCGATGCCTTGCGTGAAATTCAACCCCGACGCCGAGCTCGCGCTGCCTGTATCTTTGTTCTACCAGACGATCTCGGGCGAATATGTCGATATGGAGATCGAAAACCAGTGGCTTGAAAAGGACATTGTCCTGAGGCCGGATATGAGCACCGCAACTGCTATCCCGTGGTCCCCGGATCTGTCGGTGCAAGTGATCTGCGACATGTTCAACCGCGACGGCTCGCCACTTGAGATTTCTCCGCGGGCTGTTTTGAGGCGGGTCGTCAAAGCCTATCACGACCAGGGCTGGAGGCCGGTTGTTGCACCCGAACTTGAATTCTATCTGACCAAACCCAATCTGGACCCGAATGAAGCCATCGAACCTCCGCTTGGGCGGACCGGCCGCAAAGGGGCCAGCCGGCAGGTTTATTCGATGGCTGCGGTGGATGAGTTCGGTGAGGTGATCGATACGATCTATGATTTCGCCGAGGCGCAAGGCCTTGAAATCGACACCGTCATCCAAGAGGGCGGGGCCGGTCAGATCGAGATCAATCTGATGCATGGTGACCCGCTGCGCCTTGCCGATCAGGTGTTTTACTTCAAACGCACCATCCGCGAGGCGGCGCTGAAGAACGGGGTCTTTGCCACCTTCATGGCGAAACCGATCCGGGATGAGCCGGGAAGCGCGATGCACGTGCATCAAAGCATCGTCGACATCCACACCGGGGCCAATGTCTTTTCGGCTTCCGATGGCGCTGCGTCTGATCTGTTCCGCTGGTTCATCGGCGGGTCGCAGAAATACCTGATGCAGGTCGTGCCGCTGCTGGCGCCTTACGTGAATTCGTACCGTCGGATCACGGTTGACGGTCAGAGCGCCCCGGCAAATATCGAATGGGCCGCAGATAACCGGACCACAGGATTGCGGGTGCCCCATTCCGGCCCGGCGGCGCGCCGCCTGGAAAATCGTGTTATCGGCATGGACTGCAACCCTTACATCGCAATCGCCGCGTCGTTGGCCTGCGGCTTGCTGGGGATGCGCAACAAGGTCGAACCCCGGCCCGAGGCCAGGAAAGAAGTGTGGGAGGTCGAGGAGCCGCTGCCCGCCACCCTGCGTGAGGCGCTGGATGTTTTTGATGAGGCCAAGGAAATCCGCAACCTGCTGGGAGAGGAATTCTGCAGCCTTTATGCCGGTATCAAGCGCGCCGAGAACGAAGAATACCAACGCGAGATTTCCCCTTGGGAACGCCAGCACCTGTTGCTGAACGTCTGATCTGAGAGGCCAGTTATGACTACTTTTGCGAACCACCTGCCCACCGCGGAATTGCAGGCCATCGATGCGGCCCACCACATGCACCCGTTCACCACCGGCAACGAGATCAACGACAATGGTGCCCGCATCATCACCAGTGCCAAGGGTGTCTGGCTGAAAGACAGCGAAGGGGCCGAGATTCTGGATGGAATGGCCGGGCTTTGGTGCGTGAACATCGGCTATGGCCGTTCCGAGATTGCAGATGCGGCCGCCCGCCAGATGCAGGAACTGCCGTTTTACAACACATTCTTCCAGACCTCGCATGTGCCCGCGCTGATGCTGGCCAAGAAACTGGCCGAGCTCGCGCCGGGCGATCTGAACCATGTGTTCTTTGCCAATGGCGGCTCGGACGCCAATGACACCAATATCCGCATGGTGCGGACCTATTGGGCCGAAAAGGGCCAGCCGGATCGCAACGTGATCATCTCGCGCTGGAACGCCTATCACGGCTCGACCATCGGCGGGGCCTCGCTTGGCGGGATGAAGGGGATGCACGGGCAGGGTGGTTTGCCCATTCCGGGCATCGAGTTCATTGATGAGCCCAACTGGTGGGCGGATGGCGGCGACCAGTCGCCCGAAGAGTTCGGCCTGGAACGCGCGCGCCAGCTGGAGGAAAAGATCAAAGAGGTCGGGCCAGACAAGGTTGCCGCCTTTATCGGCGAGCCCATTCAGGGTGCAGGCGGCGTCATCATTCCGCCCACCACGTACTGGTCCGAGATCCAGCGGATTTGCGACAAGTATGGCATCCTGCTGATTGCGGATGAGGTGATCTGCGGTTTTGGTCGCACCGGCAATTGGTTCGGCTCGCAAACTTTGGGCATCAGGCCCGATATCATGACGATCGCCAAGGGGCTCAGCTCGGGCTATGCGCCGATCGGGGCGTCGATCGTGTCGGATGAGATCGCGCGCGTGATCAATGACACCGAATTCAACCACGGCTATACCTATTCGGGCCATCCGGTGGCCTGCGCCGTCGCGCTTGAAAACCTGCGCATTCTGGAAGAGGAAAACATCCTGCACCATGTGCAGACCGTGGCCGCGCCTTATCTGAAAGAAAAGTGGGAGGCGCTGACCGATCACCCGCTGGTCGGCGAAGCCCGGATCGAGGGGATGATGGGATCGATTGCTCTGACGCCAGACAAAAACACCCGCGCGCCCTTTGCCTCGGATGCCGGTACTGTGGGTTATATCTGCCGTGAACGTTGCTTTGCCAACAATGTCATCATGCGTCATGTGGGTGACCGGATGATCATCTCGCCACCGCTGGTCATCACGCGGGCCGAGATTGATATTCTGATTGATCGTGCCCGCAGATCGCTGGATGAATGCCTTGAGCAGATCCGCACAGACGGCATTTTCAAGGCGGCCTGAGACCAAGAACATCTGATGGACCTGCTCACCGCCAATGACCGTCCGGGGGAATACCCGCGATCTTACTACGCTGAGGCTGCAGAACAGCTTGCGCCGTTTCCGAAGGCGCAGGGCGCGCTTGACTGCGATGTCTGCGTCGTGGGGGCAGGGTTCACGGGTCTATCCACCGCCTATCATCTGGCGCAGCGCGGCTATGATGTGATTGTGCTGGACGCGCAGCGCTTAGGCTTCGGCGCATCGGGCCGCAATGGCGGTCAGGTCAGCATGGGCCAGCGGCTGGATCAGGAAGAACTTGAGGCGATGGTCGGCGATGAGCACGCCCGCCAGCTCTGGGAAATCGGGGCGCAGGCCGTCGATCTGGTGCGCGAACTGACCGCAAAGGATGAGGTCCGCACGGGTTTTCATGACGGCGTGATCCACACGGTTCATCGCGCGCGGTATCAACAGCATAACGAACGCCATGTCGAACACATGTCCGTAAAATACGGCTATGACAAAATACGCCTGCTGGACAAGGACGAGTGCCGCCATCTGGTGAACTCACCCGCCTATTTCGGTGGCACGCTGGACATGGGTGGGGGCCATGTGAACCCGCTGGAACTGGTTCTGGGGCTGGCGCGGCTGGCGGTGGCTGCGGGCGCAAAGATTTTTGAACAGTCCAAGGTCACAAATATTGCCGAGGGTGACCCAGCTGTCGTCAGGACCGACGGTGCGCGTATCAATGCGCGCTATGTCGTACTGGGCTGCAACGGTTATCTGGGCGATCTGCAACAGCATGTGGCGCAGCGGGTCATGCCGATCAACAATTTCATCGTCTCGACCAGACCGATGAGCGCAGAGGCGCAGGAAAACCTGATCCGCAACAATTATGCTGTGGCCGACAGCAAGTTCGTCATCAACTATTTCCGGTTCTCCGACGACCATCGCCTGCTGTTTGGTGGCACCGAAAGCTATGGCTATCGCTTTCCGTCGAACATTGCGGATGCCGTGCGCAAACCGATGACTGAGATTTTTCCGCAACTTGCCGGGGTCGAAATCGAACACGCCTGGGGCGGCACGCTGGGGATCACGATGAACCGGATGCCCCATTACGAACGGATCAGCGGTAATATCCTATCGCTTTCGGGGTTTTCCGGCGCGGGCGTGGCCCTTGGTACGCTGTCGGGTCAGATCGCTGCCGAGACCATCGCGGGGCAGGCCGAACGCTTTGATATCATGGCGAAGGTGCCCACCAGAACCTTCCCCGGCGGGCCCATGTTCAGGACACCCTTGCTGGTTCTGGCCATGTTGTGGTTCAGTCTGCGCGACAAACTCTGACAGGGTCACCGGTCCTGTGGGCAGGCATCGCATGAAACGCATTTATGAACCTTTGGCCTATGGCGACCGCCCGATCCGAGATCGGTATTGGGACGACACGGTTGCGGCGCCCTTGCCGGTTTACCCGTCACTTGAGGGCGAGCAGAACTGCGAATTTGCGGTGATCGGCGGTGGCTATACCGGATTGTCGGCAGCCCTGAGATTGGCCGAGGCCGGGGCGGATGTGGTGGTGCTGGACGCGCAGGCTGTGGGCTGGGGTGCTTCGGGGCGCAATGGCGGGCTGGTGTCGACCGGCAGCGCAAAGCTGGGCGATGCCGCGGTCAGACGCCGATATGGCGACGCAGAGGCGCGGTTGTTCTTCGACGCCGAACGCGCGGCGATAGAACTGGTCGAGGATTACGCCGACCGCTTTGATCTGGATATCGAGAGGCAATCCAAAGGCTACACCTATGTGGCGCATAGTGCGCGAGCAGTTTCCGACCTTCAGGCTTATGCTCGGCAATATGCCGACCGATACGGGCTGAAATCCGAGGTCGTCCCAAAGGACGAGATGGCCCGGCACGGGATGAACAGCCCCGAATTTCACGGCGCTGTCCACCTGCCGCTTGGCTTTGCCCTGAACCCGATGAAATTCGCGCTGGGGCTGACAGATCAGGCAGAGCGGGCAGGGGTTCGGCTGCATTCGCACAGCCCCGTGTCCCGGATCGACCAGCAAGGTACGCATCTGTTGCATACGCCGCAAGGCAGGCTGCGTGCGCGCAACCTGTTGGTGGCGACCAACGGCTATTCCTCGGACGATCTGCCCCCGGCGCTTGTCAGCAGGTACCTGCCGGTGCAATCCAATATCCTTGTCACCCGTCCGATGAGCGATACCGAGCTTCAGGCGCAGGGATGGACAAGCCATCAAATGGTCTGTGACACGCGTGACCTGCTGCATTACTTTCGGCTGCTGCCAAATAACCGGATGTTGTTTGGTCTGCGCGGATCGGTGCGCGTGACGGAAGCCAATCTGGACGCGACACGGGCCCGTGCACGCAGGGATTTCGACCGGATGTTCCCCGCGTGGCGGGACGTGGATACTGAATACTTCTGGTCGGGCCTGATCTGTATGACCCGCAATCTTGTACCTTTTGCCGGCGCTTTACCCGGTTTGGACAATGCGTGGGGTGCGTTGGGATATCACGGCAGCGGCGTGGCAATGGCGCCTTATGCCGGTACGCTGATCGCGGATCTGGCCCTCGATCGGTCGCGCCTGCCGCATCCCCAGCTGATGAAGCGCCCGCTGCGCCGGTTCGAACTGGGACCCCGGCGCAGATGGTCCCTACCACCGGCGTTCGCCTGGTACAGCATCAAAGACGGTCTCTGACCGCTATCCCCTGAAAGGTGTGGGCCGCCTAGCTCGAAGCGCGGCGCTGTCCGTTAAGTCGGGCGGAGGCTTTGTTCTGGGCCCCGGCGCAGCAACATATCTGTCAGAACAAGAGATCGGGCAGAAACAGGGCCAGCGCCGGGAACAGTGTCAGGACCAGGATGGCAAACAGGTGAATGAGCCAATACGGCACGGTTGCGACCGCGACGCGGCCCAAGCTGACCTCATTATTGGTTAGTGCGGTCAGAACTGACAGGTTCAGCCCAACCGGTGGCGTGACCTGACCGATCTCGATGACGATGGTGATGATGACCCCGATCCAGATCGGATCAAAGCCCAGCCCGGTCAGCAACGGGAAAACGACCGGCAAGGTCATGATCATCAGGGAAAGGCCGTCGAAAAAGCAGCCCAGTACCAGATAGATCAGCACTACAATCAGCAGCACACTATAGGTGCCCATCCCGCTTTCCGCCACCACCTCAAGGATCTGTTGCGGCACGCCCAGAATGCTGGTCGATTTCGCCAATATGGTCGCGCCCAGCACCAGAAACCCGACCGAGGCGAACAAGAGAACGGACTGATAGACCGCCTCGACAAGCTTCTTCCAGGTGAGATCACCCCAAATGGACGAGATGATGACGGCCAGCACCACGCCTACTCCGGCTGCTTCGGTGGGTGTGGCCAGCCCGCCCACAATGCTGCCGATGACTGCAATGATCAGCGCCAGCAACGGCCAGATCTGTTTGAAGCCCGCCAGTGTTTCGCGCAGGGGTAACGGGGTCTCATCGCGGGGGGCGATGGCCGGGTTTCTGGCGCTTTTCACGAACAGGTAGGCCATGAACATCAGTCCAACCAGAAAGCCCGGGATGATCCCGGCGGCGAACAGGCGCCCGATCGACGTTTCCGTCAGCGCACCATAGATCAGGAACGACAGGCTGGGCGGGATCAACAGGCCAAGCGTACCGCCGCCCGCCAGACTGCCCACAATCGTATCCTTGTCATAGCCACGTTTGGACATCTCAGGATAAGCGACCGAGCCCACCGCCGCCGCAGTTGACAGGCTGGAACCGCTGACCGCTCCAAACAGCGTGCAAACCGCGATATTGGTGTGCAGCAACCCGCCCGGGATGCGGCGAAACAGCGGGGAGAATGCAGAATACGCCCGCTCGCTGATGCCGCTGCGCAAAAGCACTTCGCCCAGCAGGATGAACATCGGAACCGCGCTGAGGGTGAATGAGTTAAAGACGCTCCAGATTGCGTCTACGGCGAGCGATGTGGCCCCGTTCGAGAAGAAATGCAGGATCAGAAGTCCGGTCAGGCCAAGGGCCGCCCCAAGCGCCACGCCCGTACCGGCGGTGGCAACCAGCGCACCTGTCAACGTAAGCCAGAATGACATGTAGAGGCCTCTTTTGCCGGGGATTATTCGATGTCAGCGTCGGTGTCGGGCACCCGGTCCAGCACGCCGACCAGTCGCGCCACCAAGATGGACATGGTCAGGGCAAGCGAGATCGGCATCAGCGCCATCCATGGCCAAAGCAGTATCCGAGTGGTTTCGGTTTTGAGGCTGCGCTTGAAGGCAAATTCGAACCAGGGGATCGTCTCGACAATCAGCCAGAGGAAAAATGCGATGCCGACCAGAAGGGCTGCGATTTGCATCGCGTCATGCAGCCTGCCTTTCAGCATGTCCGCCAGCAGCGACACGCGGACATGCTTGGCGCGCAGCGTTACCATCGGCAGGCCCAGAAACAGCGAAACACTCAGCAACAGGCCAACAACTTCTTCGGTGATATGCAGCGGCGTGTTGGCAAATTTACGCATCAGAACGCTGGTCACGATAAGGCCAACGATCGCGATCATCCCCAAAGCCGCCGCCGCAGCGCAGGCAAGGGCCAGACGATCCAGCCCCTGCGCAATGGTGTGTTTCAAACCTCGGCCCATCTGAGGGTCAGCGGCCCAACGCTGTCAGGACACGCTCACGATAGGCAGGCGCGTTGCCACCAGCCTCTTCTGCAAGCTCGGCCCAGATTTCGGTGACATTCGACACAAACAGGTCACGGTCTTCCTGCGAGAAATCTTCACCCCAGGTCACGCCTTCCTCGCTCAGCTTGTCGCGCGCGGCCAGTTCGCGTTCGAAGTCGTCTTCATATTGATTTGTGCGCTCCCACAAAGCGTCTGCCGCCGTTGCAATCGCCGCTTTGGTGGCGTCATCTGTGGCTTCCCACTTATCGGTGGCCACGCCGATCACGTAAGGACCGGACGCCATCGGATACAGGAAGGACGCATATTTGGCGACCTCCTGCAAAGAGACTGTGTGCGCATAAAGTGCCGGGTAGAGCGCGCAATCGACCACGCCGGTTTTCAGCGCCACATACATCTCTTCCTGCGGAATGATCTGCGCGGCCACACCGAGGCGTGTGAAGGTTTCGACCTGATCCCGCGCCCAGACGCGCAGCTTCTTCGACTTCAGGGCGTCGATGGTGCGCACAGGCTCATCCCGGCAGAAGACCGACACCGACAGCATCGGGATCGGAACGTAGCCCACCGAGGTCACGCCCCAATCGGTAAACTCCTCTTCGTAGATTTCGCGCACGGTCGGGATTGCTTTCTCGAACTCTTCAATCGAACCGATGGTGCCCTGAACCACTACCGAACTGAGCGCAGGTGCGTCGCGCCCCAGATAGTTCGCCCAGATCAGGCTCATCTCAACCGCACCTTTGGGCAGGAACCGGAGGGTGTCGGTATTGGGCAGGCCCAGCGAACCTCCGCTATAGAGCTTCAGTTCGTTCTCACCCTCAAGGGCGGCGTTTACATCTTCGACAAAGCGTTCCAATTCCGCGGTTTCGGGGCGGGTCTCGGGCAGGAAATTGTTGAATCGCCACTCTTCTGCATCAACCGGGGCAACGGCTGATAGGAAAGCGGCCGCGCCAATAGCGGCAGATCGGAAAGTTCTTTTCACGTTTTGTCCTCCTGAAGTGTTCGACATTTGGCTCTTTGTCGAGCTCTTGGAATTTCGATTTTTGTGCCGCTCGGGATGAATTTGATTACTGGTTTAAGGCAGATAGGTGCTGTCGCACCCCCCCGATTGAAAGCATAGAAAGTGCTGGGGCCGTTGCAAGTTATACCTGCGTCTGGATCACAGAGCGTCATTGCGTCGAAGGATGGTAGTAACTTTTCGCGAAAGCATCCAGCAGCGAAATTCGATGGTTCTTATCCTCAGGTTTTGGATTTTCCGTTTCGTTTCAAAATCTTGTCATTGGGGGCGTTTGCGCGAAAGCGCTCGATTGGACCAGTTTCTGTTCATATGCTGCCCGTGGACTTGGGGGATGGCTATGTCACGGGCGGGCAGAAGCCGTCGAAATCTGGAAAGCGGGGGTCTCGATGTTTGAAGCGCGGACATTGCTTCCCGAGGCCCTGCTAACCGAGAGGTGTTCCCGCCGTCCAAGACCTCAAGATCATATCGTTGACTGTATCTATGGCCGAGTATGTTGCCAATCTGCGTCTAATAGAGGGATACCGTTTCTTACATGCCTCGCTGCAAAGTTCTTTTGCCTCTTCGGGATTGGCAGGTACGCTGCAGGATGTGGCCTGAAACCTGCCTGCGCAACTTCAGGAAATATCGCCAATATCTCTTCCCGGCTTTGCGGACCCAAGGCCTCAAGAGCTTGCTTGCCAAGAAACAGACTTTCCGTGGGGGCACCTTCAGCAAAGACGATCTCGTGCTGGTCAAATACCAGATGAAAATAGGTGACATCGCTCGGCTCGGGTGCAACGGACACCCCCGGCAATTGTATAAGATTGATCGCCGCGATCAGTGATAGCGTATCGCCGAACATGCGCATGGAAATGGGCGACGATGCAAGCATTCGGTGCTGCCGGGACACCAGCAGGTCACGATTTGGCAAGCCGTTGCCAAGGCTGCCGCTGCGGATCCGAATTGGCTTGAGTTTGGGGTTTGCATTGAGCTGCGCAGCAGACAGATGTCTGCGACCCACCCAGCGGATGGGTTGTGGACCATGGTTCAGAGTGATGACCTCATCACCGACCGCGAGGTCTTCCACCAATCGCACCCCTCCGGGAACCGTGATGTATGTACCGGCGGTGAAGCATGGCACATCCGAATTGCCCGGGGTACGGGGCCCTGAAACGTTGTTGCCTTCTTCGTCGAACTGAACCGACTCGCCGGGCCCAACCGTCGGAGCATTTGTTGTCGTTGCACCGTCTGCGGCCCCGCCGGTCAATGTAGTTGGACCGTTGCTTCCAATGCCGATCGCGTCGTCGACCACGCCTGTTGATGTATTGGTCAGCGCAACATAGTTGGCTTCATCAGCGACCTGGCTTGGAGTAGCGTTGATCAGCTCATGGTCAGGGCTCGTGGCGGTGATCGTGTAGATCGTGAAGTCAGGATTGTCCGGATCAGGGACGCCGACCAGATCGCTGAGCCGGACTTCGGCATTGACCACTCCCGTTGCCTGAATGTTGTCCCCTGCATCATCCATAAGCGCGCCATCACGTCCATAGAAGGAAACAACAAAATCGGCGGGATCATCGTCTGATCCCAGAGTGATTTCCACAAACTCATGGGTTGTGCTGTCAGCAGTATCGACATCAGCGGTCCGGTAGTGAATTTCGGAGATGAAGGCCATTTCGGTACTCTGTTTGAGGGGCTGGTTTTCTGACCCGTCGCCTTATTTCAGTTTGAGTTGTCTGACTTCGAAGCCAATATGTGACGGCGTGTCGTCCTTGGTGGGGTAGCGTTTAGTGTTGTAGGGCATCTCAACGTTGTTGAACATGCCCTGTGCCGCATCGTCGTACGCGTTCCAAATGGCCGCAAACCCGCCGATCACCGCCTTGTTCTTGATGGGATCTCCTGGATCGCCTTAACCACTCCCCCTGGGGGCGATCTGCTTGACGAGTTCTGCAAATAGTTAAGCCCTATCGCCTTCGCGATTTGGCGGGGCGCTGGTCAACAAGCCGAAGAATGCTCGCAGCGTCCCACCCCGTTACTTCAGGGCCACGGAGAGCTATCTAGGCTTCATCGACATCATATTAATTCGCCTCTGGCTGCGACACCTGCCAATGTGCCCTGAGATGTTGCTCCAGATATACAAGCTTCAATCACAGACAGCGCTATTGGGCCATTCGCTGCATAGCTATGTTTCTGAGCTTCGGTTTGCCGGAGAAGATATCCTGCACAGGTACAAAAAACCGACTGTCAAATCGACATGAGCCATTTCTTAAAGATTCTCACCGTGACTCGCTCCTGATCGCCGGGCCGGCAGACAAAGTATAGGCCGCGATCTAGTGGAACATTGCTTTCATCGAGGCGGATTAGCCGGCCAAGCTCCAAGTCCCTCTCGGCCAGAAGATGTCTGGCCAATGCCACGCCCTGGGCATCTATCGCGGCCTCCAGTAGAACTGCGCTGTCGACGTATTTGATGCTCTGCGAGTTGATCCGATCAGCGTTCAGCCCAACTTGTGCGGCCCAGCTTTCCCAGCCGACGTTGAAGGCATCGTGCAGCAATGGGAGGTCAGCGATGTCCTCGGCCGCCATTGGAAGCCGGTTGTTGCCAACAAGGGACGGTGCGGCGACCACGACCAGTTCCTCTTGTCTTATCTGCTCATGATGCAACCCGCCCCAACCGGGCTTTCCAAAACGAAGGGCTACGTCGACTTCGGACGTATCGAAATCCGCAAAGGCATCATTTGTGTCCAGCAACAATGCGATGCCCGGATGTTCTTGCTGAAATGAACTGAGTAACGGCACAAGCCATTTGAGCGCCAGCGAGGTGGACAAAGACACTGTAATCGACTGGCGGTGGTGTAGCCGCTTTACTTCCATGACGCCTAGCTGCAATGCAGAAAATGCCCCGCGTGTTGATTGATGCAGGCGTTCTCCGGCCTTGGTCAGTTCGACGCCATTGGGGCGGCGATGAAACAGCGTCACGCCGAGATGTAGTTCCAGCAGCTTGATCTGCCGACTGATCGCCCCGTGCGTGACGTTCAGAACGTCCGCAGCCCTTGTCAGACTGGAATGGGTTGCCGTGTCGTCAAAGGCTTGCAGGGCACGAAGGTGTCTGAGGTTTTCCACCATGTGAGAAAATCTAACAGAAATACCCCAATAACTCGATAGGTCTGAATGATCCTATGACGATACGCTGACCTAGCTACCAAAAAACATCATATCATTCGTCCAAGAAAGGAGACACCATGCCCGAGGTCAAAGTCGCATTGATGACCGGAACAGGTCAGGGAATCGGTCGGGGCTGTGCCATCGAAATGGCGAAGGCAGGCTACAAGGTGTCGCTGATGTCTCCGTCCAATCGCTCGATCGAACTGGCGGAGGAGCTTGGGGGCATTGGACGCCGAGGTTCTGTGCTGGATGTCGATGACCTGCGGGCGCTGATTGACGACACGATGAGCAACTATGGCCGGATTGACGCCATCGTCAGCAACATGGGGCATGGCGGATCGGTACCTGAAGCGATCCGGACGGTCGGTTTCGATCCTGACTTTGACGGGCCGCTATTGGAACTTAGCGACGCGCTGTGGCACGAAAGTCTGGATATGTATGTGCTGAACGTGGTGAAGATTGCCCGCATCGTCACGCCCATACTTATCGAACAAGGCGGCGGTGCGTTCGTGAATATCTCGTCCATGAATGCGGTCGAACCGCGTGCGCCCTATCCGATGAGTATGCTGCGCGGCGCTCTGCACAGTTTCTCCAAGCTGTACGGTGATCGCTATGCACGGCACAATATTCGCATGAACAACCTGCTGCCCGGCTTCTGCGAGAACGTGAATCTGTCCGAACAGGCCCGTCGTGAAATTCCCGCTCAGCGACCTGCGACATTCGAAGAAATTGGACAAGCCTGCGTGTTTCTTGCCAGCGAAGGAGCTCGCTACATTAATGGTCAGAGTATACTGTCCGACGGAGGGATGAACCGGGCGGTACGATAGCGATAAGGCGGTGAAAGATGATTGTTAAGGCGCTCAAAGATATCCTCGGAACAGACCGGGATGTTTCCGGCCCGGGTTGGAACAGCAGAAGATTGCTGCTTGCCGCAGATGGTATGGGGTTTTCGCTGACCGATACGGTTATCAAGAAAGGATCCGTGCTCGAGCTGGAATACACCCATCATTTAGAGGCGTGTTATTGCATCGGGGGCAAGGGTCAGATCAGGGCGGCAGACGACGAAACCTGGCATTCCCTCGAACCATTTACCCTTTATGCACTTGATCAACATGATCGGCACGTGGTGCAAGCTACCGAAACCGGTCTGCGGCTTGTCTGCGTCTTCACGCCGCCGCTCAGCGGTGGCGAAGTGCATCGCGAAGACGGAAGCTATGCGCCGACTGAATCATGAGAACACAGCGGGTTCTCCTCTGAACGCGGTATTCGGCATTTTGATCTTTTGAAGTTGGCTTGAAGCAGCTGGCCGCGCCTGAACAATCTCACGACCTACCGTTTTTGCCAGCCTTCAATGAGCCCAACAGCTGCTTCGGCATAGCTCTGCGGAAACTGGTCCGACGTCCGGGCTTTCATGATGGTGTGGAGCCCAAGCAAAAGGCCCATCAACAGCTTCGCGCCTTGGTTCGGATCAACATCGTCGCGCACGGCCCTTTCGGTCCTGGCACGGCTGAGGATAGCTTCAAACCGTCCCTCCAAGGCGGTCAGGTATCTCTCGATTCGGGCGTTAACCTCGGGGTCCGTGCGGTCAAAGGAACTGATCGAGTTGAAGGCAAGGCAACCGGCATCCTCGATCTTTGGCATACGTTCAGCCGAGGCGACGTCACGGAACCAGTCCGCAAGATCATCCAGCGAATAGGTGTCTGGGTCAGGAAAGTGCAGGGCTTCGGCGTTGTCCAGATAAGTGTCCAGAGTCCTTAGGAAAAAATTCTCTTTCCCGCCATAAGTGGTCTGCAGCGTAAAGCGGGTCAGGCCGGTCTCTTGCTCCAGTTCCCGTGTACTGGCCCCGTGGTAGCCCCGCCGCCAAAACAGGTCGAGCGCACCTGCAACCGCACTGTCGTGATCCGTCTTGCGTCTTCGTGCCACAGATTCATCCTTGCTTTTTCTATCCATGTGGATAGTAAATAATTGCTATCCACATGGATAGCATGATGGGCGCATGGCGGTAAACGCCATGTTGCCCATCTGAAACGGAGACCTGACATGACCGCCATCGACCTGACAACCGGAGCCTCAAAGCCTATCGCGCTGCGTGTAATTTTCATCCTGAATGCGCTCAAAATCTTGCTGGCTTTTGGCTTCTTTGCGGCCTTCAAGTTCTACGGCCTGCAGGTCGGAGAGCTGGCCGGCCCGCAAGCCGCCAACCTGATGCTTTATACAATGCTGGGATACATGGTGACTTTTGCTTGCATCATCGCATCCATCCTCAAGCGCAGCATGATCGGTATCCGCGCGGCCATCGCCGTTGACTTTCTGGTCTCGATCCCGGCCACAGCAGTCATCGGTTTCGTCATCGCAATTGTCGGAATGGGACTGACCCTTACCGAATCGGTGCGCACGTATTTCGCGTATCGCGGTTAAGGTGGGCGTTCCGATGACCCGCCCAGACAAGATTGAGGGGCAATGTATCTGCGGCGCGGTGCGGTGCCGGGTGCAGGACAGCTTGACCGCTTTCAAGATCTGTTATTGCGGCTTTTGTCAAAAGGCGTCGGGGTCGGCCCATGTTGCGAATGCCTTCACAACGCCCGATCAGATCGAATGGTTGGACGGCGAAGACAATCTTGCGTCTTTCGACGTGCCCAAATCTCAGGTTCGCCGGGTGTTCTGCCGGACCTGCGGAACGACTTTGCCGTTTGAGACGCAGAACGGAACGCATCTGGTCGTCCCCGTCGGCAGCTTGTCCCGACCACCAACCGGCTCCGTTAACACAATCGTCGGATGGTCGTCCCGCCCCGCATGGTATGATGAGGCACTGGCTTTGATCGAAGAAACCCGGAATGCAGAAAGGGCTGCCCAATGAGTAGCGGACAGGCGATTTCATCCGACTTCCCGTTTGAATCGAAATATGTCGAAGTGAATGGGCAGCGCATTCACTATGTTGAAGAAGGCGAAGGCGCGCCGGTTTTGTTTTTGCATGGCAATCCCACCTCCTCTTACCTGTGGCGCAACATCATTCCCTATGCCGCCCGGCAAGGCCGCGCCATTGCGATGGACCTGATCGGCATGGGAAAGTCGGACAAGCCCGATATTCCGTATCGCTTTGTCGATCACGTTCCCTTTTTGGACGGGTTTATCGAGGCGCTGGGGCTGACCAACGTGACGCTCGTGATCCACGACTGGGGTTCGGCATTGGGATTTCACTATGCGCACCGACACTCAGAGAATATTCGCGGGATCGCCTTCATGGAAGGCGTGGTCCGCCCGATGACATGGGCCGGATTCCCGCCCGACTTCCGTGCCGGATTTCGCTTGATGCGAACGCCCGGTCTGGGGTGGGCGATGATCTCGGGCCTGAACATGTTCGTCAAAAAAATCCTGCCAAGTGCCATCGTGCGCGACCTGACCTCGCAGGAGATGGAGCATTATCGCGCGCCCTTCCCCACTGCGCGTAGCCGCAAACCGCTTCGGGTGTGGCCCTGCGAGGTTCCGATCGACGGCACCCCGGCGGATGTTCATGACATTGTCGGTGGTTACAGCCGTTGGCTGGGAGAGACCCAAACCCCGATGCTGATGTTCTACGCCACACCCGGTGGAACCATCGGGCCAAAAGAGGTTGAGTGGTGTCGCGAGGCTATCAGCAATCTCGAAATGGTGGATTTCGGAAAGGGCATTCATTTCCTGCAGGAAGACGACCCTCACCTGATCGGTCAAAAGCTGGAAGATTGGCTGGCGCGCCTGCCCGAATGAGGTGGCGGAAGGACGATATATACAAATCGAATTAGCTGATTGTATGCTTCAAAAACCAGCCCGATATGATCACAGGCCAGTTGCCGGAGAGACGCATTGCTGAACATGACAATCCCCATACCCTTGATTTTGGCGGCAGTATTTCCCGCCTTTTTGGACCGATGCTCTGGGTCTGATACAAGCGTAGCCTTGGGCGTATTGGCGCGTGATCGGGTTGCCCTGACCGCAACGGCAAGCGAAATTGTGGTCGACTTGCCGGTTGCCGAAGGCGCTGTTGTCAAGGCAGGGGATACTCTGGTTCAGCTTGATCCGACATTGCAGCAAGCCAAGCTGAGCCTGGCGCAGGCCGAGCTTGAAAAGGCGCAGGCCACGCTTTTGAAGCTGCAGGTCGGACCGCGTGAGGAAGAAATCGCGATTGCCGAGGCCAAGGTCGCAGGTGCCGTTGCCCGGCTGGCTGACGCCGAAGCCATCTATGACCGAAACGCCAGGCTGGTTGAAAACTCGGTTGTTACCGAGGCGCAGGTGGCAAATGATCTGGCCCTGCGCGATTCCGCCCGGGCTGAATTGGCCAGCGCTCAGCAATCGCTGAAAGAGCTGCAAAACGGCACCCGCCCCGAAGACCTTGCGGTCGCCGAGGCCAATGTCCGCGCGGCAGAAGCTTCGGTTACCGCCGAACAAACCGTGTTGGATGATCTGACAGTGGTTGCAACCCGCGACGGGGTGCTGGACTCACTGCCCTGGAATCTGGGCGAACGCGTCACATCCGGCAGCCCGGTGGCCGTGATGGTCACGGGCCAGATGCCATACGCGCGCGTCTATGTGCCCGAACCGCATCGCGTCAATTTGAAACCCGGCGATAAGCTGAACGTGCGCGTGGACGGGTTGGCCGATCCGCTGGACGGCGTGATCCGCTGGATCAGTGACGATGCGTCGTTCACGCCCTATTACGGGTTGAACAAGGACGACCGCACGCGCCTTGTTTATCTGGCCGAGATCGACCTGCCCAACGCCTCACCGGACCTGCCAGCCGGAGTGCCCGTGCAGGTTCCCATGCCATGAGCGATGTGGTTGTCTCAACGAAGGGCTTGACCCGCCGGTTTGGGGAGAACACCGCAGTCAATAATCTGGATTTAGAGATTCACACCGGTCAGATCTACGGGTTTCTGGGCCCCAATGGCTGCGGTAAGACTACGACCATGCGCATGTTGACCGGGTTGCTGACTCCGACGAGCGGAGCCATCGAGGTTCTGGGACGGTCGATGCCCAAGGCTGCAGAACCGCTGAAAAATGAGATCGGGTATATGACCCAGATCTTTTCGTATTACCGTGACCTGACAGTGCTGGAGAACCTTCGCTTCGCGGCAGAAATTTATGGCATTCCAGTGAAGTCTGCCAAGGGGCGGATTGACGAACTGCTGCACACCTATGATCTGACAAGCAACATTCATCAGCTCAGCGGCAGCATGAGCGGCGGGCAGCGACAGAAGCTCGCACTCGCGGCCACCGTGATGCACCGACCCAAATTATTGTTTCTGGATGAACCGACCTCGGCCGTTGATCCCGAAACCCGTCGGACGTTCTGGGAACAGTTGTTCGATCTGGTCGATCAGGGCGCGACGATGATCGTGTCGACCCATTTCATGGACGAGGCCGAGCGCTGTCACCGGCTGGCGATCCTGCAACATGGGGTTAAAAAGGCCGATGGTTCTCCGCGCCAGTTGATGGATGATCTGCAGGCTGATGTTGTTGAGGTTGAAGGACCTGACCTGAGAAAGGTGAAACACGCGCTGGACGGCAAGCCCAAGATTCTGTCAACCGCACAAGTTGGATCGCG
Organism: Ruegeria sp. AD2(2025); assembly: GCF_056542385.1. Taxonomy (NCBI): domain Bacteria; kingdom Pseudomonadati; phylum Pseudomonadota; class Alphaproteobacteria; order Rhodobacterales; family Roseobacteraceae; genus Ruegeria; species Ruegeria sp. AD2(2025). Next base: position 31,046 of record NZ_JBQFZS010000004.1, read on the forward strand.
ACTGCGTGTTCTGGTGGACAAATCCGAACCTCAGCCTGTTGATATGCTGCGCGCCAACCTTGGCGCTTTTCCGGACCTGTCCCTGACCCCGCAACGACCAAATCTGGAAGACGTGTTTGTCAGCGCTACACGGGGGCCGGAACAGTGATCTCACCCCGCCGCATCGCTGCTGTGTTGAAGAAAGAGCTGCTGCAACTGCGGCGGGACCGGATGACATTTGCCATGGTGATCATGATCCCGCTGATCCAGCTGCTGCTGTTCGGCTACGCCATCAACACAAACCTGCGCCATGTGCCTGTGGCACTGGTAGACCAGTCCCGAACCGAGCTGTCCCGCACATTGGCCCAGATCGTTCAGGCGACTCAAGTCGTGACCATCACCGAAGAGCTGACCTCCCCACAAGAGGCGGAACGCGCGATCACCGAGACCCGCGTGCGCGCCGCATTGATCATCCCACCGGACGTCAGCCAACGCCTTGCCCGCAGCCCGTCAGTCGGGCTGGGTTTGCCCAACGCAACCGACCAGACCAGCAGCCGGCCTGTGGCCCATTGGATCGTCGATGGCTCTGACACGATGGTCGCCAGCGCGATCAAATCGCTGCGGACGATGCCACTGAGCGAACTTCTGAGGCAGCCGCCAAACCGGCAGGTGCCCACGTTCGAAGTCACGCTATATTTCAACCCTGAACAGCGGTCAGCCGTCAACATCGTGCCGGGTCTTGTCGGCGTGATCCTGACCATGACGATGATCCTGTTTACCTCAGCCGCTATGGTGCGGGAACGCGAGCTGGGCAATATGGAGATGCTGATCAACACCCCGATCAAGTCGATTGAGCTAATGGTCGGCAAGATCATTCCCTATATCTTCTTGGGCCTGATACAGGTCGCAATCATTCTTGGTCTTGGACACGTTCTGTTTGATGTCCCAATCAGCGGCGGATTGGGCGTGCTGCTAGTAGTTACGTTGCTGTTCATCATCGCCAGCCTGTCCCTTGGGCTGTTGATCTCAACCCTAGCTCAGAACCAGCTTCAGTCGATGCAGATGACCATCTTCGTTCTGCTGCCCTCGATTCTGATGTCCGGGTTCATGTTCCCTTTCGACGGCATGCCCCGCCCGGTCCAGATCATCGCGCAGACCCTTCCGGCCACCCATTTCATGGACATGATCCGCGGCGTGGTCTTGCGTGACGCCTCGCTTTACGAATTGAGATGGGGGATTATCTGGATGATCGGTTTCGCGGTGCTCGGATTATTGGCGGCAACTCTGAGGTTGAGGAAACGGCTGGGCTGACGGCGGCGTAAATAAGTCACCTATCGGTTGATCGCGGTTCATTAGGCACTCCCCCAATTTCCGGACACCTCGCCACAGCTGCATTGATCTGTATTATTTGATCCTGCGGAACGCAGACAAAGCAGACTTGCGGTGCGGGTAGGTTGAGGTCTGGCTCATAAGAAGCCGATGCGGCAGGCGCATCTTTCGTGTCGGTCACCCGGTCCCGCAATGAGTCTACCGATATTGAGTGCAGCAGTTTTTGACGGATAGAGCGGCAAGGTAACGTGGCGTAGAGCAGATAGCGAAGCGATCATTGTTGACCGGAAAGCTCTGTGATGAGACCGGAGATCAACTGACGCCTAGCCATAGCCGAAAGAACGGCAAAACTCTACGTTGTTACATCTCTGGACGTCTGAAGTCAGAAGCATCCTGGTGCATGGCAGGCTGCCTGCAGATTAGCCGAAAACTACTTGGTTGAAGTGATCAGACGACAACTGAGCCGACCGAAGGCCGAGGCATCAATGGTGCGGGATATGTCAGCTGTCGAGATTGCTTCAGCAACGGAGCTTATCAGGGATTGCCAGTTCGACAGGAAATGCCTCGACCTGATTTTGTGGGCAAATCTGGGACAGGGGTCCCTGACAGTGCAACTGGACCTCCTGGCACTCGCCCGTCCGATGGAGTGTAAGGCTTATCAGGTCGATGCCGAAGAACTAACGACAGAAGCGCCATTCCAGATAGGCCGTAGAGGCGCGTAGATAAATCTGCGCGTTACGGGCGGCTTCTCTCAACATACGAACAGGGAAATTCTGGCGTACCTTCAGCGAAAACTTGTATTCCGCAGGGAAAGGTTAACTCCTTTAGGTTTCTACCCCATGATTTTTTCCGCCATTCTTAGTATTCGAATAAGAGTAACCCGGAGACCCCTGCCCATCTCATGCCCCTTCATTGCCTTGTATGGACCTCCGAGCTCCCATTCCAGCCCCGCCGCTAATTTTGGTTGGTAGTGCAGGGTGGGATAGTGGTACTCCCGCGCAGGGCTCTCCCAGTCGAGGTTACAAGCCCAGCAGTATTATGCGTACTTCTTCTAATGACGGTGAGTTTCTTTGCTGTTGTGGCCAAATTTAAATTTATATAATTAAAACAAACTCTTATCTGGTGTGATTAGTGGTCAAAAACGTAGCAGATGAAGTAGCAGAAAAAAGGCAATTTAGAGCGTTATACAGGCAGATAGGGTTTATTTCCTCATGTCTCATGTCTCATGTCTCATGTCTCATGTCTCATGTCTCATGTCTCATGTCTCATATCTCATATCTCATATTGATTTCGGTAAATTGCATCCACAGCTTCAGATAGTCTGAGCTTTGGATAAGTAGAACCCAACGCTTGTCCGGAGTGCTGGCGATTAGAGCAGCGATTGCTTGATGGTCACTCACGGCGAGAGACTCTGCGACGATGTGTTTCCGCCGGCGATCCAAAGCCTCGCAAACGGTTTTCGACATGGATGCTTACACACTTTGCGAATGAACCTTCGGCAACCACTGGCCGAGCTCTTTTTCGGCGAATGTGATTGCTTCGACGTTCAAGATTTGCGCCCGTATCGCTTTGGATACGGCTCTGACACGCTTGTTGATTGTGATATCGGTTCCGCTGACCGGCAGGTCGCTAACGTCCAATTTTTCATAAATGGATAGCAACCGGTTTTGTACGGTGCGCAGCGCCAGTTTCCGACGTTGGGCGATCGTCTTGTCCGACAGACCCAACGCCAAATCAGTCAGTATCGCTAGTTCCACTTCGGTCAGCGCTTCGCCCGCGCGGTTCTGATCGCGCTGGATCTGGTGGATCTCGCGGTCAACGACGATTTGCGCCTCGACCAGAACGGCGCGCAGGGCCAGATGCATGCGCGATGGGCTCGCGGTTTTCAGGACATATCCATAAGCGGCTTCTTTCGGGACGATCCGGGTGATGCCGCGCAAATATGCCTCGTCCGAGTAGTTGGACCAGAACAGAATACGCGTTGCGGGCCGTTCCGCCCAGATCGTTCTGGCAGCCTCGATCCCGTTGCGTTCCTTCATGCGCAGGTCCATGACAATGGCTTCGACCGCGTTTTGACGGGCCTGCATCTCGCCTTCGCGCCCGTTGGTCGCAAGGCTGATATCTGTGGCTTCGGGCAGGGCCTCTGAGACCATTTCCCTGAGGTAGTTCGCGTGCATGGCGTCATCTTCAACCAACAGGACTTTCATACCGCCACCTCAGTTTTTGGGCATTCCGAGGCAGGCAGGCTGACCACGATCTCGGTGCCGTTGGATTGCGAGATTGCAAACTGCGCACCAATCAATTGGGCTCGGGTCCGCATATGGGTCAGGCCGCCCGATGTCCTGAGCCGCCCGGGCGGGCTCGCGCCGACCCCGTCGTCAGTGACGCGCAGGCGCAGGCCACCTTTGCAGTGGATCTCTACCAAAATCCTGCTGGCTTGCGCATGGCGGACGGCATTGTTGATGCCCTCCTGTGCGATGCGGAACAGCGCGATCCGCTTTGTCTGGGGCAGTTCATCTACCAGGCCGTCGGACAGATCGCGCACGTCGATGTCGATACCCTGATCCGCACCGATTGCGCGTTCCAGATGCGTCCGGACCGCGTGTTGAAACCCGAAGAGTTCCAGCAGGGAGGGGATCGACATATCGATAATGCCCCGCAAATCCTGAATGCAGCTTTGCATGCTGTCCTGTAGTACTTCGATGTCCTGTCGTGATTTGCACCGTTCAAGATCGCGGCTTATGCGCGTCAGGTCGGCCAGCGTTTGGTCATGCAGGTCCATTCCGATGCGCTGGCGTTCAAGCTCCAACGCGTCGGTCAGACTGGATGCACCTTGCCGCAACCCTTCTTCGCGGGCCAGCGCTTCGGCCCGCATGATCGCCTCGCGCTTGGCCTGTTCTGTGGCGCGCAGGGCGTAGAAATAAGGGGCCAGGATGTCAGCGATATTGCGCACCTGCTCGACGGCTTGTTCATCGTAGAAATCGGGTTTTTGGGACGAACAGTTTAACGCGCCAATCGTACGCCCCAGCACTTTCATCGCCACGTTCACCCGGCTGCGCATCTTGTGCCGAATGATCGGCCCGGCATCCGCGCCTTCGAACACGTATCGCGGGTCTTCCAGAGCATTGCCGGTAAGCAGGCTGTCGCATCGCCCAAGCAAGATATCCCGCACCGGAGAAACCTCGGCAGGAGCCCGGGTGCGGCTCCAGCTGGTGTGCAGACCGACCTCATAGCTGGTATTGAGGGCGCCTTCTTCATCGATCAGGCAGACGTCCAGATGATCGACCTCGAGTATCCTGTCGATCTCGGATTTGACCGAGCGCAAAGCGGATTTGATGTCCAGGTTGCCGGCCAGGTGATTGGAAATCCGCAAGTAATAAGCAAGGTCTGCCATATGAGCGCCCTTTCGAAACCGGCCTCAGGCGTCCGGCAGGCCCGACTATACCGCTGGGGCAGGGGCGTGTCATGCGGATTGCCGCAGCGAATTTGCGGGAACCCGCAAGCTTTGCGCGCGTCGTACTCTTACACAATCGCCGCGCCCGGTGAATCCTTACGCTGCCGGCTTGAGAAGGCGGGCGCAATTTGTGCGGCGGTTGGGCCGCTCAGGGAGGAAAAGATGACACTGAAGGCCATATTGCTCGGCGCTGTTGCCGGGACCACCGTATTTGCTGCATCTGGCGTCGCGGCGGATACGTCGGACAAACGCATTGCTCTGTCGAACAACTATGCCGGAAACTCGTGGCGTCAGGCGATGTTAGAAAGCTGGCAAAAGAACGGGGACGCCGCTGTTGCGGATGGTGTTGTCGCTGCAGCTGATGCGTTCACGACCTCGGAAAATCAGGCCACCGAACAGGCGGCGCAAATTCAGAACATGATCCTGCAGGGCTATGATGCCATCGTCATCAACGCGGCCTCACCCACGGCCATCAACGGCGCGGTCAAGGCGGCCTGTGATGCCGGCATTACCGTGGTGTCCTTTGACGGCATCGTGCAGGAACCCTGCGCTTGGCGCATCGCGGTCGACTTTCAGCAAATGGGCCGCGAGCAGGTGAAATATCTGGCTGAGCGCTATCCGGACGGCGGCAACCTGCTGGAAATCCGCGGTCTGGCGGGTGTGTTCGTCGATGATGAGATCAGTGCGGGCATTCATGATGAAGTCGCCAACAGCAATTTCGAAATCGTAGGCTCGGTCCATGGTGATTGGGCGCAGGATGTGGCGCAAAAGGCCGTTGCGGGTATTCTGCCCAGCCTGCCCGAGATCGTCGGTGTCGTGACCCAGGGTGGTGACGGCTATGGTGCCGCGCAAGCCATCGGGGCCACGGATCGCGCCATGCCGACCATCGTAATGGGCAACCGTCAGGACGAATTGCAATGGTGGTCCGAGGAAAAGGCTGCAAACGGGTATGAGACGACCTCGTTGTCGATTGCACCGGGTGTCAGCACGTTGGCTTTCTGGGTTGCGCAGCAGGTTCTCGATGGGGCCGATGTTCCCAAGGATCTGACCGTTCCTTTCCTGACGATCCAACAGGATGAACTGGAAGAGGCGTTGAAAACCACGCCCAAGGGCTCGGTCGCCAATGTGGAATACACGTTGGATGAGGCAAAGGCTGTTATCTCGGCTTCTCAGTAATCCATGACCGAAACCCAAACGATACCCGGCGCACCAGATGCGCCGGTTGTCACGCTGGACGGGGCCAATATGTCCTTTGGTCCTGTGCACGCGCTGCGTGCCGCGTCAATATCGGTCGGCGCAGGCGAATGCGTCGGGCTGGTGGGCCATAACGGCGCTGGTAAGTCGACGCTGGCGAATGTGATCAACGGGCGGCTGACACAGACCGCTGGGTCGGTGGCATATCGCGGCGGGGATGCGACCCTGAGAAACAGTCAGAATGCGCAGAATGCCGGGGTTCGCAGCGTGTTTCAGGAACTGTCCTTGTGCCCCAACCTGACCGTTTTGGAAAACCTGCGCATTCCCTATCGCAACATGCCGCGCAAAGGCTGGCGTCGTGTAGCCCAGCAGAGAATTATCGCCGCGCTGGATCTGGTTTTTCCGGGCCATGGCATCCGAGCGCATGTAACCGTTGGCGATCTGACAATCGCTGAACGTCAAATGGTCGAGATCGCAATTGCCTTTGCCGACCGCGACCGCGAACCCAGCCTTGTTATTCTGGACGAACCGACATCCTCGCTGGATGCGGCCATTGCCCGGCAATTGCTGGATCACATCAAACGGTTCTGTGCATCCGGCGGGTCCGTTTTGTTCATCTCTCACATGATGGGTGAGATTTTTGAGGTCGCGACACGGATCATCATCATGAAGGACGGTCAGATCGTAGATGACCAACCGGCCCAGGCCTTTACCCGCAGCAGCATCGTCGACGCGATGGGCCATGTCGCGCCCGATCACGATACTGCAGAACAGGCGCGCGCGAACCGCCCCCTGGGGGATGAGGTGATCCGGGCAAGGAACGGTCTGAACGCCCGCAGGGGCGAGATCGTGGGGCTGGCGGGGTTGGCCGGGCACGGGCAGGCCGAAGCCCTAGCGCAGATTTTCTTTGACCATTCCTCGGTCTGGAAGACGTCGAAACAGACCGAAGTAGTTTTTGTGGCTGGAGACCGGTCGCGCGATGGGGTGATGCCGCTGTGGTCGATCCTGAGGAACCTGTCCTTGACCACTCTGCCCGAGTTCAGCCGCAAAATCATGGTGGATCGCGGCAATGAGGCCAGGTTGGTGCAAAGCTGGAAAGAGCGGATCGGCATTCGTACCGATAATCTGCTGAACCCGATCCTGTCGCTGTCGGGTGGCAATCAGCAAAAGGTTCTGTTTGCCCGTGCGCTGGCCTCAAGCGCGCCGATTGTGGTGATGGATGACCCGATGCGCGGCGTGGATGTGGGCACCAAAAAAGAAGTCTATCAGATGATTCAGGATGAGGCCGCCAAGGGGCGCAGCTTTCTTTGGTACTCGACCGAGACGGATGAAATTCTGGAATGCGACCGGGTGTTCGTCTTTCGCGCGGGCGAGATCGCCGCAGAGCTGACCGGCGAAGAAATATCCGAGGAAAACATCCTGCGCGCCTCGTTCGAAATGCAGGAGGCTGCCGAATGACCGCCGACCGTATGCGCCTGTTGCTGCCGGTTCTGTCTCTGGCCGTCTTGCTGGGCGCCGTGTTCTACCTGCAACCCCGCGCGATGAGCTATTTTGGCCTGAACCTGCTGTTCAATCTGGCAATTCCCGTGGCCCTCGCAACGATCGCGCAGATGATGATCATCATGGTCAACGATATCGACCTGTCGATTGGCACTTTTGTCAGTTTCTGCGCCTGTGTCACCGCCACCTTTGTGCATGACACGCCGTTGCTGGGCTATGTCATCCTTGCCGCCGCCATTCTGGTCTATGCGTCCATCGGCGCGCTGATCCAGCTGCGCGGCCTGCCTGCCATTGTTGTGACGCTGGGCATGTCCTTTGTCTGGGGCGGGCTTGCAGTGCTGATCCTGCCCTCGCCCGGCGGGGCCTCGCCCGAATGGCTGAAAACGCTGATGAGCCTCAAGACACCCCTCGTGCCCATCGCGGTCATCGCGCCGCTGGTCATTGCCTTTGCCGTGCATCTGCTGATCAAACGATCCTGGGTCGGAGTGATCCTGCAAGGCGTTGGCGGCAATGAACGCGCGATGGAGCGGGCAGGGTGGTCCGTCGTCAGACTCCGCGCCGGGGCCTATGGGCTGGCCGGGTTGTTTGGTGTGCTTGCGGGCATGTGTCTGGTCGGGCTGACAACGGCCGCGGATGCCAATATCGCGCTGCGCTATACGCTCTTGTCGATTGCCGGAGTCATTCTGGGGGGCGGGGAATTCGTGGGCGGGCGAATCTCCCCCTTCGGGGCCGTGATCGGGGCGCTGACGCTGACGCTGGCCGCCAGTTTTCTGTCTTTTCTGCGCCTGTCGCCGGATTGGCAGATAGGCGCGCAAGGCGCGATCCTTGTACTGGTGCTTGCCGTCCGCCTCCTGTTTTTGCGCAGGGGGACGACCGCATGACGGATGAGATGACCACCATCGAGACGCGCCGCAACCCTGCGCGCGAACTTCTGCGAAAGCCTTGGCTCTGGGCTTATGTCGCGGCCGCATTGACCTTTGGTGCGACTTCCATGTTGGCCGGATCGGGTGCTGGATCGCTGTTGTATGCGGCGCTGACATTTGCGTCTTTCTCGGCCATTGTCGGAATTGGGCAGATGCTGGTGATCACCTTGGGGCCGGGAAATGTCGACCTGTCGATCCCCGCCTCGATGACACTGGCCGCCACGCTTGCATTGAAATTCATGGACACGCAGACGGGGCTAATCCTGCCGGGGCTGCTGGTTGCCATCGGCGTTGGCGTCGGTTGTGGCGTGATGAACTTCGCGCTGATCCTGCTACTGCGGATCCCACCGATCATCGCGACGCTGTCGGCGTCTTTCATCTATCAATCACTGGCGATCTGGTCGAACAGGGGCCTGCGGATCAAACCGCCCGAGCCGCTGGCCGATTTCGCCACCGGCGGAACGCTGGGTGTCCCCAATGTGGCGCTGGTCGGCATTGTGCTGGCGGTGTTGGCGTGGCTTGTGCTGGAACGCGCCATCGCCGGACGCTGGATTTCTGCCATCGGCCAGAACATGCGCGCCGCCCGTCTAAGCGGTGTTCCCGTCAATGCCGTGCGCTTTGCGGTCTACGTGAACTCGGCAGTCTGTGCCGCGCTGGCCGGGTTCCTACTGGCCAGTTTTTCCGGCGGCGCAAACCTGAACATGGGCACCGAATACATGCTGATGTCCATTGCGGTGGTCGTGATCGGAGGGTCCTCAATCGGCGGAGGCAACTCCAACGTACCCGGCATCTGGGGGGCGGCGCTGTTCATGTTCCTGATCGTGTCCATGCTGAACTCTTACGGTTTGGGGGCAGGCATTAGGCTTATTTTGACCGGTCTGGTGATCGTTGGCGTCGTCACACTGGCCAATCGTAAAGGATACGACGCATGACCCAAGCAGCGCTCTACGATGTTGTCCGGCCTGAGTTCAATGACCTGATCCATGCCAATCTTGCGATGTCCCGGATTTCAACCGGGCACGTCTGGACAGAAGGTCCGGTCTGGTTCCCCGCACATAACACGCTGCTTTTTTCGGACATTCCAAACCAGCGTATCTGCCGTTGGACACCCGAAGTGGGCACCAGTGTGTTTCGCGCTGCATCCAACTATGCCAACGGCAATACTCGAGATCCGCAGGGTCGTCTGGTGACCTGTCAGCATGGCACCCGATCGGTTGTTCGCACCGAGCATGACGGCAGCCTGACCGTTCTGGCCGACAGGTATGACGACAAACGTCTGAATTCACCCAACGATGTGGTGGTGCATTCGGACGGGTCCATCTGGTTCTCGGACCCGACCTACGGAATCCTCTCCGATCTGGAAGGCCATAGAGCTGAGCCAGAGCAGGATGGAAACTACGTGTACCGCGTGACTCCGGATGGGTCTTCGCTAAGGCCAGTGGCTGATGGTTTTGTTCAACCCAACGGGCTGGCGTTTTCCAAGGACGAAACGCGGCTATATGTTGCCGAATCCGGCAGTAGCCACGATGCTTCGGTCCCTTCGATCCTTAGAGCTTTTGATGTTTTGCCTGATGGCAGATTGACCAACGGTCACCGCTTTGCCGAGATCGACAGCGGCCTGCCTGATGGTCTGCGGGTAGATCGGCATGACAATATCTGGTGCTCTGCTGGGGACGGTGTGCATGTGTTTTCCCCGTCCGGCGACCTGCTGGGCAAGATTCTGGTACCGGAAAGGGTCGCCAACCTGACCTTCGGCGGTGAGCGCGGCAACGTGCTGTTTATCACCGCGACCACCTCTGTCTATTCGGTTTTTGTGAATACGGCGGAACGCTAGGGCTATTTACCCCTGTCCAACCCATTCATCTGCGCGATGAAATCCGACAGCATCGGCAGGTAGCGCTCTCCTTGCCCGGCTGCCTCCATCGCTGCGAAGGCGTTCCGCACATCCGCCTGCACCGGGTTGAGGGCCCCGACACTGTTGGCCAGGTTGGTCAGATACCGCATGTCCTTGTGGGCATTCGTGATGCTGAACTTGTGGGCGTTCTCATCCCGCTCCAGCGTCCATTTCATGAAGGTTTCATAGAACCCGTTCGATAAACGGCCGGGACGGATGATGGAATCCACCTGCTCAACCGTCAGGCCCGATTTCTCGGCAATCGCCAACGCCTCGGAATAGAGCGCCGCGTAGCCCAGTGAGATGAAGTTGTTGATCAGCTTCATCTTGTGTCCCAGACCAACCTCGCCCAGATGCACGGCCAACCCGGACCAGCATTCCAGAACCGGTTTGATCCTTTCGAATGTCTCGGGTGTCGCACCGACCATTGCGTCCAGCGTGCCCGCTTCGGCCTCTACCGGAGTTTTCGCCAGAGGTGCGTCGGCCAGATCCATACCTGCCGCGCGCAGTTCAGTGGCCAGTTGCAGGGTTGAGACCGGATCAGAGGTCGAGCAATCGATAACGATCAGACCCTCTTTGCCAGACGCCAAAATCCCTTCGGGGCCGCGCACGATTTGTTCCACTTGCGGGCTGCCGGACACGCATAGATGGATGATATCGCACTGGTCGGCCATGTCCCTGGCCGATTTGACCTCGGTCGCACCGCGTTGCAGCAGATCATCGACGGGGGTACGGTTGCGGTGGCCCATTACAACCAGCGGATAGCCTTTCTGGACGATGTTCTTGGCCATGCCGTGCCCCATCAGGCCGACACCAATGAAACCTATGACAGGCTTGTTCATGCTCGTTTCCTTATTCAAATCGGATTATGCGTTCGAGGATTGCGACCACAGATTGACGTCGCCATTGGCAGAATAGAGGTCAATCTCGGCCAATTCATCGGGCGTAAACGCGATGTTCTTCAGGGAACCCACGCAATCAATGATCTGCTCGGACCGTGAGGCCCCGATCAGCGCCGTTGTAATTCCACCGTCGCGCAAAACCCATGCCAGCGCCATCTGGGCCAACGTTTGCCCCCGACGTTGGGCAATGGCATCCAGGCTGCGCAGGTTTTCGATGGTTTTGTCGGTCAGCAAACCCGGATTCAGTGACTTGTCATCTGCGGCCCGACTGTCCTTAGGAACGCCATTCAGGTATTTCCGGGTCAGCATTCCCTGCGCCAGCGGGGTGAAGGCGATGGAGCCGATGCCGAGCTCTTTCAGAGTGTCTTTCAGCCCGTCCGTCTCGACCCATCGGTTGATCATGTTGTAGCTGGGCTGATGAATGACACAGGGTGTGCCCAGATCCTTCAGGATGGCAGCCGCTTCGCGCGTGCGCTGCGAGTTGTAGGACGATATCCCGACATAAAGCGCCTTCCCCGAGCGCACGATCTGATCCAGCGCGCCCATCGTCTCTTCCAGCGGGGTGTTGGGGTCAAACCGGTGTGAATAGAAAATATCGACATAGTCCAGGCCCATGCGTCTAAGGCTCTGATCGCAAGACGCGATCAGGTATTTGCGACTGCCCCATTCGCCGTAAGGCCCGGGCCACATATCGTAACCGGCCTTGGATGAGATAATCAGCTCATCCCGGTATCCGGCGAAATCCGTTGCCAGGATTTGCCCAAAGGCCTCCTCGGCGCTGCCCGGAGGTGGGCCATAATTGTTGGCCAGATCAAAATGCGTGATACCCAGATCAAAAGCTGTCCGACACAGCTCTTGCTTAAGGCCATGTGGCTTGTCCGATCCGAAGTTATGCCATAGCCCCAGCGAGATCGCAGGCAACTTCAGCCCGCTGTTGCCGCAGTGGTTATAGATCATGTCGTCGTATCGGCCCGCGCGGGGCACGTAGGAACTTTTAGCCATAACAAGCAGTCCTTTAAGATGAGCTGGCGAGGCCTTCACGACCCTGTTTGGTGGTGCATGTCCCGCATTGCCCGAAACCTACACTGTATGGGGGCGTCACATAAACAACTTTCACCCGCCTGATAACGATGTCTTGAACACAGACTTACAAGCGAATGCCGCGTTCGACCCATTGGCAGGGCTGTTGTTTTGGCGGCTATGGCGCTATCACAGATGCGAAGTTGTTTTGCGGGCTGCGTGTGGACGGATTTGCAGATTGCCGTTCGGTCCTCCTGACAACGAAGAACCTGGAACAAGTCGGGAAATTCGGAATGAGTGCGATCAATGGCGGCGATCTGATCCGTCTCCAAGAGGCTGATAACATCGTCATCGCGGCCCGTACACTGGATGCCGGGGTGGATTTGGCCGGGATCACACTGACCAATCCGGTGCCGTCAGGACACAAGATCGCAACACAGGATATTGCGCAGGGCGATGCCGTTCGCAAATACGGGCAAGTGATCGGGTTTGCATCCGCTGACATTCGGGCCGGAGAGCATGTGCATTCTCACAATCTGCAATTCGAGCCGCTCGAACTTGATATGCGTGTGGGGCAAGACCTCAAAGATGTTGATTTCGTGCCCGAGCCAGACCGCGCTCAGTTCATGGGGTATCGTCGCCCCAACGGCCAGGTGGGCACGCGTAATTTCATCGCTGTGCTGACATCGGTGAACTGTTCGGCCACCGCAGCACATATGATAGCTGCCGAAATCACGGATGACGAACTGTCCGAGTACGAAAATGTCGATGGGGTCGCCGCGTTTTCGCACGGAACTGGCTGCGGAATGGCGATGAACAGCGATGGGTTCGCCAACCTGCAACGGGTGCTTTGGGGCTATGCGCGAAATCCCAATGTCGGCGGTGTTCTGTTCGTCGGTTTGGGGTGTGAAGTCAACCAGATCGATTTTCTACTTGAGGCTTATGGCTTGTCGCAGGGGCCGCGGGTCAGGACCATGAATATTCAGAACATGGGCGGGCTGCGCCAGACGGTCGAGGCGGGTCTGCGCGAAGTGCGTGAGATGTTGCCGATCGTCAACGCGGATCGGCGCGCTTTGGCCCCCGTGTCCGAAATCACGTTGGCGCTGCAATGTGGCGGTTCGGACGGCTGGTCAGGTGTGACGGCAAACCCGGCGCTCGGATATGCGGCGGATCTGCTCGTGCGTAACGGCGGCACGGCTGCTTTGGCCGAGACGCCAGAGATCTATGGCGCGCAGCATCTGTTGACCTGCCGCGCCCGTGACGAAGCCACCGCCTCCAAGTTGATCGAACGCATTGAATGGTGGGAACGGTACACGGAAATCAATGACGGCTCGATGGACAACAATCCGTCGCCCGGCAACAAGCGAGGTGGTCTGACAACCATTCTCGAGAAATCTCTGGGCGCGGTGGCCAAAGGCGGGACCACACCGCTGAACGGAGTTTACCGCTATGGAGAGCCGATCGATACGAAAGGGTTCGTTTTCATGGACAGCCCCGGCTATGATCCGGTCTCGATTACAGGTCAGATTGCCTCGGGCTGCAATATGGTGGTCTTTACGACGGGTCGAGGCTCTGCCTTCGGCTCCAAGCCTGCGCCGACGATCAAGGTCGGTTCCAACACGGCGCTATGGGGCCGGATGCCGGAGGATATCGACCTCGATGCAGGGGTCATTGTCTCGGAAGGGCTGAGCGTCGAGGCGGTCGGGCAAGAACTTTTCCAGCATATTATCGCCGTCGCCTCGGGTCGGCCCAGTAAGTCTGAAGCGCAGGGTCTGGGCGACCATGAGTTCGTGCCCTGGCAGATCGGCGCGGTCATGTAAGCGGATTGCCGCACCCGCATGGCTGTCTACAAGGGGCGTGCATACGGGTAGTCGAGACCCGCGTTTTGCTGTTGGAACCGTTCAAGTCGTTCCTGTGTTTTTTGGGATGAGTTCTCCAGATGCCAGACCAGCGCTGACTTGGCTCCTTGCAGGTCCCCTGCAAGAACGGCGGCAAATACCTTGGCGTGCTCGTCTGCGAACAAATGACGCGAGCTGTAGCGCGGGAAATAGAAACTGTTGAAGACATGCACCAACCGACTGCGCCGCAAAACCGCCATCAGGAAGTCGTTTCCACAGTAAGACAGCAGGTGATCATGCAGATCAGCCTCAAGCCGCTCGAGCCGTTGTGACGTCAACGAGGCGCTACGCCGACTCGCGGACTCCAGGCGGGCCATGCAATCCTCCAAGAAACCCTGATCGATCCGGTCGAAGCCTTCGCTTAGCGCATGTGGTTCGAGTAGAACTCTGACCTGAAACTGCTCGGCGATCGCGCGCGCGTCAAAGCGGTTCAGCACCCACTTCTGCCCGTCCAGGCGCATGATGTTATCCTCGACCAGCCTCACCTGAATGTCGCGTAATACAGTGCGGCTGATGTCATGGCATTCGGCCAGTTTTGACGGCACGATCCGGCGCTCTCCGGCGCTGGCAAGAGCCAACAGTTCAAACTTGATAGTGTCGTAGCGTTCGATCCATTTGATCGCCGGAGACAGTTTTTCGATATCAGACAGTGGGTTGCCAGCCCGGTCGACGCTCGGGAGCGGCGCGTTTTCTGGCGTTGCAACCGCAAAGCCGCGTTTGCCCGCTCGTGCGTGGATTTGTCCGTTTGCCTGCAACGCTTGCAGCGCGTTGCGTGCGGTCTGGCGACTGACCTCGAAATGATCGGCAATAATGGATTCCGTCAGCACGGTGCCGTCCGGCACAAGGCCGGTGCGGATTGCATCGCCAAGCCGCTCGCTGATCTGCGCATACATTGGATGGGTGCGCTCGTGGGTCAATCCGCTGTCTCCTATTTTGGGCAGTTCCCGCGTTGAACCCCGGTGTTCAATCACACTTCATGTCAAACTTGAAGAAATAACTTTTGTGTGCAAAAGTCAAAAAGCATCGAACATCGGTTATCAAGGCCGAGGCAGACCCAGGAGGTGAAAGATGAAACATACCGATATGAAGCGCATGATGGCCGCCGCCGCACTGAGCATTGGCATCGCAGGCCCTGCATTTGCCGAAGACATGACGATCATGTCCTCGATGCCGTCGTTGCAATTCCCGTTTTTTGTCCACATGCAAAGCAGTATCAATGACGAGGCCGAAAAGATCGGGAACATCTCGGTGATCGAGGCGGATGGCCGCAATGAATCTCCTAAACAGGTAGCTGATGTCGAAAATGCGATCGTGCAAGGGGTAGATGGAATCATCATTAGCCCGAATGATGTGAACGCACTTGCCGGTGCGATCGAGGATGCAGTGAACGAAGGGATCCCGGTCGTAACGATCGACCGCCGTGTCGATGGTGTGGATGGCTTGCTGGCGCATGTCGGCGCCGATAACGTCGCCGGAGGCGAGGCACAGGGGCAATGGGTGGTCGAACAATTCCCGGACGGCGCGCGGGTGGTGAATCTTCAGGGTCAACCTGGTGCCAGCCCTGCCATTGACCGCAATCAGGGTCTGCACAATGTGCTCGATCCGCTGAGCGACAAGTACGAGATAGTTGCCGAGCAGACCGCAAACTGGAGCCGCGAGCAAGGGTTGAGCGTGACCAATGCCATCCTGACCGGCCTCTCTGAGATGCCCGATGTGATCGTCGCCGCCAATGATGAAATGGGGCTGGGCGCGCTTGAGGCATTGCGGTCGCTGGGGGCGGAGGATCAGGTCAAGATCATCGCTTTTGACGCGGGCCCCGAGGCGCTGTTGGCCGTGCGCGAAGGTGGTCTGGCAGGCGCAGTCGATCAGTTCCCGGGCCTGCAATCTCGTACAGCGGTACAAATCGTGAATGCCTTTGTCACCAGTGGCGAACGGCCCGAAGAGGTTGTGAATCTGATCATCCCGCGCATGATCAGCGCCGACAATCTTGAAGAGGCTGAACGGTTCGGTGAAATCAAGTAAGATCGCTCCGGGGTGCGGGCGTTTCGCCCGCATCGTCCCGACCGCCATCCAGGGGCCGCACCGTGCAAACTACCGATTCACAGCCACTTCTGAAGGTCGCGGGGTTGACCAAGACCTTCCCCGGCGTGGTCGCTCTGGACAAGGTCAATTTTGAGGTCGGCCCGGCAGAAGTCCACGCCCTGCTTGGTGAGAACGGGGCGGGAAAATCAACGCTTCTGAAAATTCTCAGCGGTGCGCAGCCTGCAGATCGGGGCACGATGTCCCTGAACGGCGCGCCGCTGAATGCCGGCACGCCGCTTGAGGCGCGCGAGGCGGGCGTTGTCACAATTTATCAGGAATTCAGTCTGATCCCGCCGCTTTCCGTGGCCGAGAACATTTTTCTGGGCCGCGAACCGCGCGGCATTCTGGGGATCCGCCACAAGCAGATGCATCGCGAAGCCCGCGAGGCGCTGGATCGGATCGGTCTGGACATCTCGCCCGCCCGGCTGGTCAGCAGCCTGAGCGTCGCCGAACAGCAAATGGTCGAAATCGCCCGGGCGCTGTCGATTGATTCCAAGCTGATCATCATGGACGAACCCACCGCCGCGCTCAGCGGGTCCGAGGTAGATCGCTTGCTTGAGATTGTGCACGAGTTGAAACGGCAGGGTCTCAGCGTTGTCTATGTCACCCATCGCCTGCAAGAGGTGTTCCGCGTCTGCGACCGCTATTCGGTGCTGCGTGATGGTTGCATGGTGGGGTCGGGCGCGGTTGCGGATACCGACGAAGATGGCTTGATACACGCGATGGTCGGGCGCGAGTTTTCCCATATCTTTGCCCGGCGGGACACCGCCCAAACGGGTGAAGTCGCGCTGGAGGTCCGCGATTTTTGCAGTGTTCCCAACCTGCGCGATCCGAATGCCACAACCGTCCACAACGTGTCTTTCAAAGCCCGTTTCGGAGAGGTTTTGGGCATTGCCGGTCTGGTCGGGGCAGGGCGGACGGAAACCGTGCGCATGATCTTCGGAGCCGATGACAGGCTGAGCGGAGAGATTTTGGTCGAAGGCAGGCCCGCGCAGATCACCTCGCCCCGGCAGGCGATCAATGCGGGTATCGGGCTGGTGACGGAAGATCGCAAAAAACAGGGGTGTTTTCTGGATCTGCCCGTCAACCAGAACATTTCGATGGCCTCTTTAGAACACTTATCGGGTCGGTTTGGTATATTGGATCTGGGGGCCGAGGCCCGCCTGTTCGAAGACAGCCGTGACAAGCTGGATATCAAGGTGGCCGGTGCGCGGCAGGCCATTGGCAAACTGTCGGGCGGCAATCAGCAAAAGGCGCTGATTGCACGCTGGCTGGCGAAAGCGCCGAAAATACTGATCGTCGATGAACCGACGCGCGGAATCGATGTCCGATCAAAAGCGCAGGTCCATGACATCCTGTTCAGCCTTGCTGATCAGGGCACAGCGGTCATCGTGATTTCATCTGAACTGCCCGAAATCCTGACCGTATCGGACCGTATCCTGACCATGTCCGAAGGCCGGATCACCGGCGAATTCACCCGGCAAACCGCGTCCGAGGAAGTTTTGATGCAAAGCATGACACCCGCCCAGATACAGGCAAGCCCCGCACCTGGCCTTGCAGAGGAACAGATATGAGCAGTGATGAAAAAAGCCCGGCCAGCGCGGGACCCCAAGGTAAGGACAGCCCCGCAGGCCAAAGCTTTGACTGGGCCGGAATGTTGGCCAAGCTGGCCCCCTTGATCTTTTTGGTCCTGCTGGTGGTGGTCTTCACCTCGTATAACGAACGGTTCCTGTCGACCCGTAACATCTTCAATATCCTCACCGAAGTGTCGATCTTTGGTCTGTTGGCTATCGGCATGACCTTCGTGATCCTGACCGCCGGGATCGACCTGTCTGTGGGCTCGACCCTTGCGGCGGCGGGCATTGTGGGGGCGGCGATTGTGACCGGAGGGCAGACTGAATCCTTCTCGCTGGGTGGAGGTGACAAGGAAACCGTCTGGTGGTTCTGGGCGCTGGCGGCCTCGATTACGGTCGGTACGCTTGCCGGAGCCTTGCAGGGCGTGACCACAACGGTGTTCAAGGTGCCGCCCTTTGTGGTGACGCTGGGCGGCATGTCGCTGTTTCGCGGTATCACCCTGCTGGTTGGCGATGGGGGCCCGATCAGCGGCTTTGACGCGGGCTATCGCTGGTGGGGCAGGGGCGATATCGCAGGCATTCCGGTTCCGGTCTTCCTGTTCGTCACGGGCACTGCGCTGGCGTGGTATGTGCTGAACTACACCCGCTATGGACGCAGCGTTTATGCCGTCGGCGCCAACCCCGAGGCTGCGCGCCTGTCGGGGATCAATGTCGGCTTTGTCGTTGCCAGCGTCTATACGATCACCGGCTTCTGCGCAGGTCTGGCGGGCTTTGTCCTGTCGGCGCGGTTGAACTCGGCCGAGGCGGTGGCCGGGGTCGGGTTCGAGCTGCGTGTGATCGCATCCGTAGTCATCGGCGGCACCAGTCTGTTTGGCGGCATCGGCTCGGTTCTGGGCACCGCTGCGGGGGCTTTGCTGATCGGGGTGCTGCTGAACGGTCTGGTCATGCTGAACGTAAAGCCGTTCTGGCAGCAGATCGTGATTGGCATCATCATCGTCGCGGCGGTGGCCTTTGACACTTACATCAAATCCCGCAGCCGCAGCACCTGATCTGCTCTGCCCGAATCGGAGGCTGACATGAAATACAAGACCGACCTCGTGGGCGTTATCGGCCAGCCGGTCTGGGACAACCCCAGCGAGCCAATGGTGCAGGCCGCCTTTGACCATCACAACCTGCGCTGGCGCTATCTGACGCTGGAGGTCACGCCCGAAGGCCTGAGCGACGCCGTCCGAGGCCTGCGCGCGCTGGGGTTTGCCGGGTTCAACTGCACGATGCCGCACAAGATCGCTGTCATGCAGTATCTGGACGAAATCGCGCCTTCGGCGGCGCTGATCGGCGCAGTGAATTGCGTGGTACGGCGCGACAAACGCCTGATCGGGGAAAACACCGACGGGCGCGGTCTGGTGCGGGCGCTGCAGGACGTCACCTCGCCCAAGGGACAGCACGTCGTTCTTCTGGGCGCAGGGGGGGCTGCCCGCGCCATCGCGGTTGAACTGGCCCTGGCCGGCATCAGCGAGATCACCGTGGTCAATCGGGACGAAAGCCGGGGTAGGGAGCTGGTGGCCACCCTGTTGTCAGAAGCGGTTCAACAGCAGGCTGCCGGGCTAAGGGCGCGCTTCATGCCGCTGGACGGGCAGGTCCGGTTGCCTGAAGGGACTGACATATTCATCAATGCGACTTCCATTGGAATGTACCCGGACGCGGACGCGATGGTGCCGCTGGATATCGGGACACTGTCCCTGTCAACCCTTGTGATCGATGTCATCCCCAACCCGCCGCTGACGCCCTTGCTGCAGCAGGCGCAAGGCATCGGCTGTCGGGTCATCGACGGGCTGGATATGCTGATCGAACAGGGCCGGATCGGGATCGAGCTTTGGACGGGACGCAATCCGGACAAGCACGCCTTGCGCAGCGCGCTGGAACGGGATTTTCTGGATTAGATTTGCCGTTAACGACTGCGATGATGGCCCCGATTAGATTTCCAGTGACCCCAAATCGGCCTACGACGATTTTCATAAACTTATTGCAGCGGTTGGCCTCTGGGACTGCGCGGAGCATCAGGCGGCGCAGTTGCTGACCCCGCCAACGGTTCAAAAACTGCACCAGCCAAGACTACACAATCACTTTGTGAATACGCAGTTATCTTTCCTCTATCTGTCAGAACGTTATGAGTTCTAGGCCGCTCAGGAGTATCAACAGGATCGCGGCAGGGGCGACGAAGCGCACAATGAACAACCAAGCCCGGGTTAGCACACCCGGCTTGCCATCTCCGGCAACCTCTCTCAGTGCGATTGGGCCTATGATCCAACCGGCGAAGATACAGATCAGCAGGCCGCCGATCGGCAGCAGCAATTTGTCCGTTAGCCAACTGGCTGAATCGAGAAAGCCCTGGCCTTTGATGAAGTGAACGTCACTCCAGATGCCGACCGACAAGGACGACGGAATTCCGGCCAGAAACGCGACAGTCCCCGCCCCAATGGCGGCAGTCCTGCGGGACAAGCCCGTGTTCGCAAAGAACGCGACAACCGTTTCAAGGATCGATACGGAAGATGTCAGGGCCGCGATGGTCAACAGGACGAAGAAGATGATGGCAAACACATACCCGCCGGGCATCGAATTGAAGACCGCCGGCAAAGTCACAAATGTAAGGCCCGGCCCCGTGGCGGGATCCATGCCGATGGCAAAAACGGCGGGCAGGATGGCAAGCCCAGCCAGAATGGCAACCAAGGTATCCAGAACCGTGATCTGAACCGCGGACTTGCCAAGGTTCATGTCCTTGCCGACATAAGACCCAAAGGTCAGCAAGGCCGCCATGCCCAGCGACAACGAGAAAAAAGCTTGCCCCAGAGCCGCGATGATCGTCGTCTCCGAGACCTTTGAGAAATCGGGTGCGAGGAAGAATTCCAGACCTTTCTCCGCGCCGGGAAGAGTGATCGACCGCACGACCAAAGCCACCAGGATGACGAAGAACAGCGGCATCAGAACCTTGCTTGTCTTCTCGATCCCGCCCGAGACACCTCCGATGACAACAGCGATGGTCAGCGCTGCGAAAATGCCGTGATAGATGATTGGGGTCACAGGCGATCCGACAAACGCGCTGAATGCAGCCCCAACCTCTGCGGCATCCATGCCCGAGAACGCGCCGCTGGCGGATTTGACAACATATGCGATGCACCAGCCTGCGACGACGGAGTAGAAAGACAAGACAACAAACGCCGTCAGTACCCCCAGCACACCGATGAAAGACCATCCGGGCTTTCCAAGCTTGGCGAATGCGTGGATGGCGTCGGTCTGGGCGTGTCGACCGATCGCGATCTCGGCCAGCATCACCGAAAGGCCAATCGTGAACACGATCCCCAAATAGATGATTATGAAGGCGGCCCCGCCATTTTCGCCTGCGATGTAAGGGAATTTCCAGATGTTCCCCAGGCCGATGGCAGACCCTGCGGTGGCCAGAATAAATCCAACGCGAGAGCCCCAGTTTTCATGCGATGTGTTCATGTTTTTTGTCCTGAGCGATGCACTCGAATAGCACGCAGTCGGCATCTCAGGATTCGTCCGCGTTTGAACTATTGAGCACAAGACATCTTAGGGGTGTGATTGGCTGGGGTGGTAGGATTCGAACCTACGATACACGGTACCAAAAACCGCTGCCTTACCACTTGGCTACACCCCAACGATGAGCGGCTATCTACGACTGTTGGTTTCAGGGTTCAAGGGCTTTTTTGGACAAAAGCGACATCAATTCCGAGAACGCTTTGGGATGGCCCTCGGGGCGCATGAAACCCGGGTGTTTCTAGGAGCTGAGCGCCCCGGCTTTTCGCTCAGGGTGCAGGTGAAGGTCGTTGGATGACGCTGTTGGCCGCATGCGCCGAGAAGTGGGGCTGATAGATGCGAGTGAAAGTCATTCACACCGATGGCCTCATAAGGCTATGTTTTTTTTATAAAAATAAGGGCGCGGGCGTTGAGTGACCCGGTTTCTGATACTATGTTCGCACCATACGCATCCAGTCCTGAGGAGCTCGCGATGAAACTGAATCAGAAAGTCGCCGAGGCGCTGAACAATCAGATCAATAACGAATTGAACGCCTCATACACCTATCTTGCGATGTCCGCCTATTTCGAAGCGCAGGAATTGCCGGGGTTCGCCAGTTGGTTCCGGGGCCATTCGGCCGAAGAGGAGACGCACGCCATGCGGATCTTCGACTTTGTGGCCAAGCGCGGTGCGCGCATTCATCTGGACGGTATTGCCAAACCGCAAACGGAATACGCATCGCCCGTTGATGTGCTGGAACATGCCCTGTCGCATGAACAGGTCGTGACCGGGCAGATCAATGCTCTGTTCGAGCTGGCGCAGTCCGAGAAGGAATACAGCACGCAGAATATGCTGAACTGGTTCCTTGCAGAACAGATCGAAGAAGAGGATTTGTTCGCGTCCATTCTGGATAAGGCAAAGGCCGCCGGGGATGACCGCTGGAACCTGTTGCTTCTGGATCAGGAACTGTCCCAGCGCGGGGACGGCGAGGCGGAAGAATAGAGGCTATTCCCGGATCTCGGCTGCGTCGACGCCCCAGAGGTTGCTCTTGAGGGTCCAGCCGCGATAGCCACCTGCCGAGATCTGGCACCAGTCGGCGGTGCAGGTGCCTAGCCGGGCGACCACGCCGGTTTCGAAATGCGCGTTGATCTGTGATCCGGGGTCGGGGCTGGCATAGATCGGCAGCATATCGGATTCGATCAGGACTGTGCGCACTCCGGACAGCAGCGCGTAGTGGACCCAGCCTCCGGCACCGTCGCGGTCCTGAACCTTGCGCCAGTTGCCGTATTCGGCGGTGATCTGCAGCGGCATCCCGCGGCGCTTGAACACCCAGTCGATTCGATGGGTCAGAGAGGGGCCGCGGCGCACATTGCCCTCGGCTGCTTTCATCGAGACATAGCGCGGCAACGGCAGATTCGTGACCTGGCCGCGTTTGTCCTGCGCGGCTGCGGCGACGGCGGCAAACGCAAAGACCAATGCGGAAAGTATCGCCAGTAAATGGCGTCTTACTGAAACCCTGACACTCAATTGCCTGCTCTTAATGCCTGTTGACCGCGTTTCGAAAAAAGGTCGGGCCTTTGGCCCTTGGGGTTCTTGTGCCCCGTGTCATCCTGCGCCACGATGCCATGGCGCGCGACTGTTTGCAAAGCGGTAGGAGGGCTGAGGTGCCAAGAGAACGTCTGAGTGTTGTCGTTACGCGACGGTTGCCCGAGGCAGTCGAGACCCGGTTGAGTGAGCTGTTCGACGTGCGCTTGCGCGACGACGATACCCCCATGACGCGCGATCAACTGGTCGCGGCGGTGAAAGAGGCGGACGTGTTGGTGCCGACCATCACCGATACGATCGACGGCGGCATTCTGGGGCAGGCGGGGGAAAATCTGCGCCTGATCGCAAACTACGGGGCGGGGGTCGATAACATCGATGTGGCGACGGCGCGGCAGCGGGGCATTCTGGTCTCGAACACGCCCGGCGTGCTGACCGACGATACCGCGGACATGACCATGGCGCTGATCCTGTCTGTGACGCGGCGTATCCCCGAGGGGCTGGGCCTGATGCAAAAGGGCGATTGGGAAGGCTGGGCGCCGACCGCGTTGCTGGGCGGCCGGGTTGGCGGCCGTCGTCTGGGCATTCTGGGCATGGGTCGGATCGGGCAGGCCGTAGCGCGGCGGGCCAGTGCGTTTGGGATGCAAGTGCATTACCACAATCGCCGCCGTCTGCGCCCCGAGATCGAGCAAGAGCTTGAGGCCACTTATTGGGACAGTCTGGACCAGATGGTGGCGCGGATGGATGTCATCTCGATCAATTGTCCCTCGACGCCATCTACCTTCCACCTGATGAACGCGCGGCGGCTGAAGCTGATGAAGCCTTCGGCGGTGATTGTGAACACGTCGCGTGGTGAGGTCGTGGACGAGAATGCGCTGACCCGGATGATCCGCGCGGGTGAGATCGCGGGGGCGGGGCTGGATGTTTATGAACACGGCACGGATGTGAACCCGCGTCTGCGGCAATTGCCCAATGTGGTCCTGTTGCCGCATATGGGCTCGGCCACGCTGGAAGGACGGATCGAGATGGGTGAGAAAGTCATCATCAATATCAAGACCTTTGAAGATGGCCACCGGCCGCCGGATCAGGTCGTCCCGGCGATGCTCTAGGCCGGAAGGGGAAAGACGATGGCGCAGGCAACCGCTCTGCCACGTAATGAGGCCGGCATCGAAACGGCCTTGGGGATACTGAAGCAACGGTTCGGGGATCGGCTGCAAACCGGTGCGGCGATCCGCGAACAGCACGGCCACACTACCACCTGGATCGAGAACCAGAGCCCGGATGCGGTGGTGTTTCCACACTTGACCGAAGAGGTTGCCGAAATCGTCCGAACCTGCGCCGCGCATAAAGTGCCGGTGATCCCGTTTGGCACCGGCACCTCGCTTGAGGGGCATGTAAATGCGCCCGCTGGGGGCGTGTCGGTGGACCTGAGGCAGATGAACAAGGTTCTCGCCGTCAATGCGAGCGATCTGGATTGCACCGTGCAGCCCGGCGTGACCCGCACCGAATTGAACACGCATCTGCGCGATCAGGGGTTGTTCTTTCCCATTGATCCGGGGGCCGATGCCTCGCTGGGCGGAATGGCAGCCACCCGTGCCTCGGGCACCAACGCGGTGCGGTATGGCACGATGAAGGACAATGTGCTGAGCCTTGAGGCCGTCATGCCCGACGGGCAGATCATTCGCACCGGTCACCGGGCGCGCAAATCCTCGGCAGGCTACGACCTGACGCGCCTGCTGATTGGGGCCGAGGGGACGCTGGGCATCATCACCGAGATCACCCTGCGCCTGCAGGGTATTCCCGAGGCGATCAGTTCGGCCCGCTGTTCATTTCCAACCGTGGATGCGGCCTGTCAGGCGGTGATGATGACCATCCAATACGGCATTCCTGTTGCCCGGATCGAACTATTGGATCAGATGTCTGTCCGTGCGGCCAACGCCTATTCCGGGTTGACCCTGCCGGAAACGCCTTTGCTGCTGCTCGAGTTCCATGGTTCGGAGACAGGCGCCGCCGAGCAGGCCGAAACCTTCGGCCAGATCGCCGAAGAGTTCGGGGGCACGGATTTCGCCGCGACCTCGACCACCGAAGAGCGCAACAAGCTGTGGCAGGCGCGGCATGATATGTACTGGGCGAGCCTGCAGCTGCGCCCCGGTGCGCGCGGGATATCGACCGATGTCTGCGTGCCGATCTCGCGTCTGGCCGAATGCGTCACGACGGCTCAGGACAAGGCGCAGGAATTGGGTTTGCTGGCCCCGATCGTGGGTCATGTCGGCGACGGGAATTTCCACACGCTGCTGCTGATCGACATGGACAACTCCACCGAGGTCGCGGCGGCCGAGGAATTTGTCGGCTGGCTGAACGATCTGGCGATTTCGATGGACGGCACCTGCACCGGGGAGCACGGGATCGGTCAGGGCAAGCGCCCCTATCTGGTCAAAGAACTTGGCGCGGCCACCACCTATATGTCGACAATCAAGGCTGCGTTGGACCCTGATAACATCATGAACCCCGGCAAGATTCTCTGACCATCAGTGGTTAGGCCATACCGGTGCCTCAATCTTGTGTGATTGACCTCTGCAAGAGCAGGTTTTGATTCCGAGGTCATTCATGGGCGCGTTGCGTTTCATAGGGTTTTTGCTGATCGCTGGATTGGTTATCGCGGGGCTGGACTATTACCAGCAGGACAAGAAGGTCGAAGGCAGGCTGTCTTTCGGCAGTTATACGGACACGCTCAAAGACCGCTTTGGCGCGTACAAGGCCGAACAGGTCGCCAAGAAGGTCGAACGCGATCGGAAATCGCGGTGGGATGAGGGGTCCAAACCCCACCTCCCCTCGGCCCCCGCCGGGTGGAGCCGCCATGACCTGACCGAAACTGAAAGCGCGCCGGTTCAGACGGTACTGTCGGCGTATCAACTCACGCCGCTGATCAGTTCGATTTCCAGTCAGGCCGAATTGCAGCGCCTGTCCAACGCGGGCCGGGATGGCCTGATCCGTAAGCTGGCTGAGACGAGCTATGTCTATGTAAAAGATGATGAGATCCTCTGGCTCGACATCGCGTTCAAGCGCAAGCAGCCGCGCAACACGCTGGTCGGACTGGCCCTGGGCCGTCAGGCCAACTTCATGAACGCGATGGAGCTTAAGGACGGGTTTGCCGTTCTCGACGGCGTTCCGTTTGTCGAGGTGCGCGAGGATATCTCGGGGCGTTCGGACGAGAGTGACGTACGCAAGATCAAGGGCCGGATCGGCTTTGACGAAGAGATCGTGATCCGGCTGCACAGCAATGCAAGCGATGAAACCATACGCGCGTTGCTGGCCGAAATTGATCTGGCGGCCCTGAATGCGCTGCTGCAATACCCCTCGCCCGCAACGGGGCAGGGCATCGATATCGCGCTCGAACAGCAGGCCGAGATGGCGGATAAGAGCCATCGGCTTTATCAAGAGATGAAGCTGATGCAAGAGCGTACGACACAGGACAAGCTCGAAAACATGGATATGGGCGCGGTGATGCTGAACACGCTGCTCGCCGCGGATTTCGATGCCGAGGGTCTGGCCGATATCACCGGTGGCAAGGTGTTTGAAAATCAGGACAACCTGCAAATGGCCCATGGCAAGGCGCTTGAGATGCTGCTGCGCTCGGACCAGCGTCAGGCTGCGGCTGCCCCCCAAGGCAAGGGGTTTCTGCGAGGGCTGATGGAAAAACTGCCCAAGTTCGGCACGGGTGACGGTACCGAGGTTACAAAGGCCAGCGAGGTGCGGGTGCGCAAAGGGGGCGGGACCGCGTCGTCCTGCAACATGAACGGCTCGTTCAAACGGTGCTCGATCGGCGACAACTGAGTCATCAAACATCGACAAAGGACGACCTGCGGCATCTGCGGGTCGTTTTTTTTATATCACTGGTCGGATGAATGTCGCGCCCGGGGCCGCAAATGCGCCATATGGTGTCAACTGAATTCAAGGGGGGAGACACCCGGCTATGAAAACCCAAGTCAAAGCACTGGTCGTTGGCGGTGGCGCCGTCGGCACCTCGATTGCCTATCACCTGGCCAAGGCGGGCTGGGACGATGTGATGCTGATCGAACGCGATGAGCTGACGTCCGGCTCCACCTGGCACGCAGCTGGCCTGCTGCCGCTGTTCAATATGTCCTACGCGACAACTCACATCCACAAATACTCGGTCGATTTCTACAAGCAGCTTGAGGAAGAGACCGGCCTGAACGCGGGCTTCGCCGTTGTCGGCAACCTGCGCATGGCGCAGACGCAAGAGCGTATGGACGAATACATGCTCTATGCTTCGACCGCAGAGACCTGCGATGTGGCTTATGAATGGCTGACACCCGAGCAGATCAAGGAACGCTGGCCGCTGATCGAAACGGGCGACCTGAAAGGTGCGATCTATCACACCGAAGATGGCTATATTAACCCTGCTGACGTAACCCAAGCGATGGCCAAAGGTGCCCGTCAGCGCGGCGTCGACATCGTTCGCAAGATGCAGGCGGATGCCTTCCACTGGAACGGCACTCATTGGGAAGTCACCTGTACCAAGATGGTCGAACAAGGCGGCAACCTTGTTCCCTCTGATGAGCAGGTGGTGATCACCGCCGAGCATGTCGTGACCGCATCGGGCAACCACGCACAGCGCACCGCCAAGATGCTGGGCATCAAGATGCCCGCGATCCCGGTTGAGCACACGTTCATCGTCATGGACAAAGACCCCGAGTTGGTCAAATGGCGTGAAGCCGGTAACCCCGAGCACCCCGTTGTGCGTGACGCCGACAATGAATCCTATGCGCGCGAAGAACGCGGTGGCTGGATTTTGGGCATCTATGAACACGGAGCGCCTGCACGTTTCGAACATGGCGTTCCGGACAGCTTCCGCGCTGACCTGTTCCCACTGGATATCGACCGGATTGCGGATCAGTACATGGCGATG
Source organism: Ruegeria sp. AD2(2025) (assembly GCF_056542385.1). NCBI lineage: Bacteria > Pseudomonadati > Pseudomonadota > Alphaproteobacteria > Rhodobacterales > Roseobacteraceae > Ruegeria > Ruegeria sp. AD2(2025). The sequence goes on from NZ_JBQFZS010000004.1 coordinate 58,802, forward strand.
GCCGAGCGCGTGCCCTCCTGCGCCGAATCCGGACTGAAGGACGATTTCAACGGCCCGATCTGCTACACGCCGGACGGCAACCCGCTGGTTGGTCCGGCTCCGGGTCTGCGCAATATGTGGCTGGCCGAGGGCTTCTCGTTCGGAATCACCGCCGCGGGCGGCACCGGCTATTATCTGGCACAGATGATGGTCGATGGCGAAGCCGAGATCGACATGGCCTCGCTGGACCCCAAGCGGTATTCGTCCAACTGGATGACCACCGAGTTTGCAGCGCGCAAGAACGAAGAGTGCTATGAGCACGTCTACATCCTGCACCACCCCGACGAAGAGCGCGCGGCCTGCCGCCCGCTGCGCACTGTTCCGGCCTATGACCGCCAGAAAGCGCGCGGCGCTCAGTTCGGCTGGGTGAACGGTTGGGAACGTCCCAACTACTATGGCCCGGTTGATGCACCCGAAAACTTCGACCATGACGCCCGCTCGTTCCGCCGTGGCGGCTGGTGGCAATATGCCGTCGAAGAAGCCAAAGCGATCCGCGAAGGCGTTGGCCTGATCGACGCGTCGGCCTTTACCAAGCATGTCGTCAAAGGCCCCGGTGCGACCCAGTTTCTGGATTGGTTCACCTGCAACAAGCTGCCCAAGATCGGTCGTATCAACCTGACCTACGCGCTGACTTCGCACGGTACCACCCGCACCGAATACACCATCGTCCGCAACGGCGAGAACAACTACTACATCGTCTCCGCCGGTGCCTGGACCGAGTACGACGCCGACTATCTGCGTAAGGCGGCCGAGGACAAGATGGAGGAGTTCGGTTACATCGAAATCCAGGACGTGACCACTCAGTGGGGCGTCTTTGCCATCGCCGGACCCAAGTCGCGCGACGTTCTGAAAGAGGTCATCAAAGACGCCGATCCGGACACCGCGCTGTCCAACAAGCGCTTCCCGTGGCTGTCGGCCCGTCAGATCGAACTGGGTATGTGCCCAGTGAACGCGATCCGCGTGGCTTATACCGGTGAGCTGGGTTGGGAATTGCACCATCCGATCGAAATGCAGAACTATCTGTTCGACCTGCTGGAAAAAGCCGGTGAGAAGCATGGTATGAAGCTGGTCGGTGCGCGCGCCCAGAACTGGCTGCGTCAGGAGAAATCCTATCGCGCTTTCGGTACCGAACTGGGCCGCGATGCGACCCCGTTGGAGGCCGACCTGCCGCGCTTTGTCGACCTGTCGAAAGACTTCTACGGCAAGGCGAAGCTGGAAGAGACCGGCGTGCGCTTCAAGTGCTGCACCCTGCTGATCGACGGACCGGACGATGCCGACCCGTGGGGCCGCGAGGCGCTGTATACGCCCGAAGGTCAGCGCGTTGGTCGTCTGACCTCGGGCGGCTACTCGGTGGCGTTCGAGAAATCCATCGGCATGGGCTATGTGACGCCTGAACTGGCCGTTGAGGGCACCAAGCTGAAGGTCAAGATTCAGGACAAGCTGTGGGATGCCGTGGTCACCTGCGACAGCCCCTACGATCCCAAGAACGAAACCATCCGCAAGGACGGGTAAACTTGGATAGATTGCGGGCGGCGCGCAAAGAATGCACCGCCCCTGGCGGCACATGCCTCCGGCGGAAGTATTTTTGAACAGAAGAAGCGGGGGCTGGTCAAATGATCCAGCCCCCTTGCTTTTGGCAAGGGGGCCTTCTCCTGTTACAGCCATCGGCGCTTCCGCCTGTACCGCAATGCCATTCTGCGCCGAGAAGGGTTAAGAAACCGTTCCTTCTTCTGTTCAAAAATACTTCCGCCGGAGGCAAGCCTGCGTTAGCAGGCTTTTCCGTTTCAAGCGCTCAGTTCGTCGAAACACTCCAGCGCCTTGGCGGCATACATCATCGAGGGGCCCCCGCCCATCTGGATGGCCATGGCCAGCACATCCGAGACCTCTTCCCGGGTGGCTCCGGCTTTGACCAGCGCTTCGGTATGCAGCGTGATACAGGGTTCGCATCGGATGGCGATGGACATGCCCAGAGCGATGTATTCCTTGGTCTTGTAATCCAGCGTCCCGCCTTCCTTGACGGATTTGCCCAGTGCACCAAAGGCGCGGGTGGCGTCGGGGAGCGCGCCGTTGAGATTTCTCAGGCCCCTGCGGGTTTTGGTCAAAGTGTCCTGCCAGGTCATGGTTGTGTCCTTCTTAATACATATCATTAATCGCATATGAATTGAGAAGGCGGGGATCGGCCTTGATCTCGATCAGGTGGCGGGTCGTTTTGCGATGAAGGCCAGATTATTCGCCGGCATCTCGGCGATTTCGATCAGTTCAAGGCCGTTGTCGTGCAGCAGCCCCCGCATGTCGGCGTCGTCCTTGTAACCGATCTCGGGGTCTTGTTGGATCAGTGCATCATGAAACCGCTGGTCTCCGTCACTGGTCAGTCGCCCCGCGCGCATGAAAGGGCCATATAGCACCACCCGCCCATTGGGGTTCAGCGCCAATGCGGCCTCGTGAACCAGGTTTTGGACCTCGGACCAGCTGATGAGGTGCAGCAAGTTGATCAGAAAAATCAAGTCCTTCCCACCAAAATCGGTGTGCCAGCCCGGTTCGGTTGCATCCAGATGCGCGACCGTCGCAACATTCGGCAGCGCTTTGGTATAAGCGCTGATGCTGGCGCGGCGCTCGTCGGTGATTTCACTGGGCTGCCAGTGGAGATCGGGCAGCCGTTGGGCGAAGGCCTGAACATGCTGCCCGGTGCCGCTGGCCAGTTCAAGGGCGTTGCCCGACCGGGGCGCGACACGGGCCAGAAGGTCGCAGAGGGCGGTCGAATTGCGGCTGGCAGCGGGGGCGATCAGCTTGCCGTCTTCGCCTTCGGTCGCAACGCTGGCATTTGACGGAAGTTTGCGGTTGTTCATGTACGTAACCTTTCGGGCGTCAGTGCAGCGACGCTTTGGCGGTCGAGATCCAGGGCTGAGCCTGTCACCAGATCAGAGACCATCTGCGCCGCGGCGGGCGCGGTTTGGAACCCGTAGCCACCTTGTGCGGCAGACCAGATAAAGGATGCATCGGTGGGGTCCGGCCCCAGCACCAGCGTGCCGTCCGGGGCGAAACTGCGCAGACCGGCCCAATTCGCCTCGACCCGGGTCACCGGTTCGGTGACCATCTCTTGGTACCGGGCCACGCCCTCGGCCAGAACCAGATCATCGGCATAGGCGTCATGGGGTGTTGTCGGGTCAGCCTCGGCGGGTGAGACCAGCAGCTTGCCCGCGTCCGGTTTTGCGTACCAGCTTTCTCCGACACCCAGCATCATGGGCCAGGCGCGCAGATCGTGCCCCCCGGGCGCGGGGATACGCGCCATCGACCGGCGGCGGGGTACGATTCCGATGGGGGGTATCCCGGCCATCTGCGCGATCTCGTCGACCCATGCGCCCGCGGCGTTGACCACATGCCGTGCTTCGAAAACCTCGGCTGCGTGGACGACCCAGTGGCCGGATTTCCGGATGGCGCTGACTTTCTGGCGGGTCAGGATAGTTCCCCCGCTGTGGCGGATTTGTCGAGCGAACCCTTGCAGAACCCGATCCGTATCGATGTCGAAGGCCGCTTCGCTGACTGCCGCAAAGCCCAAAGCCTCAGGCTTCAAAATAGGCACCCGCTGCCGGGCCTCGTCGAGAGAGATCTGATGTACCCCAAGCGCGGCGACGTCCTGTCGGAACTGATCGGCCTGATCTGTCGCACCGATCAGCATCAGGCCGCGGGCCGACAGGTAGCCGCCCGTTTCAAAGAAATCCGCACTGGCCTTGTTGAGCGCGACAACCGAAGGTGGGCCATAGCCTTGTTCGAACATCGCGGCAGAGCGGCCCGAGCTGTGGTGTCCGAGCGCATCTTCAGCTTCCAGCACGGTAACTGTGCCGTGCTCCGACAGGCGTGCGCCTGTGCTCAGCCCGGCAATACCGCCGCCGATAACAAGAAAGTCGATCATCGCTGGTGTCTGGCCTCCGGACATAAGCGCGCGGATGTCTGAATCTGCGTCACCGGCCGACCATTGCATGAGGAGACCTGCGCGAAAAGCCTCAAGCAGAAGGTAATGGGAACTTGATCCAAAGCCAGCGGCCTGCTTTTAGTGCAGATAACAACGGATTCGGAGACAGACGTGGATACGGCAGACCTTCACCCCATGGCTACGGGCCATATCCCGTCCTACATCGTTCAGGCAGATGGCAGCGACTATCTGTTCACGTTCATGCTGATTTTCACCGTCGGGGTGGTGGTGTTGATCGGGGTGGCCTATTTCACGCTGCATTCCATTCCGGAGAAGATGGCGCACGAGACCAATCATCCGCAGTTTCAGTTGGTTGGCATTCTGGCCCTGTTGGCACTGTTCACCCATAACGGCATCTTCTGGGTCGCTGCCGTTCTGGTCGCGGGCTTCCAGTTCCCGGACTTTGCGGCTCCGCTGCGGTCGATAGCTGACGCGATCCGATCGCTGGCCCCCGGGCGCGAGGCGGATCCCACGCCCGAACCGGAACCCGAGGTCGAACCAACCGAAACAGCGGCACAGGGACACTGAACCATGATCGAGACGATGCTGTGCGCCCTGATTACGGTGCTTCCCGACTATCTGTTCCGCCGCTTTGTGCAAGGCAAGCGGATCGGGCATGAGATTACGCTGTTCACCATGTGGTACGAACTGCGCTGGGGCCTGACGACCTGTGCCATTCTGGCGCTGACGGTGATCACCACGCTGTTCTATTTCCACCCGTCCAGCTCGACCGCGGCGTCTTATTTCCGCACCGTCACGATCCTGCCCCAACTGGGCGGACGCGTGTCCGAGGTCTATGTGCGCAACAACGAGCAGGTGACCGCCGGGCAGCCGATCTTTCGGATCGAGGATTTCAGCCAGACGGCACAGGTCGAGGCAGCGCATGCGCAGATCGCGCAGGTTCAGGCCTCGTTGAAAGTGGCCGAGACCGATCTGGCCGAGGCTGACGCCGGGATTGCTGGTGCCCGCGCCGCGCTGGATCAGGCGCTGGAGGATCTGGAGCGCAACACCACCCTGCGGGATGAAGGCTCCAGCGCGGTGCGTCTGGCCGAGATTGAGCGGCTTGAGAACCTTGTCGAGGAACGTGAGGCGCAGGTGGTTGCGGCTCAGTCACAGCGGGCCGCTGTTGTCCAGCAGATCGAAGAACTGATCCCGGCGCAATTGGCCAGCGCAAACGCGCAGCTGGATGCGGCTCTGACCGAGTTGGATAAGACCGTGATCAATGCCGGTGTGACGGGTCGGATCGAACAGTTCGGCCTGCAGGTTGGCGACTATGTCAGCCCGCTGCTGCGCCCGGCCGGTATTCTGGTGCCCTCGAATCTGGGTCGCGACCGGTTTCAGGCCGCTTTCAACCAACTGTCTGCGCAGGTCATCAAGCCCGGCATGATTGGCGAGCTGGGCTGCATGACCAAACCTTTCACGGTGATCCCGGTGGTTGTGGTCGAGGTGCAGGATGTGATCCCCTCGGGTCAGTTCCGTCCCTCGGATGAATTGCGGGATGTTCAGAACAATACCAATCCAGGGTCGATCCTTGTCTATCTGGAACCGCTCTACAAGAGCATGGCAGACGATGTGCCGCCCGGCAGCAACTGTCTGGCCAATGTCTATACCGACAACCATGAACGGCTGGAGCATGAGGATCTGGGATTCTGGGAAGGTGCGTTCCTGCATGTGGTCGACACGATTGGTGTGGTTCATGCGGCGGGGCTACGCCTGCGGTTGATCCTGATGCCGGTAAATACGCTGGTGCTGAGTGGGCACTGATCCTACAAATCTTAATGCGCCGCAGGATTTACGCGGCGCTTGATTGCACTCATAGTCTGTCCTGTAGCGCGCCGGGCAAACCGGCGCGCAATGACAGGGAGAGCAGAGGCAATGGGACTTGTAAATCGGCTGGCGGTTCTGATGACCGCCGTGATGACGCTGCAGATGGCGGGGATCGGCGCGGCAAACGCGCAGGTCGCACAGTGGAATCAGGTTGTGACCGATCCGAAGCTTCAGAAGTCCATGCACCGCGCGATCCGCGAGGTTGCGACGGAATATGTAGATGAGCTGGATCAGGCTGGTCTGGCCGGTGCCATTGCCTTTGTTGACACGCAGCTGGATTATCCTTTGCAGCTGGCATCGACGAATTTCAGGCATCTGAACCTGAACGCTCTGCAGGCCAAGGCGGCATATGTGATCCGGTATCAGGCCAAGTCGAGCGCCGGGGTCACCGTGCCGATTGCTCCGGCTGGTCTTGCAGCGGTTGGTCTGACCGGCGGATATGGCGGTCTGCCCGGTCCCGGTACGGTCAAATCAGGCGGACATGGTGAGATTCAGGGGGACGGTGCGATGATGCTGTGCCCCATCAACAAGGCCGGGATCGAGTTCATGTCGGGCGTGATCTCGATCGCCAGCCTGGACCAAAGCGGTCAGTTTCGGACGGAACAGGACGGGGCAGATATCATCCGGCTGCATACAGAGATTCTGCGGCGGACCTACGAGTATTACGGCCATACACCCGAGGCGGAATAATCGCTACCCCTTTGTTGACCTGCGGCTGACGGCTGTAGGCCAGAGACAAAAAATGCCCGCCTATGAGAGGCGGGCCTTCTTGGTCAACGAGGGTCCGCTTACTGCGGGATTTCGCCTTCCAGCCCTTCGACATAGAAGTTCATGCCTGCCAGCGTACCGTCATCGGCGGTTTCGCCCTCGGCCAGCCAGTCGCTGCCGTCCTGCTTTTTCAGCGGACCGGTGAACGGATGGTATTCACCCGCGGCCATGGCGGCTTTCATGGCCAGTGCCTCTTCCTTGACCTCAGCCGGAACGCGGTCGGAAATCTCACCGATTTCGACCATGCCTTCGCGGATGCCGTCCCAGGTGTTCACGGTTTCCCAGGTACCGTCCATCACGGCCTGAGTGCGCGCGATATAGTAGGGCGCCCAGTTGTCGATGATCGAGCTGACGCGCGGGAAGGGCGCGTATTCGCTCATGTCAGACGCTTGACCGAAGGTGACGACATTACCGGCCTCTTGTGCAGCCGCCTGCGGCGCGGTCGAGTCGGTGTGCTGCAGGATCACGTCCGCGCCCTGTTCGATCAGAACGGTGGCAGCGTCGGCTTCTTTCGCCGGATCGAACCAAGTGTAGGCCCAGACAATCTTGAACTCGACATCCGGGTTCACCTTCTTGGCGTGGATATAGGCCGAGTTGATGCCGCGGATCACCTCGGGGATCGGGTAGGACCCGATGTAGCCGATGATGTTCGATTCCGTCATCTTACCCGCGATATGGCCCTGAACCGCGCGGCCCTCATAGAAGCGGGCCGAATAGACTGACACGTTCGGCGCGGTTTTATACCCCGTCGCGTGTTCGAACTTCACGTTCGGGAACTTCTTGGCCACGTTAATCGTTGGGTCCATATAGCCGAACGAGGTGGTGAAGATCAGATCGGCTCCTTCCAGTGCCATCTGCGTCATCACGCGCTCAGCGTCCGGGCCCTCGGGCACAGATTCGACAAAGACGGTTTCGACCTTGTCACCGAACTCTTCCTCGACGGCCAGACGGCCCTTGTTGTGCTCATAGGTCCAGCCGCCGTCGCCCACCGGGCCGACATAGACGAACCCGACCTTGGTCTTGTCTTGAGCCATGGCCCCCGAGGCCAGACCCAGCGCCATGGCGGCGCTTGCCAGAAGTGTTGTGAATTTCATGTGTTACTCCCCAAGTTGGTACAGTTGGCCCCTAGTGTGAGGCATGGAAGGTCCGGCCCAATGCGGCAGGTGCGCTGCTCTTGTCGGCCGAAAGGATCACAAGCACAAGGATCGTGATGATGTAGGGCGACATTGCCAGATACTCGACCGGAATGGCAACGCCCGCTGCCTGCAAATTGAGCTGCAGAACGGTGATGCCGCCGAACAAATAGGCACCCAGCAAGGCGCGCCATGGTTTCCAGCTGGCGAAGACAACAAGCGCCAGCGCGATCCAGCCGACACCGGCGGTCATGCCCTCGGTCCATTGGGGCACGCGGATCAGGCTGATATACGCACCGCCCAGGCCCGCACAGGCCCCGCCGAACAGGATCGCCATGATGCGGATCTTGATGACCTTGTAGCCAAGCGCGTGTGCCGCATCGTGGTTTTCGCCCACCGCGCGCAGGATCAGGCCAACACGAGTGTATTTCAGGGTGGCCCAGACAGCGGCGGTCAGCGCGATACCGACATAGAGGATCGGGTCATGCTGAAACAGGATGGGACCGATCACCGGAATATCACTGATCACCGGGATATGGATGTCAGGCATATCGGGCGGTTTCACACCAACATAGCTCTGTCCCATCAGGGCGCTAAAGCCGAGGCCGAACAGGGTCAGCGCAAGCCCACTTGCCACCTGGTTGGCCAATGCGACCTGTGTAAGCAGCACAAACAGCAGCGACAGAACTGCGCCGCCGATAGCTGCCGCAACAAAGCCCAGCCAGGGTGATCCGGTTTCAACCGAGATTGCAAAACCGCTGATTGCGCCTACGATCATCATCCCCTCAACACCAAGGTTCAGCACGCCCGCTTTTTCGACGACCAGCTCTCCGATCGCGGCCAGCAGCAGGGGGGTTGCGGCCACCATCAACGAGGCGACCAGAAGGACGGGATTGATTTCACCAAGGTCCATATCACGCTACCTCGCTACGGGCCGCACGGATGCGGTAGTTTGTCAGAAGATCGAAGGCCAGCAGGAAGAACAAAAGCATCCCCTGAAACACCTGAATGGCGGCGGCAGGCAGGCCCAGTTGCGACTGCGCGATTTCTCCGCCAATATACGTCAGCGCCATCAGACCACCGGCCAGCAGGATACCCACCGGATGCAGGCGGCCCAGAAAGGCCACGATGATCGCGGTAAAGCCGTAACCTACGTTGAAGTCGATGCTGACCACGCCAGAAGGCCCCGAGACCTCGAACATCCCCGCCAGACCGGCCAGAGCTCCGGACAGGCCAAGACAGAATAGGATCAGTCGGGCCGGGTTCACACCCGCGAACTTCGCCGCACGGGGCGCTTCACCCGTCAGGCGGATGTGAAAGCCCAGCATATGCCGGTTCAACAGGACATAGGCAAAGATCACCGCAATCAGCGCCGTCACGACGCCCCAGTGCATTCCGGACCCAGCAATCAGTTCGGCATTATGCGCGCTGTCATAGGATTGCAGGTTGCGCGAGCCGGGAAAACCAAAGCCCTCGGGGTTTTTCAGCAGGCCCAATGATACGGAGGCCAGCATCTGCTCGGCCACATAGACCAGCATCAGCGACACAAGGATTTCGTTGGTCCCGAACCGTACCTTCAGGAAGGCCGGGATCATCGCCCAAAGCCAACCACCAAAGGCTCCGGCAATCACCATGATCGGAAAGATGTAAAACGCGTCCAGAGGATAATAGGCCAGCCCCGCGGCGGCACCGAAAATGGCACCCATGATGTACTGCCCCTCGGCCCCGATGTTCCAGATACCGGCGCGAAACCCAAGCGATAGGCCGATGGCGATCAGCACCAAGGGCGCGCCCTTCACCAGTAGCTGCGGGCGGTAGTAGAACGCAAACTCGCCGAACAACGGTTCCCAGAAGATTGTGCCAATGGCCTCAACCGGGTTCTTACCCAGAATGGCGAACAGGATGCCGCCAAAGACCATCGTGGCAATCACCGCGACCAAAGGCGTCGCGTATGACCACGCCTTCGACGGCTGAGGCCGTTTCTCCAACACAATCATCTGCTCATCCCCCGCCCGTCTTCATCTTTTTCCAAATACTCTCGCCGAAGGCGACGCGACTGCTCAAACATGCGCCACCTCCATGCCATGCGCCCCACCCATCATCAGGCCGATTTCATCAACGGTCAGGCCGGTGGTCTCGCGCGGCGCACTCAGCCGCCCTTCGTTCAACGCCGCAAAACTGTCCGAGATTTCCATCAGCTCATCGAGGTCCTGCGAAATGCAGATGACTGCTGTCCCCTTAGCCGCCAGATCCAGAATAGCCTGCCGGATCGAAGCCGCGGCGGCGGCATCCACACCCCATGTGGGCTGGTTCACCACCAGCACATCGGGGTTCTGCAGCACTTCGCGACCGATCACGAACTTCTGCAGGTTTCCACCCGATAGCGAACGTGCCGCGTTCTCAGGCCCCGGCGTGCGTACGTCGAAAGCGCTGATGATCTTCTCAGCAAAACTCTTTGTGTCGGCCCATTTGAGGAAGCCGTTGTTCTCCAACCCTTCGCGGACCGATCCGGTCAGCAAGGCATTTTCGGTCAGGCTCATATCCGGTGCGGCGGCATGGCCCAATCGTTCTTCGGGCGCGGTCAACACACCCAGTTTGCGGCGTGCGGTGGGTCCGAGTTTGCCAATCGGCTGACCGTTGAACTTGATCGCATCGGCAGCCGTCGTGATTTCACCGGACAACACGCCCAACAATTCGTCCTGCCCGTTCCCGGCGACGCCGCCAATGCCCAGAACCTCGCCCTTGCGAACAGTCATATGGACATTTTTTAGGGCGGTGCCGAATTCGGATGGCGACGGCACTGACAATCCGCTGACATCCAGCGCGACCTCACCGAACGCGCGCCCCGAGCGTTCAGGCGTCTGCAGGGTCGAACCTACCATCATCTCGGCCATGTCCCGCGCCGAGGTCTCAGCCGGAACACATTCGCCCACATTCTTGCCCAACCGCAGGATCGTGGCGTGATCGCAAAGCGTGCGGATTTCTTCCAGCTTGTGTGAGATATAGAGGATCGAGGTCCCCTCGGATCGCAATTTGTTCAGCGTCTCAAACAGGATATCAACCTCCTGAGGCGTCAGCACGCTCGTTGGTTCGTCCATAATGAGAAGTTTGGGGTCCTGCAAAAGGCAACGAATGATCTCCACCCGCTGTCGTTCACCGGCGGACAGGTCACCCACCGTGCGATAAGGGTCCAGCGGCAGGCCATAGGTTTCCGAAACTTCCCGGATACGCGAGGCCAGATCACCCATCGGGGGCGGGTTCTCCATCCCCAACGCGATATTCTCGGCCACGTTTAACGCGTCAAACAGCGAGAAATGCTGGAACACCATCGCAATCCCGTCCGCGCGGGCGGCACGGGGTTCGGGCGGTGCGAAAGACTGCCCGCGCAGCAGCATCGTGCCGCTGTCGGGTTTCACCAGACCATAGATCATCTTGACCAGCGTGGATTTACCCGCGCCGTTTTCGCCCAGCAGGGCGTGCACCTCGCCTTCGCCAATATCGAAAGACACTTGATCATTGGCCACGACGCCGGGATAGGCCTTGGTCAGCCCTTGCAGGCTTAAGAGAGGAGTGGTCACGCGCTCAGGTCCTTCTTCAACTCGGTCTGTCGGGCCGGGCGCAAGAGCTGCGCGGCGACGCCGACGGCGATCATGTGTGGGTGCTTACCCAGACCGGGATCGCCGATCGGGCAGGTGATCTGGGTGATCCGTTCGGGCGAGTGCCCAAGGGCCGCCAGCCGCGACCGGAATCGCGCCCATTTCGTAGCCGAGCCGATCAGCCCGGCAAAGCGGAAATCGTGCGAAAGCAGCCGGTTGCACAGCTCCAGATCCAGATTGTGCGAATAAGTCAGCACAAGATGCTCGGCATCCGTCGGCGCATGGCGCACCAATTCGGCCGGTTTGGCCGTTGGAACCACGGTCACTCCGACGGGGACGGTATCGGGAAAACGCTCAGGGCCCGTATCGACCCATGTGATCGCGAGATCAGGTAGCGGTGCCAGAACATCGACCAAGGCACGACCGACGTGGCCTGCGCCCCAAATCCATAGGTCGCGGGTCGGTTTGTGGACTGGCTCGATCATCCAGCCGTCGACCAGTTGCGGCTCGGGTGCGATGCCCTGACTGCGGGCCGACGCCAGCAGTCGTTTGACCGACAGGGGCATGTCTCCGCCGGACGGAGCACGCGCGATCACAGCGTCGTCCAGAACGTTGACGGTGTCCCAGTCATAGACCTCGCTCAGCAGCGATACAGCACCGCCGCAGCATTGGCCCATATCCGGACCAAGCGCGTGATGGGTCAGGCGGGCCGGGGTCGTTTGGGACATCGCGGCTTCGGCTGCTTGATACTCCAGCGTGCCGCCGCCGATGGTGCCGCTTTGACCATCCTGCCAGACCAGCATCGCGGCGCCCACTTCGCGCGGGGACGATCCCTTGATCCCTGCGATGACAATCCGGACTACGCGCCCATGGATTCTGACCGCCTCTCTCAAAGCCTCCACGTCAAATCCCATCAGATGTCTCCCTTCATCCGTTGGACACCGCGCCAGACCTCTTCAGCCGTGGCAGGAGCATCCAGCGCGGGATAGGCATCACCGCAGGCCGCAACCGCATTCGACAGCGCAAGCCAGGCGGAAATACCGAGCATAAATGGCGGCTCACCCACCGCTTTCGAGCGATAGATCGTGTCCTCGCGGTTCTGGCCATCCCAAAGCGCGACGTTGAAGATATCGGGCCGGTCCGAGCAGGCGGGGATCTTGTAGGTCGAAGGCGCGTGTGTGCGCAGATTGCCCTTACCGTCCCAGACCAGTTCCTCGGTCGTCAGCCAGCCTGCGCCCTGCACGTAGCCGCCTTCGACCTGTCCGATATCGAGCGCCGGGTTCAGCGATGCGCCTGCGTCATGGAGGATATCGGTGCGCAGAATGCGGTTTTCGCCGGTTAGGGTGTCGATCGCCACTTCGGTGACAGACGCGCCATAGGCGAAGTAGAAGAACGGGCGGCCCCGGCCTGCGATCCGGTCCCATTCGATTTTGGGGGTCTTGTAGAACCCGGTCGCCGACAGGCTGATACGGCCCTGATAGGCCAGTGCGGCGGCTTCGGCGAAGGTATAGCGCTCTTCACCAATTGAAACGTGGCCGTCCGCGAATGTGACCGCCGATGGATCGGCCTGATGCCGTTCGGCCAGATAGTCGGCCATCCGGTCGCGGATCGTATCGCAGGCGACTTTGACCGCCATGCCGTTCAAGTCACTACCCGAGGATGCCGCTGTGGCCGAGGTGTTGGGCACTTTGGCTGTGTCGGTTGCGGTGATCTTCACCATCTCCAGCGGAATGCCAAAGCGCGACGCGGCGACCTGAGCGACCTTCTGGAACAGGCCCTGTCCCATTTCGGTGCCGCCATGGTTCAGGTGGACCGAGCCGTCTTGGTACACATGCACCAACGCGCCTGCCTGGTTCAGGTGGGTCAGCGTAAAGGAAATCCCGAATTTGACCGGAGAGAAAGCGATGCCCTTCTTGATCACGCTGTTCTCGGCATTCCATTTTGCAATCGCTGCTTTCCGCGCGGCATAGTCGCTGGATTCCAGTAGTGCTTCGGTCATGCCGTGCAGCTCAAAATCGCTAACCTCCATGCCATAGGGCGTGGTGTTGCCCCCTGAGGGCAGAGGGCGAACCGGGGCATCCCCTGTTTCCACCGCACCCCGGCTGGTCAGGTCTTCACGCGGGTCGGGATGGCCCAGCGGTTTCTCCGCAGGCTCGGTTTCGGCAATTTTATGCGCCGGTTCGTAATAGTTCCTGCGGCGCAGTTCGACCGGGTCCAGTCCCAGCTCATGTGCGGCGTGGTCCATCACGCGTTCGATTCCGACCATGCCCTGCGGGCCTCCGAACCCGCGATAGGCGGTGGCGGATTGGGTGTTGGTCTGCAGTCGGTGACTCTCGATCCGGGCGTTGGGTAGCAGATAGGCGTTATCCGAATGCAGCATCGCACGGTCGGCGACGGGCAGGGACAGATCCTGCGCCCAGCCGCAGATCGCGTGGTGCAGGAAAGAGACGCCCTGAATATGCCCATGTTCATCGAACCCGGCCTTGTAAGCGATACGGAACGCATGGCGCTTGCCGGTGATGATCATGTCATCATCGCGGTCATAGCGCATCTTGCAGGCTTTGCCTGTCGCGCGCGCGGCGATGGCACAGGCGACGGCCAAAGCGTTGCCCTGACTTTCCTTACCGCCAAAGCCGCCACCCATGCGGCGGGTTTCGACGCGCACGGCGTGCATAGGAACGCCCAGAGCATCAGCCACCTTGTGCTGAATCTCGGTTGGGTGCTGGGTCGAGGAATGCACCAGCATATCGGCACCCTCATTCGGCACCGCCAGAGCGGCCTGACCTTCCAAATAGAAATGTTCCTGCCCACCAAGTTCGAACGTGCCTTCGATCACGTGGGGCGCGCTGGCGATGGCGGCATCGGCGTCTCCCTTGGCATAGATGCGGGGGCCGTCCTCGAACCGGCTATCTGCGGCCAACGCGTCTTCGACCGTCAGGATCGGAGCTTCTTCCGCATAGTCGATCTTGCCCAATCGTGCGGCTTTGCGGGCGGCCAGATGGCTGGTGGCGACAACCAGAAACACCGGCTGGCCGATATAGTTGACCGTGCCGTCCGACAGCAAGGGTTCGTCGTGAATGGACGGGGAAACGTCATTGGCAAAGGGCAGGTCGTCTGCGGTCATCACCATGACAACGCCGTCGGCGGATTTGACTGCTGAAAGGTCCATCGCGATGATTTTGCCTTTGGCAATCGGGCTGAGGCCGAATGCGAGATGCAGCGAGTCCTTAGGCGTCGGGATGTCATCCACATACCGCGCGGTGCCGGACACATGCAGCGGAGCGGCATCGTGGGGGAGGGGCTTGGATACGCTCATGCCGACACCTCCAACACGTTGGTGACTTCACCCTGATCCTCGAGGAAATAGCGTTCCAGCATCGCTTTGGCCGTTTCCAGACGATAGGTGGCCGAGGCGCGCATGTCCGTGAGTGGAGTGTAGTCGTCGGCAAAGGCGGGCAGCGCGGCGTCGATTGTCTCGCGCGTCCAGGGTTTGCCGATCAGTGCGGCCTCGACGTTAGTTGCCCGTTTCGGAATGCCCGCCATGCCGCCAAATGCGATGCGCGTCTGTGTGACGGTGCCGTCCGAGACGGTGATGTTGAAACAGCCACAGACGGCTGAGATATCCTGATCGAAACGTTTGCTGAGTTTGTAGCATTTCAATCGGTCTGCCTGCCGGGGGAAACTGACGGCCTCGACGAACTCTCCGGGTGCGCGGTCTTGTTTCCCGTAGTCAATGAAGAAATCCTCGAGCGGGATGGAACGGCGTGTGTCGCCCTTGCGCAGATGCAGGGTTGCGCCCAATGCGATCAGGGCGGGCGGGTTGTCTCCGATGGGGGAGCCGTTGGCGATATTGCCGCCGACGGTGGCGGCGTGGCGCACCTGAACGCTGGCGTAGCGGCGGATCATCTCGGCATAGGACGGGTGATGGCCTGCCAGAGCTTCGCCCATGCGGTTCATGTCGACCATCGCTCCGAAGCGGATTTCATCTTCGGTGATCGTGATCTGTTTCAGGTCCTCACAGCGGCTGAGGAAAATCACGGGGTCGAGGTCGCGCAGTTGCTTGGTGACCCAGAGACCAACATCGGTGGCACCCGCAACCAGCGTGGCGTCAGGGCGGTCCGCGTAAACCCGTGCCAACTCATCGGATGAGCTCGGCAACATCGGATCGGTTTCCGTTACCTTGGCCGGTGCGTCCTTGATCCACTCGGGAACGGGGTGCATCTCGACCGCCTTGGCCGCGCGGATGATCGGGGCATAGCCGGTGCAGCGGCACAGGTTGCCTGCAAGCTGGGTGTCGTGATCGGTTGCGCCATTGGCGTGGCCTGCGACCATCGACATCACAAAGCCCGGCGTGCAGAAGCCGCATTGCGAGCCGTGCAGATCGACCATCGCCTGTTGCACCGGGTGTGGTTCCTGATCGGGGCCGCTTGCGCCCTCGACCGTGCGGACCGCTTTGCCGTGCAGTTGCGGCAGGAAGAGGATGCAGGAATTCAAGGCTTTGGCCGTGCCGTCTTCGGTGACCATGACCGTGCAGGCCCCGCAATCGCCTTCGTTGCAGCCCTCCTTGGTGCCGGTCAGGCCGCGATCCTCGCGCAGCCAGTCCAGCAGGGTTGCTGTCGGATCGACATCCGCCAGTTCCACTGTCTCTCCGTTCAGAAGAAACGTGATATCCATTCGAGAAACCCGTCGCGTTACCCTGTTGCGCCCGTCGGGCCCTCCTTCGATGCGACGTAGAAAGAGTGGCGGGCGGAGTGCTTGCCGGTTGATGTTAGAAACAGCGCAGCCGATCTGGCAAGAAAAACTACCTGCGGAATGCACCATTGCACGGGGTAAGCCAAGAATTGCCGCGTTTGTTTGGTATTCAGCCGCCTGAAACTAAAGTATTTTCTGTCATTCGGGTCTGCGTCTTTCCGAAGCACCTTCTGAAAAAGCCGAATAATCAGAGCTGATTTTTTAAGCATCCCAAAGCGTCGGTTCGCGCTTTTGCAGCGCCCCCGGCTGGGATAGCGTAGTGGCATGAGCAGTACCCCTCGATTCATTCATCTCCGCGTTCACACCGAATATTCATTGCTGGAAGGCGCTGTGCGGCTGAAAAAGCTGCCGGGGCTTTGCGAGAAGGCCGAGATGCCCGCCGTTGCGGTGACGGACACCAATTCGATGTTCTCGGCGCTGGAGTTTTCCGTGACCGCCAGCGGGGCCGGTATTCAGCCGATCATGGGCTGTCAGGTCGATCTGGCGTTCGTGCAGGCGCAGCCGGGTGAGAAACCGAAAGTGCCCGCGCCGTTGGTGCTGCTGGCGCAGTCCGAGGCCGGGTATGAGAACCTGATGAAGCTGAGCTCGTGCCTCTACGTGGACAAAGGCGGGCAACTGCCGCAGGTCACCTTGGACGAGTTGGCCGAGAGGTCCGATGGGTTGATCTGCCTGACCGGCGGGCCGGACGGGCCGGTGGGGATGCTGTTGCAGCAGGGGCAGCGCCCGGCGGCCGAGGCTTTGGTGGACCGGTTGGCCGGAATGTTTCCGGATCGGCTCTATGTCGAACTGCAGCGCCATCCGGGCGAGGATGGCCAGCCCGAGGCCGAACGTCTGACCGAGCGCGGCCATGTGGAGATGGCTTACGCTAAGAACCTGCCGTTGGTCGCCACCAACGACGTCTATTTCCCGACTTCGGATATGTACGAAGCGCATGACGCGCTGATCTGTATCGCCGAAGGAGCTTATGTGGATCAGCAAGAGGGCCGTCGTCGCCTGACTGCGCAGCATTATTTCAAGTCGCAGCAGGAAATGGTGACGCTGTTCGCCGATCTGCCCGAGGCCATTGAGAATACAGTTGAGATCGCGCGGCGCTGTGCTTTTATGGCCTATCGCCGCGATCCGATCCTGCCGAAATTTGCCGATGATGAAGTTGCCGAACTGCGACGCATCGCCAATGAGGGCCTGCAGAAACGTCTTGCGGTTATCCCCCATGCGGTGACGCCTGAGGAGTATCAGGAACGGTTGGATTTTGAGCTGGGCATCATCGAAGGCATGGGGTTCCCCGGCTACTTCCTGATCGTTGCGGACTTTATCCAATGGGCCAAGGATCATGACATCCCGGTAGGGCCGGGGCGGGGCTCGGGTGCTGGCTCTCTGGTTGCCTATGCGCTGACGATCACCGACCTTGATCCGCTGCGCTATTCGCTGCTGTTCGAACGGTTCCTGAACCCCGAGCGGGTGTCGATGCCCGACTTCGACATCGACTTCTGCATGGACCGCCGTGAAGAGGTGATCCGCTATGTGCAGCAGAAGTATGGCCGCGATAAGGTGGGGCAGATCATCACCTTTGGTGCCTTGCTGTCGAAGGCTGCCGTGCGCGATATCGGACGGGTCTTGCAGATGCCTTATGGGCAGGTAGATCGCCTGTCCAAGATGATCCCGGTTGAGGGGGTCAAACCCGTCTCCATCGAGAAGGCGTTGAAAGACGAACCCCGCCTGCGGGAAGAGGCGCGGAATGAAGAGGTTGTGGACCGTCTGCTGACTTACGGTCAGCAGGTCGAAGGGCTGCTGCGCAACGCCTCGACCCACGCCGCCGGGGTGGTGATCGGAGATCGCCCGCTGGATGCGCTGGTGCCGATCTATCAGGACCCGCGCTCGGACATGCCTGCGACCCAGTTCAACATGAAATGGGTGGAACAGGCCGGGTTGGTGAAGTTCGACTTTCTGGGTTTGAAAACCCTGACAGTGATCCAGAACGCGATGGATTTGATCTTCAAGTCCGGGCGGGATTTGCACATCGCACCCGATGGGACCGAGCTTTACGAGCCTGCCGAAGGGGCGGTGAATGAGATCAACGCCATCCCGTTGGATGATGAGGCAACGTACAAACTCTATTCGGCGGCCAAGACGGTTGCGGTGTTCCAGGTGGAATCCTCGGGCATGATGGATGCGCTCAAGCGGATGAAGCCGGACTGTATCGAAGATATCATCGCGCTTGTCGCTCTCTATCGTCCCGGCCCGATGGAGAACATTCCCAAGTTCTGCGAGGTAAAGAACAAGCTCAGCGAACGGGACAAACTTCACCCGTCCATCGATCATATTCTGGACGAGACGCAGGGCATCATCGTCTATCAGGAACAGGTGATGCAGATCGCGCAGGAAATGGCGGGTTACAGCCTTGGCGGCGCGGACCTTCTGCGCCGCGCGATGGGTAAGAAGATTCAAGAGGCGATGGATGCCGAGCGTCCCAAATTCCTCAAAGGTGCCGCCGAGAACGATGTGGACGAGGCTAAGGCGACCGAGGTTTGGAACCTGCTGGACAAGTTCGCCAACTACGGCTTCAACAAATCCCACGCGGCGGCCTATGCGGTGGTCAGCTACCAGACCGGCTGGCTGAAGGCGAACCACCCGGTCGAGTTCATGGCCGGTGTGATGAACTGCGATATCCACCTGACCGACAAGCTGGCCGTCTATTTCGAAGAGGTCCGCAAGGGGCTGGACCTGCCCTATGTGCCGCCCTGCGTGAACCGCTCGCTGGCCACCTTCGACGTGGTGAACGGCGAATTGGTTTATGCGCTGGGCGCGCTCAAGAATGTGGGCGTCGAGGCGATGAACCTCGTGGTCGAGGGACGGGACGGTAAACCCTTCGTCAACCTCTATGACTTCGCCCGCCGGGTTGACCTCAAGAAGGTCGGCAAACGCCCGCTCGAGATGCTGGCGCGGGCCGGGGCCTTCGATCAGCTGGACGGAAATCGCCGCCGGGTGTTTGAAAGCCTTGATGCGCTGGTGGGCTATTCGGGCGCGATTCACGAACAACGCAACTCGAACCAGGTTTCGCTGTTCGGCGAGGCTGGCGACGACCTGCCCGAACCGCGCCTGTCGCCCAGCCCCGACTGGCTGCCCGCGGAACGTCTGAGCGAGGAGTTCAAGGCGATTGGTTTCTACCTGTCCGGCCACCCGCTGGACGACTACATGCCCGCGCTCAAGCGTAAGCAGGTTCTGACGCTGGATGAGGTCATGGAGAAGGCCCGTTCAGGCCCGTTGATCGCCAAGATGGCGGGCGTCGTCGCCGGGCGGCAAGAGCGCAAATCGGCCCGGGGCAACCGTTTTGCCTTTGCGCAACTGTCTGACCCGACCGGTGCGTATGAGGTCACGCTGTTCTCGGAAACGCTGGAAAAATCGCGCGAGTTTCTGGAGACCGGAGCGCAGGTGGTTCTGACCGCCGAGGCGACGATGGAGGCCGATCAGCTCAAGCTGCTGGGGCGCTCGGTCGGTCCGGTCGACGCGGTTGTGGCCGAAGCCGGGGCGACGGGGTTGCGCATCTATCTGGATCAGCCAGAGGTCCTGCCGACTGTTGCCAAGGTGCTCGAGGATGCGGGCGCGGCGGCCAAAGGTTCGGGCAAGGGGCCGATCCATCTGTGCCTGTTGGACCCGGCGTTGCCCGGCGATGTCGAGATGGATCTTGGCCGGGACTTCCCGATCAATCCGCAGATCAAAGGCGCGATCAAATCGCTGGATGGCGTGATGTCGGTCGAGGAAATCTGACACCTCTCTGCTTTTATTGCCAGAAAACATGGCGCGCGTTAGGCTGAACCAAAGGGGTTTTCAGGAGGATTCTTTCATGTCCATCGCAACGATTGGGTTCAGAACACTGACTTTTGCGGCTGCTGCCGCGCTGGTGCTGGTCTCGGCGTCGGCAGGGCTGGCGGATGACAAGAAGAAAAAGAAGCAAACCATCGAAGGGGCGTTGATCGGCGCGGGCGTGGGCGCGTTGATCGGAGACGGCAAGGGCGCAGCCATCGGCGGCGTGGCCGGGGCAATCATCGGACATAACTGGAAGTGAGCGCGATGAAGATGATGATGAAAACAGCATTGGCAGGCTTTTCTTTGATCCTGCCCGCGGCCACATTCGCAGATGAAGCTGCCGAACAGATGGTTCAGGACGCCTTGCCCGTAATGCACTATACCTGCGCGTCGATCGCTGAAGAAGCAGATGGCGACGAAGCCTTTGTGGTGGCCGTTGTGGAAAAAATGACGGCCTTGTCGCTTTATAACCGCCAGATCAATATCGAAGATCACGCCACCACGGACGAAGAAAAGGCGCAACTGCGAGAGACCTTCATAGCTGCGCTATCCGAGGGCTGCGCTGCGGACAAGAATGCCCTTTTGGGGGGTGTGGTCGATAGCGCAGTCAAATCGACGCTGGGGTTGTGATCGCGCAGCCCGTAGAAGTCGCCTTCCCCGGCCTGAGTATTTCCGAGAATGCCGGGGCTGTCTTATTCTGGACAACATCCTGAACGATAAACTGCTTTGAGAACTACTACTTAAGTGTGCAAAGCATGTTTCGACTGATTTACCGACAACGCCGCCGACTGCTGTTTGGAACATTCTTTTTGATGATGACTGTCGCCGCTCAGGAGTGGGAGCAAATTGACGAACAGTTTGCCGATATGGTGACGGCTTCTGGACAGTTCATCACATGGCTAGCACTCGGCCTGACCATTCTATTGATCAGCGGCATTGTTTTTGCCGGATTGGCGCTGTTTGTTCTGGTCTTCCGCCGTGCGCGAATGATGGTTGAAATGATAACATTCTGGGGTTTTCTCAATGTTACGCTCAAGCCCGCAGAGCGTTTAGCAGAGCAATTCAACCTTTCTGACGTATTTACGGCACTCATAACCCTTGCATTTTTGCTGACTTTTGTTTCGATCGTTTACGGCACCGTACTTGACGGATTTCGCTTTGGTCTGGACTGGAAGTCCAAGCGTCGGGTACGCGTCCGGCGTCCGATTGAACAGGTCTGGCCCGCCTTTGCGCTTGCCGATTGTGGCCCGGAGGCGAATTGGGAGCAGATATTGCATGACTCCCGGCCGGTCCCTGATGAGCCGGACAGTTTCGACATCTCATACCTGATGGGGCCGTCCATTTTCCAGCAACAGCGTCACACCGTGCTGGAAAGCGAGGCGCCGAACCATTACCGCTATCGCTTTTCAGGTAACATCAACGCGAAAAACCGGCGTCTGACGGATGGTGAGTTCGATGTGACGCTGGAACCGGATGGTAAAGGGGGCACCTTTGTCACCGCATCACAGCACAACAAGGCCATGCTGCCGCGCACGGCGTTGGCCCTTTGGTTTGATGATCAGCTTGGCGATGCTCTGGACGGGTTCGCAGCCCGTGCACGCGGCAAAATGGACTGGTCGATGACCGGTTTGGAACATCGAAAAATCCTGAGTCTGACGTGACGGCTGGTGTTATTCAATAATGCGGCGGGCGTTCGTCGCCGTAGACGATTCCGCCTGATCCTTCCTGCGCCCGTTCCGCCTCGCGCTGGAACAGCATCTCGACGCGGCGGGTCAGACGGTCGATCTCGTCCTGTTGCCGGGTGACGATCGTATTCAACTCGTCGACGGTGCGGGTCAGGTGGGCGATCTGTTCTTCCAGATGCTGCATTCGGGGCTCCTGTGCTTGCGCCGGTCATAGCGGCCAAGTGCCCCTATGACCAGAGAAACCGCGCGCCGCGCTTGCCCCGATGCGGGCCATGGGATAGACCGCGCGCGGAACACTAAGCCCCAAGGACGCCCCACATGGCCAAGCCCAAGAAACAGCCCCGCCCCAAGGCCGTCACGCCGAAAGGGTTCCGCGACTATTTCGGCCAGGAAGTCTCGCAGCGCACCGAGATGCTGCGGACGATTGCGGGCGTCTATCATCGCTATGGGTTCGATGCATTAGAGAGCAGCGCGGTCGAGACCGTCGAGGCGCTGGGCAAGTTCCTGCCCGATGTGGACCGCCCCAACGAAGGAGTCTTTGCGTGGCAGGAGTTTGACGAGGGCGGCAACGGCGACTGGATGGCGCTGCGCTATGACCTGACCGCGCCTCTGGCCCGCGTCTACGCGCAACACCGCAACGACCTGCCGACGCCCTATCGCCGCTATGCGATGGGTCCGGTCTGGCGCAACGAAAAGCCGGGGCCGGGACGGTATCGTCAGTTTTATCAATGCGATGCGGATACGGTGGGCACGGCCTCGATGGCCGCCGACGCCGAGATTTGCGCGATGCTGTCGGACACGCTGGAGACCGTGGGGATTCCGCGCGGCGATTATCTGGTGCGGGTCAACAACCGCAAGGTTCTGAACGGCGTCCTTGAGGCGATGGGTCTGGGCGAAGACGCCGCTGCCCGCGATAATGTCCTGCGCACCATCGACAAGTTCGACAAGGTGGGCGAGGCCGGTGTGCGAGAGCTGCTGACCAAGGGGCGTCTGGATGCCTCGGGTGCGTTTATCGACGGGGTGGGACTGAGCGATGATCAGGCAGAACCGGTGATTGCTTTCCTGACCTCGAAGGCCGCCGATACCGCCGGGACTCTGGCGAACCTGCGTGCCGCCGTGGGCGGCAGCAAGATTGGCGCGGACGGGATTGCCGAGTTGGAACAGATCGGTGCGCTGCTGGATGCAGGCGGCTATGGCGCGGACCGGATCGAGATTGATCCTTCGGTGGTGCGGGGCTTGGGCTATTACACCGGGCCGGTTTATGAGGCAGAACTGACCTTTGAGATTTTCGACGAGAAAGGCCGCAAGCGGCAGTTCGGGTCGGTCTCGGGCGGCGGGCGCTATGACGATCTGGTCAAGCGCTTCACCGGGCAGGAAGTGCCTGCGACCGGTATCTCGATTGGCGTGGACCGCCTGCTGGCGGCCCTGCGCGAAAAGGGCCGGATCACCGCGCAGGCGACAGGCCCCGTGGTCGTTACGGTGATGGATCGAGACCGCATGGCCGACTATCAGGCGATGGTGGCCGAGCTGCGTAATGCAGGCATCCGGGCTGAGGTCTATCTGGGCAATCCCAAGAACTTTGGCAATCAGCTGAAATATGCGGACAAGCGGAATTCGCCTATCGCGGTGATCGAAGGCGGTGACGAGAAGGCCAATGGCATCGTGCAGATCAAGGACCTGATCCTTGGCGCGAAGATCGCTGAAAGCGCCACTCTTGAGGAATGGAAAGAACGTCCCAGCCAGTTCGAGGTGCCGCGCGGTGATCTGGTCGCCAAGGTGCGCGAAATTCTGGACAGTCAGGACTGACCCATGCCGAACCGTTCCCAGATACAGGCCCGCGCCGCGATGATGCGTGTCCGGTTCGAGGCGGCAGGCGCACAGGTGGTCGATACGCCGCTGCTGCAACCCGCAGGCACCCTGCTGGATCTCTACGGCGAGGATATCCGCGCGCGCGCCTATGTGACCTCGGACGCGCTGCGGGGTGAGCAAATGCTGCGCCCCGATTTCACCCTGCCCGTGGTCCAGATGCATATGCACGAAGGGGCTGAGCCCGCGCGTTATACCTATTCGGGCGAGGTCTTCCGGCGGCAAGAGCATGACCCGGACCGATCCAACGAATATGTTCAGGTCGGATACGAGGTGTTCGATCGTGACGACCCGGCCGGGGCGGATGCCGAGGTGTTCTCGCTGTTTGCCCTGCAACTGCGCGGCTTGCCGCTGCGCGCGGCAACCGGGGACATCGGTATTCTGACCGCGGCCGTTCAGGGCCTGCGCACGTCCGACCGGCGCAAAGAGGCGCTGATGCGGCATCTCTGGCGCCCGCGCCGATTCCGCGTTTTGCTGGACCGCTTTGCCGGGCGCGTGGCGGACCCGGCCAGCCGCACCGCGCTGCTGGATGCCGATGATCCGATGGCGTTTGACGCGCCGATGATCGGCAAACGCCGCGCCGCTGAGATCGAGGAACGGATTGCGATCCTGCGCGAAGACCGCGAGACGCCGCCGATTTCGGATACCGAAATGGTTGGGCTGGAATCGCTGCTGACGGTGCGCGAGACGATGCCCTTCGCGCTGGAACAACTGCGGGATATCGCGGTGGATCTGCCTCAGATCAACCCGGCGCTCGACCGGCTGGAGGCGCGGATTGCCGCGCTGCAGGCGCGCGGGGTCGATACGTCGGGGCTGGATTTCGAGGCCTCGTATGGTCGTACCTCGATGGAGTATTACGACGGGTTCGTCTTTGGCTTTTATGCCGAACGCCGCCCCGATTTGCCGCCCATCGCCACCGGCGGGCGCTATGACGCGCTGACCCGGCAGTTGGGGCAGGGGGCCAAAATCCCCGCCGTCGGCGGCGTGATCCGGCCCGACCTGATGCTGGAGATTGAGGAGGGCGCGCGATGAGCCTGAAACTCGGCGTGCCCTCGAAGGGCCGGTTGATGGAGAAGACCTTTGGATGGTTTGCCAAGCGTGGCATCACCCTGTCGCGCAGCGGGTCCGATCGCGAATATGCGGGCAAGGTCGAGGGGATCGACGGGGTTTCGCTGATCCTGCTGTCGGCGGGGGAAATCCCGCGCGAACTGGCCGCGGGGCGTATTCATCTGGGCGTTACCGGCATTGATCTGGTGCATGAAAAACTGCCCCGTTGGGAACAGCAGGTGGAAAGCATTGCGGAACTGGGGATCGGGCAGGCCGATCTGATCATCGCCACCCCGGCGTGTTGGGTCGACGTGGAAACACTGGGCGATCTGGACGCCACCGCAGCGGCGTTCCGCCGGACGCACGGGCATCGCCTGCGGATTGCCACCAAGTATCACCGGCTGGTGCGTGAGTTCCTGACCGATGCCGGGGTCGCCGATTACACGCTGGTCGACAGTCAGGGCGCGACCGAAGGCACGGTGGTGAACGAAACCGCCGAGGCGATTGCCGACATTACCTCGACCGGGGAAACCCTGCGGGCCAACCACCTGCGGCCACTGTCTGACGGGCTGATCCTGCGCTCGCAGGCGACGCTGTGGCGCAGCCGGGTGGCCAGTTATGAGGCGGCGGATAAGGCGGTTCTGTCCGAGATCATGGATCGGCTGGGGGCCGCCTAAAGCACTCCGATTTCCGCCAGCGCGCGGTTCAGGTCGTCGGGCAGGGCATCGTCTTGTGCGCGGCCCTTGGGCAGATCGGCGGGGGTGTCCTCGGGTTTCAGATAGCGCCAGCCTTGGAAGGGGCGTTTCAGGGCGGTCTGGGTGCGATGCACTTCGGGGTCCAGCACGATGGCGCAGCGGCGGATGCCATCCTCGCCGCGCACTTCGTCCAGCCGCAGGATGCGCTGGCGGCATTGCACGACACCCTTGATCACCCAGTAGATTGATCCGCCGTTCAGAATCTCGGCCTCGCGCTTGGGCCACATGCGGGTGACGTGGCGCGGGCAGTCGTCCTCATACAGCGGCCTGCGGCTATCCTGCCATGCCATCAGCGTCTCGACGCTTTCCGAGCCGACCGACAGTTTGATCAGGTTTACGTACTTATCCACAGCTTTCCCACAGAGTCGTCCCAAGGCCTTGCTTGATATTGTAGTCCTGTATTCGCTTTCATCAAGGTTTAGTGGGTGCTAGGCTGGCGATCTCATTCAGCACAGGGAATCACCAATGAGCCGCTTTGCCGCCCCCATCGCCGAGCAGATCTGGGACATGAAGTACCGCTTCAAGCAGGCGGATGGCACGCCGATTGACCAGACGGTCGAGGACACGTGGCGCCGCATCGCGCGTGATCTGGCGCGGGTCGAAAAGGACCCAGCGCATTGGGAGGACAAGTTCTATACCGCGCTGGAAGATTTCAAATACCTGCCCGCCGGTCGCATTACCGCAGGAGCGGGGACTGCGCGTCAGGTGACCCTGTTCAACTGTTTCGTCATGGGGACTGTGCCCGACAGCATGGGCGGCATTTTCGACATGCTGAAAGAGGCCGCGCTGACCATGCAGCAGGGCGGCGGGATCGGCTATGATTTCTCGACCATCCGCCCGCGTGGCGCAGATGTGAAAGGGGTTGCGGCAGATGCCTCGGGGCCATTGTCGTTCATGGATGTGTGGGACGCTATGTGCCGCACGATCATGTCCGCAGGCTCGCGCCGGGGGGCGATGATGGCGACCATGCGCTGCGATCACCCGGATATCGAACAATTCATCACCGCCAAGTCCGACCCCGCACGGCTGCGCATGTTCAATATGTCGGTGCTGGTGACCGACCCGTTCATGGAAGCGGTCAAGGCCGATGGCCCGTGGGAACTGGTGTTCGGCGACAAGGTTTATCACACGGTTCAGGCCCGTGATCTGTGGAACAAGATCATGCAGGCCACCTATGACTATGCCGAACCGGGCGTGATCTTCATCGACCGGATCAATGCGGCCAACAATCTGAGCTATGTCGAGACCATCGCGGCCACGAACCCCTGTGGTGAGCAGCCTCTGCCGCCTTACGGTGCCTGTCTGCTGGGCTCGATCAATCTGGCGCGTCTGGTGGCCGAACCGTTCGAGGACGCCGCGCATCTGGATGAGGCGGCGCTGCAGGAATTGGTCGCAACCTCTGTTCGGATGATGGACAATGTGGTGGACGCGTCGAAATTCCCGCTGGCCGAGCAAGAAGCCGAAGCGCAAGACAAGCGTCGCATCGGGCTGGGCGTGACCGGGCTGGCGGATGCGCTGCTGATGCTGGGCCTGCGCTATGGGTCCGACGAAGCGGCGCGTCAGACCGAGCGCTGGTTGCACAGCATCGCCCGCGCCGCGTATCTGGCGTCGGTGCAATTGGCGAAGGAGAAAGGGGCGTTCCCCTTGTTCGACGCCGAGAAATATCTGGCCAGCGGCACCATGCAGCGGATGGATGACGATGTGCGCGACGCGATCCGCGAACATGGTATCCGCAACGCGCTGCTGACCTCGATTGCGCCGACGGGGACGATTTCCTTGTACGCCGGCAACGTCTCTTCGGGGATCGAACCGGTCTTTGCCTATGCATACACGCGGAAGGTGCTGCAGAAGGATGGTTCGCGCACCGAGGAAGAGGTGGTCGACTATGCCGTGCAGATGTGGCGCGACAAGTTCGGCGATACCGAGTTGCCGGACTATTTCGTCAATGCGCAGACGCTATCCCCGTCCGATCACGTGAAGATGCAGGCGGCGGCGCAGAAATGGATCGACAGCTCGATTTCCAAGACGATCAATTGCCCCGAGGATATCAGTTTCGACGCGTTCAAGGATGTCTACATGCAGGCCTGGGATCAGGGCTGCAAGGGCTGCACGACCTATCGCCCGAATGACGTCACCGGCTCGGTGCTGACGGTGTCCGAGAGCGCCGACAAAGCGCCCGGCGAAAGCGCGGATGCACCGCAGGAGGTCGATGGCGGCGACGTCATCTACATGTCCGAACCGCTGGACCGGCCTCAGTCGCTGGAAGGGTCGACCTACAAGCTGAAATGGCCCGATAGCGAACATGCGATCTATCTGACGATCAACGACATTGTCATCGGCGGGCGGCGGCGTCCGTTCGAGGTGTTCATCAACTCGAAGAACATGGAGCATTATGCCTGGACGCTGGCGCTGACCCGGATGATCTCGGCGGTGTTCCGGCGGGGCGGGGATGTGTCCTTTGTGGTTGAGGAACTGAAAGCTGTCTTTGATCCGCGGGGCGGGGCCTGGGTGAAGGGCAAGTACATTCCGTCGATTTTGGCCGCGATCGGCGGGGTGATCGAGCAGCACATGATCAATATCGGCTTTCTGGAAGGTGAGGGCATGGGCCTGAAATCCGATCCGCAGGCGCAGGTGGTCAATATGGATGCCCCGCGTGGCAAGGCGTGCCCGTCCTGCGGCCAGTTTGACATGGTGATGATCGAGGGGTGCATGACCTGCCGCAGTTGCGGACATTCGAAATGCGGGTGATCCAGCAGCGGTGATGGGGTACGCGCTGCCCGAAGTCTCAATCTGATCTTGTTCCTAAGCAACATTTTTGTGAATGCTGCAATTCGGTCTCTTTTCTGCCCATTTTATCGTTGATACACAGGTCGCGTTACAGGTGGGATGTGTAATAGTTACGGGCGGGCAGATGAGAACCGGTTTCAACGGTCAGATAGCCATATCTTTGACTCAGACGGAAGTTGACGGGCTTGAGGCGGCGCCTCTTGCCGATCTGATAATCGGCGCGGCATGGTCCTGGCGCGGACGCGGCGTGAAGCTGACGGAGCACGAGGGGCAAAGTGTCGAACACGGCAGTTTCCTTTCGCTTTTGACGGCACGGGCCGAGGTGACCAGGGCGGGGCTGGCGATTGACGATTGCGCCCGACTGGAGTTTTCCAACGGTGCACAGAGGTTTGTTGCGGAAGTGATCCGCGTCGCCGGTGAGACCACGCCGATGCTGGTCTTTGCGGAAGGATGTCCCCCCCCGGGACAGGAGTTCTGGATCAGCGCGGCCCCCGAAATGATCGAGCCCGTCTGTGTCGGTCGCGAGGACGATCACAAGATCGTTGCGTTCCCATCGGTGAGCCGGGAGGCCCCGGAGGTGATGCCCGGAGCGGTTGCGCTCGCGGCTGAATAGGCCTTTATCCTTTGATGTCGGATTTTTCCTGATTGGGTGCCGTGCTGTGTTGACTCTGGGTCCGGCCTGGATATAAGCGCGGCTTCATTGGTGTTGGTGGCCCCCGCAAGGGGATGCCTGTCATGGGGGAAACCTCAAGAGGACAACGCCCTTCATAGTGGCCTGAACGGGCCTCGACCTAAAGAAGGAGATCAGCCGTGACCAAACGCACGTCTGCCAAGTACAAAATCGACCGCCGGATGGGCGAAAACATCTGGGGTCGTCCGAAATCCCCGGTCAACCGTCGCGAATACGGCCCCGGCCAGCATGGCCAGCGCCGCAAGGGCAAGCTGTCGGACTTTGGTCTGCAGCTGCGCGCCAAGCAGAAGCTGAAAGGCTACTATGGCGACCTGACCGAAAAGCAGTTCCGCCGCATCTATGCAGAAGCTGAGCGCGTCAAAGGCGACACCGGTGAAAACCTGATCGGCCTGCTGGAACGCCGTCTGGACGCCGTTGTTTACCGCGCCAAGTTCGTGCCGACCGTGTTCGCCGCGCGTCAGTTCGTGAACCACGGCCACGTCAAGGTGAACGGCAAGCGGGTCAATATCCCCAGCTACCGTGTCAAAGAAGGCGACGTCATCGAAGTGCGTGACAAGTCCAAGCAGCTGGCCGTTGTTCTGGAAGCTGTCGGTTTGGCTGAGCGTGATGTGCCTGATTACATCGATGCCGATCATTCGAAGATGACAGCGACCTTCGTGCGCGCACCGGGTCTGGGCGATGTGCCGTATCCGGTGATGATGGAGCCGAACCTGGTCGTCGAATTCTACGCGAAGAACTGATCTTCGCCGATATCGAGAAAACAAGGGCCGCGCTTTCAGCGCGGTCTTTTTTGTTTTGATGGGGGCTCTGCCCCCCGTCGCTTTGCGACTCCCCCGGGATATTTTTGGCCAGATGAAGATCTGGATCAGATTGGGAGGGGGCGGCCTTCGGCAATGGCCTCCATGGCGAAGTAGGAGGTCACGCTGTCGAGTTCGACCTTTTCGATCAGGCGTTGGTAGACCTTGTCATATGAGGTCATATCCTGTGTGACGACCTTGAGCTGATAGTCATAATCGCCGCCGATGCGGTGGAAATCTACCACCTCGGGTATGGTCAGCACATGGCTGCGAAAGGCCTGCAGCCACTCGGCCGAATGGTGGCGGGTGCGGAGCATGACGAAGACCACGAGGTTCAGCCCCAGTTTCTCACGCGCGATCCGGGCGGATGAGCCTTGTAGCACCCCGTTATCGTTCAGGGCCTTCAGCCGCCGCCAGCAGGCGTTCTGGGACAGGCCGACCCGATCGGCCAGCTCACGTTGGGACAGAGT
The DNA here is from genome assembly GCF_056542385.1 of Ruegeria sp. AD2(2025). Classification (NCBI taxonomy): domain Bacteria; kingdom Pseudomonadati; phylum Pseudomonadota; class Alphaproteobacteria; order Rhodobacterales; family Roseobacteraceae; genus Ruegeria; species Ruegeria sp. AD2(2025). The sequence continues at coordinate 88,789 of NZ_JBQFZS010000004.1, forward strand.
GGCGTCTTTCTGCAGCTCTTTCAGGACGCGTTTGTCTATTTGATCGATTTTATCTTCCATAAGAGATCATATGACACAAAAAATACCAACAAGATACAAAAATAGGTGAGGTTTCCGCGCGGCGCATCAATCACATTGAGTTTAGCAATACGGAGATTGTGCAATGACCCTGTCCATCTTTCGCGCGGATATTCAATCTGCCATTCACGGAAATACTCTGCGCGACGGGCTGATTGGTGAGGGGGTACTCATCCCGGGTCTGCATCAGGATGTGCCGCTTGTATATGCGGATTACGTCGCTTCGGGTCGGGCGTTGCGGCAGGTTGAGGATTTTGTGGCGGCGCATGTGTTGCCGTTCTATGCCAACAGCCACACCGAAGCCTCCTATTGTGGGTCTTACATGACCCGTCTGCGCCGCGAGGCGCGGGCTGAGATCGCCCGCATAGTTGGTACCAGGGAAGAGGATGCGGTGATCTTCACCGGGTCCGGTGCTACTGCGGGTCTCAACCGGTTGGTCAGTCTGCTGGGAGTGCAAGAGGCTGACCGACCGGTTGTGCTGATCGGGCCGTATGAGCATCACTCAAACATCCTGCCGTGGCGTGAAAGCAAGGCTGAGGTGGTGGAAATCCCTGAGGCGGCGGACGGTGGGCCGGATATGCAGGCGCTTGAGGCGGCTCTGGTTGAACACGCGGGTGCTGATCTTGTGATCGGATCGTTCTCGGCGGCGTCCAACGTGACCGGTATCATCACCGATCCAGATCCGGTGACCCGGCTGCTCAAGGCGCATGGGGCGTTGGCGGTTTGGGATTATGCGGGTGGTGGGCCGTACCTGCCGATGGATATGGGGGCGGACGGCGCGCGGAAGGATGCGATCGTGGTCTCGCCGCATAAGTTTCCGGGCGGGCCCGGGGCGTCCGGGGTGCTGGTGGTCAATCAGAATGCGGTTCAGCGTAACTGCCCGAGCTGGCCGGGTGGGGGCACCGTCAGCTTTGTTTCGCCCTGGCGGCATGATTACAGCACCGATCTTGCGACGCGGGAGGAGGCGGGCACGCCCAATGTCATCGGCGACATCCGCGCGGCGCTGGCGTTTATGGTCAAGGATGCGGTCGGAACCGACGAAATCGCGCGGCGCGAAGCGCTTTACAACAAGATGGCCATCGAGGGTTGGTCGGACAATCCGCACCTGACCTTGCTGGGGACCGAGAATGCGCATCGTCTGCCGATCTTCTCGTTCCTTGTACGGGACAGCGACGGGCAGCCCGTGCATCAGCAGCTGTTTACGCGGATGCTCAGCGATATCTACGGGATACAGGCGCGGGGTGGTTGCGCTTGCGCGGGGCCTTATGCGCACCGTTTGCTGGGGATTGATCGCGAAACCTCGGACCAGTTGCATGCGGCGTTGTCCGCCGGAGAAGAGATGAAGAAACCCGGCTGGGTGCGGCTGAATTTCTCGTATCTTATGAGCGAAGAGACGGTTCAGTTCATCATCGACAGCGTCAATGACCTGTCGCGCCGGACCGAGGAATATGCGCCGTTCTATGACGCCGATCCGGCGACGGCCCGCTTCAAGGCGGCCTGAGGGAATTGCCGCTTTTCTCAACCCGTTGAGACAGGTATGAGGGGCGCAAGGAACGGAGCCCCTCATGACCAAACCCATACCCCAACCCGGCATTATGGACATCGCGCTGTATCAGGGCGGTCAGTCCCATGTGGCAGGGGTGGCCGAGGTCATCAAGCTCAGCTCGAACGAGAACCCGTTTGGGCCAAGTCCAAAGGCAATTGAGGCCGTGCGCGACAGTGCCGCTACCTTGCACCGTTATCCCAGCACCGATCACGCCAGCCTGCGGGCGGCGATCGCTCAGCGGCACGGGCTGGATGCGGATCGGTTGATCTGTGGCGTCGGCAGCGATGAGGTACTGCAGTTCGTGGCGCAAGCCTATACCGGGCCTGGCGATGAAGTGATCTATACCGAACATGGCTTTTCCATGTATCCGATCATCGCGCGCATGGCGGGGGCCACGCCGGTTATGGTGCCCGAGCGGGACCGGCAGGTGGATGTCGACAATATCCTGAGCGCTGTGACCGACAAGACGCGGATCGTGTTCGTGACCAACCCGGGCAATCCGACCTCGACCATGATCCCCGAGGCCGAATTGGAGCGTCTGGCCAAGGCTCTGCCCGGCAACTGCCTGATGGTGCTGGATGGGGCCTATGCCGAGTTTGTCGATGGCTTTGACGGCGGGGCTGCGCTGGTGGATCGGTTCGAGACAGTGATCATGACCCGGACGTTCTCAAAAGTGTACGGGCTTGGCGGGATGCGTGTGGGCTGGGGCTATGCGGCGAAAGAGATCATCGATGTGCTGAACCGCGTTCGCCAGCCTTTTAACCTGTCGTTGACCGCCTTGGCGGCCGCTGAGGCTGCCGTGCAGGATGAAGACTACCTGCGGTTCTGCCAGTCCGAAAACGCGCGTCTGCGGGTCTGGTTGTCGGAGGAGTTGACCAAGATCGGTGTGCCGTCGGACCCGTCCTGCACCAATTTCATCCTCGCCCGTTTTACGGATCGGGCCGAGGCCGAGGCTTGTGATGAGTTCCTGAAAACTCAGGGTTTGATCGTGCGGCGGGTTGCGGGCTACAACCTGCCAAACGCGCTGCGGATCACCGTGGGCGATGAAGAGGCCTGCCGCCGTGTGGTTGCAGCCATTACCGCGTTCAAAGGGGGCGCTGCATGAGCCAGATTTATGACCGTGTGGCGCTGATCGGGCTGGGCTTGATCGCCTCGTCCATGTTCTGGGCGATGAAACGCGCAGGGCTGGCCGGAGAGGTCACTGGTTATGCCCGCTCGGATGCGACCCGAGAGACCGCGCGCCGCATCGGTCTGTGCGACCGCGTTTGTGACACGGTGCAAGAGGCCGTTGAGGGGGCCGATCTGGTCGTGCTCTGCGTGCCCGTCGGTGCGATGGGTGCGGTTGCAGAACAGATGGCACCCGTCCTGAAGCAGGGCGCGACGGTTTCGGATGTGGGCTCGGTCAAGCGTCATGTGATTGAGGCGGTGTCGCCTCACATACCCGAAGGCGTGCATTTCATCCCGGCGCACCCGCTAGCCGGGACCGAGCATTCCGGGCCGGAATCCGGGTTTGCTGAACTGTTTGACAATCGCTGGTCCTTGCTGGTGCCGGTCGAAGGGTCGGACCCGGATGCCATCGCCCGCCTGCGTGCGTTGTGGGAAGGCATGGGCTCGAATGTCGATGAGATGGATGCCGATCACCATGACCTTGTGCTGGCGGTGACGTCGCACGCGCCGCACCTGATTGCCTACACGATGGTTGGTGTTGCCGACGATCTTCGGCGGGTGACAGATACCGAGGTTATTAAATACTCGGCGGCTGGCTTCCGGGATTTCACCCGGATCGCAGCCTCGGACCCGACCATGTGGCGCGATGTGTTCCTGACAAACAAGGATGCAACGCTGGAAATTCTGGGCCGTTTCACCGAGGAACTCTTTGCCCTGCAAAGGGCGATCCGCACCGGTGACGGAGAGCAGCTGTTCGATTATTTCACCCGCACCCGTGCGATCCGCCGCGGCATCATCGACGCAGGCCAAGACACGGATGCGCCGGATTTCGGACGGGGGAAAACGTCCACATGAGGGGTTTGAGCGGCTGTCTTGCGATCGGTTTCGTCATTCTGGCGACGCATCTGAATGCGGCCGCGCCCGAAACCTCTCTTGTCCCGTTGAAGCGCCCCACATCGTCTGACACGAGCGCGATCATCGTGCCGGCAAAAATACGCCCCGCATTGCGACCTGTCTCACCGCAGGTAACGGCGGCAGCTGTCCGACCGGCAGGCTTGCCGTTGCTGGGCCCGGAAAATTCGCCCCGCCCCTATCTGCGATCCGAGGAGATGGAGCAGCAGATTCTGTTCAAGAAACGCAAGTTGCGCAAAACCTCGGTGTGCGGAGATATCGACATTCAGGGCAAGCCGGTGGGTCGCGTGAACGGCAAGATCAAGGCCTGCGGGATCAAGGACGCGGTTCAGATCACCTCGGTCGGCGGAGTGAAGCTGAGCCGACCCTCGACCATGGATTGCGGCACGGCGAAGGCGCTGAACAAATGGGTCGACAAGACCGTGAAACCGACGTTCAAACGGCGCGGCCCGGTGGTCGAGATACAGGTGGCGGCGCATTACGCCTGCCGGACCCGGAACAACCGCAAGGGTGCGCGGATATCCGAGCATGGCAAGGGGCGGGCCATCGATATCTCGGGGTTCCGTATGGCGGATGGAGAGATGGTGACCGTGTTGGATGGATGGCGCAAAAACCCTTCGCAGAAGCAGTTGGTCAAGGTCTGGCGCGGGGCCTGCGGGCCGTTTGGGACAGTGCTCGGACCAAACTCGGACCGGTATCACCGGGATCATTTCCATCTGGATACGGCGCGCTATCGCACCGGCCCCTACTGCCGTTAACGCAGGATCAGCCGTGGGGCTGGGCCCAGCGGCAATGGCCCCAAAGCCACAAATCCATCGCGGAAGTTCAATTGCATATCCAGCGCGTTGGGATTGCCACCAAGACCGGCCATGAACCCCAGCGCCCGCGTCACCGGATCAACCGCCTGATCAGGCAGCGCCCCGGCGGCGTTGGCCATGGCGACCATGTCGCGCCAATTCTCGGCTTTGACCGCGATCTCTCCGGTAGGAATGCCCTGCTCGTCAACATCGAGTTCGCCGGTTGCGAACAGTCGTAACTCGCCCCATTTCACTTCGGCCAGCCGCAGGTCAATCGCGACCGGTTGCGGGCGGCCTTGTTCCAACGCGCTGCGATCCCATGGCTTGTCGAAGATGATGAACGTGTCCAGTTCCAGTGTTTCAAACGACTGAGGCAGCGACGAGGCCGAGCGCATCAGCCGCCGCAACTCTTCGCCCGGCGTGAAGCCGTCGACCTTTGCGGTAATGCTGTAGCTTTCGGGCGTGCCGGATTGCGCCATGATCAGGCTCAGGCTTTGCCCGCCAGCCTGCGGGGCCTGCTCATCCGAGATCAGCCAGCGCCCGGCGGTCAGGGCCATTCTCTCTAGAACGAGCGCTACGCCGGGTTGCAGATGCAACTCGGCCTGCATCCCCTCGGCCTGAACGGTGGTGGTCTGATCGAAATAGGATAGCCGCTGCGGTGTGCTGGCAAAGCGTAGCATCTGCCGGCCCGGCCAGATCGCCGGGCTTTCGAACTCGATCCAGTCGGCACTCCAGGCGGTGCCGTTCACCGGATCGGCCAGCGCGGGATTGTTCAGGCGTGTGATGTGCTGCAGCGGATACCCGGCGGTGGAGACATCCGAATAATCGGCCTGCCAGCCCAGTTCCTGCTGGTGATCGAACCACCCGGTGATCGCATTGCGCAGCCCGTAGCCTGCGACAAACCAATAGGCGCTCCACGCGAGGGCCACGAAGACAAGTACGCGTATCAGACGCCGCATGATGAATGGCCCTTTTTCCTGCCCCGGATTTGGTGTTTACAGGGCTAAACGGGCAAGGACCAGAGCTATGACGATGTGGGTTTTCGGATATGGATCGTTGCTGTGGAATCCCGGCTTTCCGGTGGCCCGCAGCGAACGCGCCACGTTGCACGGCTATGCCCGATCGTTCTGCATGCGCTCGATCCACCATCGCGGCACCGAGGAAGACCCGGGTCTGGTGCTGGCCCTGGACGAACAGCCCGAGGCCCGCTGCACCGGTCTGGCGCTTGCGGTCGAGGCCGGACATGAAGACCGGACACTGGCCGAACTGCGCGAGCGCGAACTGATTTCATCCGCCTATCTTGAGCGAATGCTGGACGTGCATCTGGACGCGGGTGAGGTCGTCAACGCGGTGACATACGTGATCGACGCGCATCATGTGCAGTATTGCGGTGGCCTACCACTGGAAGAGCAGGCCCAGATCATCGCGCATGCCGTCGGTGGGCGCGGTCCAAACGACGAATACCTCTACAACACCGCTTCACATCTGACCGAGATCGGCCTGCATGACCCCGACCTTGAGTGGTTGGCGCAACGGGTGCGCGCAATCAACGCATAAACCCTTGGCGTCGTGCCCGGAACTTCGATAGGTTCAGCCCAGAGCAGACAATACCGGGAGCCACGCGCATGGCGCAGGCACAACAGGGCGTGAGACCGCATTTCTCGCAGCCGATCCGTCAAATCCTCATGATGCTGATCGCAATCGGGCTGTCAGGCCTTGGCGTGTTCATGGCGCTGCCCTACGTGCTGCCGGTGATTCAGGCCAACCTGTACCTGAATGGATTCATCCTGCTGGTCTTTGTCATTGGTGTGGCGGCCTGTTTCCTGCAGGTGACGCAACTGATCGGTTCTGTGCGCTGGATTGAGGCTTTCGTCGGCGGTGTTGAACGCGACGACGTGCGCCCGCCGCAACTGCTGGCCCCTTTGGCCTCGCTGCTACGCGCACGTGGGGCGCGGTCCCAGATCAGTTCCAGCTCGACCCGGTCGATCCTCGACTCTGTGGCTGAACGGGTCGAGGAAGAACGCGAGATCACGCGCTATATCACCAACGTCCTGATCTATCTGGGTCTGCTGGGAACATTCTTTGGTCTAGCGACCACCGTCCCGGCCATCGTCGACACCATCCGCAGCCTGAACCCGCAGGAAGGTGAGGAAGGGCTGGCGGTGTTCAACCGCCTGATGACCGGGCTGGAGGCTCAGTTGCAGGGCATGGGCGTTGCGTTTGGCTCGTCCCTGCTGGGGCTAGCCGGGTCGCTGATCGTTGGCCTGCTGGAACTGTTCGCGGGTCACGGCCAGAACCGGTTTTACCGTGAGTTAGAGGAATGGCTGTCCTCGATCACCCGTGTGGGTTTTGCCGCGGGGGATGAAGGCGGCGCGGAGCTGGCGGTTCTGACGCCAGTGCTGGATGCGATGTCCGAACAGATGGATGCGCTGCAGGACCTGTTTTCGGCGCAGGAACAGGATCGCACCGAGGTCTCGGCCAAGCTGGGTCATCTGGTGGATGCGATCACCGACATGAACCAGAGGCAAGCCCAGACGGAAGGTGTCGCCGCGGCGCTGGAACGTGTGGCGCTGGGGCAGGACGCGTTGCTGGATCACATGCGCGAACATGGCGCGGGCGAGGGGATTGATGCCGAAAGCCGTATGCGCCTACGCTCTATGGACGTGCAGTTGCTGCGCATTCTGGAAGAGATTTCCGCCGGTCGTCAGGACAGCATGAACGAGCTGCGCAAGGATTTTGAGCTGCTGGTCAAGGCCCTGACCCTGCCGCGCGGGGCTGTGCGCACACCTTCGGACGGGGAGTAAAAGATGGCCCTGTCGCGCCGCACCGGTCATCGATTCTCGGGCTCGGTCTGGCCCGGCTTCGTCGATGCGATGACGGGGCTGTTGATGGTTCTCACCTTCGTGCTGACCATCTTCATGATCGTTCAGTTTGTTTTGCGCGAAACTATTTCGGGTCAAGAGGACGAACTGACCGCGCTGTCGGATGAGGTCGCAGCCCTGGCCGGGGCGCTGGGATTGGAAGAACGCGAAAACAGCCGCCTGCAGGCACGGCTGGGCACACTGAACGCAACACTCGGACAGGTCGAGGACGAATTGTCTGAGGCGCAGTCGCAGATCACGAGTTTTGAGGCACAGGTTGCAGCATTGCTGGCCGATCAGGAACGCGCGCGCGCCGATATCGTCGCATTGGCGGATCAGCAGGATGCCTTGCTACAAGAGCGCGCAGCACTACTGGACGAGCAGGAGGCCCTGAACCTCGCTCTGGCCCAAAGCCGTAACGAGATTGATGCGCAGACCGAAGCCGCCCGCCTTGCCGCGGCCCGTCGCGAGGCGCTTGAGGCGCTGGTGGCCGATCTTGAGGCCAGCGAGGCCACGCAGGCAAACCAGATCGCGGAACTGGAGCAACAACTGACCGATGAGGAAGCCGCGCGTCTGGCGGAAGCCGCCGCCGCCGAAACTCTGCGGAACCGGCTTCAGGATGCGGATGCCGAGCTGACCGCTATGACATTGGCGCTCGAGGCGCAGCGACAGGAAGCGGAAGAAACCCTGACATTACTGGCCGCAGCACAGGCAGCCAAGGCCGAGCTTGAACGGCAATTCGGTGAGTTGAACCCCGATGAACTGAAGGCGCAATTGCAAGCGGCACTGGACGCGCAGACGCAGTCGCAGGCGCAGGCAGATGAGCAAAGTTCACTGGCTGAAGAGCGTGCGGCCTTGTTGGCTGTGGCGCAGGAGGCACTTGCGTCAGAGAAAGAAATCTCAACCGAGGCGCAACGGCAGACAGCTTTGTTGAACCAGCAGATGTCTGCGTTGCGCGGCCAGCTGGGATCGTTGCAGGCGCTGTTGGACGATTATGAGGAACGCAACGCGGCGGCCGAGATTCAGATTCAGTCGCTGGGCCAGGACCTGAACGCAGCGCTTGCCCGCGCCGCCTCGGAAGAGCGCCGTCGCCGCCTGCTGGAAGAGGCAGAACGCGTCCGGCTCGAGGCCGAGGCGGAAAGGCTTGCCGGGCAAAATCAGGAACTGACTGCGCAGGCGGAAGATTTGCAACGCTACCGATCCGAGTTCTTCGGGCGACTGCGCGATGTGCTGGGTGATCAGGAGGGTGTGCGCATCGAAGGTGACCGCTTTGTGTTTTCGTCCGAGGTCTTGTTTGACACGGGCTCTGCCACGCTTTCTGTCGAAGGTCGTCAGGAGGTCGCGAAGGTGGCCGCGATTTTGCGAACCGTCGCTGCGGAAATCCCCGAGGGTCTGAATTGGGTCATTCGGGTCGACGGGCACACGGACAACGTGCCATTGGCGGGCAGCGGGCGGTATCGCGACAACTGGGAGCTTAGCCAGGGGCGCGCGCTGTCGGTGGTGCGGTTCATGGTGGATGCGTTGGGTATCCCGCCCAATCGGCTGGCAGCCAACGGCTTTGGCGAGTTCCAACCGGTCAATCCCGCCGACACCCCCGAAGCCCGCGCCCAAAACCGCCGGATCGAGCTGAAACTGACTGAGCGCTGAACAACAACGCCCGCCGAAAGGGCGGGCGTTGTTTATTTCTAAGGTCTCTGAATCAATCCGCTGTCAGCAGCGGCGGTTTATCACCCGGAATGCGAGGCTGATCGGGCCCCAGAATTTCAAGGTTCAGATCACCTTTCTTGACCGAGACACGCACCACGCCACCCTTGGCCAGCTTGCCGAACAGAAGTTCTTCGGCCAGCGGTTTCTTGATGTGTTCCTGAATGACTCGGCCCAGCGGACGCGCCCCCATCTTGTCGTCGTAGCCCTTGTCGGCCAGCCATTCGGCGGCCTTGGGTGTCAGGTCGATGGTCACGTTGCGATCCAGCAACTGCGCCTCAAGCTGCAGGACGAATTTCTCGACCACCTGCAGGATGACCTCTTTCGGCAGCGGCGCGAACGAGATCACGGCGTCCAGACGGTTGCGGAATTCCGGCGTGAACATGCGTTCGATCGCGGCGGTATCCTCGCCCTCGCGCCGGTCACGGGCAAAGCCGATGGCGGCCTTGGCCTGTTCCTGCGCGCCCGCATTCGAGGTCATGATCAACACCACGTTGCGGAAATTCACCGTGCGGCCGTTGTGATCGGTCAGCTCACCATGGTCCATCACCTGCAGCAGGATGTTGAACACGTCCGGATGCGCCTTTTCGATCTCGTCCAGCAGCAGCACGCAGTGCGGATGCTGGTCGACGCCATCGGTAAGCAGACCGCCCTGATCGAACCCGACATAGCCCGGAGGCGCGCCGATCAGACGGGAAACGGCGTGTTTCTCCATGTATTCCGACATGTCAAACCGCAGCAGTTCCACACCCAGCGTATCCGCCAGCTGTTTGGCGACCTCGGTTTTACCCACACCGGTCGGACCTGCGAACAGGTAGTTCCCGATGGGTTTTTCAGGCTCACGCAGACCCGCGCGGGCCAGTTTGATCGCACTTGACAGCGCTTCAATCGCTTCATCCTGGCCAAACACCACCCGTTTCAGCGAGGTCTCAAGGTCTTTCAGAACCTCGGCATCGTCCTTGGTCACATTCTTCGGCGGAATGCGCGCGATCTTGGCAACGACGGCCTCGATCTCTTTCACGCCGATGGTCTTGCGGCGTTTGCTTTCGGCCAGCAGATGTTGCGCGGCACCGGCCTCATCGATCACGTCGATGGCCTTGTCCGGCAGCTTGCGGTCGTTGATGTAACGCGCCGACAACTCGACCGCGGTCTTGATTGCGTCCGCGGTGTATTTGATGGCGTGGTGTTCCTCGAAATAGGGTTTCAGACCGCGCAGGATTTTTACGCTGTCCTCGACCGAGGGCTCACTTACATCGATTTTCTGGAACCGGCGGCTCAGTGCGCGGTCTTTCTCGAAATGCTGACGGAACTCTTTATACGTGGTCGAGCCCATGGTGCGCAGCTTGCCGCCCTGCAGGGCAGGTTTCAGCAGGTTCGACGCGTCCATAGCGCCGCCCGAAGTGGCACCGGCACCGATCACAGTATGGATTTCGTCGATGAACAGCACCGCGTCGGGGTGATCTTCCAACTCGGTCACGACTGCTTTCAGTCGTTCCTCGAAATCGCCACGATAGCGGGTGCCGGCCAGCAGCGCGCCCATGTCGAGCGAGTAAATAGTGGTTTCCGACAGAACATCCGGGGCTTCGCCCGCGACGATCTTATGAGCCAGACCCTCGGCAATGGCGGTCTTGCCAACGCCCGGATCCCCCACCAGTAGCGGGTTGTTCTTGCGGCGGCGGCAGAGCACCTGGATGCAGCGTTCCACCTCGTCCGAGCGGCCGATCAGCGGATCGACGTCGCCGGCGCGCGACTTGGCATTAAGATCAATGCAGTATTTTCCAAGCGCGCTTTCTTTCTGGTCCGACTCTCCGGACGGGGCCTGCGCCTCGTCTTCGACTTCATCTGCGCCTGTCACGGCACGGTTTTCGCCATAGGCCGGGTCTTTAGCGACGCCGTGGGCGATGAAATTCACCGCGTCATAGCGGGTCATGTCCTGTTCTTGCAGGAAATAGGCCGCGTTGCTTTCGCGTTCTGCGAAAATCGCCACCAGCACATTGGCCCCGGTCACCTCGGTCCGGCCCGAGCTTTGGACATGGATCGCAGCCCGCTGGATCACACGTTGGAAGGCCGCCGTTGGTACGGCTTCAGAGCCGTCGATATCGGTCACAAGGTTCGACAGATCCTCGTCGATGAATTCGACCAGAGTACGGCGTAGTTCATCCAGATCGACACTGCACGCTTTCATGACGCGCACCGCATCGGGCTCTTCCAATAGCGCCAGAAGCAGATGCTCCAGCGTTGCGAATTCGTGTCGCCGTTCGTTCGCCGCCGCAAGGGCCGCGTGAATGGCTTGTTCCAGTGTGCTCGAGAATGAAGGCACGCGGGTGCTCCTCTGTATTGGGCAGGAAGGGGGCAGGCGTCGGCCGGATCCCCATCCAAACCATGTCCTCATACTATTAGAGTTTGGTTGATCCCGGCGCGGCTTCAAGGGTTTTCTTGCACTTGACAGTCTAATTTCCTGTGACCGTGGCCGTGAAGAGGGGCCTAACCTGCCTAAAACCGGTCTTTTCTGGCGCGGATTTCGGCAAAAACTGACGCGGGGTCAGCCCCCGCCATGCCCAGATGTGCCTGAATCGACGGGTCATTTGCCCGCAAAAACGGGTTTGTGGCCTTTTCCAGGGCCAGAATGGAGGGAACAGTGGGCTTTCCGGCGGCGCGGGCACGGTCGATATCGGCCACACGGTCCCTGAGGGCAGGGTTTTCCGGGTCCACGGTCAGGGCGAATTTGGCGTTTGACTGCGTATATTCATGCCCTGAATACACGATTGTTTCATCGGGCAGGGCCGCAAGCTTGCTGAGCGAGGCCCACATCTGCGACGCCTCGCCTTCGAACAGGCGGCCGCATCCCAGCGCCATCAGGCTGTCGGCAGTGAAAACCGCACCGGTGTCGGGCATGTAAAAGGCGATATGACCAAGGGTGTGGCCGGACACATCCAGCACCTGCACCATCTCGGCGCCGATTGCAAAGCTGTCGCCCTCGGCCACGGCGCGGTCCAGCTTGGGCAGGCGGTGCTGATCGGCGCTGGCCCCGATGACCTGCGCGGGATGACGGGCCAGAAGGGCGGGCACTCCGGCGATGTGGTCGTCATGATGGTGGGTCAGCAGAATGTGGCTCAGCGTCCAGCCGCGCGCGTCCAGCTCGGCCAGAATGGGGGTCGCGTCGGGGGCATCGACCAGCGCGGTTTCTCCGCTGACAGGGTCGTGGGCAAGAAAGGCATAGTTGTCGCTGAGGCAGGGGATGGTGACGATCTCAAGAGGCATGGCCTTTTACCCTTTCATTGCTAGACTGCGCCCAGCTAAGCCGATTGACCGGGTGTCCGCAATGCATCTTGATGTGCAGGATCTGAGGAATTTCTACTACCGCAGCACGCTGGGCCGTGCAGCGCAGGCCGCGATCCGCGGGCGGCTGGTCGACCTGTGGCCCGAGGCCAAGGGACAGACCGTGGCCGGATTCGGATTCGCAGTGCCGCTGTTGCGCCCCTATCTGGCCGATGCGCGCCGCGTCATCGGGTTGATGCCCGGCCCGCAGGGCGTGATGCCGTGGCCCGCAGGGTTGCCCAATGTCTCGGTTCTGACCGAAGAGACGCTGTGGCCCATCGAGACCGGCCATGTGGACAAGCTGGTGGTGATGCACGGGCTTGAGACCTCGGAGCGCCCCAGCATGGTGCTAAAGGAATGCTGGCGGGTGCTGGGGCCGGGTGGCCGGGCGCTGTTTGTGGTGCCGAACCGGGCGGGCCTTTGGTCGCGGTCCGACCGTACGCCGTTTGGCTTCGGCCATCCCTATTCGATGACCCAACTGGAGAAGCTGCTGCGGGCGCATCATTTCGTTCCCGAAAGCCATTGCTCGGCGCTTTATTTACCTCCGTCGTTTCGCCGCTTCTGGCTGAAATCCGGCAACCTGATCGAGAAAACGGGCCAGCGCATCCCGACGATCATGGCCGGCGGCGTTCTGATGGTCGAGGTCAGCAAGCTGGTGCGCCCACCTAGCGGGAGCGTCACCAAAGATGCCGCGAAACGCCCGATTAAGGCATTGGATGGCCTGCTGAAGCCCGCGTGACAATATGCGCCCCCGAGGCGGCAAAAATGCGGGAAAAAAGTCACAGGAATCGCAAAAACCTGCATATTCGTAACATTTTTCAACTGCCCCAACCGGTCCAAAGGGTCGCACTTGGTGTAAGTATTTGAAAATTAAAGATTTGTGGATAAGTCTGTTACCGCTATAGCATATTGCGAGGTTGGAAAGGCTCTGCTACATCCCCGGTGATTTTGATCCCCGCCCTTCAAGGACGGGGTTTCCTCACGCCCCAAGGTAGCGGCCGCTACCCAAAATCGGGGCCTCAAATATCGGAAGGGTGGACGTGTCCGAACCAGCTTCGATTTCCACAGGCATCGCCGAGCGCTATGCCACCGCGATCTTCGAGATCGCCAAAGAGAATAAGGACCTTGCGGGTCTGGAAACCGGTATCACCGATCTGGCTGCTGCGTTGGGCGAAAGTGCCGATCTGCGCGACCTGATCGCTTCGCCGCTGGTGTCGCGGGCCGAGCAGGAAGGCGCGATTACCGCAATCGCCGACAAGATGGGCCTGTCTCCGGTGCTGCGTAACTCGCTGGCGCTGATGGCGCAGAAACAGCGTCTGTTCGTTGTCCCCAACCTGATCGAGGTTCTGCGCGACATGCTGGCCGAAGAGCGTGGCGAAGTGACCGCCGATGTCGCCTCGGCCAAGGCGCTGACCAAGACCCAGATGGATAAACTGTCCAAAACGCTGTCCGAGCGTGTGGGCAAGACCGTGACAATCAATGCGACCGTGGATGAAAGCCTCATCGGCGGTCTTGTCGTTAAAGTGGGCTCGAAGATGATCGACACCTCGATCCGTTCGAAGCTGAACTCCCTACAGAATGCAATGAAAGAGGTCGGATAAATGGGAATCCAAGCTGCAGAGATTTCTGCAATCCTGAAGGACCAGATCAAGAATTTTGGTCAGGAAGCCGAAGTGGCCGAGATCGGCCGCGTGCTGAGCGTCGGTGACGGGATTGCCCGTGTATACGGCCTTGACAACGTGCAAGCGGGTGAGATGGTCGAATTCCCCGGTGGCATCATGGGCATGGCGCTGAACCTGGAAAGCGACAACGTCGGTGTCGTTATCTTCGGGTCCGACCGTGACATCAAAGAAGGTGACACTGTCAAGCGCACCAACTCGATCGTGGACGTTCCGATCGGTGACGAACTGCTGGGCCGCGTTGTTGACGGTCTGGGCAACCCGCTGGACGGCAAAGGCCCGATCAATGCAACCAAGCGTGGCGTTGCAGACGTCAAAGCCCCGGGCATCATCCCGCGTAAATCGGTGCACGAGCCGATGGCAACCGGCCTGAAATCGGTTGACGCGATGATCCCGATTGGCCGTGGCCAGCGGGAACTGATCATTGGTGACCGTCAGACCGGCAAAACCGCCGTTGCTCTGGACACCATCCTGAACCAGAAAGTTTACAACGACGCAGCAGGCGACGACGAGTCGAAGAAACTGTACTGCGTTTACGTCGCCATCGGTCAAAAGCGTTCGACCGTTGCGCAGCTGGTGAAGAAGCTGGAAGAGTCCGGCGCGATTGACTACTCGATCGTTGTTGCCGCAACCGCGTCCGACCCGGCGCCAATGCAGTTCCTGGCACCCTACGCCGCGACTGCGATGGCCGAGTACTTCCGTGACAATGGCCGCCACGCGCTGATCATCTATGATGACCTGTCGAAACAGGCCGTGTCCTATCGTCAGATGTCCCTGCTGCTGCGCCGCCCGCCGGGCCGTGAAGCTTACCCGGGTGACGTTTTCTACCTCCACTCGCGTCTGCTGGAACGTTCGGCGAAGCTGAACGAAGATTTCGGTGCAGGTTCGCTGACCGCTCTGCCGGTTATCGAAACGCAGGGTGGCGACGTTTCGGCGTTTATTCCGACCAACGTGATTTCGATCACCGACGGTCAGATTTTCCTGGAAACTGAACTGTTCTATCAGGGCATCCGTCCTGCTGTGAACACTGGTCTGTCGGTTTCGCGTGTGGGCTCTTCGGCTCAGACCGATGCGATGAAATCGGTTGCTGGTCCGGTGAAACTGGAACTGGCTCAGTACCGCGAAATGGCTGCGTTTGCGCAGTTTGGGTCCGACCTCGACGCCGCGACCCAGCAGCTGCTGAACCGTGGTGCGCGCCTGACCGAGCTGATGAAACAGCCGCAGTATTCGCCGCTGACCAACGCGGAAATCGTTTGCGTCATCTTCGCAGGCACCAACGGTTACCTCGACAAAATCGACGTATCTGACGTTGGCCGCTACGAGGCCGGCCTGCTGGCGCACCTGCGCAGCAAGCACGCTGACCTGCTGACATGGATCACCGACGAAGATCCGAAGATCAAAGGTGACGCAGCAGACAAACTTAAGGCAGCGATCGACGAATACGCCGCGACCTTCGCTTGATAGGGGGTTCCGATGCCTAGTCTGAAGGACCTTAAAAACAGGATCGAGTCGGTCAAATCGACCCGCAAGATCACCAAGGCCATGCAGATGGTCGCGGCTGCAAAACTGCGCCGCGCCCAGGAATCTGCCCAAGCCGGACGCCCCTATGCCGAGCGGTTCAATGCCGTGATGGCGGGGCTGGCGGCGTCGGTCGGGGGCAGCGACAGCGCCCCCAAGTTGCTCCGTGGTACGGGCAGCGATGATGTCCATCTGCTGGTTGTGATGACAGCTGAACGCGGCCTGTGTGGCGGCTTCAACGCGAACATCGCCAAGCTCGCCCGCGCCAAGGCGGAAGAGCTGCGTGGCAAAGGCAAGACGGTCAAGGTTTTGACCGTCGGCAAGAAAGGCCGCGACGCGCTCAAGCGTGATTTTGGCGATCTGTTCGTTGGACATATCGACCTGAGCGAGGTCAAGCGCATTGGCTACAACAACGCGCAGGACATCGCCAAGGACGTCCTGTCCCGCTTTGACGGGGGTGAGTTCGACGTTGCCACGATCTTCTACTCGAAGTTCCAGAACGTCGTGACGCAGATCCCGACGGCACAGCAGATCATCCCTGCCTCGTTTGAGGACACGCAAGGGGACGACAGCGGTGCCATTTTCGACTACGAGCCCAGTGAAGAGGCCATCCTGGCCGACCTGCTGCCCAAGGGGGTTGCAACTGCGATCTTCTCGGCTCTGCTCGAAAACGGAGCGTCTGAACAGGGTGCACGGATGTCCGCAATGGACAACGCGACACGCAACGCGGGTGAGATGATCGACAAGCTGACGATCCAGTTCAACCGCTCGCGTCAGGCCGTGATCACCAACGAGCTGATTGAAATTATTTCCGGCGCCGAAGCGCTGTAGAGACATACCGGAGACGAAACATGGCGAATGCAAAAGGCAAAGTCACACAGATCATCGGGGCCGTCGTTGACGTCCAGTTCGATGACGCGCTGCCTGAAATTCTGAACGCGCTGGAAACTACCAACAACGGCAAGCGCCTGGTGTTGGAAGTTGCTCAGCACCTGGGTGAAAACACCGTCCGTACCATCGCGATGGACGCGACCGAAGGTCTGGTCCGTGGCGAGCCCGTCACTGACACCGGCGCACCGATCTCGGTTCCGGTTGGCAACGCCACCCTGGGCCGCATCCTGAACGTGGTCGGTGAACCGATCGACGAAAAAGGCCCGGTTGAAGCAACCGAAACCCGCGCTATCCACCAGGACGCGCCCGAGTTCGACGAACAGTCGACCGAGTCGGAAATTCTGGTGACCGGCATCAAGGTTGTGGACCTGCTGGCCCCCTACGCCAAAGGCGGTAAAATCGGCCTGTTCGGCGGTGCCGGTGTGGGCAAAACCGTTCTGATCATGGAGCTGATCAACAACATCGCGAAAGTGCACTCGGGCTTCTCGGTGTTTGCGGGCGTTGGCGAACGGACCCGTGAAGGCAACGACCTGTATTGGGAAATGATCGAATCGAACGTGATCAAGCCCGACAACCTTTCGGACTCGCAGGTTGCGCTGGTTTACGGTCAGATGAACGAACCTCCGGGTGCGCGTGCACGTGTTGCCCTGACCGGTCTGACCCTGGCCGAGCAGTTCCGCGACCAGTCCGGTACCGACGTTCTGTTCTTCGTCGACAACATCTTCCGCTTCACGCAGGCGGGTTCCGAGGTTTCGGCTCTGCTGGGTCGTATTCCTTCGGCTGTGGGTTACCAGCCGACGCTGGCCACCGACATGGGCGCGCTGCAAGAGCGCATCACCTCGACCAAAGCTGGTTCGATCACCTCGGTGCAGGCGATCTACGTGCCTGCGGACGACCTTACCGACCCTGCGCCGGCAACCTCGTTTGCGCACTTGGACGCGACCACCGTTCTGAACCGTGCGATCTCGGAAAAGGGTATCTACCCGGCCGTTGACCCGCTCGACTCGACCTCGCGTCTGCTTGACCCGGCCATCGTTGGTGAAGAACACTACAAGGTTGCGACCGATGTTCAGCAGATCCTCCAGCGCTACAAGTCGCTGCAGGACATCATCGCCATCCTCGGCATGGACGAACTGTCGGAAGAGGACAAACTGACCGTGGCCCGTGCCCGTAAGATCGAACGCTTCCTGTCGCAGCCGTTCGACGTGGCCGAGGTCTTCACCGGCTCGCCGGGTGTTCAGGTTCCTCTGGATGTCACCATCTCGTCGTTCAAGGCCGTTGTCGCCGGCGAATACGATCACCTGCCCGAGGCGGCCTTCCTGATGGTTGGCGGCATCGAAGAAGTGATCGCCAAAGCCGAGAAGATGGCCGCAGAAGCCGCCTAAGGAGCACACCTGATGGCAAACACGATGCAATTCGACCTCGTCAGCCCCGAGCGGAGCCTTGCTTCGCTCGAGGCCACCGCGGTCCAGATTCCCGGCGCGGACGGGGACATGACGGCAATGCCCGACCATGCCCCTACCATCACCACGCTGCGCCCCGGTCTGCTGAAGGTTGAGGCGCCCGAAGGGGCCAGCGAATACCTGGTCACCGGCGGGTTTGCCCAGATCAACGGCGACAGCCTTTCGGTTCTGGCCGAAAAGGCCATTCCGGTTGCCGAAGTGACCCGGTCGCATCTGGATGACCTGATCGCCGAAGCGCGTGCCTCGCACGAGGCCGCCCAAGCGGGTGACGATCAGACCATCGTCGACGATGCAGCCAAGCTGCTGGCCGATATGGAAGCTCTTGGAACGCATATGAGCCTGTAAGGGTTCAGTTCAATCTATTCGAAACGGCCCTGCATTGCGGGGCCGTTTTTTTGTCGTGATTTTGTCAAAGGCGCGGGGTAAGCTGCCGGAATTGAATGAAAAGACGACAAAATGAAGAAGTTTCACACCCATCCCATCGGAATTGATCAGGGCGAGACTGTCTTATTCTCGGATTTCGCCGACGGCGGGGAAATGTGGACCGGTGACGGGCCGCGGGAGCGGCGTGCGGCCATTCGATTCAGCGAGGCGTTCCGGTCGGTTCCGGTTGTGCAGATCGGCGTGTCGCTCTGGGATGTAGATACATCCTCGGCCATGCGTTCAGAGGTACAGGCCGAGAACATCACACCTCAGGGCTTTGATGCGGTGTTTCGCACGTGGTCCGACACGCGGATTGCACGCATCCGGGTCGCATGGACGGCAATCGGCGAACTGGCTCATGAGGATGACTGGGTGATTTCCTAACCCGGTTACGCGACAAAACATCCGGTGTTTTCTGATAATTTCCAGGATCGTTCGTAAACGGTTTCTTGAAAAGAAACCGAGCCTGAAACTTTCAAAGTTTCAGGCCCATTGTGCAGATAGCTCTGCGGTTTGGAAACTATCTTAGGGCAGGGCGCGGGACGCCCGCTCTGGATTAGTCCATATGGTAGAGCGACTCATAGATTGGCGTCAGCGTCTTGTCCTCGAACAGCGATGAGACACTTGTCCCGTTCCAGATATTGAGAATCGCCTGAGTAAAGATCGGCGCGGTGGGCACGATGCGGATGTTGGGGGCTTTTGCCACCTCGGGCGTCGGCTGGATCGTGTCGGCGAGAACCAGAGACTTCATCACGGATTTCGTTACACGTTCGACCGCCGGGCCGCTCATGACGCCATGGGTGATGTACGAGTGCACCTCTTTGGCACCATTATCCATCAGCACCTGAGCCGCTTTGCACAGCGTCCCTGCGGTATCACAGATGTCATCAACGATCAGGCAGATTTTGTCTTTGACGTCCCCGATCACGGTCATTTCGGCGACTTCACCAGCTTTCTCGCGGCGCTTGTCGACGATCGACAGCGGGGCGTTGATGCGCTTGGCCAGCTCGCGCGCGCGCGCCACGCCGCCGACATCGGGCGACACAACCATCAGATCATCCATCTGATCCTTGAACTGCTTTTTGACATCCAGCGCAAAGATCGGTGAGGCGTAGAGGTTGTCGACCGGCATATCGAAAAAGCCCTGAATCTGGGCCGCGTGGAGATCCATGGTCAGAATACGTTCGATCCCCGCACCGGTCAGCATGTTGGCCACCAGCTTGGCGCTGATGGGCGTGCGGGCCTTGGTGCGGCGATCCTGACGGGCATAGCCGAAATAGGGGATCACGGCGGTGATCCGCTGCGCTGAGGACCGGCGCAGGGCGTCGGCGATGATCAGCAGCTCCATCAGGTTGTCATTGGCCGGGTTCGAGGTCGGTTGGATGATGAACATATCCTCGCCGCGTACGTTCTCGAAAACCTCGACGAAAATCTCGCCATCATTGAACCGTTCGACCCGGGCATCGACCAGACCCTGATCGACGCCGCGGTGCAGGCTCATGCGGCGGGCAATGGTTTCGGCAAGCGGAAGATTGGCGTTCCCAGCGATAAGCTTGGGTTCGTGAAGTGTCGGCATCGGCTGATTATCCCCGGGCAGCAATGGCAATATGACAGATTCGTGATGGTCACACCGCTTAGCACGGGTCTACAGTCCCGCAAAGGCAACGCAGCGGAGAAAGTGCAGATGACCCAGATTGACTACTTTTTTGCGACACTCTCGCCCTTCACATACCTGGCGGGCACACGGCTAGAGGAGGTCGCAGCCAAGCACGGGGCGACGATCAATTACAAACCTCTGGACATCATGGGATTGTTCAGCCGGACCGGGGGCACCCCGCCCAAGGACCGCCATATCTCGCGCATCGAATACCGCGCACAGGAACTGCTGCGTCAGTCGAAAAATCTGGGGATGGCTTTCAACCTGCAGCCCGCACATTGGCCGACCAATGCCGCGCCCTCGTCTTATGCGATCATCGCGGCCATTCAGGACGGGTCGGGCGATGTGGGACAGCTCTGTCATTCCTTCCTGCGCGCCTGCTGGGCAGAAGAGAAAGACATCGCCGAGGACAGCGTGATCCGTGATTGCCTGACCCGGGCCGGGTTTGACCCGAACCTGGCTGACAGCGGCCTGCTCACTGGCGCTGAGACCTATTCGGCCAATCTCGAAGAAGCCGTAGACCGCGGCGTATTCGGCGCCCCCTTCTATATCACGCCCGATGATCAGAGGTTCTGGGGGCAGGACCGCCTGGACGACCTCGACCGCCACCTCGCAACGCTCAGAGACTAGAGCAGATCCCCTGCTTCATCTGGCCAGAAATATCCCGGGGGAGCCCAGCCCGCAGGGCTGGGCGGGGGCAGAGCCCCCAATCGCCTAAAGCAAGGATAAAAACCGATCGACCTGATCTGCCGGCGTAGACCAGTCGCAAACCAGACGGCATGCCAGCATCTCATCCTCGTCCGGACCATCCAGCGTATCGCCCCACAGGTGATAAACCGCGCCTGCCTCATGCAGCTTGCGATGCAGACGGCGG
This sequence comes from Ruegeria sp. AD2(2025), assembly GCF_056542385.1. NCBI lineage: Bacteria > Pseudomonadati > Pseudomonadota > Alphaproteobacteria > Rhodobacterales > Roseobacteraceae > Ruegeria > Ruegeria sp. AD2(2025). The sequence goes on from NZ_JBQFZS010000004.1 coordinate 109,677, forward strand.
GGGAAGCGGACAAAGATTATGTTGGCCTGCGGCTCGTGCAGGAAACTCGCCCCGACCGCGCGCAAACCCTCTGCCAAAAGGGCGCAGCTGGCATTCGCCTGCCGCGCCGAGCGCAGCCACAGATCGTCCCGCAGATAGGCCGCCATCTGAGCCGACAGATAACGGTGCTTGGAAAACAGATGCGCTGCGCGTTTGCGGCGCAATTCAAACTCCCAGGCCCTGCTTTCATCGAAGAACACCACAGCCTCGACACCCATCAACCCATTCTTGGTCCCGCCGAAACTGACGGCGTCGACACCGGATTTCCACGTCATCTCTGCCGGAGAACAGTTCAGAGCGACCAAAGCATTGGTAAACCGCGCCCCGTCCATATGGACAGGCAGATCATAGGCCTTGGCCACCCCGCACAGCGCCTGCAGTTCTTCCAGCGTATAGACCGACCCGCGCTCGGTTACCTGCGTGATGGAAACCGGGCCTCGCTGCGGCCCGTGCACGCCGCGGGTTTCTTCGCCTTCGATGGACTGACGCAGCGCGTCGGGGCTCAACTTGTCACCACCTTGCACAAGGGTCAGCTTGGCCCCGCTGTAGAACTCGGGCGCATTGCATTCATCCTCATGGATATGCGCCACGGGGGAACAGAACACCGTCTCCCACGGTTGCGAAAGCGTGGCCAAGGCCAGAGAATTCGCCGCCGTCCCCGTCGCCACAAGATACACAGCCGCGCCGGGGGCCTCAAAAATACCTCGGATGCGATCGCGGACCTCGTTCATCAGAGTGTCCGCGCCATAGGCCATCTGATAGCCCTGGTTGGCTTCGGCCAAAGCGGCGAGAACCTCGGGGTGGACAGGCCCGGAATTGTCAGAGGCAAAATGCATCAGCTCGGCTCCTCGATGATGTAGTCTTCCCACTCTTCCAAGGGGGTCTCGAATTCGGACACGGTGCGCCCCTGCACGGATATGCCTGCGGCATGAACGCTGTCCGGCGTACCAGATATCAACGGATGCCAGTCGTAAAGGGGCTTGCCCTCCCACAACAGCCGATAGGCGCAGGTCTGTGGCAGCCAATAGGCGTGGCCATCGATGTTGTCGGGGCGCATCACGATGCATTCAGGTACGAACTGATGCCGAATGTCATACTGCGTGCAGCGGCAGCTTTCGTCATCCAGCAAACGGCATGCGACACAGGTCAGGGCGACCTCACCCGTATCTTCATCTTCTAGCTTGTTGAGGCAGCACTTGCCGCACCCATCACACAGCGCCTCCCACTCTCGCGGGTTCATCTTCTGCAGCGGCTTACGCTCCCAAAAACGCGGGCTCAGCCCATTGCGGTCGATGGGGTCTTTGCTCATTGTGCGGCCAAAAGCGCGCGTGCGCGCGTGCAATCGTCGTTCATCTGGGTGATCAACCCGTCGAGGCCATCAAAGGTCATCTCCGGGCGCAGATATTCTACCAACCCAACCGAGAGTGTCGCGCCATACAGATCGCCCGAGAAATCGAACAGGAAGGTTTCGATATTGGGGACCTCGCCGTTGAACATGGGCCGTGTCCCCACCGAAGCCGCACCGCGATAGCTGCCCCGATGCGGGCCGTCCAGCACGTCGACCAACACGGCATAAACCCCGAATTTCGGTGGGTGCAACCCTTCAATCGACATATTGGCTGTTGGAAAACCCAGTTCGCGACCGCGCTGTTCTCCGCCGACAACTTTGCCCTCGATACGATGCCAGTGCCCCAGCATTGCCGCGGCATCGCGCGGTCGCCCCTCGGACAAGGCCGTCCGGATCGCGGTGGACGACACCACATTCTCGGACCGTTCCATCAGGGGGGCAATCGTGACACCAAAGCCCATCTCATCGCCGAACCGCTGCAGGTCCTGGGGGGTCCCGCTACGCCCTTTGCCAAAGCAGAAATCGGCACCAACGACCACATGGGTGAGCCCCAATCCGTCACAGATCACGTTTCGCGCAAATTCTTCCGGCGTCAGACCGGCCAGGGCGGCGTTGAATGGCAGCTCATAAAGCTTTTTCACCCCGAGCTTCTGCAGTCGGTGCGCACGCGCATTGCCCCGCATCAGGCGAAAGGGGGGGGTGTCGGGCGCGAAGTACTCTCGTGGATGCGGCTCGAAGGTCATAACGCCCAGCGGAGCCTCGGGTTCGGCACTACGCGCCAATGCGATGACCGATTGATGCCCAAGGTGGACGCCGTCAAAATTCCCGATGGCGACGCTGGCACCCCGGTCTTCAGGCTCGACAAACTGAAAGTCACGTATGATCTGCATGAAGATTGCCTAGCGGGACTGTCCGGCAGGTTCAAGCCGCAGATCGGGGTGGTCGTGCGCTTAGTCGAACTTGCGGCTTGGGGCCAGCACCATCGCCTCGCCCACCAGCACTTTTTTACCGTCCACCGCACAGTGACAATCCAGCTTCACGCGGCGCTTCGCAAAGTCGATATCGATCACCTTGACCTCGGCATAAACCATGTCCCCGGGGCGCACCGGGGCAAGAAATTTCAGCGACTGCCCCATATAGACGGTGCCATGTCCCGGCAGTTGCTCACCGATCACGGCCGAGATCAGGCCCGCGGTCAGCATCCCATGCGCAATGCGGCCCTCAAAGATCGTGTCGCGGGCGTAATCATCGTCCAGATGCACCGGATTGCGATCCGTCGAGACCTGGGCAAACATCTCGATATCCTCGTCTGTCACCACCTTACGCAGGTGCCGGGACATGCCCATTTCGATATCTTCGATGCAAATCGTTCCGCGCGGAAGGTTGTCCAACATGTCGCCCTCATTCGAGATCTTGCGGGCAACAAAAGACCATCAGAAGTCACCCTTCGGCAACTTTATTACTTCGCAACTGCAGAAAATCAAGTTTTTTCTGTCTAGCGCAACCGGCCGATCGAAAAGGTCGGGCTGATATTTTCCTTTTCGTTGTGGTACCTTAAGGCATCTTCATCCGGGTGGTGCGACGTTTTGGTCTCTGCCGCTGCCAGCCCGCCGGTGATGAACAGGGTATCAATCCCTTCGCCCATACCGCCAGCGATATCGGTCTGGGGCCCGTCCCCGATGGCCAGAATCTCGGAATCACCGATATCGACGCCCAGCGCCGTCAGCCTTCGGCGCGCCAGATCGTAGATCGGAGGGTGCGGTTTTCCGAAATACAGGCTCTCACCACCCATCTCAGTATAAAGCCGCGCCAACGCCCCCGCACACCATTCCCGGGTCTCGCCCCGGTCCACGACAATGTCGGGATTGGCGCAGAGCAGTTTCATGCCTTTTTGCTTGGCAAACAGAAAGTCGGGCCGGTTCATCGCCGGATCGGCCATCGGGTCAAACGGGCCGCAGCACACGATGCCTTCGGCCTCATCCAGCGGCACGCGCTCGATGTGAATTGGATGATCCAGAATTTTTAAGGGTTCAAAGAAACCTGCGTCGCGCTGCCACTCACCCATGAAGTAGACCTTCTCGCCGACCGCTCCTCGAAACATCGCTGAGCGCGCCGAGTCGCCGCTGGTTGCAATCGTGTCATAGGCGTCCTTGGGAACACCGAACTGCGCAAGCTGTTCAGCCACCCCGGCGCGCGGTTTGGGAGAGTTCGTGACCAGCACGACAATACCGCCGCCTTGCCGATAGGCCCGCAAGGCGGCAACCGCTTCGGGGTAAGCGGTGATGCCGTTATGGACGCAGCCCCAGAGATCGACAAACAGCGCTTTGTAGTTGTCTGAGATTTCGGCAAGGGAAGAGATGATCCGGGTCATAGGCCCCTCATGTGGCATTGCTGTGAGATACCCAAGCCTATGGCAGAGCTGGCCTTGTTTGGCCAGAGGGGGCTCTGCCCCCGACGCGGCAAGCCGCGTCTCCCCCGGGATATTTGGGGCCAGATGAAGCAGGGGATCCGCACTTCATCTGGCTAAAAATATCCCGGAGCGCGAGGCAGAGCCTCGCAAAAAGAAAAGGGCGTCCGCTTGGGACGCCCTGTGGGATTGGGATCAAACCTTGAGGTTCGGGATGATCTGCTTTTTCCGGCTCATGATACCGGGCAGGACGACGGCATCGCCATCGACGGATGCGCCGAAGCTCTTTTCGGCAACGCCTTTCACCAGATCGTTGGGCACCAGCAAGGTGGCCTCTTCGTTCAGGATGTCGACGACAAACAGCAGAACCTGATCCACGCCGTCCTCTGCGGCAACGTCGACCATCGAGGCGGCGAGGCTGTCTTTGCGGTCCAGCACAACGCCCGGTGCGGTGGTTTCCAGGACCGAGACGCGGAATTTGGTGCCGTCGACTTCGTATTCTTTGCTGTCCATGCGGATCAGTTCGGCATCAGAGAATGACGATACATCAGATTTCGCGGCGAACATGTCGGCGGCGTAGGCCGATACGTCCAGCCCCAGATCGGCGGCCAGCTTCTCGGCCACGGCGCGGTCATGCGCGGTGGTGGTAGGCGAGCGGAATTCCAGCGTGTCCGACAGGATGCAAGTCAGGGCCGCGCCTTTGACGGCGTCGGGCATTTTGGCCGCATCGTCGCCGATCAGGTCGATCATGATGGTTGCCGTGCAGGCCAACGGGCGCACGGTGATATCGATCGGGCCTTTGGTTTCCAGACCGCCGACCAGCTTGTGGTGGTCGATGATCGCGCGGATGTCAGCGCCGTTGATGCTGGCGGGCAGTTCCGCCGGGTTGTTGGTGTCGACGATGACAACCGGAGCGCCCTCGGCCACGTCTTCGATGATCTGCGGCTTGGGCAGGTCCCAGCGTTGCAGCATGAAGTTGGCTTCGGTGTTGGGTTCGCCCAACAGAACCGGAGTGGCTGCCTCGCCTTTGATCTCGTTCAGATACCAGGCCCAGAGGATGGGCGAGCCGGTCGAGTCGGTGTCGGGGGATTTGTGACCAAGAACTTGGATTGTCATGTCTGTGCCTTGAGGAATGTGGATTTGCGCGCCTTATAGGGCGGTCAATCGGGCTTGTCACCCGCAAGGCTTCCTGCTGCGACCCTTGGTCTGAAATCTTAGAAAGGGGCGCGTTCCAACGTGTATCCGGCGTTCTGCAATTGGTTCAGCAACCCGTACTCATTGTTCAGATGTCCAGCCCCGACCGCAATCACGACTGTCTGATCTTTCATGGCGAGAATCTTCTGCATCCAGTTGGCGTTTCGCTGCACCAACAATTGATCCTCGAAGCTTTGCCATTCGGCGTCAAATTCTTCGGGCGTTAACCCGGATGCCTCAAGGCCCTGCAGCTTGGCAAGCTCGATGATCAGGGCGTGTTGTTCGTCGAGATAGGTGTTGGCCATGGTGATCATCTGATCATCGCCGGCCTGCAACGCCCCGGCCAGCCGGGTCAGCGAGGCAACCTGCTCCTCAAGCGAGTGACTGTCGAACATGGCGATCAGATCGTCGATTCGCTCGAGCGAGAATTGCGGGATGCCGTGCTGTTCGGCCAGTTCGGTCAGGCGGGTGTCCATGCCGCGGTCGAAATCGGGGGTATCCATCAGGCAGGGCGGGATGCCCAGCATCATGCTTAGGAACCATGGGCGCATCTTGGCGGCCATCCAGCCCGGGATGCCGCGTTCGGCGAGTGTGGCAGAAAGCGCGGCCCATTCCTCTTCGGGCATCAAGTCAATCAGAGTGGGCCCCGAGGTGATCAGAACCGGGCTGAAATCATTGGCCAGATCGCGCTCGAACGCCTCCATCTCGGCCTGCGTGACTTCGAAATAGAAGGCATCGGCGGTGCTGAGGGTCGGGGTGAGCCGGTCGATCACCGCCCCCATGCGCGGGTCATTGGTGTGCAGGGTTCCGATCAGATGCAGGACCGTATCACCCTTCCGCGCAATCCAGTGGTTGCCTTCGGCGAAGGGAATTGCGTTGACGGTCTGGTCCAGCTCGGCCCTGATCCCGGGCGACAGGTCCAGCCTCAGGTCGCGCCCTTCGCAAGCGGCGTGGGCGGTGAGCGGCAGCAGAAGGCAAATGCAAAGGCTGATAAGGCGCATTGGGTCTCTTTCGTGGGGCAGGCGTCTGGCATAAGGCTTATCTTTGTGTCTGACGGCTGGCAATCCGTGTGAAACCGCATAGCATGGCGGCATGAAGCGCGAGCAGGACCTATACCCCCCGATCAAAGCCCTGCTGGAACGGCAGGGTTATACCGTCAAGGGTGAGGTGGGGGCTGCCGATATCGTCGCTATTCGCGATGATGAGGAACCGGTGATCGTCGAGCTTAAGCTGCGGTTCAGTCTCGCGCTGTTTCATCAGGCGATCACGCGGTTGAAAGTGACCGATCAGGTTTATCTTGGGGTGAGCAAGCCGACGGGGCGCAGCGCGCGCCGGGCGTTGAAGGACAATCTCGCGCTGTGCCGCCGGTTGGGTCTGGGGCTGATCACGGTGCGCGCTGATGGCGTGGTCGAGGTGCAGTGCGATCCGGGACCCTACGCGCCCCGCAAAAGCAAGACCCGAACCCAGCGGCTGCTGCGCGAGTTCGAGCGGCTGCAGGGTGATCCGAATGCCGGTGGCGCGACCCGGCACGGGATCGTGACCGCCTATCGTCAGGATGCGTTGAAATGTGCCGCCCATCTGGCCGAGCATGGTGCGACCAAGGGGGCTGCGGTGGCGCAAGCCACAGGTGTCAGCACAGCGACCCGGGTGATGTATGACAATCACTATGGTTGGTTCGATAAGGTCGACAAGGGCGTCTACTGCCTGACCGAAGCCGGGCAGGAGGGCCTGAAACACTGGGCCTATAGCTGGGATCAGCCTGATTGAGGCCCAAGGCCGGAAAAATCCTTCACAGCTTGTTGACTCGGGGATTTGGACTCCCTAGCTATGCCGCGTTATCACTCGGCAAGCATGAGTGCTAACGCCTCGTCGACAGGCGAGGGGAGGATTAACAAACTTTGAGCCTAAGGAGCTGCAAAGATGGCATTGAAACCGCTTCATGACCGTGTGCTGGTTCGTCGCGTAGAAAGCGAAGAGAAAACCGCTGGTGGTCTGATCATTCCCGATAGCGCAAAAGAAAAGCCCAGCGAAGGCGAAGTCGTTGCAACCGGCGAAGGCGCACGCAAGGACAGCGGCGAACTGATCGCAATGGCTGTAAAAGCCGGCGACAAGATCCTGTTCGGCAAATGGTCGGGCACCGAGGTTCAGGTTGGCGGCGAAGAGCTGCTGATGATGAAAGAAAGCGACATCATGGGGATCATCGAGTAAGCGCACCCGCTTTCTCTGATCTTCATTCCAATACATTTTCTCAAGGAGAAACGACATGGCTGCAAAGGACGTCAAGTTCGACACCGATGCCCGTAACCGCATGCTGGCAGGCGTAAATGTTCTGGCCGACGCGGTTAAAGTGACCCTGGGCCCCAAAGGCCGCAACGTGGTTCTGGACAAATCCTTTGGCGCGCCGCGCATCACCAAAGACGGTGTTTCGGTTGCCAAGGAAATCGAACTGGAAGACAAGTTCGAAAACATGGGCGCGCAGATGGTGAAAGAAGTCGCCAGCCGCACCAATGACGAAGCCGGTGACGGCACCACCACCGCGACCGTTCTGGCGCAAGCCATCGTGCGCGAAGGTCTCAAGCAGGTTGCTGCTGGCCTGAACCCGATGGACCTGAAGCGCGGCATCGACCTGGCAACTGCCAAGGTTGTTGAAGGCATCAAGTCGGCTTCGCGCGAAGTCAAAGACTCGGCAGAAGTTGCTCAGGTCGGCACCATCTCGGCCAACGGCGAAGCAGAAATCGGCCAGCAAATCGCAGACGCGATGCAGAAGGTTGGCAACGAAGGCGTCATCACCGTCGAAGAAAACAAAGGTCTGGAAACCGAGACCGATGTTGTCGAAGGTATGCAGTTCGACCGTGGCTACCTGTCGCCTTACTTCGTCACCAACGCAGACAAGATGATCGCAGACCTCGATGACTGCATGATCCTGCTGCACGAAAAGAAACTGTCCTCGCTGCAGCCGATGGTTCCGCTGCTCGAGCAGGTGATCCAGTCGCAAAAGCCGCTGCTGATCATTGCTGAGGATGTTGAAGGCGAAGCGCTGGCGACTCTGGTTGTCAACAAACTGCGCGGCGGCCTGAAAATTGCTGCTGTCAAAGCACCGGGCTTCGGCGATCGCCGCAAAGCCATGCTGCAGGACATCGCGATCCTGACCGGCGGTCAGGTCATCTCGGAAGATCTGGGCATGAAGCTCGAGTCCGTGACCATGGACATGCTGGGCACCGCCAAAAAAATCGAAATCACCAAAGACGAAACCACCATCGTCGACGGTGCTGGCGAGAAAGCCGAGATCGAAGCACGTGTTGCTCAGATCCGCACTCAGATCGAAGAAACCTCGTCGGACTACGACCGTGAGAAGCTGCAAGAGCGCGTTGCCAAACTGGCAGGCGGTGTTGCCGTTATCCGCGTCGGCGGCATGACCGAAGTTGAAGTGAAAGAGCGTAAGGACCGTGTGGACGATGCTCTGAACGCAACGCGCGCTGCTGTGCAGGAAGGCGTTGTTGTGGGCGGCGGTGTTGCTCTGGTTCAGGCCGGTAAAGCACTGGAAACTCTGGAAGGTGCAAACGCTGACCAGAACGCAGGCATCAACATCGTTCGCAAGGCAATCGAAGCGCCGCTGCGCCAGATCGCTGAAAACGCGGGTGTTGATGGTGCGGTTGTCGCGGGCAAGGTCCGTGAATCCGCCGATGCAGCATTTGGCTTCAACGCGCAGACCGAAGAATATGGCGATATGTTCTCGTTCGGCGTGATCGACCCGGCCAAAGTTGTCCGTACCGCTCTGGAAGATGCGGCATCGGTCGCTGGCCTGCTGGTCACCACCGAAGCGATGGTTGCCGACAAGCCGCAGAAAGATGCACCTGCTGCAGGCGGCATGCCCGACATGGGCGGCATGGGCGGCATGATGTAAGCTGCTTAAGCCTTCTTTTGTGCTTATGGATGGGGTCGCCTTCGGGCGGCCCCGTTTCGTTTGGAATGCCCGCTGCGCGGTCATGCCTCCGGCGGAGGTATTTTTTGAACAGATGAAGGGTGGGCTGATCCTGCCTGCGGGAAAGTGAGTGTGCAAACTCCGTCGAAATCGCTATGCCGTTGATATGCGACTGTTTCTGCTTACTGCTTTGACCATGTGTGCCTTTGCGGCAAATTCGATCCTGAACCGGCTGGCAATTGACAGCGGTGCCGGTGATCCGACCGGTTTTGCGGTGGTGCGGGTTGCCTCCGGTGCGCTGGTGCTGGCGACTCTGGTTCTGGCGCGAGGCGGGGTTTTACCGCTGCGTGACAGGCGGCGGCTTGCGGGAGCCGGGGCGCTGTCGCTCTATATGATCGGGTTTTCGGTGGCGTATCTGACGCTGGATGCCGGGTTGGGGGCGTTGATCCTGTTCGGAGTGGTGCAGATCACCATGTTTGCGGTGACCGCCTTGGGCGGCGTGGCCCCGACCGGTCGTCAACTGGCGGGGGCGGGGATTGCTCTGGCGGGGTTGGCCTATGTCTTGTGGCCGACGGGCACGGTTCAGGTTGATCCGGTGGGGGCCGTGTTCATGACGGCCGCGGGGATTGGATGGGCCGTCTATTCGTTGGTTGGACGGTCCGAGCCGGATGCTCTGGCCGGGACTGCGGCCAATTTTGCCGTGGCGTTGCCGGCCACGGCGCTGATCTTGTTCGCAATGGGTGGCGATTGGCACATGACAGGCGTGGGATATCTGCTGGCTGCTTTGTCAGGCGGTGTGACTTCGGGGTTGGGTTATGCGCTTTGGTATCGGGTTCTGCCCCGGCTAACACCCGCCGTTGCCGCGGTTGTGCAGCTAAGCGTGCCGGTTATCGCCATCGCTGCCGGCGTCGCGCTTTTGGGCGAGACGACCAGTCTGAGGCTGTTGCTGGGTGCGGGGCTGGTTCTGGGCGGGATTGCGCTGGCGGTGCTGCGCCCGGGGGCTTTCATCGCGCGGCGATAGGTCTTATCTGGCCCGCATGAGACTTCTGTTCGCCCTGAGCCTGTTCCTCGTTCCCGCCGCAGCGCAGGCCAAATGCGTGATCCTGCTGCATGGGCTTGCACGAACTGAGGCGTCTTTTTCCGTCATGGATCAGTTGTTCAAGGCGCATGGGTATTCAGTTGTGCGCCCCGGTTATCCGTCGACCGATTTGCCGATCCCGGATCTTGCCAACCAGACATTGCCGGACACCTTTGCGGCCTGCGGCGATGAGCCTGTGAACGTGGTGGCGCATTCGATGGGCGGCATCCTGCTGCGCTATTGGCTGCAAGAACACCACCCCGAGAACCTGGGCCGCGTCGTCATGCTTGGCCCACCCAATCAGGGCAGCCAACTGGTCGACGAGCTGGGCGCGTGGGAGGTGTTCGGCCTGTTGAACGGCCCCGCCGGGCTGGCGCTGGGCACCGGCCCCGAGGGCATTCCGCGCAAGCTGCCGCCGGTGGACTTCGAGCTGGGTGTGATCGCGGGCGAAAACTCTCTGAACCCGCTGTTTTCATCGCTGATTGACGGTCCGGACGACGGAAAGGTCTCGGTCGAGACGACCAAGGTCGACGGCATGGCCGATCATATCGTGCTGCCGGTGACGCACACGTTCATGATGAACAACCCGCAGGTCATGGCGCAGACCCTTCATTTCATCGAATTCGGCCGGTTCGACCCCGAGATCACGTGGCTTGATGGGGTGCAGGATATCATTGATCAGATCTGCATCGGGCAGGATTGTTCGGAACCCGCCTCGGAGCCCTCGCAATGAACAGACTGGAGCTGACCTTTACCGGGGCAGAGATTCTGTTGCCGGATCAGGGGATGACCAATGCCGATCTGACCATCGCCGACGGCACCATCAGGACTGAGCGCGCAAATCGGCAGATCGATTTGTCAGGCTACATCGTTCTGCCCGGCATCGTGGACCTGCACGGGGACGGCTTTGAACGCCACATTGCTCCGCGCCGCGGGGCGATGAAGCAGATGGATCAGGGTATTCTGGCGGTCGAGGCGGAACTGGCAGCCAATGGCATCACGACGGCCATTCTGGCGCAATTCTACAGTTGGGAGGGCGGCGTGCGTGGCCCGGATTTCGCCGGTCAGGTTTTTGGTGCTATCGCCGCGGTCAAAGACGACGTCGTGACCGACCTGATCCCGCAGTTGCGGTTCGAAACCCATATGCTGGACGACTATCAGGGCCTACCCGATCGCGTGGCCAACTGGCAGATACCTTACGTGGTCTTCAACGACCACCTGCCGCATGACCGGCTGGCGCAAGGTCGCACACCGCCCCGCCTGACCGGGCAGGCGCTGAAGGCGGGCCGCAACCCCGAAGCACATCTTGCGATGTTGCAGGCCATGCATGCCCGCAAGGCCGAAGTTCCATCCGCACTTTCGGGGCTGTGTGCGGACCTGTCCCGGCAGGGCGTCCGCATGGGCAGCCATGACGATGCCACGGCTGAAACCCGTGAATGGTGGCGGCAACGCGGCGCGTCGATCGCAGAGTTTCCCGAAACGCTCGAAGCCGCCGAGGCCGCCCGGGCCGCCGGAGATCACATCATCCTCGGCGCGCCGAATGCCGTACGCGGAGGCTCGCACAAGGGGAACGCCAGCGCGCTGGACCTGATTGCGATGGGGCTTTGCGATGCGCTGGCCTCGGACTATCATTATCCCAGCCCGCGCCGCGCCGCGCTGATGCTGGCAAAATCCGGCCTGCTGGATATGGCAGGTGCCTGGGCGCTGGTCTCGTCGGGCCCCGCCCGTGTGCTGGGTCTGACCGACCGGGGCACGCTCACCGAAGGAAAACGCGCTGATCTGGTGATCCTCGATGCCACCACCCACCGCGTCGCCGCAACGCTGGCCGCAGGCCGCGTCAGCTATATGTCCGGCGATATCGCCGCGCGCTTCCTGGCCTGAGCGCGCCAGTCCTTCTTCTGTTCAAAAATACTTCCGCCGGAGGCATCGCGCGTCAGCGCGATTTCTTAGCGCAGAACCCGGTTAAAATGCCCCATCTTCCGGCCCGCCTTGACCTCGGCCTTGCCATACAGATGCAGCGCTATGTCGCGCTCGCGTGCCAGATCAGGCACACGGTCCATATCGTGACCGATCAGGTTCTCCATCACCACGTCCGAATGCCGCTGCCCGTCGCCCAAAGGCCAGCCCGCCACGGCGCGGATGTGCTGTTCGAATTGATCCACGGCGCAGCCGTTTTGCGTCCAATGGCCCGAGTTATGCACCCGCGGCGCAATCTCGTTGACGATCAGCTCCTCAGGGGTCACGAACAACTCAACCCCCATCACACCCACATAGTCCAGCGCATTCAGGATGTTGGCCGCCAGCAGCACCGCATCTGTGCGCTGCGCCGGAGACAGCCGCGCCGGAACCGTGGTCGTATGCAGGATTCCGTCCCGGTGCACGTTCTCACCCAGATCGAAGCAAGCCACCTGACCGTCCAGACCACGCGCGGCTATGACCGAGACCTCGTGGCTGAACTCCACAAACCCCTCCAGAATGGACGGCGCGCCCGCCATATCGGCCAAAGCGGCCTCAGCATCTTCGGGGCTGCGCAGCCGAGCCTGTCCCTTGCCGTCATAACCGAACCGACGGGTCTTCAGAATGGCGGGGGTACCGATCTGATCAATCGCGCCGCGCAGGCTGTTCAGATCGGTGACATCCGCGAAAGCTGCGGTTCTAAGACCCAACCCTTGCAGGAAGTCTTTCTCGGTCAACCGGTCCTGACTGACCCGCAGCGCCTCACGGCCCGGACGGATCGGGCGGTGCGCCTCAAGGATATCCAGCGCCTGTGTCGGGATGTTCTCGAACTCATAGGTGATCACATCGACCGCATCCGCGAAGGCCTTCAGCGCTTGCCCGTCATCGTAAGCAGCGGTTGTGACGCGATCTGCAACCTGACCAGCGGGCGGGTTGGCGCCGGGCTCAAAAATATGGGTCTTGAACCCCAGCCGGGCCGCTGCAACCGACAGCATCCGGCCCAGCTGACCGCCGCCCAAGATCCCGATCGTTGCGCCGGGGGGGAGCATATCTGCCATCGTCACGTCTCCAATCGTTTGCCAATCGCGGTCAGAGCGGTGCGCAGCGCATCATGCGCGCCCTCGGACTGCAGGGTATCCGTCATCTGAAGGCTCAGCGTGCCCTCGGTCGCCAGCGCGTCGCGTTCCGTTGCAAGCTGACCTGCTTGCCCCTTTTGCATCGCTGCCAGAAAGCCAGATATGAGCTGTGTGGTATAAAACTCTGCGCCGTCCTTGTCGCCGGTTTGATTGGCCAACCACTCGGCCCCGGTTGCCATCAGGTCCAGCAGACCCGGTACCATGGCGCAGATGGCAAAATGTGCATTCAACGCCGCCTCATCCGCAACCTTCACCACGGGGTTTTCGGGTTCGAACAACTCTGCCAGCAGGCGGTCATTGCCATAGGCGGCCAGAGGGCAACCTCCGGTCTGCAAAAAGCCCAGCGGGATGGTTTGTACGAAATCCGATGCAGGCGCGCAGAGCGTCGAAAGTTGCGCCTCTGAGACTGCGGCCATCACCGAAACGATCTGTTGATCGGCGCGAAAGGTCAGCGGGGTCAGCACATCTGTGGCGACCTGAGGGCGCAGGCAGAGGAAAACGATATCCGACGCGTCGATCACCTGCTGTGGGGTGCCGACACTGACCCCAAGCTCGGCTTGCAGGGCTGAGGAGACCTGCATATTGCGCTCGGTGACCCAGATGTCATGGCCTTTTGCAGCCATCAGCCGCGCGATCGGGGCCGCGATATGGCCAGTGCCGATCAGGCCGATGCGTCTCATCCCTGTGGTGCCTCGGGGATCGAGGCCGACAACGCCTCGCGCCATGCGTCCAGCCGGTCCGCCAGCGCGGCGTCCTGCAGCGCCAGAATGCCTGCTGCCATCAGCCCCGCATTGGCCCCTCCGGCGGACCCGATGGCCATGGTGGCGACCGGAAAGCCCTTGGGCATCTGCACGATGGAATAAAGCGAATCCACACCCGACAGCGCGCGGGTCTGCACCGGAACACCAATCACCGGCACGCGCGTTTTCGAGGCCATCATGCCGGGCAAATGTGCTGCCCCGCCTGCGCCAGCGATGATGACCTGCAGGCCACGCGATACGGCGGTTTTGCCGTAGTCCCACAGGCGGTCGGGTGTGCGGTGGGCGGACACGATACGCGCCTCATAGGCAACGCCCAGTTCATCCAGAATATCGGCGGCCTCTTTCATCGTGGGCCAATCCGATTGGCTGCCCATGATGATCCCTACTTTCACATCGCTCATCCGCTTACGCCCCTGCCTTCGGAAAGAGCGCGCACTATAGCCAAATCCGCATATGTGGCAATGTGTTCCGCACCGTTCAGGCGATGATATCGGGGGTCAGGCGGTCTTCGATCAGGCGGATGATGTCTTTCAGCCGCAATTTCTGCTTTTTCAGCCGCTTGATCGTCAACTGATCGGACGTTCCGGTGGCCTGCAACGCCTCGATCGCCTCGTCCAGATCGCGGTGCTGGCGGCGAAAGACCTCCAGCTCCACCCGCAGGACTTCATCGGTTTTCATCGAAAGATCGGTGGGCGCGTTCATGGGCGACTCAGTGTTTCAAGTGGTGCTTGTGACACAAGATAGTGTGTCAGGGTTTATCCGGCCAGACCTTGTGGACATCCCTGCATCTTCCCATATTCTATACCACGCGGTTGCCGATGATGGGGCCGCAGAATACGTCGCTTTGACAATGAAGGACGAAAATACGTGTCGAAACTTACCTTGGGCTCATACCCGCATCTTTTGGGGTTCGAGCAATTGGAACGCCTTCTTGAACGGTCTGCAAAGGCCGGAAACGAAGGATACCCGCCCTATAATATCGAGCAGACCTCGGATTTTTCCTATCGCATCACCCTGGCCGTGGCCGGGTTCGCGGAAGAGGACCTGTCGATAACCATCGAGGATCGCCAACTGGTGATCCGGGGCCGTCAACGCGACGACAGCGAGGGGCGCATATTCCTGCACCGCGGCATCGCGGCACGCCAGTTCCAGCGCATGTTCGTGCTGGCTGACGGGGTCGAGGTGGGCGAGGCGATCATGGAAAACGGTCTGCTGCATGTGGACCTGACCCGCGCCGTGCCTGAAACCGTGGTTCAGACAATCAACATACGGAAGGGGTAAGAGCAATGAATACGCCGATTGAGCTTAACACCGAAGGGGATCGGATCGTTTACGTCAAGGCCGTCGATGTGGCTGACCTGCCACGTGATGTACGCGAGCAGGCGGGCGATCTGGATCAGCTATACGCCGTCCACGATTCTGATGGGCAGCAACTGGCGTTGGTCGCCGACCGCAAGCTGGCCTTTGTGCTGGCACGCGAACATGACCTGTCCCCGGTGGCCGTACACTAGACGGCCCCGCGTTCAGCCTAAATAACGTGACATTTGATGCGTTGCCGGTGAAACATGCGGCGACGCTTTTTGTTGGAGGACGCGCGTGGGCTGGTATGATTTCGATTGGGTGGACGCCTTCAGTGACCGGGCCTTTGGCGGCAATGGCTGCGCGGTGGTGCATGGCGGGGCGGGGCTGTCGGATACAGTCTGTATGGCCTATGTGCGCGAGACCTCTTTGGTGGAATGCACATTCACCGGGCCCTCTGACGTGGCGGATATCCGGGTCCGCTATTTCCTTGCCAGCCGCGAGATACCCTTTGCCGGGCACCCGACCATTGCCACCGTCGCCGCGATGCGGTCTCGCGGTCTGTTTCAGGGCGATGCCCTGACGCTTGAGACCGGCGCGGGGATCGTGTCGATCAGGCTGAATGGTGACGAAATCGAGATGAGACAAGTCGCCCCGCAATTTGGCGACTATGTGCCTATAGAACTGGTTGCCGCAGCCACCAATCTTTCGCCCGGGGACATTATTTCTCCCCCGCAATTCGTGTCGACGGGCTTGCCCTTCTGCATCACCGTCCTGCGCGATCATGCGGCGTTGCGGGCTGCAAAGCTGGATACGACGGCGTTGGGCAAAATCTCTGAGAAGGCCGGTTTCCTGGGGAATGACATGGCCGAGCCGTTTCTGGTCACGCTTCAGGGCGCAACTGAGTTGGGTGATACCTTCTCTCGCCTGCTGATGGCCCCACCCAGCCCGCCCGAAGACCCGTTCACCGGATCGGCCACCGGCGCGATGGCGGCGTATTTGTGGAGCCACGGCCTGATGGACAAAGAGACCTTCATCGCCGAACAGGGCCATGACATGGGCCGCCCCGGGCAGGCGCGTGTGACGCGCGTCGGGCCTGCGGACGCGATGACCGGGATCAAGGTCGCCGGGCGCGGCCATATTCTGATGCGCGGGCAGGTGAATTTACCAAACTGACCCGCTTAGGCCCTTGGTTTCATCCACTCAAGCTGTGCGATGGGGTTTTGGGCCGGGTCAATTGTATGCCGCTGGCAGAGCCGTTGCAAATACGAGCCGGGCAACGGCAGCCCGGCCCGCTGCGTGGCCAGCCACTTTTTCTGATGACCGTAGATATGGACAGAGTGGACGCCCGGACGCTCGATCTGGTCGATCCGAACTCTGGGATCATGCAGCTTCCATAACTCTTCGACCGCCAGCGGGTAGAGCGCCTTGGACGGTAAGGCGTGCTGATCCTCTCCGGTTTTGCGCAGGAAATGGCTCAGCGCTTTGGGGCCGGAGCAGCCCCATGACAGCGCCTCGATCCCCCAGGCTTCGCCGTTCTGAACGCGTTCCCGGTTGATCCGGTGCAGGCGCGATCCGCGCCACGGCTGGCTCGGGTTCTCCGAGGTGATGAATTCCAGCATCTGCACCAGCGTTGGTGAGTCGGGCGGCAGCCTCAGGACGCCGTTCGGGTAGGACCCGTCGCCTGTTGGGGCGAACACATAAGGGGTGTCGAAATCGAAAGGTCGCACGCAATAGGCATCCAGATCGACCCAGATGAAATCCGTTTTCTGCAGCAGGCGCAGGCGGAAAATATCCGAGAACACCGCGACGCGCAGCCGGATACTCTGCTGCAAGTCAAACGGCGGTGGCCACAGGATGTCCGAAGCGGGGCGGATATCGACGCCCCGCGGCACGCCGCCTACGTGATCGGAGGTGTAAAGAGCGAACGTATGCCCGTTGTCCAGAAACGAGCGGATGCACAGGACCTCAAGCCAGGACAGATCCGAGCCGTACCAGAAACCGGCGATAGTCGGCAGAGTTTGCCCCATGGATTGATCGCGCCTGCAAGTACCCCTGCCCAAGCTATTATCTGTTTCAACCAGCGGCGGCAATGCGGGGGCCCAAACGAAAACAGCCCCCGGGAGGACCGGGGGCTGTTTGACTTGTGTAGGCTTACTTGCCTGCGATCAGGCCCATGCTTTCCAGTTTCAGCAGAACCTGATGGGCGCAGTTGTCGACCTCGACATTCTCGGTCTCAACGCTGAGTTCGGGGTTTGCGGGCACGTCATAGGGGTCAGAAATCCCGGTGAATTCCTTGATCTTTCCCTCGCGCGCCAGCTTGTACAGGCCCTTGCGGTCGCGGCGTTCGCATTCTTCGATCGAGGTTGCGACATGCACCTCGCAGAAGGCACCGAATTGCTCGACTTCTTCGCGCACGGCGCGGCGGGTGGTGCCATAGGGCGCAATCGGCGCGCAGATGGCGATGCCACCATTCTTGGTGATCTCAGAGGCCACATAGCCGATGCGGCGGATGTTCAGATCGCGATGCTCTTTCGAGAAACCCAGTTCCGAGGACAGGTTTTTCCGCACGATATCACCATCCAGCAATGTCACCGGACGACCGCCCATCTCCATCAGCTTGACCATAAGCGCGTTGGCGATGGTGGATTTGCCCGAGCCCGAGAAGCCGGTGAAGAACACGGTGAACCCCTGCTGGCTGCGCGGCGGCTTGGTTTTGCGCAACTCGGCGACAACCTCGGGGAAGCTGAACCATTCGGGGATTTCCAGACCTTCTGACAGGCGGCGACGCAGTTCGGTGCCTGAGATGTTCAGGATCGTGACGTTGTCCTTGTCCTCGATCTCGTCATTGGGCTCGTACTGGGCGCGCTCCTGTACATAGACCATGTGTTTGAAATCGACCATCTCGACGCCGATCTCGTCCTGGAACTGACGGAACAGGTCCTGCGCGTCATAGGGGCCATAGAAATCCTCACCCGCGGAGTTCTTGCCCGGTCCGGCATGGTCGCGGCCCACGATGAAGTGGGTGCAGCCATGGTTGGCGCGGATAAGCCCGTGCCAGACCGCCTCACGCGGGCCAGCCATGCGCATGGCGAGGTTCAGCAGGCTCATCGAGGTTGTCGAGGCCGGGTACTTGTCCAGCACCGCCTCATAGCAGCGGACACGGGTGAAGTGGTCGACGTCGCCCGGTTTCGTCATGCCGACAACCGGGTGAATCAACAGGTTGGCCTGTGCTTCCTTGGCGGCGCGAAAGGTCAGTTCCTGATGCGCGCGGTGCAGCGGGTTGCGGGTCTGGAAGGCCACGATGCGACGCCAACCCAGCTTGCGGAAGTACGCGCGCAATTCGTTCGGCGTGTCGCGGCGGCCGCGGAAATCGTAATGGACGGGCTGTTGAATGCCGACCACAGGGCCGCCCAGATAGACCTTGCCTGCGACGTTGTGCAGGTAGTTCACGGCGGGATGGGCATCGTCATCGGCGCCAAACACCTTCTCGGCCTCGCGCGCCTTGTCGGGGGTCCAGCGGTCGGTCACGGTCATGGTGCCGAGGATCACGCCCTCTTGGTCGCGCAGGGCGATGTCCTGACCCAGCTCGATCGTCTCGGCGAACGCTTCGCTGACATCCAGCGTGATCGGCATCGGCCAGAGCGTACCGTCGGCAAGACGCATGTTGTCGACGACATTGTCGTAATCGGCCTCGCTCAGAAACCCTTTGAGCGGGTTGAAGCCGCCATTCATCAGCAGTTCCAGATCGCAGATCTGACGCGGGCTGAGGTCCCAGCTGGTCAGGTCGGCGGCCTCGACCTTCAGTTTCTGGGCAGACTCGTATGAGACATATAGTTCGGGGATCGGGGCCAGATTGGCTAGCATCGTCATCGGAAAACTCTTGGCAGGGTGGTGTTTTGCTTGTGTTTCAAGGGTGTTTACATGGGCATTTGCCCCGGTCCGCAGGCGAAGTCCAGAGGTCCGCGGGAACAAAGAACGATATGTGCGGTTTTTCCTGCGATTGGAAAACTGTTCTGGTTTCTAAGGTGAATTGCGGCGAAAGTCCTGACCTAGACGGTCCAAGGTCGCGTTTTCAGGCGATCTGTTCTTGCTGCTTGATCTGATGTTCAATCTCCGAGGCGCGCTTGACCGGCAGAGCGGGGACTGGCGCGGTGACGCCGCGCAACCGGAAATCGTGCAGTTCACCGGGGTCACACTGCAACCCCGCTGCCTGCAGGACATCGTCGGACACCAGAAGTTCCACGCGCAGCGCCTTGGTTTCGCTCTCCAAACGACTGGCGACATTCACCGCATCGCCGATGATCGTGCGGGGCGCGTGCTTTGCCGCGCCGATCTCACCCAGAACCAGATCGCCCAAGTGCAGCCCCATGCCAATGCGGATCGGTGGGCTGCCTTCGGCTTCAAGCTGTTGGTTGAACCGTTCCAGCGCGCGGCCCACATCGGTAGCGGCATTCAGCCCCGCGCGGGCCGAGCTTGCTGCATCCGCGGTTTCAAACATCGCCAGCAGACCGTCGCCCATATACTTGTCGACCACGCCGCCCTGTGCGGTGATTGCGGGCACGATTGCATCGAAAAAGCGGTTCAGCAGGAACACGATATCATAAGGCAACTGCCCGGCGGTTCGGGCTGTAAAGCCGCGCATGTCCAGAAACAGGACCGCCAATTGCCGTTCCTGCCCCTGACTTGCATGGGCCCGGTTGCGTGCACCGTCGGGGCGGAAGACGCGGAAGACCGTCATCGGATCGGTGGGGCGCATCTGGCAGGCCAACCTTGTTCCGTCAGGGGCACCGACAGCCCTGAGACTGCGCGCCTCGATATCGGTCGGTGGGGGCAGGGTGTCGGCGCCCTCTGCGACGATCACCCGGCAGGTGGTGCAGCGGCCTTTACCGCCGCACAAGGCGGTGTGCGGGATACCGTTGGCGTGCGACATTTCAAGCAGGGTCATCCCCTTTTCCGACACCACCTCGGGGCCATTCACATAGCGGATGCGAACCGAGTGCCGCCGCCGCCATAGCTTGCGCCCCAGATAGATCACGGCGGTCAATCCCAGAGCCGCCCAGAACACCATCAGCGTGTAGTCCTTGACGGTGAACATGGACTGGAATGCCTCGGGCGAAGGCCAGTTGTAATGTTCGATGTACTGTGCCCGCAGATCGGGATCGGCGAAATCGGCCCAGATGCGCCGCCCTTCGGTCAGGACACCGGCCAGCGCAAAGCCGGGCACAAATACGGCAAGGCCGATCAGATAGGGGACCGCGCTGCGCCACCACCACGTCATGCGCAGCCACATATGCAGCCCGATGCAGCCATGCACCCAGACCAGCAACAACAGCAAGCTCTGCATCCAGATGGCGGTGCTGGGCCACATCAGAAGGATGATATAACCCATCTCGTCATTCACACCGTAAACTTCGTGGGCATATCGGGTCTGAATTACATGCGCGATCAGTTGCAGCGGGATCAGCAGCCCCAAGATCACCTGCAACGCCATGCTGAATGGCATCCGTAAGGTGCGGCGCTGGGCGATCGACACCAAAGCCAGCCCGGCATGGACCAGTAGAGAGACATAGAGGGCAAGGCTGATGAAATCATGGCGCGAAACGGCTTTGCGCCCATCCTGCATCCCGTGCAGCAGATGAGTATCAAACAGGCCCAGGCCGATATTGATGAAATGAAAAAACGCAAAGACGAACAGCACCAGACCGCTTGCGATCCTGAGCCGGCTTATCCACCCGCCGCGCCAAAGAGCGTTATCCAAAAGCTCACCCGTTCTTCGCCTTGCCTTGGGCGATTCTGACCGGGCGCTGTCTTGCGGTCAAGGCGGCGCGCGTCACCTTTCAGGGAGCCAGTCACAGGCTGGGCCTGCGGGAGCGATCAGACCGGGCCGCACATCAAACAGCACCAGATGGCTGAGGTCGGGGCGGGACCGCGAACTGTAAAGCAACCCGTCCGCGCCTTGCGCGCGGGCCTGGTCGGAATACTGCCATGTCGGAGAGGGATGCCCGAGGTCCCAAGCGTCCTGCCAGACCACCGACACTTCGGGACGTCCGCGAAGATCCATCATCCGAGCACCAGAGACCTGGAACCGCCGAATAATCCGCGCCGGGTCGCTGGCCTGAACATAGCGTCGAATGGCGATCCCGGCCCCTTCGGCACTCAGCGAGGCATAAAGTGCGAACTGGCCAGAATGGTGAAATCGCCCCTCGGGCGCGCGGGCAGGGGCCAGCGGTGCGTCTGCGCGAGAGCGAAACAGAATTCTCCAGGCCGGGCCGGAGAATTCCGTGATCACGTCACTCGTTCTCTGCCAGGAAGCGTTCTGCATCCAGCGCGGCCATGCAGCCCATCCCGGCGCTGGTGACGGCCTGACGGTAAACGTGGTCAGTCAGGTCACCGGCTGCAAAAACACCGGGAACCGAGGTCTCGGTGGTGCCCGGTTTGGTCACGACATAGCCCCCCATATGGGTTTCCAGCGTGTCCTTGACCAGTTCGTTGGCGGGCGCGTGACCGATGGCAACAAAGACGCCTTTGCAAGGGATCTCAGTGATCTCGCCTGTTTTTACGTTCTTGACCCGCACGCCTTCCACGCCCAGCGGGGCATCGGTGCCGACGACCTCATCCAGTTCGTGGAACCACAGCGGTTCGATCTTTTCGTTCTTGAGCAAGCGGTCCTGCAGGATTTTCTCGGCCCGCAATTCGTCACGGCGATGGATCAGAGTGACCTTGCTGGCGAAGTTGGTCAGGAATAGGGCCTCTTCGACTGCTGTGTTGCCGCCGCCGATGACCACGATTTCCTGACCGCGGTAGAAGAACCCGTCGCAGGTGGCGCAGGCCGAGACGCCAAAGCCCTTGAATTTCTCCTCGGACGGCAGACCCAGCCATTTGGCGCGCGCGCCTGTGGCGAGAATCACCGCATCCGCCGTATAAACGGTGCCGCTGTCACCTTTTGCGGTGAAGGGGCGCTGGCTGAGGTCCAGATCGCTGATAATATCGCCGATCACCTCGCAGCCCATCGCTTTGGCATGGTCCTGCATCCTCACCATCAGATCGGGGCCCTGCACCTCGGTGTCACCCGGCCAGTTTTCAACCTCCGTGGTCGTGGTCAGCTGCCCGCCAGGCTCGATCCCCTGTACCAGAATCGGCTCCAGCATGGCGCGGCTGGCATAGACGCCCGCAGTATATCCGGCCGGTCCCGATCCGATGATCAGAACCTTGGTGTGTCGTGTTTCGGCCATGGTACCCCCAACTCAATCTGCTCGTCCGGACAAGTGTCCGGTGCGGATCGATATAGCGACCGCGGCGCGGCGCTTAAAGCCCCTTCCTGCCGCAAGCCGGATTTGCGTTTCAGAGAGCTGTACGCGGCCTAACCTATATCCAAAATGACGAATATTGCGCAGGTGTGAAATATTATTGCGCCTGCCGGTGCTACTGGTATAAGAACTGAAAACTCAGGAGCATTCGATGGTCACAACCCGGCTGGACGAAATCGACCGCAAAATTCTGGCAGAGCTACAGGCCGACGGTCGCATGACCAATGTGGAACTTGCCAAGCGCGTCGGAATCTCGGCCCCGCCCTGCCTGCGGCGGGTGCGCACGCTGGAAGAATCGGGCTATATCCGCGGCTATCATGCCGAGGTCAACGCCCGCGAGCTTGGGTTCGAAGTTCAGGTCTTTGCTATGGTCGGATTGGAAAGCCAGGCCGAAGCCGAGCTCAGCGCGTTCGAAACCCGATGCAAGGACTGGCCGCTGGTTCGTGAATGCCACATGCTGAACGGCGAGGTGGATTTCATCCTCAAATGCGTCGCCCCTGACCTGAGCAGCTTTCAGCAGTTTTTGACCGGCGATCTGCTGACCACGCCGAACGTGGCCAGCGTCAAGACCTCATTGGTTATCCGAGGCGCAAAAGACGAGCCAGGCGTGCCATTTGACGTGCTGGAAGACCGGATGAACCGGACCGCCTGAGCCTGGACGTGTTCTGGCCCGCAGGACAGGGCGGCAACAGGGCCGCCAAAGCCAGCGAGAAGATCCAACTTAGTAATATCTGCATGATGCCCCCACATTTGCAGCAATCGTTAACATTTTAGGCCGTAATCGCGTCTACCTCACCATCTCCGGCGCGCGGCAACAGCAACGGGCCGAAATCATTCAGCGATTCGATATGTGAGAATAGATTCAGATAGACCGAACGCAAAGAGTGACTGATCATCCGCACCGCATTTACGCCTGGATGATAGGTCTCGAACTGCAGCCCATCCACACGGATGACCGAATGGCGGGCGACGCAGATGTGAAACAATTCCACCGGTGTGGGCGGCAATGTTTCGATAACGCCCATCCCGTCCTGGAATTCATGCACCGGCGTCAGGATCGGCTGACCGTCATTCAGATGCCGCAGATGCGCGGGTGACCCAAGCAGCCGTGCCGCAGGGCCTGCGATAACGCCCGACATGGGCTTCTGCATTCCGAACGTGTCGGCCATGATCCGGGTCAAGGGGCGGGTCCGTCCCCGCGAATCCTCGCGCCCGGGGATCAAGGTGACCGAGCCTTTCCACAGCACGGTTTCCGATGTGCCATCCTGCGTTAGAACCTCATCTCCGGGCAGCAGGTCCTCGATTGCCATCGGTCCTTGCGGTGTTTCGACCAGCGAGCCGCGTGTGAAGGCGCAGAAGGCGTCCTCGAACATCGGCAGGGCGGGTGCGATGTGACGCGTTTGCGAAACATCTCCGTTTTCCAGCAACGTGCTGACTTCGTAGCGCCGCAGTTGCGCCTTGGGTGCCGTCGTTGGACGCGGCGCATCACGCAGCAGCGCAGATGTTTCAACCGCGTTTCTGGCCGCGCGGGCCAGTGAATTTGGAATAGCCATATGTATTCCGTCCCCTCTAAAATTCGCCCGAACGGGTTGAACCCCCGTACAGTCCCGTCAGACGATCTTGTTCTTTGTCTTTAATAATATGGGCAAACGCTGGACGGGCACCGAACAGGCCCCACGCCGCGAGAGAAAACAACAGTATTTCGGCCAAGTTCATGACCCCCCAAGACAAACTCGTTAACCGCAGGCGGCAATTGCCTGCTGCAGACACAACTCCGAACCATGGCCGCAAACCCATCTGCGACCGCACACACCGGACCGGAGCCTTATCCGGTATGCGTCTTGCCCTGCGAGACCGGCAGCTGGTCTCGTGGGGATTATTTGTCAGCGACGTGCGGCCAGACGGCGCGCGACTCGGACAGAATGGCTTGAAACCCGCTTCCAGGGCATTTCCGGTTCCTGATCTCTGACGGCCGCAAAAACGGCATTGAGAAAGCGCGATTTCGTTTTCATTTCTTTGTCCTGCTTCGACAGGGCCTAATGCCCCGGTTGTTCGTCCATGACCCCAGCCTGATGCGAATTTGCGGCACCCATAAGGCTGATCCGGGATGAATTGAGGACAAATGAAGGTTCGAGACACCTCTTTGTTGGTACGGCCAGCCCCAGGGTGCCAAGAAAATGGGTAACCACCTGAGTACCAGCGAAAATTTGATACGATTCTGATTCAGATAAACACAAAGAATGTGGCGAAAACGGGGCAGAGTTGCCTTATTTCAGCCCGTTGTTACAGCCTGATCGCCGAAATCAGGCGGCCATAATCGGCCTCTTTGGCGTGTGTGGCGCGACGGTATGAATAGAATCTGTCGGGATCGGAATAGGTGCAATGGCGGGTCCACTCCGCCTGACCCACGCCGGCCTCACGCAACCGCTGCAGGCCGAAGGCGGGCAGGTCGAAATGCAACCGGTCGCCCTGACCGTTTGCAAAGAAGCGCGCATTGTCGGGTGAGGCGGCAAGGAAGTCGTCCAGAAACTCGGGGCCGACCTCATAGGCACGTTGCGAAATGGTAGGGCCGATGGCGACAGAAATGTTCTTGCGCTGGGCCCCCAGCGCCTCCATCGCATCCAGTGTTGCCTCTAGAACGCCGTCCAGTGCACCGCGCCATCCGGCATGGGCTGCGCCGATCACATTTGCGTCAGGATCGGCAAACAGAACCGGCTGGCAGTCGGCGGTCAGAATCGTCAGGGCCAGACCGGGGGTGGCCGTAACCAGGGCATCAGCCTTGGGCTTGTCACCTGAAAGCGGCGCGTCGACGGTGATCACGGTTGGCGAATGCACCTGATGCACCCCGACCAGCGCCTCGGGGGCGACCTCCATCGCAGTGGCGACGCGTTTGCGGTTCAGGGCGACCGCCTCAGCCAGATCCGAGGAGCCGGGGCCGCAGTTGAGCCCTGAGAAGATGCCCGAAGACGCACCACCCCGGCGGCTGAAGAACCCGTGCCGAACCGGGGACAGAATGTCTGAGGTCAGAATTTCCAGCGTCATGGTTCCAGTCCCGGTGGCGGCGCGGCGTGCGGCGGGTAGAGTCCCAGCACCTTGAACAGGTTTCCCATTTCATCGGGATGCGTCAACCGTCGATGTGCGGCAATCAGCGCATCAAGCTGAGGGCCGCTCAGCGCCGAACCAAGTGATTGCGCCCGCGCGGTGATACCCAAGCGCTCCAGAAACACGCCCTGAGGCGTCAGCCTTGTATGTGCGCAGCCTGCGGCCCGGGCGGCAAGGGCCAGCGGTTCGAAATCCACATGCGCGGTCAGGTCTGCCTGCCCTGGTGTATCCAGGGGATCGACCATCTTGTGCGCCTGCACCGCCTGCAGCGTGTCCCCCAGCGAGCGCCAGTCGCCATAGTCGATAATCAGCGCCGATCCGCCCTTGCGCCCGATTTGCGCGGCGATGGGGGCCAGAAAGGGAATGGCTGCATCGCAGAGTTCGATCAGATCGCCGTCCTTGGTGTCTGACAAACGATCGTCCAGAGCCGACTGCGCCATTTGCGGACCAAGGCCAAAGGTCAGCGTATCCCCGTCAATGCCGACGAGCCGTTCGCGCCATTCTGCGCCGTCGGGCAGGAATTGCCGGATGGGCAGGGCATCGAAGAACTCATTGGCAACCAGAAATAGCGGAAGATCAGGCAGATCGCTGATCTGCTCGATCCAGTCAGGCGCATGCGCGCAAAGTGTGTCAGCCTGTATCCGACGCAGGGCGGGTGAGGCTTCAAGCAGGGTGATCTGTGCAGAATCGTGAAAACCCGGAACCTGCCGGGTGGCGCGCAGGATATCGGCCATCAGGGTGCCGCGCCCCGGGCCCAACTCGACCAGCGCAAACCGGTCGGGCTGACCCTGATCCATCCAGCATTGCGCCAGCGACAGGCCGATCAACTCGCCGAACATCTGGCTGATCTCGGGCGCGGTGATGAAGTCCCCCTGCGCGCCAAGCGGATCGCGTGTCGTGTAATAACCATGGGTCGGATGCAGCAGGCACTCTGTCATGTAATCGGCGATGGTCATGGGTCCATCGGTTTGAATACGCGCCAGCAGATGGTCCTTCAGGCTCATGACGCGCGCCGGGCTCTCAGAGCGAACCACAGCCCAAGCGCGATCATCGGCAGGGACAGCAACTGCCCCATGGTTAGGCCATAGCCTCCAATCTGCCACGCCAGCCCCAACGGGTTTCCGGGGGAGATGAACTGCGCGTCGGGCTGACGGAAGAACTCGACAAAGAACCGCGATGCGCCATAGCCCGCCAGAAAGACGCCCATGATCAGGCCGGGTTTCTTGAAGGCTCCGCGTCGGTAGGCCAGCCAGATCAATGCCGCGCCCAGCAGCAGCCCCTCTAGCGCGGCCTCGTATAGTTGCGAGGGATGACGGGCGCACAGCCCGACCACGCCGGGGCAATCCTGCGCCGCCGCGCCGGGAAAGATCACGGCCCATGGCAGATCGCTGGGACGTCCCCACAACTCGGCATTGGAGAAATTCGCGAGCCGTCCCAGCAGTAGGCCGGGGGGAACAGTATGGGCGACCAGATCAGCGAGCGACAGAAGCGGAACCTGATGGCGGCGGCCATAGAGATAGGTTGCGATGACCACGCCCAGCAGCCCGCCATGAAAGGCCATGCCGCCTTGCCAGACCATCAGAATCTCAATCGGATGCGACAGGTAATAGGCCGGTTGGTAGAACAGGACAAAGCCAAGACGCCCGCCCAGAATCACGCCGAGGATGATCCATGTGATCAGATCCTCAAGCTGTTCAGGCTTCATCGGCGGCGTCTGGCCGGACCACAATGCAGGCCGCCGCAGCGCCATTGACGCCATGCGCCACGCAATCAGGATGCCGACGATATACGCCAGCGCATACCACCGCAGCGCGAATTCCATCCCGAACAGCGAGATCGAGAACAATTCGGGCGACAGATCGGGGAAATTCAGAACAGCCTGCATGTGCGTCTCATTGCCCGGGGTTTGCAGGGCAAGTCAACCTTGAGCCCGGGCCATTCTTTACCCATATAGAAGGCAATCGCGAAATCGGAGAAAGCCCATGCAAACCCGCAACAAGATTCTGGACGATATGTCTCAACTGATGACCAACGCCATGGGCGTGGCACAAGGGGCGCGGGAAGAGGCCGAGAATGCGATGAAATCGATGATGGATCGCTGGCTGGCTGACCGTGATTTCGTCACCCGCGAAGAATTCGATGCCGTCCGCGCCATGGCGCAGAAAGCGCGCGAAGAGAACGCGGCGCTGGAACAGCGCATCGCAGCGCTCGAGGCGAAGCTGGACAAGTAACGCCCATCAAATCCAAGACTTTCGGTAAGACGTTTCTGCCGCGCAATCCAACCTCTGGTTTGTGCGGCGAGGTGAATTCTGGCGTCTTGCAGAAATTAATCAAGGCAAAGCTGCAACCGGCGACAATATTTTGAGCTGCGTTGCCAACTGTCCACAACTTATTGCTGTTATCCCCAAAAATGGGGGTTGTCAGAGACCCACCCACATCGCACCATATTTAGTATAGACAGACTGGGGAAGCCCGGCTTGTAGAGCAGGCAACTAGCGCTGGGGCGCTGCCAGCCCCAAATGCTAGAGATTAGTGAGGTGGCATTATGGCCCTTTCCGAGCAGTATCTCGAAGAAGACCTTCATCCGATCGACATTGTTGAACATCTTGCCGAACATCACGACTGGGATTTTGACCGGATCGGGGATGATCAGATCGCCATGGCTGTCGAAGGCCAGTGGCGCACTTATTCCATTACATTGGCCTGGTCGAACTATGACGAGACCCTGCGCATGGTGTGTTCGTTTGAAATGGAACCTCCGGCCGAGCGTGAAACAGAGCTGTATGAGCTGCTGAACAAAATGAATGACCAGTGCTGGGCCGGGGCCTTTACCTACTGGGCCAACCAGAAGCTGATGGTCTATCGCTATGGTCTGGTTCTGTCCGGTGGCCAGACGGCCAGCCCCGAACAGATCGACACCATGATCAACGCCGCGGTGCTGAGTGCCGAGCGTTATTACCCTGCGATCCAATTGGTCACATGGGGCAACCGCACCCCCGAAGAGGCGATGCAAGTCGCCATTGCAGAGGCCTATGGCCGCGCGTAAAGCTTTGCCCCGAACCAAATAGGGGGAGGGGCAATCATGGATATCTCGCGGGTCGCGGAACAGGGCCTTGTGCTGCTGGGATGCGGCAAGATGGGCTCGGCAATGCTGGCGGGTTGGCTGGATCATGGTCTGCCTGCTGCTTCGGTCTGGGTGATCGATCCTCACCCCTCGGACTGGCTGAAGGCGCAGGGCGTCAACATCAACACAGCTTTGCCTGAATCCCCGGCGGTGGTTCTGGTAGCGGTCAAACCCCAGATGATGGGGGAAGCGCTGCCTGCCATTCAGGCGCTGGGCGGCGGTAGTAGCCTGTTCATTTCGGTCGCCGCAGGCACGTCTCTGGCTACTTTTGAAAACGTGCTGGGGGCGGATACGCCAATCATCCGGGCCATGCCGAACACGCCAGCGGCGGTGCGGCAGGGGATCACGGCGCTGGTTGGGAATGCCGCGGCCTCGGACGCGGATATGGTGCTGGCAGAGGACCTGCTGTCGGCAATAGGTGAAACGGTGCGTCTGGATGATGAGGCGCAGATGGATGCGGTCACCGGCGTCAGCGGCTCGGGCCCGGCCTATGTGTTTCACCTGATCGAAACGCTGGCGCAAGCGGGCGAGGCGCACGGCCTGCCGCGCGAACTGGCGATGAAGCTGGCTAAATCCACCGTGGCCGGGGCAGGGGCACTGGCCATGGCCGCGGATGAGGACCCCTCGCAATTGCGCATCAACGTGACCTCGCCCAACGGTACGACTCAGGCTGCACTTGAGGTGCTGATGCACGAAGAACAGGGCTTTCCCGATCTGTTGCACCGCGCCGTTCAGGCCGCCACCAACCGGTCGAAGGAGCTGTCTCGTGAGTGAGATTACATTTGACGAATTCCTCAAAGTCGACATCCGCGTGGGCGAGGTGACCCGCGCCGAGCCATACCCAGAGGCCCGAAAGCCTGCGATCAAGATGTGGATCGATTTCGGCGATGAGATTGGCGAGCGCAAGACATCGGCCCAGATCACCGCGCATTACGATCCCGCGTCGCTGGTGGGTAAACAAGTGATGGCGGTGGTCAACTTCCCCCCACGCCAGATCGGCAAATTCATGTCCGAGGTTCTGGTGCTGGGCCTGCCCGATGAAAACGGAGAGATCGTTCTGATCGGGCCCGACGGCGCAGTTCCCATCGGCGGAAGGATGCATTGATGAAACTTCTGATCGCCCGCCCAATGACCGCTGCGGTCGAGGCCCGCGCCCGTGCCGAATTCGACGTGGAAATCCGCGATGAAACCCTGCCGCTGACGCAGGATGAAATGCTGCGCGCGTTGACCGAATTTGATGTGGTCGTGCCCACGCTGGGCGACTTGTTCTCGGCCCGGATATTTGCGCAGGTGCCTGAACCGCGCTGCAAGTTGCTGGCCAATTTCGGCGTCGGTTACAATCATATCGACGCCGCCGCTGCCCATGCCGCGGGCGTTGCCGTCACCAACACGCCCGGTGCGGTGACGGATGCCACGGCCGACATCGCCATGACCCTGCTGCTGACTACCGCCCGTCGCGCGGGCGAGGGCGAGCGACTGGTGCGCGCAGGCCAATGGCAAGGCTGGCACCCGACCCAGATGCTGGGCCATCACGTCTCGGGCAAGCGCGTTGGCATTGTTGGCATGGGACGGATCGGCCAGGCGATTGCAAGGCGCTGCCACTTCGGATTCGGGATGAGCGTCGCCTATCAATCCCGCAGCGCCAAACAACTGGACTTCGCGGCTGAATACTTCCCTGACCTTACCGCACTGGCGGCAGGGGTGGATTTCCTTGTGGTGGCCGTTCCGGGCGGGGCCGAGACCCGGCACCTGATCAACGCGCAGGTGCTTGGGGCCATGGCCCCCTCGGCGATCCTGATCAACATCGCGCGCGGCGAGGTCGTGGATGAGGCCGCCCTGATCGCGGCCTTGCAGGCCGGCCAGATCGGTGGTGCCGGGCTGGATGTCTACGAGTTCGAACCTACGGTGCCGCAGGCCCTGTGCGATATGCAGAACGTCACCCTGCTGCCGCATCTTGGAACGGCGACCGAGGAGGTGCGGACCGATATGGGCCATATGGCGCTGGACAATGTCGCGGCGTTTGTCGCGGGCCGTCCTTTGCCCAACCCGGTCTAGGCCCCGACCGCCTCGCGCCAGTGCTTGCGGCAGAGCGAGACGTAGGTCTCGTTCCCGCCGATCTGGACCTGCGCGCCTTCGGTGATGGTGTTGCCGTTTTCGTCCTGACGAATCACCATCGTCGCCTTTCGTCCGCATTCGCAGATGGTGCGGACCTCGCGCATCTCATCCGCCAGCGCCAGCAGGGCGGCAGAGCCGGGAAACAGCTTGCCCTGAAAATCCACGCGCAGCCCGTAGGCAAGCACCGGCACTTTCAGGTCGTCGACCGCGCGGGCCAGTTGCCAGACCTGATCTTCAGACAGAAACTGCGCCTCGTCCACAAAGACGCAGGCGATCGGGCCTTGAGACAGGCGGCTTTCGATCATGGCAAAAACATCGTCGTCAGGCCGGAACGTGTCTGCCTGTTCCGAGATTCCAATACGCGAGGCGATCCGCCCAGCCCCGGCGCGCCCATCGATATGCGCTGTCAGCAGATAGGTGTCCATGCCGCGTTCGCGATAGTTATGCGAGGCCTGCAGCAACACGGTCGATTTGCCCGCGTTCATGGTGGAATAGTTGAAATACAGCTTTGCCATGGCGTTGGTCTAAAACCAGCAAACAGCAGGGGCAAGACCATCAATGCGCAAATGAAAGCGACGCCGCCGTTGCGGCTGCCGGGGCCGAGCAGATGCTCTTGGGGATGGAGAGCCCCGCGCCCTCAACAGCAGCGTCGTCGGCCTACATACGGCCTATACACTACAGGGCGAATATGGTGCCCTGCCTTCACTCATTACCGGCACGAACGGCCGCCACTCACTCACAAAATCCCAGCAATTCTGAGGGATAGTCAATTAATGGCATTTCAATTATGACTCGGATATGGGAACTTTCCCTTCCCTTTCCCCCGGCACGGACAGGCAGGGGGCCAGGAGCGCAGGTAACAAGGGTAGCAAAATGGCGGATATCGGGGCCTATCTGAAGAAGCATACCGAGGCATTGGTTAAGGATGTCGGAATCGAGGCGGCGTGCGAGATTACCGGAAAATCCAAGGCGACGCTGGGGCGGTACTATTCCGACAATGCCGAACATGCCGATCGGTTCATGCCGGTCGATGCCGTCGCGCGCCTGGAAAATGCCGCAACCTACCCACATGTGACCGCAGCCCTTGCAGATCTGAAGAACATCACGTTGTCATACGATGGTCGCAACTCGGACAGCCCACGCACCGGTGGGGTGAATGCGGATGTCATCGCGCTGAGTCAGCGGTTTGCGATGCTGATGACCGAATATCAGTCAGCCATCGAGGATGGCATTATCACCGTGAATGAGGCCAAGCGCCTGCTAAAGGAAACCAGCATGTTGCAGCAGGTCCTGATCGAGATGAAGCTGCATCTGGAAGAGGAAAGCGTCAGCTGACGCGGCTCACAAGAGGCTTCGATCGGGACAGGCCCGAAGGTTCTGACAAAAAGGCGGCGCGAGGGCCGCCTTTTCCTTGTACTGGCCCGGGCTGGCTGACCCCGATCAGCTTTCATCGTCATTGGCGTTTTTGCCGCGTCCGGGGCTGGCCCCCTCGGCACCATTGCCACCGCCGTTGTTACCCTTGGCACCGCCGTGACCGTTGCCGCCGCCTTTGCCCGGCTTATCCCCGCCGTGACCGCCTTTGCCACCACCTTTACCGGGTTTATCGCCACCTTTGCCGGGCTTGTCGCCGCCATGGCCGGGTTTGCCACCACCACCCGGCTTGCCGCCACCATCACCGGGCGTGCCGCCGCCATCGCCGGGATCGCTGTTGTCGCCCGGATCGCCACCTTCACCGGGATCAGAGCCGCCGCCGGGATTGCCTCCGCCACCCGGGGGGCTGCCACCGTCATCGCCGGAATCTCCGTCGCTGCCCGCGCCCGACGATCCCAAGGGCGCGTCGCTGTTGCGATCCTCGCCAAGGCCAGCGTCCGAGATCGAAGCGGTCGGCAGATCGGTCAGAAGCTCTGCCAGCCCCACACATTGCGTCGCGGTGTTTTGCAGGATGGCGTCGAAATCCGTCCGCTTCTGCAGATAGGAAACGAACCCTGGCGTCACATGCGAGCAGCCGCAAAGCGTGCCGTAGTCGCCCTCATTTGCAGCCGCTCGCGCGGTGTTGACGGTGCAGACTTGCGGCGCGGCCGCTGCGGCCTCGGTTGCCATGAACCCAAGAAACGGCGCGGCAACCAGCGCGGCCATTCCAACTCGTATATTTCGCTGCATAACAGGGTGCTCCCTCGGCTCCATCACTCGAATGCGTTGGGCATCCGATCCCGATGTGGGGCCCTGACATGAAGAAGCGGTTTAGGCTGTCTGAAGAAAGCTTGAGAAAGCGGTCATCCGTGCCGTTTGACAATCACCGAGCCCACCGAGTAGCCCGCTCCGAACGAACAGATCAACCCGACATCGCCGTCGCTCAGATCATCGGAGTGTTTCGAAAAGGCGATAATCGACCCCGCCGACGACGTGTTGGCATAGTCCTGCAGGATGTTGGGCTGCTCGCCCGGCTCGGGTTCGCGGCCCAGAACCTTCTTGCCGATGAAATCGTTCATCGTCTTGTTGGCCTGATGCAGCCATAGGCGTTTCAGATCGCTGCTCGCCACGCCTTCGGCATCCATGTGGTCGCTGATATGCTTGCTGACCATCGGCAGGACCTCTTTGAACACCTTGCGCCCGTTCTGCATGAACTGCATGTCGCGGCGGTCGACGACTCCATCGGGGCGGGACCGGCGCAGAAAGCCGTTATTATTGCGGATATTGTTGGAAAACGCGGTGGCGCATCGGGTCGAGACGATCTCGAAATGCGGGCCCTTGGCGTCGTCCAGACGTTCCACCAGCGTTGCGGTCGCCACATCGCCGAAGATGAAATGGCAATCGCGGTCGCGCCATTCCAGATGGCCCGAGCAGATCTCGGGGTTGACCACCAGCGCCGCCCGGACCGAGCCTGAGCGCACCATATCCGCCGCCGCCTGAATGCCGAACGTGGCCGACGAACAGGCGACGTTCATGTCGAACCCGAACCCATCGATCCCCAGCGCATCCTGTATTTCAATCGCAATCGCCGGATAGGCGCGTTCATGGTTCGAAGCGGCACAGATTACCAGATCGACCTCGTCCGCCGACCGTCCGGCCTGCGCCAGCGCCTTGCGGCAGGCATCCACTGCCATTTCGGTCATGATCCCCGGCTCGTCATCGCGGCGCTGTCGCAGCGATGGATGCATGATTTCAGGGTCCAGTACGCCGGTCTTGTCCATCACGAACCGGTTCTCGATCCCCGACGCCTTGACGATGAACTCTTCCGAGGAATGCTGCAACGGCTCCATCTGGCCTGCCGCAATCGCGTCGGCGTTCTCGGCGTTGACCCGGTCGGCATAGGCGTTGAAGGCCTCAACCAACTCGGCGTTGGTGATGACGTTTTCGGGTGTATAGACACCGGTTCCGGTGATGGCAGGAGTATACATGGCGGGTCCTGATTTCATGATCTGCACAAAATGCAGTCCCGGTGGGTTTTGATCAAGGTGTCTTGACCTAAGGGAATGCAACCCTGTGGGCGTGACGTTTTTATAGGTTGAGCCCCATGCCGGTCGACGCTTGCCCTGAGTGCGAAGTCTGCCGGTTTTCCCGACGCCAGAAGGGGCTTCGTCGACGACACAAAAAAGCCCCGGTCAGCGACCGGGGCTTGTCTCGTTTTGCTTTCGGATCAGCCCTGTAGGGACTGAACCTCAACCTCTCCCTCGGCCTGCGCCCTGATGGCGAGCGCTGCCGCGTGGGACCCGGCAGCCGTGGTGAAATAGGGGATCTTGTCATACAGCGCGATGGACCGGATGGCCTTGCTGTCCTCGACCGCCTGCGCGCCCTCGGTGGTGTTCATCACCAGTTGCACCTGGCCGTCCTTCAGCATGTCGACCACATCCGGGCGGCCCTCGTAGACCTTGTTGACCACATCACAGGCCACGCCTTGCGCCGCCAGCCAGCTTTGGGTGCCGCGTGTGGCCACCAGCGAGAAGCCTTGCGCCGACAACGTCTGCGCGGCCTCGAGCATTGCGGGCCCCTTGTCGGCATCCTTGATCGACACAAAGGCACGACCGGTCGCGGGCAGCACCATGCCAGCCCCCATCTGCGCCTTGAGGAAGGCGCGCGGGAAGTCGTGATCCCAGCCCATCACCTCACCGGTCGAGCGCATCTCGGGGCCGAGGATCGTATCGACGCCGGGGAAGCGGGCAAAGGGCAGCACGGCCTCTTTCACCGAGAACCACGGCATGTTCGGATCGGCCAGTGTCATCTGGTCAACGACCTTGTGGTCCTGTTCCTTGTTGTAGGCGGGACGCTGCGGGAAGTTCGACAGCGGCTCGCCCGCCATCACCCGCGCGGCGATCGAGGCGATGGCGCTGTCGGTGGCCTTGGCCACGAAGGGAACGGTGCGGCTGGCGCGGGGGTTGACCTCGATCAGATAGATCTCGTCATCCTTGACCGCGAACTGTACGTTCATCAAGCCGACCACGTTCAGCGCGCGGGCCAGTTTATGCGCCTGATCCTCGATCTGCGCCAGAATTTCGGGGCTGAGCGAATAGGGCGGCAGCGA
Source organism: Ruegeria sp. AD2(2025) (assembly GCF_056542385.1). NCBI lineage: Bacteria > Pseudomonadati > Pseudomonadota > Alphaproteobacteria > Rhodobacterales > Roseobacteraceae > Ruegeria > Ruegeria sp. AD2(2025). The sequence goes on from NZ_JBQFZS010000004.1 coordinate 144,987, forward strand.
ACAGGCCGAGTCGCCCGAATGCACGCCCGCCTCTTCGATATGCTGCATGATGCCTGCGACATGCACATCCGTTCCGTCGCTGAGCGCATCGACATCCAGCTCAACCGCGCCGGACAGATAGCTGTCAAGCAGCACAGGGCTATCACCTGAAACCACCACCGCCTCGGCGATATAGCGTTTCAGCTGGTCCATATCGCGGACGATTTCCATCGCACGTCCGCCCAGCACGTATGAGGGACGGATGACCAGCGGAAAGCCGATCTCTTCGGCAATCTCCAGTGCTTGCTCATCGGTCGAGGCGATGCCGTTCTTGGGCTGTTTCAGGCCCAACTCGTTGACCAGCGCCTGGAACCGTTCGCGGTCTTCGGCCAGATCAATCGCGTCGGGCGTGGTGCCGAGGATCGGGATGCCTTCGTTCTCGAGCGCGTGGGCCAGTTTCAGCGGGGTCTGGCCGCCGAACTGAACGATGACGCCGTGCAGGGTGCCGTTTTCCTGCTCGGTGGTCAGGATTTCCATGACGTGCTCAAAGGTCAGCGGCTCGAAATACAGACGGTCCGAGGTGTCGTAGTCGGTGCTGACGGTCTCGGGGTTGCAGTTGACCATGATGGTCTCATACCCGGCATCGGTCAGCGCGAAACAGGCGTGACAACAGCAATAATCGAACTCGATGCCCTGACCGATCCGGTTCGGGCCACCGCCGAGGATGACGACCTTCTTGCGGTCGCTCGGGCGCGCCTCGCACTCGACCTCACCCATCATCGGCGCTTCATAGGTCGAGTACATATATGGCGTCTGTGCCTCAAATTCGGCGGCGCAGGTGTCGATGCGTTTAAAGACTGCATTGACGCCCAGATTGCGGCGGGCGCGGCGGACGTTGGCTTCGTCGCGACCGGTCAGGTTGCCAAGACGCGCATCGGTGAAGCCCAGCATTTTTAGCCTGCGGATGCCTTCTTCGGTCATCGGCAGACCGTCTTTGCGGACCTGACGCTCGGCCTCGATGATCTCGCGAATGCGGGCTAGGAACCACGGGTCGAACTTGGTGACGCCGAAGATTTCGTCGTCAGTCAGACCATGACGCATCGCCTGCGCGATGGTGCGCAACCGGTCCGGCGTCTGCTGGCTGATCGCCTTGATCACGGCGGCCTTGTCGTCGGCTTCGTCCCAAACACCGACATTCAGGCCGGGGATTTCGATCTCATCAAAGCCGGTCAGACCCGATTCCATCGAGGCCAGCGCCTTTTGCATCGATTCGTGAATGGTGCGGCCGATGGACATGGCCTCTCCCACCGATTTCATCGCGGTGGTCAGGTAGGGTTCCGAGCCGGGGAATTTCTCAAAGGCGAATTTCGGAATTTTTGTCACGACATAGTCGATGGTCGGCTCAAAGCTGGCGGGCGTGACCTTGGTGATGTCATTGTCCAGCTCATCCAGCGTATAACCCACGGCCAGTTTCGCTGCGATCTTGGCGATCGGGAAACCGGTCGCTTTGGACGCCAGCGCGGACGAGCGCGACACGCGCGGGTTCATCTCGATCACGACCATGCGGCCATCGACGGGGTTGATCGCCCACTGCACGTTCGATCCACCAGTTTCGACGCCAATCTCGCGCAGCACGGCAATCGAGTGATTGCGCATGATCTGGTATTCTTTATCGGTCAGCGTCAGGGCAGGGGCCACGGTGATCGAGTCACCCGTGTGCACGCCCATTGGGTCCACGTTCTCGATAGAACAGACGATGATGGCGTTGTCGGCGGTGTCGCGCACCACCTCCATCTCGTATTCCTTCCAGCCCAGCAGGCTTTCGTCGATCAGGATCTGACCAACGGGTGAGGCATCCATGCCCGAGCGGCAAATATGGATATAATCTTCGCGGTTATAGGCCACTCCGCCGCCAGTACCGCCCAACGTAAAGGCAGGGCGGATGATGGCTGGCAGGCCCACGGTTTCAAGCGTGTCCAGAGCCAACGCGACACCCGCGTCGAGGTCTTTTTTGCCGTCTTCATCCTTGGGGGCGGTCACAATCTCGGCCTTGGGGTTTTCGATACCCAACCGGTCCATCGCCTCACGGAACAGGGCGCGGTCTTCGGCCATTTCGATGGCGTCGCGCTTGGCGCCGATCATCTCGACACCGAACTTGTCAAGCACGCCCATCTCTTCCAACGCGAGCGATGTATTCAAGCCAGTCTGACCACCCATGGTTGGCAGCAGGGCATCGGGGCGCTCTTTCTCGATGATCTTAGCGACCACTTCGGGGGTGATCGGCTCGATATAGGTGGCATCTGCCAGACCCGGATCGGTCATGATCGTCGCGGGGTTCGAGTTGACCAGAATGACCCGGTAGCCTTCCTCGCGCAGCGCCTTACAGGCCTGAGCACCGGAATAGTCGAACTCGCAGGCCTGACCGATAACAATGGGCCCCGCCCCGATGATCATGATCGACTGGATGTCGGTTCTTCTCGGCATGGCCACGTTCCTTCGATTGTCCGCGAGTCAGGGCACCGCCCCAGCGCCCAAATTGTCCTGCGTTATAGGGACCGCGCGAAAAGGTGCAAGAGGTATCGGAAACAAGGGTGAAATTGCCGCTTTCCCCCCTTTCCCCTGCTGGCGTATCCTCTATATCGCGCAGCACGGCAAATGAGGATGCACTTGCGTATTCGTTTCGATCAAGGACCAGCCGGGCGTGGTACCCGGTTTGACCGTCCCTCTCAGATCATCCGCGCGGACACCGCGGATGAGGTGCCCCAGGCCCTGGCGGCGCTGGATCAGGCGCGCGTGGATGGCGCATGGCTGGCGGGATATGCAAGCTATGAGCTGGGCTATGTGCTGGAGCCGCGTCTGGCGGAGCGCCTGCCCGAGGGGCGTCGGTTGCCGCTGCTGTGCTTTGGCGTGTTCGATGCGCCCGACCGCGTTGGACTGTCTGCCGATACCGGTGGCGTGACCGCGTTTCAGCCCCGTTGGGACGAGGCGCGTTATACGGACGCCTTCCGCAAGGTGCATGACGCCATCAGTGCGGGCGATATCTATCAGGCGAATCTGACCTTCCCCATCGACCTCGAAGTCACCGGCGACAGCGCCGCGCTGTATGCCGCGCTGGCTGCGGGCCAGCCCGTTGGTCATGGTGCGCTGGTCGAACAAGACGGGCTGCCCGACCTGCTGAGCCGCTCGCCCGAGCTGTTCTTCCGCACCGATGCCGGGGGCCGGATCGAAACCCGCCCGATGAAGGGCACCCAGCCGCGCAGCGAAGATCCGGTCGAGGATGAACGCCGCCGTGCATTTCTGACCACGGACGAAAAGAACCGGGCCGAGAACCTGATGATCGTCGACCTGCTGCGCAATGATATCAGCCGCGTCGCGCTGGCCGGGTCGGTCAAGGTGCCGGAACTGTTCAAGGTGGAATCCTATGCCACCGTTCACCAGATGGTCTCGCTGGTGCAGGCGCAGTTGCACCTTGGGGTGGGGCTGTCGGATATCCTGACGGCGCTGTTCCCCTGCGGCTCAATCACCGGCGCGCCGAAAATTCGCGCGATGGAAATTCTGTCGGAGCTGGAGCCGTGGCCCCGCGACGTCTATTGCGGCACCATCGGCTGGGCCGCGCCGGACGGGCGGTCCGAGTTCAACGTGGCCATCCGCACCCTCATGGTCGAAGACGGCAAGGCGACCCTGAACGTGGGCGGCGGGCTGGTCTGGGACAGCACCGCCCCATCGGAATATGAGGAGGCGCTATGGAAAGCCCGCTTCGCCCACCAGCTGACCCTAATTTCCGCCTGATTGAAACGCTTGCTTTTCGGTCGGGGCAAGGATTTGTGCGGCTGGACAGCCATCTGGCGCGTATGGCGCGTTCTGCCCGGACATTTGGCATTGCCTTCGACCGGGCTGCGGCGCTGACGGTATTGCACGCGGCCTCGGGCGATGCCCCGCTGCGCTGCCGCCTGACGCTGGACACAGGCGGCGGTTTCGCGCTGACCACCGGAGCACTCGCGGCGAACCCGTCGCTCTGGCGCGTAAGCGTGGCGGAACAGCGTTTATCGTCGTCGGATATCTGGCTGCGCCACAAAACCACCCGCCGCGTGGTCTATGATAAAGCGCGGGCGGCTTTGCCCGAAGCTGTGGATGAACTGCTGTTCCTGAATGAACGGGATGAGCTGTGCGAAGGCACGATCACCAACCTGTTTCTTGATATGCCCGATGGCCGCCGCCTGACGCCCACGCTGTCCAGCGGCGTTCTGCCCGGGGTCCTGCGGCAAGAGATGCTGGATCAGAAAGCCGCGATTGAAACCGTACTGACCTTGACCGACCTGCAAAACGCGCAAACCATCCATATCGGCAACTCCCTGCGGGGACTGATCCGGGCGGAGCTTGTAACACCGTGAGCAGACAAAGCGACTGGGCCGCGCGCCCTGCACAGGTGCAGCGGCTGAGGATGGAATTCGGGCTGTTCTACATCGCCGTCCCCGTTCTGATCGCGGTGCTGTTCCCGCCGGACTGGATGTTTCCCGCGCTCTTTGCGTTCACCGGGCTGGGTATTGTCCTACTGCACAATACGCCCGGGTTTTCCTGGGCCGAGCTACGCTATGGCTGGCGCAACTGGTCCTGGGCCGAGGTCTTGCTGTTCACGATTGCGATGGCGGGTTTCTGTTCGGCGCTTGTGCTGAACGCGCGGCCCGATGCGGCCTTTGGGCTGCTGAAACACCGACCCGAGTTACTGGCGTTCATCTGGATCGGCTACCCGCTGGCCTCGGCCCTGCCGCAAGAGCTGCTGTTTCGCACCCTGTTCTTCCGCCGCTACCATGCGATCCTGCCCGACGGGCGGTCTGCATATCTCTGGAATGCAACGCTGTTTTCGCTGGCGCATCTGATGTACTGGAGCTGGATCGTCGCTGCGATGACCTTCGCCGGAGGGTTGCTGTTTGCATGGGCCTATCGCCAGCGCGGGTCGTTCCTGTACGCGGTTCTGCTGCATGCGATTGCGGGCAATATCATCTTTGCTGCCGGTCTGGGCGTCTATTTCTATTCCGGCAACGTGCAAAGACCGTTCTGACCGCCCGACCTGCCTTGACTTTCCAAGCCTGACAGGGTGTATCGGCGCGACGAATTCTGCGCCCGAAGGGATATTTTCATGCACGCCTATCGCAGCCACACCTGCGCCGCTCTGACCGCCGCCAATGTCGGTGAAACCGTCCGCCTGTCCGGCTGGGTGCATCGTGTCCGAGATCACGGCGGCGTGCTGTTCATCGACCTGCGTGACCATTTCGGCGTGACGCAGGTTCTGTGCGACGGTGACAGCGCCGCCTTTGCCGAGCTCGAGAAAGTGCGCTCGGAATGGTGTATCCGCATCGACGGAACGGTCAAAGCGCGCGACCCCGAACTGGTGAACCCGAAACTGCCCACTGGCGAGATCGAGGTTTATGTGCGGGAATTGGAAGTCTTGGGCGCAGCCGATGAACTGCCGCTGATGGTGTTCGGCGATCAGGAATACCCCGAGGAAACCCGCCTGCGCTATCGCTATCTGGACCTGCGCCGTGAGGCGATGCAGCAGAACATGACCCTGCGTTCGGACGTTGTGGCATCCATGCGTAAACGCATGTGGGATCAGGGGTTCCGCGAGTATCAAACGCCGATTATCACGGCCTCGTCGCCGGAAGGCGCGCGCGACTTCTTGGTGCCGTCGCGCCTGCATCCGGGTAAGTTCTATGCGCTGCCGCAGGCCCCGCAGCAGTTCAAGCAACTGATCATGGTGTCGGGCTTCGACAAGTATTTCCAGATCGCGCCGTGCTTCCGCGATGAAGACCCGCGGGCTGACCGCTCGCCCACCGATTTCTACCAGCTCGACATGGAGATGTCGTTTGTCGAACAGCAGGACGTGTTCGACACGATCCAACCCGTTCTGACCGGCGTATTCGAAGAGTTCGGTGGTGGTCGCGAAGTCGATCAGGAATGGCCGCAGATTTCCTATAGGGACTCGGCCCTGTGGTACGGCACCGACAAGCCCGACCTGCGGAATCCTATTAAAATGCAAGTGGTCTCCGACCACTTCCGCGATAGTGGCTTCGCGATTTTCGCGAAGCTGTTGGAGCAGGACGGCACCGAAATCCGTGCCATCCCAGCGCCGAGCGGTGGCAGCCGCAAGTTCTGCGACCGCATGAACGCCTTTGCCCAGAAAGAGGGGCTGCCCGGGATGGGTTATATCTTCTGGCGCGATCAGGGCGAAGGGCGAGAGGCCGCGGGACCGCTGGCCAAGAATATCGGGCCTGAGCGTACCGAGGCGATCCGCCAGCAACTGGGCCTGGATGTGGGTGATGCGGCGTTCTTCCTGGGTGGCAAACCGAAAGCCTTTGAAAAGGTGGCTGGCAAAGCGCGCGACGTGATTGGCGAGGAATTGGGCCTGACTGAGAAAGACCGCTTCGCCTTTGCCTGGATCGTGGATTTCCCGATCTACGAACAGGACGAGGAAACCGGCGCGATTGACTTTGAACACAACCCGTTCTCGATGCCGCAGGGCGGGATGGAGGCGCTGCAGGGCGATCCTCTGGACGTGCGCGGGTATCAGTATGATCTGGCCTGTAACGGGTATGAGCTGGTCTCGGGCGCGATCCGGAACCACAAGCCCGAGATCATGCTGAAGGCCTTTGAACTGGCGGGCTACGGCGAGGACGAGGTGAAATCCCGCTTTGGTGCGTTGTTCAGCGCCTTCCATTATGGCGCGCCGCCGCACGGGGGCTGTGCTGCGGGGATCGACCGGATCGTGATGCTGCTGGCGGATGAGGCCAACATCCGCGAGGTCATGATGTTCCCGATGAACCAGCGCGCCGAGGATCTGATGATGGACGCGCCCTCTGATCCGACCTCGGATCAGTTGATGGAGCTGGGCCTGCGTCTGATCCCGCAAGACTGATCGAAACCGCCCGCCTTGTGCGGGCGGTTTTCGTTTGGGGCAACCGCAGCGATCACCCCAACGGGTTTGCGATGTCCCGACGGTTGCTGCGGATGCTTTTGGCCGTCAGACGTGTCTGACGATAAGCCCAGATGCACAGAAGGCCTGCCGTCACGAAATAGGCGGTCAGCATCTCAGATCGCCTCCTGCCGTTCCAGTCGCTCTTGCACCAGCCCGGCGACCCGTGCCGCCTGCGCCGTCATTGGCGCGCCGTGCACCCGCGATTGGGCAAGCTGCCGCGCAGCGTCGGCCAGCACCGTGTCCTGCGCATCCCGCGCCACGCTTTGCAGAAATTGCGCCACGTAGTCGAATGTGCGCTGATCGGTCGGGCCGGTCAGCAGGTCGGCGATATGGGCCATGTCATCCTGATAGGCCAGCGGATCGGGGTGGACGACCTCATCCCGCACGGCCTCGAGCCCGCCGGGGCGGCGGTCTTCGGGCAAGAGTTCGAGGATGGTTTTCTGGAAATAAGCGACCGAGCTGAGTGGTTTTGCCAAGAAACCGTCTGCCCCGGCACGCATTGCGGTCGATCTGGCGTTATCGTCACCCGACAGCCCCAGAATAACGCCGATACGCGGCACCGCACGGGTGAGTTCGGCAATCAGATCGGCCCCTGATCCATCCGGCAACCCCATATCGACAATCAGGACCGAGGGGCGGTAGATCTGCAGATGCCGTCGCGCTGATTGCAGGCAATCCGCCCGCCGGATACGCGCGCCACTGTGTAGGCACATCAGTCTTATTGCGTCGCAGGCATAGCGGCTGTCTTCGACCACAAGGATCGTCTGGCCCAGCAGCGGCCGCATCTTGGTGGCAAGCGTCTGAGGGGCGAAAGGTCCCGAATCGTCCATGGCAGAACTCCTGATTAGCAGATGCTTCACGCTAGGAACTTCCGGCTAATACAGGGTTAACGCGCGTTTTGGCGCACTTGCCCTTTCACCGGTCAGCCCCCATAACCGCTGCAACGCAGAACGGAAGGAGAGTTTGATGATCGGTCGCCTGAACCACGTTGCCATCGCAGTACCGGACCTCGAAGCCGCCTCGGCCCAGTATCGCAACGCCTTGGGTGCCAAGGTCGGCGCGCCGCAGGACGAGCCCGATCACGGGGTTACCGTCGTGTTCATCGAACTGCCCAACACCAAGATCGAACTGCTGTATCCTTTGGGCGAGAACAGCCCGATCAACGGATTTCTGGAAAAGAACCCCGCCGGGGGCATCCACCACGTCTGCTATGAGGTCGAGGATATCATCGCCGCGCGCGACCACCTGAAAGAGACCGGTGCGCGCGTTCTGGGAACCGGAGAGCCCAAGATCGGCGCGCACGGCAAGCCGGTTCTGTTCCTACACCCCAAGGACTTCAACGGTTGCCTTGTTGAACTGGAACAGGTCTGACGCAGATGACGATCACGGCCGCGCTGGTTTTGTTTGCAGTCATTTGGTTCTTGACCCTGCTGGTCGTGCTGCCGGTGCGGATCAAGACGCAGGGCGATCTGGGTGATATCGTTCCGGGCACCCATGCGGGCGCGCCGGAAGTGCATCACATGAAGAAAAAGCTCTGGATCACCACCGGTATCACGGTGATCTTGTGGGCGATTATTGCTGGGATCATCATCTCGGGCGTGATCTCGGTGCGGGATTTCGACTGGCTGAACCAGTTGGAGCCGCGGGAATAGCGCCTAGGTCCGCTTCCCGGACAGACCGTGATAGATATGGGTGAAGGTCGCGGCCCCGAGGATCGGGATCAGCAGGTTCACCAGCGGCACCGATAACGGAACGGCCATCAGGATCCCTGCGGCCCAGATCGTCATGCTGTGTTTGGCCCTCAGCTTTCGTGCGCCCTCGCGCCCTAACCGGCGCATGGCGGCGAGGGTGAAATACTCTCGCCCCAGCAGAAAACCGTTCATGCCCCAGAAAATAAACAGCGCAAACGGTGTGAAAAACGCATAGAGGATCAGCGCCAGTAGGTTCGCCACGATCAGCACGCCCAGAAAACTAAGCGTGTCGCGCAACGCGTCGCCGAAGGGAATGCGCTGGGCGGGGGGCAGGCCGGGATAGTGCTTATCCTCGACCGCCTGCGCCACTTCGTCCAGAAACATCGAGGTAATGGCCGATGCGACAGGCACCATCAGAAACACCGACAGCACCATCATAAGCAGGAACGACGACACGCTGAGCAGGTCGTTCAGCCACGTCACTTCACCCAATATCGGCAAGGTGGCCTGTTCGCCGACCAAGGCGTTGATCAGCCACAAGAACCCAGCATAGGCCGCCACCAGCAGGGCGAAGGTCAGACCGACACCCAGAAGCAGAACCTTGCGGAACCGGGGGTCTCCGATCTGGCCCAGTGCCTGCAGGAAGGACTGGATGATGATCATTCGGAAACCCATTGGGTCAGCGCAGCAACATCGGGGCGCGGGCGTTCGGGCGGGGCTTTGCCCTCGGTTGCAATGTGAACAAAGCCGACGATGCGCTCGTTCTCGGCCAAACCCAGCGCATCCCGGCAGAACGCGCGATCATGGGCCTGCCAGCCGGACAGCCAGTTGGCCCCCCAGCCCGCCGCCAAGGCCGCATTCAGCAGGCCCAGGCAGGCCGCCCCGGCCGAGTAGGTCTGTTCAATCGCGGGCACCTTTTCCGAGGGCTTCTGTACCTCGATCACCGCAACCGCCAGATGTCCCATGTCGAACTGACTGCGGGCCTTGGCGATCTCTTCCGCGGGTTTGCCCAACGCCTGACCGCGGCTTTCGGTCAGCTCGGCCAGACGTGGCATGGCGCCCTTTTCGATCACGATAAACCGCCAGGGTTCCAGCTTGGCGTGATCCGGGCTGCGTGCGGCGGCGGTGAGCAGCGGCACCAACTCGTCCCGGGTCGGGGCAGGGGCCACCAGTGTCTTGGCCGGGCGCGAGCGGCGCGCGTGCAGGAAATCCAGCGCGGCTTGGTTCTTAAGAGACATATGTTAACTTCCTTCACATAGGCAGTCTGTATGTCGGAGACCTGCCGTCCTCTTTCAAGGGCAAACTGCCCCCGAAAGGGTGACAAATTCAATCGGAAATGCTGTCTGGGATCAGGGGTCCGGGTGGGGCAGCGGGATTATTCCCTTGGGCCGTCGGTCTCGCGAATCTGATAGACGCCTTCGGGCAGGTCAAGCGCGGCGGCCAGGTCGCGCACCTGTTCGGGTGACAGGGTGATTTTCTGAACCTGATCGGTGCGGGGATCCAGTTGCTCAATGGTGACGCATTCGGCGAAGCTGTTGATCACAATATCTTCCTGCAAAGGCTTGGGGCCTTCATCCACCAGCGTAATGACCGTCGAGTCGAATTCGTGTTCGATTGAAAACATATCCGCAGAGTGCCGATCACGAGGCCGTAATGCAACCCGGCAGGGACGGAATCCAATATGGCTCCCTCGGATAAGCCGCGCTATGGTTGCCCGCGGTCAAAGTGACTGAAAGGAACCCGAATGCGCCGTCTTGCCCTGATGCTGGTGTTGTTGCTGGCGGCGTGCGAGCCCCCCTCGCTGGTTGCCGTTCCGGCCGAGAGGTGGCAGCCATCGTCATCCGACCAGAAGGCCACCGCCCGCAGCTTTGAACAAGTCAGCCGCGCGGTTGGCGAGGCGGCGGGTCGGGAGTGCCGCCGCCGGGCGCGTTCGGCCAATTGCGATTTTGTCATACTGGTCGATCTCGACCCCCGCGCCCCGGCAAATGCGTTTCAGACCGTGGACGAGGATGGCCGTCCATTGATCATTTTCACCCAACCGATGATCCGCTCGGCGCAGAACGCGGACGAGCTGGCCTTTGTCATGGGGCATGAGGCGGCGCATCACATTCTGGGCCACATCGCCCGGCAGGCCCAGAACGCCAAGGACAGCGCCCGCATCTTTGGCGAACTGGCCCGCAATCAGGGGCAGGATGCGGCCGGGGTCGAGCGGGCGCAGGAACTGGGCGCCAAGGTCGGCGCGCAGACCTATTCCCGAGAGTTCGAGCTGGAAGCGGACCGGCTGGGCACGGTTATCACCTATTCGGCAGGGTATAATCCGCTGACCGGCATGAATTTCTTTCAGCGCATCCCGGATCCCGGGGATCGCTTTCTGGCTACACACCCGCCCAACGCCAAACGGGTCGAGGCGGTTCTGCAGACCGCCCGTCAGTTGGGACTGCGATAATGCCCGAACTCACTCAACTGGGCGTGGTGCTGAGCGATCGCGGCTCGAAATATGCCGTGACAGGCGCGCGCGCCACCAGCCGGGCCGAGGTGGATGCGGTTCTGGCCGCGCTGAAATCTGACAAGGCTTACGCGAAGGCGACCCATAATACCTGGGCCGCCGTCTTGCCGACCGGTGCGCTGAAAGCCGATGATGGCGAGGCCGGCGCGGCGATGGTGATCCTGCGGATGATGGAGCGCGCCGAACTGTCCGATCACGTCATCATCGTAACCCGCTGGTATGGCGGCAAGAAACTGGGCGGTGATCGCTTCCGCCGGGTGCAGGATGCGACGCGGGCCTATCTTGATCACCTCGCGGGCCGGGCATTGACCTGAGTCAAGGGGGGCGTTGGCCAAATCGGTTAGGTTCCCGGCACGTGTGCAGGGGAAAGGAAACCGTATGTCCCACCGCAAAAAGCTGCGACATCACGCAGGCCTCGTCGACGAGATGGCCACAGCGCTGGGTGTTGATCTGCAGGAGGCTTCCATCAGCGGGGCGGTGCGGTTGGACGAGATATCGGATGCAGTCCTGCGCTGTACGGAATGTGCAAATCCGGGGCATTGCGAGGCGTTTCTGGCCGGAAAGCCAGAGGCGGCCCGCACACCGGAATATTGCCGCAACCAGGAATTGTTGAACAGGCTGATGCCGTAACGGGAAAGGTGCCGTCATGCCGCGATTGGGACAGATCATGACTCATCTTCGTCTGGTCCTGCGGATGGGCCGGGTGACCGGAACCGACATCGTGTCAGCGCATCGCGAAGGACGGCTGACACAAGAGGAATGGGCCGAAATGGTCGCCCTCTGCCGTGGATGTGAATGGGCCCGGGCCTGTCCCGACTGGCTGAATGAGAATGAAACCGCTGAACAGGCGCCGTGCACCTGCCCCAACCGGGCCCGGTTCGCCGCGCTGAAAGCCGGAAACACGTAAGGTGAACAGATGGCACAGATACCGCTTGGCGAGATCGAAAAGCACTTTTGGCTGACGCGATCTGTGGCGCGCTGCATGGGCGTTTCGCTGACCGAGGCAATGGCCGAGGGCAAGCTGACCGAGCATGACTATGCCCAGATGGTAACGCGCTGCCGCGCATCGGGCTGCAATGAACGATGCCTGATCTGGCTGGCCTCACAACAGGCACGCGCCACAGCCGCCCCCGATTTCTGCGCCAATGCGCAAGCGTTAAACGAACTGGCGTAAACTTCCGTCAGAGTTTGCCATGCGATCCGTCGCATAGCGGTGGGTTCGCACTGTGCTTGCAGCCGCAGAAGAACACTTTCTTGCTGACCTCGGCGGTGTATTTCACGGGCTCCAACCCGGTGTCCTTATGTGATCCATCGCAGAAGGGCTGGCGCTGGGATTTGCCGCACGCGCACCAGAAATAGGTCTTACCCTCGGTCACCTCGACCGGATATGGGGTATTCTGGGCGATGATTGGCGCGTCGGACATTTTGCTTCTCCGTCATTGGCTGATGTCAGGTGTTGAGTTTAGGGCAGGTCTGACAAAAGGGTAGCCCGTATCCGCAGGGTCGTGCCGCCAGCGTTGTTTCGCCTTTAATCACAGCAACGTGATCGAGATGGTTGCCAGATGAAACTCTTGGTCTTATTCTGATACTGGCCCCGAAAAATTGGGCAATATCAGAAAAGTAATAGAGGATTGACGGACATGAAACTGAAATTTGCTGCCATCTGCGCCACAGCTGTTGTTCTGACTGCGTGCTCGCAGCAGGAAGAACCGACCCCGGTCTACATCCAGCCCGATTATGACAAGTTCGGCGCGCCCAGCTGTGCGGCGGGTTATGAGCTGGCCACCACCGAAGCGGGTCAGACTGTCTGTAATCCGGTCACCCAATAAGCCATTCGCAGGCGGTCCCGGTTGGGGCCGTCTGCATCTCTGCCGCATGGATGCCGCCCTTGGGGGCGGTTTTTTCTTGCCTTTCTGTCGCCCTCACTGAACCTGAGGGGCAGAGTTTCGACCGGAAAGACATATGCGCAATTTCTTCAACCGCCTGAAAGACCGCACCCGCTGGAGCTGGCAGGGCCTGCGCGCCACGTGGCGCGACGAGTATTCCTTTCGCAGCTGGGGCTGGGCCAATTTGATCTCGGGCTCGCTTGCATTTCTGCTGCCCTTGGGCGCGACGGACCGTGCGCTGGTCCTGATCATGGGCGTCATGGTTCTGGTTGCTGAGCTGTTCAATACCGCCATCGAACGTGCGGTGGATCACACCTCGACCGACCATAACCCGTTGGCCGGGCAAGCCAAAGACGCGGCCAGCGCCGCCGTCGCCCTGACAGCCATTGCGGCAGGTGCGGCGTGGGTGTTTGCGCTGATCGGGTTGTTCTGAGCGCTCAGGCCGTGGGCAGCAGACGCCCCCACAGATCATATTCCCCGGCCTCATCCACCTCGACCCGAACGATGTCACCGGGTTTCAGCCCCTCGAACCCTTCGTCGATGAACAGGTTCCCGTCGATCTCGGGCGCATCGGATTTGGTGCGGCAGGTTGCGGCCTCGTCATCGATCTCATCCACGATCACGTCCAGCGTCTGACCGACCTTGGCGGCCAGCTTCGCCTCGGAGATCGCCTGCGCCTTCTCCATGAAACGATCCCAACGCTCTTGCTTGACTTCGGCGGGGACGTGATCGGGCAGGTCGTTTGAGCGCGCCCCATCGACGTTTTCGTACTGGAAACAGCCGACGCGATCCAGTTGCGCCTCGTCCATCCAGTCGAGCAAGGTCTGGAATTCGGCCTCGGTCTCGCCGGGATAGCCCACGATGAAGGTCGAACGCAGGGTGATATCGGGGCAGGTCGCGCGCCATGCTGCGATCTCATCCAGCGTCTTGGCCCCCGCCGCCGGGCGCGCCATGCGTTTCAGCACATCCGGATGGGCGTGCTGGAACGGGATATCGAGATAAGGCAGCACATTGCAGCCCGCATCCGCCATCAGCGGGATCAACTCGCGCACATGGGGGTAGGGATAGACATAGTGCAGCCGCACCCAAGCATCGAACTGACCCAATTCACGCGCCAAATCGGTGATGTGGCTGCGCACCTCGCGATCTTTCCATGGGTTCACATCGTATTTGCGATCCAGCCCATAGGCTGAGGTGTCCTGCGAGATCACCAGAAGCTCACGCACACCATTATCCACCAGCTTCTCGGCCTCGCGCAGCACAGCATGGGCCGGGCGACTGGCCAACTTACCGCGCATATCGGGGATGATGCAGAACTTGCACTTGTGGTTACAGCCCTCGGAAATCTTGAGATAGCTGTAGTGGCGCGGGGTCAGTTTCACGCCCGAGGCGGGCAGCAGATCGACATATGGGTTCGGATCGGGCGGCACGGCGGCATGGACGGCGTCCAGCACCTGTTCGTACTGGTGCGGCCCGGTGACCGCCAGAATGCGCGGATGATGTTCACGGATATAGTCAGGCTCGGCCCCCAGACAGCCCGTCACGATGACCTTGCCGTTTTCGACCAGCGCCTCGCCAATGGCCTCAAGCGATTCCGCCTTGGCGCTATCCAGAAACCCGCAAGTGTTCACAATCACGGCATCGGCCCCGGCATAATCTGGCGAAATGCCATATCCTTCCGCTCGCAGCCGGGTCAGAATACGCTCACTGTCGACCAGCGCCTTGGGACATCCCAAAGACACCATCCCAAGGGTGGGCTGGCCGCGGCGGGCCGTGTCGGTGATCTGCGCCGAAGGGGCCAGATCAGGGCGGAGGTTGGGCGGGTTCGTACTCATGGCCGGGCATATAGAGGGGAAAGCTTCCCCTTGCAAATGCCGCCCGCACAGGGCTGACTTGCAGCAGAGCAGACAAGCCGGAAAGGCAGACCCATGAAGTGGCTCATTCGTATTGTTTTTCTTCTGGTTGCGGCCTTCGGGCTGGTGATTGGCGCGTTGCTGCTGATGCCGGGTGACAAGCTGGCGACCATTCTGGCGGAGCAGGTCAAGGCGCAGACAGGCCGCGACCTGACCCTGTCGGGCGATGTGCGGTTATCCTTCTGGCCGGTTTTGGGCATGGAGACTGGCCCCGTCACCTTCGGCAACGCCCCCTGGGCCGGGTCCGAGCCGATGGTCAGCGCGCAAAGTCTGGCGGTTGGGGTTGATGCCGCGGCCTTGATGTCCGGCGACATCCGCATCAAGCGGGTGCTGGCCGATCGCCCTGTTCTGCGGCTCGAACGCACAGACGGGCGCGGAAACTGGGAGTTGCACCAGCCCGGAAACGCGGAGGTCTCTGGTGCATCGGCGCAAGCGGTCGAGAGCCGTCCGATCACGCTGGAACGGCTGGAACTGACCGGAGCCCGGCTGATTTACCTTGAAAACGGCGCGGTCAGCATGGATTTCGCCAATGTCGACCTGTCCGCGCGGTGGCCAGATATCACCGATCCGATGCAGATGCAGGCCAGTATGCCCGTGCCCGGCGGTGCCGTTGAGGTCGACCTGACGATCCCCGATCTGCCCGCCTTTTCCAGCGGGGTGGTCACGCCGCTGGACCTGAGCCTGACCGCGCCGGGCGGAGATGTTCAGTTCTCGGGCCGAGTGAATTTGGCCGGAGAAATGGATGGCAAGACCACGGTCACGGCGCGCGATACGCATAAGATGCTGGCCGCCTTCGGACAGGGCGGCGTGTCGGTGCCCGAGGGTCTGGGACAGGTGGCCTCGGTGTCTGGGCAGATGACCTATACCAGCGATGGCCGGATTTCACTGCGCGATATGACGACCGTGCTCGACAGCAACCGGCTGGACGGAGAGGCGGATATCCAGATCGCGAATCCACCGCACATCACGGCGCGCCTGAAGGCCGGAGACCTTGATCTGTCCAAGGTTGCAGGCGAAGGCACGTCAGGCAGCAGTTCGGGGGCCAACGAATGGTCAAAACAGCCGATTGATGCGTCGTTTCTGGCGCTGGCCAATGGGACCATCCGGCTGCAGGCCGACTCGATTTCGGTGCCGGGGATGCAGTTTGGTCAGAGCGATCTGACACTTGACCTCGACCGGTCGCGCGCGGTGCTCAGGATGCAGCCGGCCTCGTTGTTTTCGGGGCAATTGAACGGGCAGGTCGTTGCCAATAATCGCAACGGTCTGTCAGTTGGCGGCAATATCAAGGCCGACAATATCGACATCAAAGAGGCACTGACCACCCTGGGTGATATCACGCGCCTGTCCGGCACCGGCTCGGGCACGCTGGAATTTCTGGGCGTGGGGCAGACCGAGGATCAGATCATGCGTTCGCTCAGCGGGAAAGGCGGGCTCGAGGTCGGCAAGGGTGTAATCTCGGGGCTTGATCTCGACCGGCTGATGGGGCGGCGGAAAGGCGCGGGCGGGACGACCGTGTTCAACAGCCTGACGGCCAGTTTCACGATGCAAAACGGCGATCTGAGGAATGACGACCTGCTGATGCAGTTAGACAATTTCCGCGCCGATGGCGCGGGCCGCGTGGGGCTGGGCGCGCGCGACATTGACTACCTGTTCACACCCGTCGCCTTGCGGGCCAACTCTGGTCAGGGCATTTCTGTCCCGGTGCGGATCGTGGGACCGTGGAGCAATCCGTCGATCAAACCCGACCTCACCAAGGTCATCGAGGCGGCGGCAGAGGGTAAGCTCAAGGACCTTGAAGATGACGCCAAAGGCAAGGTTTTGAAAAAGGTCGGCGATGAGCTGGATACGACCATCACCGACACGGGGCAGGTCGAGGATGCGCTGAAGAAAAAGCTCGAAGAAGAGGCGAAGAAAGGTCTTCTGAAACTGCTCGGCGGCGATTGATCGGGGGCGCATCACGCCCCCGGATCATCAAATCGTCTGATCGTAGTCGCCAACGCCGGGTTCGGTGCGGATTACGGCGTCGATATCGGCAAAGATCGCGCGCATCTCGGCTTCGCTCTCGCTGCTTTCGCACACCACAACAAGGTTCGGGGTGTTGGACGATGCGCGCACCAGCCCCCAACTGCCATTGTCCAGAATGACGCGCGCGCCGTTGACGGTGACGACCTCTTTGATCGCACGGCCCGCCAGAGGCTCACCCGCGTCGGCCTTGGCGACCAGCTTGTCGACCAGCCGCTGCAGGATATCGTATTTCTCGGTATCGGCGGCATAGGGTGACATCGTCGGGGTCGACCAGGTCTTGGGCAGCGCTTTGCGCAGGTCCGACATGCTCCGATCAGGGTTGCGGTCCATTAGTTTGCAGATTTCAACCGCCACGCGCATGCCGCAGTCATATCCACGCCCAACCGGTTCGGCCAAGAAGTAGTGACCGGATTTCTCAAACCCAGCCAGCGCGCCAATTTCCTTGACCCGGCGCTTCATATGGCTGTGGCCGGTTTTCCAGTAATCGGCTTTGACGCCATGCGCCTGCAGTTCAGGGTCGCTGGCGAACAGACCGGTCGATTTCACATCTGCGACAAAAGTCGCGTTGGGGTAAATCTTGGCCAGATCGCGCGCCATAATGACGCCAACCTTGTCGGCAAAAATCTCTTCGCCTTCATCATCCACGACCCCGCAGCGATCGCCGTCACCGTCAAACCCCAGCGCCAAATCGGCACCGCTGGCTTTGACCGTATCGGCCATGTCGTGCAGCATTTCCATGGCTTCGGGGTTGGGGTTGTAGTTGGGGAAGGTATAGTCCAGCCGCGTGTGGCTGGGCACAACCTCAACGCCGATACGCTCAAAGATTTTGGGCGCAAAGGCGGCGGCGGTGCCGTTGCCGGTGGCGCAGACAACCTTCAGCGGGCGAGACATTTTGAAGTCACCGACCAGATCGTCGATATACGCTTCTTTTACGCCGTCGACGAATTCATAGGACCCGCCCGATCGTGCAACGCCTTCACCGTTCACGACGATGTCGCGCAATTCCGACATCTCATCCGGGCCGTGTGTCAACGGGCGGTCGAAGCCCATCTTGACGCCGGTCCAGCCGTTTGGATTATGGCTGGCGGTGACCATCGCCACAGCGGGCACATCCAGATGGAACTGCGCGAAATAGGCCATGGGGCTGAGCGCCGGGCCAATATCCTTGACTTGAATGCCCGCCTGCATCAGCCCCACGATCAGCGCGTTTTTGATGGACAGCGAATAGTCGCGATAGTCGTTACCTACCGCGATCACTGGTTCGATCCCGCGTTTGTGCATCTGGGTGCCCAGACCCAGACCCAGAGCGGTCATGCCCGGCAGGTTGATTTCGTCAGGGTATTTCCAGCGTGCGTCATATTCGCGAAAACCGGTGGGCTTGATCATCGGGTCACGCAGAAAGCTCCAGGTGTTCGGGGTCACCTCGGCAAGGGGTTTGGTCATTACAAATCTCAATCGTTAAATCTGAATTGGGTTTTCTTTGGCGAGCGCATCAAAGCGCATCAATGTGTCAATCAGATGGCCCATCTGATCCAGTGGGATCATGTTCGGCCCATCCGAGGGCGCGGTGTCGGGGTCCTGATGCGTCTCGATGAACAGCGCACCAACACCCAGCGAGACGGCCGCTCGCGCCATGACCGGCGCAAACTCCCGCTGCCCACCAGAGGATCCGCCCTGACCGCCCGGTTGCTGCACCGAATGGGTGGCGTCCATGACCACCGGATACCCGGTTTTGGCCATTTGCGGCAGCGAGCGCATATCGGCAACCAAAGTGTTGTAGCCAAAGGATGTCCCGCGCTCGGTCAGCAGGATGTTCTGATTGCCGGTGCTTTCGATCTTGGTGACGATGTTGGGCATTTCCCAAGGGGCCAGAAACTGACCCTTCTTCACGTTGACGGCCTTGCCGGTACTACCCGCCGCCAGCAGCATATCCGTCTGACGGCAGAGGAAGGCGGGGATTTGCAGAATGTCGACAGCCTCGGCTGCGATTGCACATTGGGCTTCGGTATGGACATCGGTCAGAACCGGGATGTCCATCGTCCTGCGGATGTCGTCCAGCACCTTCAGCCCAGCCTCAATACCCATGCCGCGCTTGCCCGATAGCGAGGTGCGGTTGGCCTTGTCATAGGACGCCTTGAATACGTACTGCGCGCCAGCGGCGTCGCAGGCCTCTTTCATGGTGCCTGCGATCATCTGGGCGTGATCGGCAGTTTCAAGTTGGCAGGGGCCGGCGATGATCGTCAGCGGAAGATCGTTGCCAACTGTCAGGTCGGCGATTTTTATATGTTTCATGGGTCTTTACGAGGATACCTGTTCACGAAGGACCGACGCGGTAAGCGAGATCATCAGGTAGATACCAGCAAATAACAGGAAAGCCAAAATCGTATTTTCGAACTTGCGCGGATAGCTGGGTTCCTGACTGGGAACCGGGTTCACCGAGACGGTCAGATAGCGCACCTTGCGGTTGGCCTCCGTCCGGGTCGCTTCCATTTGCTGCATAGCGGTTTGCAGCATCATGTCCCGGGCTACCAGATCGGCCTGCGCCATCTGGATGCGCACGCTGAGCCGCGCCAGCGAGTTTTCGCCTGCCGAAACATCCAGCATCTCGGCATTTAGTTCCTCAAGCACGGCCTCAAGTCGCGCGATGTCCGCGCGGGTCCCGTCGACCTTGGCCTGATTGGGACGCAAGTTGTCCAGCAGGGCGGCCAGTTGCAGTTCCTTGTCCTGCAACTCGACCTCGAACTGATCAATGCGCCCACGCAGGCTGGCGATCACGCTTTCGGGGTCCAGAATCGCGCCTTGCAATTGCAGTTCGATCAAGTCCTCCTGCGCTTGCCTGCGGGCGTCTTGTGCGGCCTCGAAGCTCTCCAGCGCGTCGCGCATCTGGTCTTCGCGTTTCTTCTCGGACAGAGAGTTCACCCTGTCCTCGGAGTAGGAAATCAGCCGCTCGGAAAACAAGGTCGAAGTCGCCGGGTCAGGAGCGGCGACCTCCATCCGGATCACGCCCTCGGTCGGGTCATATCCGATCGTGATCATGTGCTTGAAGGTCTTGTAGGCATCTTCCAGCGTTGCGTCTGGGGCCAGACGCTGGATCGGGTCAATCCAGTCCTGTTTGTACACATCGGTAAAGCCCGCGTCGCGATCCAGCAGCAGTAGTGCCTCTTTCGATTCCAGAAAAGACTGGACCGAGATCGAATCCTGTGTCGTGGCGAATTGAGTGCCGGCCAGCAGCCCTCCGATACTGCCCGGCGCGCCATCGGCCTGCAGGATCAGGAATTCGGAATTGCTGGCGTACATCGGGGTTGCAATACGGTAGAAATAGAAGCCCACGATCAACGTAGGCAGCAGTACAAAGGCGGCCAGCCGCGCAAACAGCCCCATCAGCTTGCGGCGACGCCTGCGCGCGATGTCCTTCTGAATCTTGCCGATTTCAAATTCACGCCGCTGAGCCGGGCTGAGCTCTGGGCCGGGCAGGTTCTTTTGCGACTCTTTTGCGGTCTGCGGCAGTTGGATCTTGATGGTGTCCTGCGCGTCCTGTCTCGTCGACTCGACCGCGGCCAGGTCCAGCAGGTTGGCCCGCTGAAACGGATCGATCCCCTTGAGACGCAGCAGGCGCACCGCGTCATAATCCGAGGTCGCTGCCAAGCCGTTTTTCTGCGCCAAGCGTCGCGCCACGCGCAGCTGGCGTCCGGTCAGTCCCTCTTGCTTGATGGCCTCCAGCTCGGTTCCCGGCTGCGGATCGTTCACCGCCTCGGGCGTCTGCGTTGCCGCACGGATGCGGGCCATGGCATCGGCGCGCGCCTCTGCCGTACCCTCGCCGCTGGGAGAGCGGTCGGGGTTGTATTTCCTAGCCTTGGGTTTGGTAGTCATAAAGCTGCTTCGCCTCTTCCAAGGTTTCAAACATGTAAAGCTGGCCATCCAGCAGCACCGCCGCCTGCCGCGCGAATTTCTCAAGCACCGCTGGGTTGTGCGAGACAATCACCAGCGTCGTGGTACGCAGGCGTTCTTGCAGAATGTCCCCGGCCTTCTTGTTGAATTCCACATCCGTTGTCGAGGGCATCCCCTCATCAATCAGATACATATCGAAATCCAACGCCAGCATCAGCGCAAAGGTGAATCGCGCCCGCATCCCGGCGGAATAAGTGCCCAGCGGCTGGTTGAAATATTCACCCAGGTTGCACAGCCAGCTACAGTAGGCTTCGACGTAATCGGGGTCCATGCCGTAGATTTTTGCGATGTATCGTGCGTTCTCCAAAGCCGAGAGCCGCTTGGCCACTCCGCCGGTGAAGCCCATGGGGAACGATACCCGGCAGTCACGCCGGATCACACCTTCGTCAGGTTTTTCCAGCCCCGCCATCATGTTGATCAGGGTGGTCTTGCCGGTGCCATTGGGGGCCAACACACCCAGCGAGGTGCCAAGCTCGACCCGGAACGAGACCTGATCCAGAATCACCTTGCGGCGGGTTCCGGTCCAGAAAGACTTGCTGACATTGTCAAATTCCAGCATGCGCGGCCTGTAGATCGCTCGAAATGTTGTCGGTTTGAAAGCGTGGGTGCTACCGATCCATGTTGGCCACATTATGTCGAAATATGAAACAAATGATCAATGCACATCCGAGGCCATGACGACGAAGTGTTGCAGCGGGTGGCCGCATCGGTGCGGACGCGGGGTTCCGCCGTCTTGACCCGGTGGAATTCGCGGCGCCTGATGGCCGCATGACTTCACTGATCGAAGATATCCGCGCCTGCCGTATTTGCGCAGACAAGTTTGCCCAGACCGAAACCGCGCACCAGCCGCGCCCGGTGGCATGGTTCCGCCCCGGAGCCCGCATTCTGATCGCAGGGCAGGCTCCTGGCGCGCGGGTGCACGAATCCGGCAGGCCCTTCACCGACCCGTCAGGGGACCGCCTGCGCGACTGGTTGGGGGTGGATGAGGCTGCCTTCTATGACCGAGACCGCGTGTCCATCGTGCCTATGGCGTTTTGCTTTCCCGGCTACAATGCCAGCAAGTCGGACCTGCCGCCGCCGCCGATCTGCGGCAAAACATGGCATGCTAAGGTGATGGCCGAGCTTGGGGACGTGCCGCTGACGGTGCTGGTGGGCGGTCATGCGCACAAGTATCACCTTGGGGCCAAGACGCCCGTAACCGAGACCGTCAGCCGCTGGCGAGACCATGCGCCGCGGGTCTTTGCCTTGCCTCATCCGTCGTGGCGCAATACGGCTTGGCTGAAGAAGAACCCGTGGTTTGAAGCCGACCTGCTGCCGGTCCTGCGCGCCCGGGTGCAAGAGGTGATGAATGGCTGAAACCACGGCGCTGGATGCCGCCCATGCCGCGATGGAGGCATCCCCGCAGGACGATGCCGCAAGGTTGCGGTTCTTCGAACGGTTGGCCGATAGCGAACTGTTCCTGATGCTGACCGAAGAGGCGCGCGCCGAGAATATCTCACCCGAGCTTTTCGACGTGGCAGACGGGCGCTTTGTTTTGGCCTTTGATCTTGAGGAACGGCTGGCGCGGTTTGCAGGCCGTCCGGTGCCGTATGTGGCGCTATCGGGTCGGGTTCTGTCGACGATGCTGTCGGGGGAGGGGATCGGGCTGGGGCTGAACCTTGAGGCCGCGCCATCCTCGATGTTGATCCCGGCCGAGGCGCTGGGCTGGCTGGCCGATACGCTGCAACACAGCCCCGAAGAAGTGCAGCAACGGCTGGCCGAGTTCACGCCGCCTGCGGGCCTGCCTGATGTCTTGCTGACGGCGTTGGATACCAAGCTGGCAACCGCTGCAGGGCTCGCCGCTGCGGCGTTTCTGGTGGGGACCAGAACGCAGGACGGTGGACAGGGGCATCTTCTGGGCTTTGTCGCTGCAGTTGAGGGCGCGCAATCCGCTCTGGCCCGAGCGGTGTCCGAGGCTCTGACTTTCTCGGGCATCGAAGCCGGGGCGCTGGATGTGGGGTTCTTCGCGCCAGACGACCCTGCCGCCGCTGCATTGGCGAAGGTCGGGCTGCGGTTCGATCTGCCGCAACCGCAGGCCCCGCAAATGGAAAGGGCCGCTCCGGGTTCTGATCCCGAACGGCCCCCCATTCTGAAATAGTCGGCGAAGCGGTTAATCCGCCGGGGCCAGCTTGTCCTGCGTGCGGGTCTCGAAATCGCTGGCGTCGTGACGCTCGTGCAACTGCGTGTGCGGCTCACCAAAGGCGCGGTTGACCATACGGCCGCGCTGGACTGCCGGGCGGGCGTCGATCTCTTTGGCCCAACGCATGACATTTTCATAGCTTTCGACGTCCAGAAACTCTGCCGCGTCATAGAGGCGGCCCAGAACCAACTGCCCATACCACGGCCAGATCGCCATATCGGCGATGGTATAGTCGGGGCCGGCGATATAGGGCTTCTCGGCCAGCTCCAGATCCAGCACATGCAACTGGCGTTTCGCCTCCATGGCGAAGCGGTCAATCGGGTATTGCCACTTTTCGGGCGCGTACGCATAGAAATGGCCGAAGCCGCCGCCCAGATAGGGCGCGCTGCCCATCTGCCAGAACAGCCAATTCATCGCTTCGGTACGCTCAGGCCCGCTTGCGGGCAGAAATTCCCCAAACTTCTCGGCCAGATGGAACAGGATCGAGGCGCTTTCAAACACGCGGATCGGAGTTTCGCCCGACCGATCCCAAAGTGCTGGGATTTTCGAGTTCGGATTGGCCCCGACAAAGCCCGAGCTGAACTGATCGCCTTCGCCGATATTGATCAGCCAGGCGTTGTATTCCGCCCCCTCGTGGCCCAACGCCAGCAGCTCTTCTAGCATCACGGTGACCTTGACGCCGTTAGGCGTGGCCAGCGAATACAGCTGCATCGGGTGCTTGCCGACCGGCAGGTCCTTGTCATGGGTGGCCCCGGCGATAGGCCGGTTGATATCGGCAAAGCGCCCGCCGCTTTCGCTGTCCCATGTCCAGACCTTCGGAGGGGTATAGGTGGATTGTTCGCTCATCTCGTGCCTTTCCTTCAGAACCGGCCAAAGGGCCGCTGCATCCACAGCTAATATTGCAGAACTCAAAGTCCAACCCCGGGTGCAGGGCGATCTTTGTAACATTCGGCGCGGTTCGGCTCACGAATCGCCCTGTGATGTCACAGCGGCGCGAGCGGGTCTTCGCGCCGCAGTAGAATCGCCTATTGTCTGACCAGACCCAACAAGCCCGGGTTCCCGGAAACTGTAAGGACATGAGGACCAATCACATGAAACGCTTTGCGCTGACCCTTGCCGCGACGATGGCCTTTGCGATGCCCGCCTTCGCTGGTGATCAATATGTGGACGGCACCGGCTTTGCCGTGTCGGGATATGATGTTGTTGCTTATCGCAGCCTGGATCAGGCCCCTGTCGGCCAGTCACAGCCCGATGCGGTGCGTGGACGCGCCGACATCACTGCCGACTATAACGGCGCGACATGGGCGTTTGCGTCGGAAGAAAACCGCGACAAGTTCCTTGAGAACCCTGCCTATTACGCACCGCAATATGATGGCCATTGTGCCTATGGCGTATCGCGCGGCGGCAAGGTTCCGGCCAACCCGAACCTGTGGCGGATCGTGGATGACAAGCTGTATCTGAACATCACCGATGTTGTTGTCGGCTTCTTCGAAGAGGATATCCCCGGCAACATCAACCTGGCCGAGGGCAACTGGCCGGGGATCGAACCTGATGCGGCCTCGACCAGCGTCATCCCCAAGTTCACGTCGGAAGGCCCGATCACGAACTGACCTTGTGGAAACGGAAAACCCGGCCAATCTGGCCGGGTTTTTTGACACGCCCCCTCAGCCTGCCAGTTCGAACATATCCCGCATGTTCTGATCGGCCTCAAAGCGTATTCTGACGCTTCTTGCGCCCGGGAATTTCCGTTCCCGGATGGGATCGGGAACGACGATCTCGCCCGAGCCCGCGCTTTTGGACTGGAACGATAGGATTTCTGTATCCGACCTGCGGCCACCGGTCAGAACCGACGTCGGCAGGGCCACACGGTTGGGCCCTTCGCAGACCGACGTGGCGACGAAATAGGTCAGATCGCGTCCGAAACACCCGATTGCGTCGGGCACATGATCAGATTCCGCGGGCGGCCTAGGTGCCCCCGCGCCATCGGCATCCGACAAATCGCTGAGGGTCCGTCCGGGGTTCAGCAGATCGCGGCACGCTTCGATTTCAGCCTCGGCCAGGTCGATCACCCGTTTCCGAAGACGGGGGCGGCGCGGCTGCGCCGGGCCCTTGCGCGTCAGCCCGTCCTTGCGCAGAAGGTCATATGCGGCCTTGGCCTGCGCAAAACCCGAGTGATCTCCGTCGGTATGATCGGGATGGTCGTGAAAGGCTATGTTTCGCCATGCGGCCCGAATCTCGTCGGCATCTGCGTTTTGGGATAGGCCAAGCACCCGCAAGGCATCGACCCGAGCCTGAATTTTGCTCACTGGCTGCATACTCAAAATACTCGTTAGAACTACACTGATCCCAGTTTGCCGCCGGTCACTTTTTTGTCAAATTTTACGGGGTATTAGTGCTGGGCTGTGCAACAGTTTTCGGGCGGTTGTCGCAATTGTCCTCAAACAGATACGGCGGCGATGGTCGCATCGCCGCCGGGTATAAAATCTCGCCTCACGCCCCGCGTCTTCGGGCCGGTGCTCAGGCCACGTTCTGCAAATCGGCCCGGGGCGTGATGCCGAGGGCAAAACAGACATCCCGGGTAAGCTCGGGACGGTTGAGCGTGTAGAAATGTAGTTTGTCCACGCCGCCGTCGATCAGCTCGGAGCAGAGTTCGGTACACAGCGCGGTGGCCAGCAGGTCTTCGCGGTCATCGCGGACGGCCTTGTCAAAGGCACGCTCGACCCAGGTCGGAATGCGCGTGCCGCAGCGCTGGGCAAAGCGGCGTGCCCCCCTCCAGTTCTCGATCGGCAGGATGCCGGGCACGATCGGCTTGTCGATCCCTGCTTTTTCGCATGCATCGCGGAAGCGGAAAAAGGTCTCGGCCTCGAAGAAGAACTGCGTTAGCGCCTCGTCCGCGCCTGCGTCCAGCTTGGCCTTCAGCCAATCCACATCGGTACGGGCGGATTTCGCTTCGGGATGGATATCAGGATACGCCCCGACCCGGATGTTGAATTTGCCGGTTTCAGCCAAGGCCGAGATCAGCTCGACCGAGTCAGCGAATCCGTCCGGATGCGGCACAAACTGGTCCTGCCCTTTGGGCGGGTCGCCACGCAAGGCCACGATGTCGCGCACGCCAGCCTCGGCGAAAGTGTCGGCAATCGCCAAGGTTTCCGTGCGGGTTGCGTCGACGCAGGTCAGATGAGCGGCAACCGGCAGGCCCGAGGATTTATGCAGCGTCGCAACCGCATCACGCGTCAACTCGCGTGTGGTGCCGCCCGCGCCATAGGTGACCGATACAAAACGCGGCTCGAGCGGGGCCAGCGTCTGCACGGTGTCCCACAGACGGAACGAGGCCTCCAGCGATTGGGGCGGAAAAAATTCGAATGAAATCTCAGGCTGGGTCATCGTGGCCTCTGTATCTGTCGTTTCTGCACTTGTGCCATCAGATGCATTGTGAGACAAACTCATATTATTCAAGAACAACATGAGTTGCATGAGATATGCATATCGAATTCCGTCATCTGCGTACGATCAAGGCCATCCACGAATGCGGCGGGCTGGCGCGCGCTGCGGACCAGCTGAACATCACGCAATCCGCGCTGAGCCACCAGATCAAGGGGCTAGAGGATCAGGCCGGGGTTGAACTGTTCCTGCGCCGGTCCAAGCCTATGAAGCTGTCTGCAGCCGGTCTGCGCCTGCTGCGGTTGGCGGATCAGATCCTGCCGCAGGTCGAGGCGATGCAGCACGAGTTCTCATCCCTGCGCGATGGCCGCACGGGACGGATGCATATCGCGATTGAATGTCATGCCTGTTTCGAATGGCTGTTTCCGGTGCTCGAGGGGTTCCGCAAGTCCTGGCCGGATGTAGACGTGGACATTCGCCCGGGCCTGGCTTTCGACGCGCTGCCCGCCCTGCAGAAGGAGGAGGTTGATCTGGTCGTCTCATCCGACCCCGAGGACCTGCCGGGCGTCGAGTTCGTGGAACTGTTCGACTACAATGCCGTCTTCGTCGCGGCCTCGTCGCACCCGCTGGCTGAAAAACCTTATATCGAGCCCGAGGATTTCCGGGGCCAGACCCTGATCACCTATCCGGTGGAACGCACCCGTCTGGACGTGTTCAGCCAGTTGCTGATCCCCGCCCGGGTCGAACCGGCCACGATCCGGCAGGTCGAGCTGACCGCCGTGATCCTGCTGTTGGTGGCCTCGAACCGCGGTATCTCGGTGCTGCCCGACTGGGTGGTGCGCGAGGTGAAGTACAATTCCGACTATGTCACCCGTCCGCTGACCAAAGAGGGGATCACCCGCCGGCTTTATGCGGCGGTGCGCCGCGAAGATCTTGAAAAGCCCTTTGTGCAGGAGCTGGTCAAACTGGCCCGGACCGAGGCGCGCAAGCTGCAGGCCCAGTAGCAGGCGGTCTTGTGCATCATTGCTCTTGGCAAGGCTGAATTGCAGCAGTATACGCGCAGCTTGACCGGACAGGAGCCCAGAAACAATGGTTGGCAGCGCAAATCTCAACATCATGATCAAGGCCGCGCGCAAGGCGGGGCGGTCTCTGGTCAAGGATTTCCGTGAAGTCGAGAATCTGCAGGTGTCGATGAAGGGCGCGGGCGATTTTGTGTCCAAGGCCGATATCGCCGCCGAAAACATCCTGAAAGAAGAACTGATGGGTGCGCGCCCGACCTATGGCTGGCTGGGCGAGGAAGGCGGCGGACAGGATGGTGAGGACCCGACCCGCCGCTGGATCGTGGACCCGCTGGATGGCACCACCAACTTCTTGCACGGTCTGCCGCATTGGGCGATCTCCATCGCGCTGGAACATAAAGGCAAGATCGTCGCGGGCGTGATCTATGACCCCGCCAAGGACGAGATGTTCTTTGCCGAAAAGGGCGAAGGGGCGTGGATGAACGACACCCGCATCCGTGTGTCGGGCCGTCACCGCATGATCGAGTCGATCTTTGCAACCGGGCTACCCTTTGGCGGTCGGTCAGACCTGCCTGCCACCCTGCAGGATCTTGCGCGGCTGATGCCGACCTGCGCCGGTGTGCGTCGCTGGGGGGCTGCGGCGCTGGATATGGCATACGTGGCCGCCGGTCGTTACGAAGGCTTTTGGGAGCGTCGCCTGAACGCTTGGGACGTCGCCGCCGGGATCATCATCGTCAAAGAGGCCGGTGGCTTTGTTCAGGCGCTGAACCCCGAGGGCAGCGTGCTTGAAGACGGCGAACTGATCTGCGCCAACGAACCCATCTTTGAAAACTTCGCCAAGGTGATCCGGGGCTGATACGCCCCGGGTCCCTACGCGGCTCGCTCTCCGGCGCGTTAGCGTCGGGGCACTTTCGGGATGCGCGACGGGGACAGTTTGTATTTTTGCTCGGGATGCGGCGGATGGCCATGCGTGCGGTTCCAGAACCCTGTACCGCCGCGCCTGAGCCATAGCGGAATGCACAGGATCAGCCCGACAAAGAACCCTCCGGTATGGGCCCAATAGGCGACGCCGCCCTGATCGGGGTCGCTGGATAGGCTGCCCATGAACTGAAGACCCAGCCAGACGCCCAGCATGACAAAAGCAGGGATGGTGAAGACGCGGAAATAGACGATCAGGATCAGCAGAATATCCACACGCGCTTTCGGGAACAGCAGCAGATAGCCGCCCATTACCCCGGCAATCGCACCTGATGCTCCGATCGTGGGAACCACAGAACCGGGGGCCGAGACAACATGGATCAGCCCTGCGCCGATACCGGCCAGCAGATAGAACAGCAAAAACGGCATGTGCCCCATCTCGTCTTCGAGATTGTCGCCGAAAATCCACAGAAACAGCATGTTCCCGGCCAGATGCATCCAGCCCCCGTGCAGGAACATCGAGGTGACGAGCGTTTCAAGCGCAAAGCCGTCCGAGATGCGCGCGGGAATGACGGCATAGTCGAAATAGAACCGGTTGAGCAGCCGCGCATCCTCCATGATCCCCACATAGCTGAGGAAGATCAGGATGTTGGCGGCCAGCAGGGCGTAAACAACGAACGGAGTACGCCCCGAGGGGTTATGGTCACGGATCGGAAACATGGCGCGACGCTGGGCCTTTCGCCGCCCAGCGTCAAGGTCCGGTTATGCCGCACCTCCCAAAAGGGCGGCGTTGCCTCCGGCGGCGGTGGTGTCGACGCAGACATGGCGCTCTCCCAGAACCCGTGCGCGGTCGGGCTTGCCGGGGATCAGCGGGATGATCGGGCCGTCGCGCCGGGCTAGATGCTGTTCGATCTGGCGGGCGGTCTCGTCATCCCCCCACCACAGAACGCCCGCAAATCCGGTCAGGTTTTCAAGCCGGTGCAGATCCAATGCTCCGGTCATCCGGATCGCCGTCCCGCCCAAAGCCTTGACCGCATCGGCCTGCGCCTGCGCGGCCTCTGCCCCCGGGCCCATGCATAACAGTGGCGCGCGGGCGTATTCCGTAAGGCGGTTCGATTCCCCGGTGGGGCCGGGCAGAGACTGGGTGAGCGGCGGCACGGGATGCCCCTCGGGCGCGCCGGGTTCTGCCGCAGTTTCCCAGTTTGTCGAACTTGTCTGCCGATCCGGTGCACAGAACCGAGCCATGTAGTTCGGCCCTCCCGCCTTGGGGCCGGTCCCCGACAGACCCTCGCCCCCAAAGGGCTGAGAGCCCACGATCGCCCCGATCTGGTTGCGGTTGACATAGATGTTGCCTGCGTGGATGGCCTCGGTCACATGCTGGACCCGGTCGTCGATGCGGGTGTGCAGGCCGAAGGTCAGGCCATAGCCGGTGGCATTGATATCCGCGATGACCTTGTCGATCTCCTGCGCCTTGAAACGCGCGACATGCAGCACCGGGCCAAAGATCTCGCGTTCCAGCGCCGAGATGTCCGGGATTTCGATCAGGGTGGGTGCGATGAACGTGCCCTCGGGCGGTGTGGGCATTTCTTTCAGAACCCGGCCCTCGGCGCGGGCTTTGGCGACGTGATCCGCGATGCCTTGTCGGGCTTGCTCATCGATGACCGGGCCGCAATCGGTTGAGATCAGCCACGGCTCACCGACGTTCAGGGCGTCCATTGCGCCTTGCAGCATGGTCAGAACATCCTCGGCAATGTCCTCCTGCAGATAGAGGCAGCGCAGGGCCGAGCAGCGCTGGCCTGCGGATTGGAAAGCGCTTTCGATGATCGACTGAACGGCTTGTTCCGGCAGGGCGGTGCTGTCGACGATCATGGCGTTCAGGCCACCGGTTTCGGCGATCAGCGGGGTGCCGGGGCGCATATGCTGGGCCATGGCCGAACGGATTTTCAATGCCGTCGCGGTTGAGCCGGTAAAGGCCACGCCCGAGACGCGTTCGTCCGATGTCAGTGCTGCACCCACAGTCGGACCGCCGGGCAACAATTGCAGCGTATCGCGTGGAACGCCCGCCTCGTGCAGCAACTGGACAGCGCGGTACGCGATCAGCGGCGTTTGTGGGGCCGGGGCGGCCAGCACGGCGTTGCCGGTGGCGAGTGCCGCCGAAATCTGCCCGGTGAAGATCGCCAGCGGGAAGTTCCATGGGCTGACACAGGTGAAGATTCCGGCGGGTTTGGCGGCGGGAATGTTGGCCGCATAATAACGCAGGAAATCCACCGCTTCGCGCAGCTCGGCCACCGCATCGGGCAGGGACTTTCCAGCCTCGCGGGCGAGCAGGGCGAACAGCTCTCCGTAATGCGCCTCATACAGATCAGCGGCCTTGTTGAGCGCTGCGGCGCGTGTCTCAGCCGGGGCTTGCCACGGGCAGGCGCTGGCCAGCGCCAGTTCCACATCCTCGGGGCTAGCTGCGGCGACCGAGCCGGGACGGTCCTGCGGTTGCGCGGGGTTGATCACCGGGACGTCGGCCAAGGGTTGAGCGTCATCAGACAACAACGGCCGTGCGTACCAGTGATGCGCGCGGAACGCATCGCGCGCGATGTCGATCCGGTCCAGCGTCGGCGTGTGGTGCAGGTCGAACCCCTTCGAGTTCGGGCGCTCTGGCGCAAACAGCTCGGGCCCGGTTGGCAGCGGTGCGGCTGGTGTCTGCACCGACAGGAACGGGTCGGCGGCAACGGTTTCGGGGGCGACGTCCTCATCCACGATCTGGTTCACGAAGGATGAATTCGCCCCGTTTTCCAGCAGACGCCGCACCAGATAGGCCAGCAGGTCGCGATGCGCGCCAACGGGCGCGTAGATGCGGCAGCGTGAGGTCTGCTGATCGCGCACGATCTGATGCAGCGTCTCACCCATCCCGTGCAGGCGCTGGAATTCGAACGGCTGGTCATCGGCCATATGCAGGATAGCGCTGACCGTATGGGCGTTATGGGTGGCGAATTGCGGATAGATGCGGTCGGTCATGCCCAGCAGTTTGCGGGCATTGGCGATATAGGACACATCCGTTGCCGCCTTTTGGGTGAAGACCGGAAAACCATCTACACCCTCGACCTGAGCGCGCTTGATCTCGGTATCCCAATACGCGCCCTTCACCAGCCGCACCATCAGCTTGCGGTCATGACGTTCAGCCATCTCATAGAGCGTGTCCAGCACCAGCCCGGCGCGCGGGCCGTAGGCCTGCACCACGATGCCGAACCCGTCCCAGCCTGACAGCGCAGGTTCGGCCATGACCTCTTCGATGACCTGCAGCGACAGGGACAGGCGGTCAGCCTCTTCCGCGTCGACGTTCAACCCCATGCCCGCCGCCTTGGCCAGCAGCGCCAGCGCGCGCAGACGGGGGACCAGTTCGTCCATCACCCGCTGCTCCTGCGCCAGTTCGTAACGCGGATGCAGCGCCGACAGCTTGACCGAGATGCCGGGGTTTTCGCGGATGTCCTTGTGAATGCAGGCCTCGGCAATGGCGGCAATGGCGCGGGAATAGGACAGGTGATAGCGGGCGGCGTCGGCCTCGGTCCGGGCGGCCTCGCCCAGCATGTCGTAGGAATAGGTGTAGCCCTTGTCCTCCATCCCCTTGGCGCGCTTCATGGCCGATTGGATGGTTTCGCCCAGCACAAACTGGCGGCCCATTTCCTTCATCGCGCGGCTGACCGCGGTGCGGATCACCGGCTCACCCAGACGCTTGATCGCACCGCGCAGCGCGCCGACGGGCGAGGCTTTGTCTTCGTCCAGAACCCGCCCCGTCAGCATCAGTGCCCAGGTCGAGGCGTTGACCAGCGACGACGACGACTGCCCCAGATGCTTGCCCCAGTCCGAGGGTGCGATCTTGTCTTCGATCAGCGCATCAATGGTATCGGCATCGGGCACCCGCAACAATGCCTCGGCCAGACACATCAGCGCAACGCCTTCGTCGGTGGACAGGCCATACTCGGCCAGAAACACCTCCATCATGCCGGGCGAGGTGCTGGAGCGGATATCACGCACCAACTGGGCCGCGGCCGAACAGATGGCCGTGCGGTCGGCTGGCGCGAGATCGGCCTGGGCGATCAGGGCGTCCAGAACGATGGCCGGGTCGGCATAGGTTTGGGTGTCGATTCTGGTGCGCAGACTGTGTGACATATATACTCCGGAGGTTTTGTCTAATATATCTATGGCTCAGCAGGAGAATGGACTGAAATTTCCACCTGTATGGTCGGATGGACTGATTTTTGGGAGGTATGGAGTGCAAAAGGACTTATCCGGCCTGGATCGTTTCGATCAGGCGATCCTGACCGCGCTGGCCGAAGATGGCCGGATTTCGGTGGCAGATCTGGCACGCCGGATCGGGTTGTCGAAATCGCCCACGCAAGCGCGGCTCAAGCGGCTTGAGGCGGACGGGGTCATCACCGGCTATCGCGCCATGCTGGATCCGATCCGTCTGGGGCTGGATCATGTGGCTTTCGTCGAGGTGCGCCTGACCGATACCCGCGAAAAGGCACTGGCCGAGTTCAATGCAGCGGTGCGCCGTATCGGTGAAATCGAACAGGCGCATATGATCGCGTCCAATTTCGACTATCTGCTGAAAATCCGCACGCGTTCTATGTCGGAATACCGTGCTGTACTGGCCGAGAAAATCTCATCCCTGCCGCATGTGGCTAGTACGTCGACCTTCGTGGCGATGGAGGCGGTGAAAGAGGCCGGGTTGCTTGGTCCGTTAGAAAGCGGTTGACCTGAACGCGCCGGGGATCAGGTTAGAGGGGATGAAACTTGCATCCGCTCTTTTTCTTATGCTCGCCGCAACACAGGCGTCTGCCGAGTGTCCGGCAGCCCCGGATCATATCTCGGGCATCGACGCCCTGATCGCGCAGGCGCAGGGGGCGACGTCCGAGGGCGAGGCGCGCGGTATCTCCGGTCAGATGTGGCAGCTGTGGACCGATGCGCCGGATGCGCGGTCGCAAACCCTGCTGGATCGCGGCATGGCGCTGCGCGAGGCGTGGGATTTGGCCGGTGCGTTGGCCGAGTTTGACGCGCTGGTCGCCTACTGCCCCGACTATGCCGAAGGGTATAACCAGCGGGCCTTTGCCCATTATCTGCAGCAGGATTATGGCGCGGCCCTTGTCGATCTGGACCGGGCGATTGCGCTGTCGCCGAACCATGTGGCCGCGCTGAGCGGGCGGGCGTTGTCGTTGCTGGGGCTGAAGCGGTTGGAGGAGGCGCGGGAGGCGTTGACCTATGCACTTGAGCTGAACCCGTGGCTGGCTGAGCGCGCGTTGCTTGCCCCCGGTGGGCTGCTTGATCCGCCGGGGCAGGATATCTGACCCGAAACGAAAAACGCCCCCGAACCCGCGTTCAGGGGCGTCCTAAGATGCGAAGTGCTTAGCCGACCAGCCCGTTATCGGTGCGCTTGATCGCGATCACCGACGAGCGCGGCGTGCCGCCATCGGGCCAGTTGCTGCCCGGGTGCTGGATGCCGACAAACATGGTTCGCAGGTCGGTCGACCACGCCAGACCAGTGACCTCGCACCCGTTCGGGCCGGTCATGAAGCGCACGATCTCGCCGGTCACAGGGTCGCCAACCAGCATCTGGTTGTTGCCGTTGCCTGCGAAGTCTTCCTCGTTGTCGTCATTGCCGTCCGTTTGGATCCAGACCAAACCGGTCGAGTCGATGGCCATGCCGTCGGGCGAGTTGAACAGGTTGCCCTCGTTCACATTGGCGGATCCGGCCTTGTCGTCCGAATGCACGGTCGGGTTGCCCGCCATGACATAGAGATCCCAGTCGAAACCGGTGGCCGCGTGATCATCTTCAGCCGGACGCCAGCGCACGATCTGGCCGTATTTGTTGGCATCGCGCGGGTTGGGGCCGTTGGCCGAGGTATCGTCGCCACCCGCATTCGGCTTTACACCACGGTTCTTGTTGTTGGTCAGGCAGCAATAGGCCTCGACCGCGACGGGGCTGGAGGCCACCCATTCCGGGCGATCCATGGTGGTGCCGCCTGCTGCCGACGCGGCCATTCGGGTGAAGATCAGGATCTCGGCCGGGTCCATGCCGGTGGTTTCCGGCGTCAGGGGCAGCCACTCACCGCTCATGTCGTCGTTGAACTTCGCGACATAGAGCGTGCCGTCGTTCAGCAGCGCCTCAGTATCGACACCGGGGGCATAGGCCGCGTTCGAGACGAACTTATACAGATATTCGCCCCGCTCATCGTCGCCCATATAGACCACCACGCGACCGTCTGCGGCCAGCGTAACCTCGGCATTTTCGTGCTTGAAGCGGCCCAGACCGGTGTGCTTGACCGGCGTGCTGTCTGGCTTGGTCGGGTCAATCTCGACGATCCAGCCCGCACGGTGCGGCTCGTTGGGGTTTTTCGAGATGTCAAAGCGCGGATCGAACAACTCATACCCGTTCCAGCTTTCGGCGTTGATGCCATAGCGTTTCATGCCGTCCGCGACCTTGGGGTCATAGCTGGCGTTTTCGTCCGACGAGCCAAAGTAGCCGTTAAAGTTCTCTTCGCAGGTCAGATAGGTGCCCCACGGCGTCTTGCCCGAGCCACAGTTGTTCATGGTGCCCAGCGAGGCGGTACCGGTCGGGTCGGCCTCGGTCTTCAGCAGATCATGACCGGCGGCGGGGCCGACGATCTTCATCGGCGTGTTATGGTGGATGCGGCGGTTGAAGGGGCTGTCTTTCACGACGGACCAGCCTTCGGGGCCTTCGGCGATTTCCATCACGGTCACGCCCTGAATGTTCTGGAATTTCAGAACGTCTCCGGCGTTGGCAGGAACGCCTTCCTGCGCGGCGGGTAGGTTGATCTTGCGGTTCGGGTATTCATGGTTGATGGCGATCAGCTCGTGACCCTGGAACGAGAAGGTTTCCATCCCGTCGGTGTTCTCACCAAAGACCTTGTCCGAGTTCTCGACCGCACCGCCATCGGTCAGGTCATAGCCATCGGCCTCAGAAAACAGCGGATCGCCCCAGCGCATCAGCATCTTCCACTCATAGCCTTCCGGCACATGCACGGTGCCATCGGTCTGGGCAGGGATCGGGGTGAACGCAAAGCGCGACGCCGCCTGCGCCTGTGCCGAGGTCGAGCCCATAAGGCCCGCTCCCATAGCTGCAGCACCAGAGCCAAAGGCCACAACACCGGCCAGAAAGCCCCGGCGTGAGATGGCGCTTTCGACCACGCGGTCAAAGTCGTTTTCTTCGGGGCGGGGGAAGTTCAGTTCGTCCCAATCGTCTGCGGACAATGTGGTGGGGTCGATGTCGTTCATGGATAGCTCCGCGCTGTCTGAAGTGAAACCTTCGGACCATCTAGGGCGGAAATATGACAGGAGAATAACAGCCGGAGGGATCGGATCATGGGCCAAGCGACTTATCGCTTGACCCATGCGGTGTCAGGCTGCCTGCGCCTTGCTGCGGCAATAGCATGAGGCGTGAATTGGCACCGTCGCGCGCGCGGCGGCCTGATCCAGTTGCAGCTTGATGTGCCGGGCCTCGGTGTCTTCGCCGCGGCGGACAAGGCATTCATGCAGGCCGTGCAGGCTCCAGATATTTCCCGGGTGCTGACAGGCGCGGGCCAGCGTATCGTCTAGCCCCAAATCGGCGCGATAGACCGCCTCGGCCTCGGTGAGCTGCCCGGCCTCCATAAGCAGCGCGCCAAGTGCGTGCCGGGTGGGCTGCATCCAGCCCCAAGGCTCGTCATAGACCAGATTGTCATCCAGCTCGACCGAGCGGCGCAGGTGCGCCAGACCGCCCTCTTGGTCGCCGGATTTGAACGCGATCTCACCATCCATCATCGCCTCGCCAATCAGCAGAACGTCATCGGCGGTATTGTTGAACACCAGACGGCTTTCGGGCACGGCTTTGCGGGCCTGAACCGCCCGTTCACGCTCGGCCCTGGCGTCGGCTTCGCGGCCCAGATTGGCCAGCGCCACCGCGCGCGCCTGGTGGATGGCGGCGGTGGTATAGCTGTAAAGCTCGGCATCCGCAGGCATCGGTTCGTCCAGTATCTGCTGCCACATGCCGAACCGAACCATGACGTGGATCTTCTTGCCATAGAAGGATTCGAACAGGTCGGGAAAGAACCGGACCACGTTGTCGGGCAGCATCCGCATCAGTTCCTCGGACGCAGCCAGCGCCTTGTCCGGCTGGCCGAGGAACATGGCACCGTAAGCCTCAAAATGCACGTTGTGGACGCGGTAGACGGTATAGAAGTTCTCGCCCCCCGCTATTGCCTCGTATTTCTTGTCGACCTGGGCCGCGCGGTGATTGCGCCAGACGACGTTCTGATAGTCGCCGCACAGCACATCGATGTGCGTGGCCATGTGCACCAGATGTCCGCTTTCGGGCACCAGATCGACCAGCCGGTCGCCATGCCGCAACGCCTTTTCGGGTGTCGGCGACATCTCCATCAGGTGGATATACATATGCAACAGGCCGGGGTGATCCCACGCGCCGGGCAGGGTGTCGAACGCCGTTTCCAGCACCGCCTGCGCCTCGGTGGTCGAGGCCCCCTCGGCCGGGACACCACCCTTGAGGTCCCAAAGCTGCCAGGGTGTGCGGTTCATCATGGCTTCGGCAAAGACCGCGGCAACGTCCAGATCGCCGGAATGATCGGCATAGACCTTGCGCATCGAATCCGAAAAGGCGTCGTTCCACGGGCCATAATCCTCGATCTCGGGATCGGTGGGGAACCGGTGCGAGATCGCCTCAATCATAGCAGCCTCGACCGGTGTCACCGTGCCGCGCAGGGCCATGGCGTCGGCGATGGCCTTGTGGGCCCGCTCAAGCGTTGCAACCCTCTCGTCAGGCTCAAAAAATTCCCATGGCTTGTTATAGTTGGGGCCAATGGCATAGGCGACACCCCAATGTGCCATGCCGCAGCCCGGGTCATGTTCGATGGCTTTTTCGAAACAAGTGGCAGCCGCTTCGTGATTGTAGCCGAACAGCCAGATCAGCCCCTGATCGAAGTGATGCTGAGCGTCCGTCGAAGACGTGGTAATGGCACGGCGATAGGTGCCGAGGTCAAAGTCAGTCATTTCAAATCCCCCACAATAACTCCGCCTATGCACCCCAGGTGCGCGGATTTCCGCACCATAACACATTTTCGTGATCGCTGCCGGGAGCGGGAAAACCCGAGACGGCAAAAGCGGGCAAACGGGTGATTTCGCTTCTTGACGCCTGCTGGCGCATCGAATAGTCAGCCCTAGTGTTGAGCGGGCGTTGTGTAGTGGTAAGACCTTAGCCTTCCAAGCTAATGACGCGGGTTCGATTCCCGCCGCCCGCTCCAGTTCTTTCCCCCCAAAGATGATTGCGTCAAAAGGCCCGGATTGCTGCCCGAGTTGCGCCCAAAGCTTGACCCCAGGGGCCTGTGCCGCCAAGAAGCGTGGATTGATGCCTGATCCGGGCGACGACCACGACACAAGGGCCAGACATGGCAAGAACACGCTCCGCCAGTCCAGCGAACACACCGGCGCCCGGTGCCAATGAAGAACGGGCCGCGTCCAAGAAAATCGGCGTCCTCAGATCGCTTTGGCCGTTCATGAAGCCCTATCGGCTGCTGATGTTCGGCGCGACGCTGGCGCTGATCCTGACGGCCAGCATGACGCTGACGCTGCCGCTGGCGGTGCGCCGCGTGGTCGACAATTTCCGCATCGAAGACGGTGAGCTTCTGGACTGGTACTTTCTGGCCGCCCTCGGCATCGCCGGTATCCTCGCCATCGGCACCGGCATCCGCTATGCGCTGGTGACCCGGCTGGGCGAGCGGGTGGTGGCTGATATCCGCAAAGCCGTGTTCGACCGCGTAATCGGGATGAGCCCCGAATTTTACGAACGCATCATGACCGGAGAGGTCCTGAGCCGCATCACCACCGACACCACCCTGATCCAGTCAGTGCTGGGCTCGTCGGTGTCGATCGCTTTGCGCAACCTTCTGATGTTTGTGGGCGGGCTGGTGTTGATGCTGCTGACATCGGCCAAGCTGACCGGGATGGTCTTGCTGCTGATTCCGCTGGTAATCGTACCGATTCTGGTGCTGGGCCGCCGACTACGAGTTATCAGCCGGGAAAATCAGGACTGGATCGCTGCCTCCTCGGGCAATGCGGGCGAGGCGCTGGGCGCGGTTCAGACCGTGCAGGCCTTTACCCATGAACAGGCCAGCCGAACCCAGTTCGCCGCGATGACAGAAACTTCGTACGAAGTTTCTCTGCGCCGCATCCAGACGCGCGCTGTGCTGACCGTGATCGTGATCTTTCTGGTTTTCTCGGGCATCGTCGGCGTCCTGTGGATGGGCGCGAATGATGTGCGCAACGGGATCATGACCGAAGGCGTGCTGATCCAGTTCGTGATCTATTCGATCATCATGGCGGGCTCGGTCGCTGCCTTGTCGGAAATCTGGAGCGAATTGCAACGTGCAGCGGGGGCCACCGAGCGTCTGGTGGAACTGCTGAACGCGCAGGACACGGTCAACGATCCGTCACAAGCCACAGCCCTGCCTGCGCCCTTGCGCGGCGAACTGCGCTTTGACGATGTGACGTTCCACTATCCCGCGCGTCCCGATATCGTGGCGCTGGATCAGTTCTCGCTGCAGATCAAACCGGGGGAAACCGTGGCCTTTGTCGGCCCCTCGGGCGCGGGCAAGACAACCGTGATCCAGATGATCCAACGGTTCTATGACCCCGATGCGGGTCAGGTCAGCCTTGACGGGCTGGACCTGCGCGACCTGAACCGCGCCGAATTCCGACAGCACATGGCGCTGGTCCCTCAGGACCCGGTGATCTTTGCCGTCTCGGCGCGTGAGAACATCCGCTTTGGCCGCCTCGACGCGACGGATGCCGAGGTCGAGGCCGCTGCCCGGGCCGCCGCAGCGCATGAGTTCATCTCGGCCCTGCCCGAAGGCTATGACAGCTTTGTCGGTGAGCGCGGCGTGATGCTGTCGGGCGGTCAGAAGCAACGCATCGCCATCGCGCGGGCCATCTTGCGGGACGCTCCGGTGTTGCTGCTGGACGAGGCGACCTCGGCGCTGGACGCGGAAAGCGAACGGGCGGTGCAGGGGGCCGTTGATACCATGCGGGCTGGGCGCACGACCCTGATCGTGGCGCACCGGCTGGCGACCGTTAAGAAGGCCGACCGGATTATCGTGCTGGAGGCGGGCCGCATCGTGGCGCAAGGCACCCATGACGATCTGGTTGCGCAGGACGGTCTATATGCCCGTCTGGCCCGTCTTCAGTTCACCGACGGGGTGGCCGCTGAATAAAGTGACGTGCGGGCACATCGCGTTTCGCCGTAGCGTCATTCTACATTTTCCCTGACCTGACCGCTAAGCCCTTGCTTGCGCGGATACGGTTTTGCTTCCATCTTGGGGCGAGACATAAGCCCGTGCACAACACGGGAGACATAGGGGAGGAGCCACATGGCCTTTGTGGGATTCGAAGACAAGGCACGCATCGAGCAAGAGATGGCGTGGGAGGACCGGGATGTGCCCGTCACCTTTCATCAATTGCTGTCCCGGACGGCGGGCAAATTCCCGAACCACAAGGCGATCAGCTTTCAGTTGTTCTCGGGCCCGACTGACAAGGCTGAGACGCTGACATGGTCCGAACTGCTGGGGCAGGTCAATCAGGCGGCCAACCTGTTCCGATCCTTGGGTGTGGGTGAGAAGGACGTGGTTGCCTATGTGCTGCCCAATTGTAACGAGACGCTGGTCACCATGATGGGCGGTGCGGTCGCGGGGATCGTGAATCCGATCAACCCGCTGCTCGAACCCGAGCAGATCGCGGCGATCCTGCGCGAGACCAAGGCCAAAGTGGTGGTCACGCTCAAATCCTTCCCCAAGACCGATGTGGCTCAGAAGGTTGAAGAAGCCGTGCGCCACGCGCCCCGGGTCAACACCATCCTCGAGATTGACCTGAACCGCTATTTGACGCCGCCCAAATCCTGGCTGGTCCCGTTCCTGCGCCCCAAGATGGGCGATAAGGAAAAACTGGCCCATGCGGATTACAAGAATTTCCATGCCGAGTTGAACAAGCAGCCTAAAACACTGACATTCGAAGACAGCACCGAAGACCGCGTCGCGTGTTACTTTCACACCGGCGGCACCACCGGTATGCCGAAAGTGGCGCAGCACAAATATTCAGGCCTGATCTACAATGGCTGGCTGGGCCAGACGCTGTTGTTTGACGAAAACGACGTGATCATGTGCCCGCTGCCGATGTTCCACGTCTTTGCGGTGCATGTGATCGTGATGGCGGCCGTGTCCTCGGGTGCGCATGTGATTTTCCCAACCCCGCAGGGCTATCGCGGCGACGGGGTGTTCGACAACTTCTGGAAACTGATCGAACGCTGGAAGGTTTCGTTCATCATCACCGTGCCGACGGCAATCTCGGCCAAGATGCAGCGTCCGGTGGATGCGGATATCTCAAGCGTCAAGACCGCGTTTTCGGGCTCGGCCCCGCTGCCGGTGGAACTGTTCCGCCGTTTTGAAGAGGCCACCGGCGTGACCATCGTAGAAGGCTACGGCCTGACCGAGGCCACCTGTCTGGTCTCGTGCAATCCGGTGGATGGCGAGAAGAAAATTGGTTCGATAGGCATTCCCTTCCCCTACACAGATGTCAAAATCCTGCAGGATGGCCCGGACGGACCCAAGGAATGCGGCACGGACGAGATCGGCGAGATCTGCATCTCGAACCCCGGTGTCTTCCCGGGCAACACCTATACCGAGGCTGACAAGAACACCAATCTCTACCATTTCGACACATACCTGCGCACTGGCGATCTGGGCCGGTTTGACGAGGATGGCTATCTGTGGATCACCGGGCGCGCCAAGGATCTGATCATCCGCGGCGGTCACAACATCGACCCGGCCGAGATCGAAGAGGCCTTGCTGGGTCACGAAGCCGTCGCCTTTGCCGGAGCTATCGGCCAGCCGGATGCGCATTCGGGCGAGGTGCCCTGCGCATTTGTCGAACTGGTCGATGGCGCGTCGGTCACCGAAAAAGAGCTGATGGACTATTGCAAAGTCCACGTCCACGAACGCGCGGCGCAGCCCAAGCACATGACCATTCTGGATGAGTTGCCAAAGACTGCAGTGGGCAAGGTGTTCAAACCCGACCTGCGCAAGCAGGCGATCACCCGCATCTATAACGGCGCGCTGGAAACTGCAGGCGTTGGTGCCCGTGTCGTGTCTGTCATCGACGACAAGAAACGCGGCCTTGTCGCGCAGCTTGACGCGAACGGGTCTTCCGAGGACGATGTCGCCAAGGTGCTGGGATCATTCACCCGGCCGTGGGAGTGGTCTGAGTAAACCTCCGGAGGGACAATGGACTATGAACGCCTGATCGACGAAGAAACCTGGGCGTTCATACGTCGTACCGCCGAAAGCTATCCCGACGACGCGGTGGGCATGTCCATCGCGGATCAGCGCCGCGTCTATGACGCAATGTGTCAGGACTTTCGCCAACCCCGGCCACCGGGGGTCGAGGCGCAGGACAGCGACGCAGATGGCGTACCCGTGCGCATCTACTCAGCAGGTGTTCCAACCCGCAGCGTCGTCTATTTCCACGGCGGAGGGTTTGTTGTCGGTGGTCTGGACAGCCATGATGATGTCTGCGCCGAGATATGCGCGCAGACGGGATACCGTGTTGTTTCGGTGGATTACCGGCTCTGCCCGGAACACGTCCACCCGGCGCAGTTTCAGGACAGTTGGGCAGCCGCGAACTGGGCTGTGCAGGAATTCGGCGACCCGTTGGTTCTGGCCGGAGACAGCGCCGGAGGCAACCTCGCCGCCGCTGTCGCGCATCATGCTCGGGGGCGGTTGGACACAGTGCTGGGGCAGGTGCTGATCTATCCGGGGTTGGGCGGTGACACGGGGCAGGGGTCCTATCTTGAACACGCCAACGCGCCGATGCTGACGCGCGATGATGTGCTGTTCTACCAAACTCTCCGCTGCGCGGGCGAAGTGCCCGACAACGACCCGACATTTGCGCCCCTGCAGGATGACGATTTCTCGGGCTTGCCCCCAACGGTCGTCGTGACTGCCGATTGCGATCCGCTGCGCGATGACGGTCCCGCCTATTGCCACCAGATCACCGCCGCCGGAGGGCAGGCGCACTGGATCAACGAACCCGGCCTGATCCACGGCTACCTGCGCGCCCGGACAACCGTCAGACGCGCCGCAAACAGCTTTGAGCGGATATCGGTAGCGATTGAAGCGTTGGGGCAGGGGATCTGGTCTTACGACTAGCACTTGGGCTCTGGTTGCTTCTGGGACACTGGCGCGTTGTCCACATCAACGTATTCTGTTGAAAGAGAGTTTGCTTGCCAAGCAGCACAGGACGGACGCGCCTAATATGCATCGGATGGTTCATTCATGACTTTACCCGCAGTGATTTTCGATATGGACGGCCTTTTGCTGGATACCGAGAAAGTCTGTCTTGATTGTTTTGTCGCGACGCGGCGGGCGTTCTCATTGCCTGATAGTCCTGAAACATTTCTGCGATGTGTTGGGCTGCGAGGGGACGAACCGGATCGCATTATTCGCGACAGCCTTGGCGGCAGGGTCGGGTTTGATGCGTTCAACAGAGAATGGGACCAGAGAATTGATGCTGCGCTTGCGCTTGAGGTTCCAGTCAAACATGGCGCTCTTGCGCTTGCTGAATTGCTTTCCGGCAAGGGACATCTTTTGGCTGTTGCAACTTCGACAGATACCCAGACAGCTGGTGCGCAACTAAAGTCGGCCGGGCTGTTTGCATATTTCGATTTTGTAATCGGCGGGGATATGGTCACGCGGCGCAAGCCAGACCCCGAAGTCTATCACAAGGCAGCTAGGCAACTTGGATATCTCGCCTCGGATTGTGTTGCTTTCGAAGACAGCGACACGGGAACGCGCGCAGCCGTCGCCTCAGGTGCTTCGACCGTTCAGGTTCCTGACCTGATTCCCCCGTCGAAGGAACTCAGATCGTTGGGTCACCTCATTGCTCCTGACCTGTTAAGCGGCGCGGTTTCCATCGGGCTCATTGATGCGCAAGAAACTGTTTGATAAGAACGCATTGTTTGTAGTGCAAGCGAACGGAGTGTTCCTTCACCGCAAGAACGGTTCCGCTTTCATTGTCCCAGCCAAAGGTGCCCCGATGCGCGTCAGGATCGTCGGTGCCAGTTGTAGCTGGTCGATCACCGCGTCCGCCTCGGGGCCTTGGGCGTCTCCGAAGTAATACAGCGCGGTTTCCTGTTGCAGCGCGCTGCGACCGCCGTGGTGGCCGCGCTCGTCCTGGCCGTGGTCGGCGGTGACGATCACGTCGTACCCCAACTGCCGCCAGCGGGGGATGAAGGGGGCCAGCATCTCGTCCATCACGAAACAGGCGTGGTCCATCTCTTGGCAGTCGTGGAAGAACCGGTGGCCCATGCTGTCCAACGTGCAGGTATGCAGGATGCCGTAGTCCAGCCCAAAGCGCAGGCACAGGTTGGTCAGCGAGGCAAACAGATCCACGTCGCAAGGCGTCATCTGGTTCGCCGCGTTGTACCCGGTCATCGAGTGGAAACGGCCATGGTTGATGGTCTTGCTCTCGGGCTCGTCATATTCCACGTCGCGCACATAGTCGAAGGGGTGGCGGTTGAAGAATTGCGACCAATAGCTGTGGGTGACGGCCCCGGTCACGCCTCCGGCTTCACGCACCTGACTGAATACGTCCTTATGGCTCAGGCGGAAGACATTGCCGTTGCCGGTGCAGCCATGCTCTTGCGGGGTGACCCCGGTGTGGATCGAGGCATAGCAACTGGCCGAGGTCGAAGGTAGAACCGCGCGCAACTTCCAGACCCGCGCTTCTCCACTGTCGACCCAGCCTTCGAGATTGCCGAACAGGCGGCGGAAATTGCGCCATGGGACGCCGTCCAGAATGATGAGAAGAAATTTGCGGTCCATGCCTTGGGCCCTTCTGATTTAGTGCTGAGGCTGACCCTAGGAGATTCGCGACCCGAGGGATGCCTGTTCACGCCCGGAATAGCAAAATCCCGACACCGATGTGCCGGGATTTCGAAGTTTCATGAAACCGTTACGCGCGGGGGTCAGTTCCCGGCGCTTTCCATCTTGCGATGGGCGACGACCTCTTCCAGCCAACCCAGATGCATCTCGGGGACAGAACTGAGCAGCAGGTCGGTATAGTCGTCAAACGGCGGACTCAGCACCTGCGATTTCGAACCGTAC
This sequence comes from Ruegeria sp. AD2(2025), assembly GCF_056542385.1. Taxonomy (NCBI): domain Bacteria; kingdom Pseudomonadati; phylum Pseudomonadota; class Alphaproteobacteria; order Rhodobacterales; family Roseobacteraceae; genus Ruegeria; species Ruegeria sp. AD2(2025). The sequence goes on from NZ_JBQFZS010000004.1 coordinate 189,616, forward strand.
CGCGCCACGCGGCCCTGATACATCACCGCGATGCTGTCACTGATGGCGCGCACCGTGGCCAGATCGTGGGTGATGAACAGATAGGCCACATCCTCGATCTTCTGCAGGTCCAGCAGCAGTTTCAGAATGCCATCCGCCACCAGCGGGTCCAGCGCCGAGGTGACCTCATCACAAATGATCATCTTGGGCTTGGCCGCCAGTGACCGGGCGATACAGACACGCTGTTTCTGGCCGCCGGACAGTTCCGCCGGATAGCGATCGATAAACTTCTCGCCCAGCTCGATCTCATCCAGCAGTTCGATGATCCGCTTGCGCTTTTCGGCGCCGCGCATGTTGAAGTAGAACTCCAACGGACGTCCGATGATGGTGCCGACGGTCTGACGCGGGTTCATCGCCACATCGGCCATCTGATAGATCATCTGCAACTCGCGCAGGTCCTCGCGGGTGCGTCCCTTCAGATCAGGGCTGAGCTTGCGCCCGGCAAACGTGATCTCACCATCGCGGGGCGGCAGCAGGCCGGTGATCACCCGTGCCAACGTGGATTTGCCCGAGCCGGATTCGCCCACAACCGCCAAGGTCTGCCCCGGATGAAGCTCGACATTGACGTTGTGCAGCACGTCGAAATTCAGCCCCTTGTAGCGCGCCGTGATGCCGTCGACCTGCAGCACCGGTTCCGGTGTCGGCTGTTTTTCTTCATGCTCGATGGACCGGACCGAGACCAGCGCCTTGGTATAGTCCTCTTGCGGGTTGTTGATGATCTGGTCGGTGGTCCCGTATTCGACCGTATCGCCCATGCGCAGCACCATGATGTCGTCGCTGACCTGCGCCACGACCGCCAAGTCATGCGTGATATAGAGCGCCGCAACACCGGTATCCGCGATGGCCTCTTTGATGGCCATCAGCACGTCGATCTGCGTGGTCACGTCCAGCGCAGTGGTGGGTTCATCAAACACCACCAGATCGGGTTCAGGGCACAAGGCAAGCGCCGTCATGCAGCGCTGCAACTGCCCGCCCGAGACCTGATGCGGGTACCGCTCGCCGATATTGTCAGGGTCGGGCAGACCCAGCTTGGCGAACAGTTCTCGGGCGCGGGCTTCGGCCTCTTTGCGGCTGAACTTCTTCTGTTCGACCGCGGCCTCGACCACCTGATCCATGATCTTCTTGGCAGGGTTGAAAGACGCCGCAGCGGATTGAGACACATAAGTGACTTCACCCCCGCGCAGTTTGCGGATATCGCCTTGGGACGTTTTCAGAATATCACGCCCATTGACCCAGACCTCGCCCCCGGTGATTTCAACACCACCCCGGCCATAGGCCATGGACGCCAGACCGATGGTGGATTTACCGGCCCCGGATTCGCCGATCAGCCCCAGCACCTTGCCGCGTTCGAGGTCAAAGCTGACCCCGTGCACGATTTCGATGTCATGGGGTTTCTCACCCGGCGGATAGACGGTCGCGCCGATCTTGAGGTCGCGGACCTTGAGAAGGGTATCACTCATCCCCGGCCTCCTTTCAGCGATGTGGTGCGGTTCAGGACCCAGTCCGCCACAAGGTTGACCGAGATCGCCAGCGTCGCGATGGCGACCGCGGGATAAAGCGCAGCACCAATGCCATAGACGATACCGTCCTTGTTTTCCTTCACGATACCGCCCCAATCCGCCAGCGGCGGCTGAACGCCCAGACCCAGGAAGGACAGGGTCGAGACGAAGAGAACCGAAAAGATGAAGCGCAGCCCCAGTTCCGCCACCAGCGGCGACAGGGCGTTGGGCAGAATCTCGCGGAAGATGATCCACGACTGGCCCTCACCCCGCAGCTTGGCGGCTTCGACATAGTCCATCACGGCGATGTCCACCGCGACCGCGCGGGCCAGACGATAGACACGGGTCGAATCCAGCAGGCCCATGACGATGATCAGAACCGGGATGGTGACCGGCACCATGGCCAGAACCACCAAGGCGCTGATCAGTGTCGGGATCGACATGATCAGATCCACGGTCCGCGACATGACCTGATCGGCCCAGCCGCCCAGCACGGCGGCCAGAAAGCCCAGGATCGAGCCGGTGACAAAGCTGAGGATCGTCGCCGCCGTTGCGATGAAGATCGTCGTGCGCCCGCCATAGATCATGCGGCTGAGAAGATCGCGGCCAATGTTGTCGGTGCCCAGCCAGAACTGCGAGCTTGACGGCTCCCACACGTCGCCGACCACCTCGGCCATGCCGTAAGGGGCCAGCAGAGGCGCGAAGATCGCGATGAAGAAATACAAGCCGGTAAAGCCCAGCCCGATCATTGCAGAGATTGGGATATTCTTCATTTCGGATGCCTCAGCCTCGGGTTGGCCAGAATGGCAACGATGTCAGCGACCATGTTCAGCCCGATATAGATCGCGGCAAAGATCACGCCGCAGGCCAGAACCACCGGAACGTCACGTTTGGTCACGTGGTCCACAAGGTACTGCCCCATGCCGGGATAGACGAACACCACCTCGACCACGACAACGCCGACAACCAGATAGGCCAGGTTCAGCATCACCACGTTGACGATCGGCGCGACCGCATTGGGAAGCGCGTGGCGGTAGATGATCTTGAAGTTATTCAGGCCCTTCAGTTCCGCCGTCTCGACATAGGCCGATTGCATCACGTTCAGGATCGCGGCGCGCGTCATGCGCATCATATGCGCCAGAACCACCATGGTCAGCACGAGAACGGGCAGGGCGATCGAATTCAGCTTTTGCCCAAGCGACATGCTGTCGTTGATCATCGCCAGCGGTGAGAACAGGCCCAGCTTCACCGCGATGAAGTAGACCAGCACGTAGCCGATCAGGAACTCGGGGATCGAAATGGTCGTCAGCGTCACCGCCGAGATCAGCTTGTCGGGCCAACGGTTGCGATAGCGCACCGCCAGCAGACCGAGAAAAATGGCCAGCGGGACCGACACGATGGCCGCCCAGAAGGCCAGGAAAAGCGTGTTGCTCAGACGGCCGCCGATGGATTCTGCGATGTCGAGCTTGTTGGTCAGGGATTGCCCCAGATCACCCTGAACGATACCGCCCAGCCATTCGAAATAGCGGGTCAGGGCAGGGCGGTTCAGACCCATCTCTTCGCGCAGATTGGCCAGGGCCTCGGGGGTTGCGGACTGCCCCAGGACGGCTTGCGCGGCGTCTCCGGGAAGGGCTTCGGTCATGCCAAATATCAGGGCCGAAGCACCAAACAGCAAAAGGAGTCCCAGCGCAAGGCGCTGGGAAACCAGTTTGATGATAGGATGCATTATCCGTGGCCCGTATTACACGAACCACATCTTGCGCGACATATTGCCGTTCATCAGTTCATAGTTCGGATCCGTTTCCCAACCGTCCAGTTGGTTGCTGACCGCCTCGACAAAGTCGTTGAACATCGGGCAGATCAGGCCGCCTTCGTCGCGAACCATCCGGCCCATCTGGCTGTATAGGCCTTTGCGTTTTTCAGGGTCCAGTTCGGCGCGTGCCGCAAATAGCATGTCGTCGAAGGCATGCACCTTGAAGCGGGTGTCATTCCAGTCAGCGCTCGACAGATAGGCGGTTGCGTACATTTGATCCTGCACCGGGCGTCCGGTCCAGTAGGACGCGCAGAACGGCTGAGCATTCCAGACTTCGGACCAATAGCCGTCATTCGGCTCACGCTTGATTTCCAAGGGAATTCCCGCTTGCGCGGCAGTCTGTTGGAACAGCGCAGCCGCGTCCACGGCGCCCGGGAAGGCTGCATCCGCAACCCGAAGCACGATGGGCGAGCCGTCATGGCCCGATTTCTTGTAGTGCTCAGCCGCCTTTTCGAGGCTGAACTCGCGTTGTTCGATGGTTTCGTCAAACAAGGGATATGAAACATTGACCGGCATATCATTCCCGATCGAGCCATAACCACGCAGAATCTTGTCCACCATTTCTTCGCGGTTGATGGCGTATTTCAACGCCATACGCAGTTCGTTGGCATCAAACGGCGCGGTGTCACAATGCATGATGAACACGTAATGGCCGCGGCCGGCGGTGGAATGTACGGTCAGGTTGGGCGCACGACCCAGCAGATCGGCGACTTTGGGTTCAACCCGGTTGATGGCATGGACCTGACCGGATTGCAGCGCGGCGGTTCGCGCCGTCGCATCGTTAATGACGACCATTTCAACGGTGTCAAAGTTGCCAAAATCGCTGTTCCAATGGTTCTCGAATTTCTTGAAGACATGGCGCACACCCGGCTCGTCGACCTCTAACTGGTAGGGGCCGGTGCCGATGCCTGCGCCTGGATCCTCCATACCGCCGTCAGGTTGTACGATCAGGTGATAGTCGGCCATGAGGTAGGGCAGGTCGGCGTTCGACTCGGTCAGTGTGATCTGAAAGTTGTCGCCATCGGCCTTCATCGACTCGATGCCTTTCATGACCCCCAGCGCCCCGGACTTCGAATCCTCGTTCGAATGACGCTGCATGGTCTTCAGCACGTCCTCGCTGGTCATGGTCTTGCCGTTGTGGAATTCGACCCCCTGACGCAGTTTGAATGTCCAGACTTTCGCATCCGAGGAGCCCTCGACGCTTTCTGCCAAACGCGGCTCGATCGTTCCGTCGGGCGCGACCTCGACAAGCTGATCGCCGAACTGCTTGCCGTTCATATAGGGAACCGAACTGGCATAGGTCGCCGGGTCCAGCGAGTCAGTCGAACCGCCGCCCTGCAGGCCGAATTTCAGGTCGCCGCCCTTCTTAGGCCCTGCCGCGCGGGCGGCATCGGCGAACATGGTGCTGGCCATCGCCGCGGATACACCCAGAGCGGCCGCTTTCCCCATGAATTCGCGGCGGGTCAGCTTTCCGGCTGTGACCTGACCGGCCATGTGAGTGAGTTGTTCGTTCATCCGGATAATCTCCCAATTGGTTGGATGGTCTGCCCGTTGGCGGGCTTTTTTATTGACGCACGAGTCAAGTTACGCCCATTTCGGGGCACCGGGCAAGGTTTAATGTCCGGTCGGACCGTGCGGAAAATCACATCTGGTTGCGCGGGATGGCGTCCTCGACGGTTTTGGAGAACACCTCGGTTCCGTTTTCATAGGCTTTGATATCGGTCCGCAGATAGAAATGCGAGGCATCCGACCACATTTCGCAGCCGGTCTTGGTGCGTAGTTGGCAATCGTCGCGCTGCATCTCCTGCGTCCAGCGGCATTCGCCGCGGGCCGACAGTGGATCGTCGGGATGGATCGACCATTTCTCATACGCGGTGCTGCCGGTGATCAGCCCGTGCATCTCGTCGCGAAGCTTGCCGAAGTCATCCTCGATGATCAGTTGGGTCTGGCCGGTGTTCATATCGGTCTCGACCCGGCGGTTATTCCGCGCCTCGCGCAGGGTTGTGACCGGGCGCGGCGTTTCGGCGTCAGGCAGGGCAAAGGCGCATTCGTCGCCATGGCCCAGTTCGCGGGTTGGCAGGATAATCTCCCCCCCTGTCAGATGCAGTTCGGCGGTTTCGGGCGAAGGCCAGACCAGCGGCCAGTAGGCGCTTGAGATCGCCACCCTCAGTCGATGCCCCTTGGGCGCACGATAGGCGATGTGATCAAGGTCGAGTTCAATGTCATAAACCTTTCCGGGCGTCAGGGCAGTTGGCTCGGCGTGGCTGTCACGGTGGGTCAGGTTCAGCACACCATAGGTGATCCGGGTCGAGGCTCCGTCAGGGTGGATATGGTTCAGCCGAACTGCGATCTGCGCCTGCGGTTTGTCGGCGCTCAGCCGCAGCCGGATTTTCGGAGCGCCAACGATCTCGGTATCTGTTTCCAGGGGCAGGCCGTCGAAACAGGCCGACAAAGCATCGTCGCCCCGCTGATCGCCGGGCATGTCGGGGCCAAGCCAGATTGCGCAATACTCGCCACTCTCCATCCCGCAGGTGTGCGGCGACCGGATGCGTGTATCCAGCAGCCCAGCGCCGCCCAGACCATTGCCCGTCAGGCGCAGCGCCGTTGTGGGCAGGTGGGAGGTCGCCCCCTCGGCCTCGGCAATCCATCGTCCCGGCCGTTCATTGTACCAGCGTGCGGGCCGCACGCCGTCCATGACATAGGCGCGATAGTCGGGATCATCCGCAACCCCGGTATCCTCGCCCTTTAGCCAATGATCCCACCAGCGCAGCGCCTCTTGCAGAAAGCCGATGCGGGGCTCGGGCACAGCGAAATGCGGGTATTTGTGCACCCAAGGGCCGACGATCCCTTTCGCCGGCGCATCGAGCGCCTCAACCAGCAAAGGCACAGTGTTCTTGTAGGCGTCACCCCAGCCGCCGACCGCCAGCGTGGCGGCACGAATGGCGCTGAAATCCTCGCAGACCGAGCCATGCTGCCAATAGGCGTCCCGCGCCTGATGGCGCAGCCAGACCGAAGGCAGGAAGGGTTCGTTTTCCAAGCGCTTCAGCCAGAGATCGCGCCAGTTGTCCCGCAACGCAGGGTCCGGCGCGCGTGAGGAATAGGACCACATCGTCGCGCCCCAGCCGAGATTCTCGTTCAGCAGGCAGCCGCCCTTATAGTGGATGTCATCGGCATAACGATCCGCCGTCGAACACAGCGTAATGATCGCCTTTAGCGCCTCTGGCTGCATCGCGGCCACCTGCAGGGAGTTGAACCCGCCCCAGCTGATCCCCATCATCCCAACCGAGCCATTACACCAAGGCTGATCGGCCAGCCAGCGGATCACCTCGACAGCATCGTCCAGCTCTTGTTGGGTGTATTCATCCTCCATCAGCCCGTCGCTGTCGCCATTGCCGCGCATGTCGACGCGGATGCAGGCATAGCCGCGCTTGGCGAACCATGGATGGGTCAGCGCGTCGCGGGTCGCGGTGCTGTCGCGTTTGCGATAGGGCAGGTGTTCCAGAATCGCGGGAACAGGATGGTCTAGCGCATCGACAGGCCGCCAGACCCGCGCCGACAGACGGCAGCCGTCGGGCATGGTGATGTTCATATCGGCGATGTCCTCGATCTCGCGAAGTGTGTTGGGGGGCTGCGCCATGTGTCTGATCTCCGGGCCGAAAAGGGACCCGGCCAAGATGTCAGATCAGTCCCGGATTGCAATCACCAGATCCATGACATTGGTTCCGGTCGGCCCCGTGACCAGCAACGCGCCCGCCGTGTCGAGAAAACTGCCGCTATCGGCGCGCCGCAGATAATCGTTGGCCTCAGGTTTCCACGTGGTTCCGGTCACAATGGCCCCGGCGGCGTCGGTCGGCCCGTCGGTGCCATCGGTGCCGCCGACGATCACGGTCAACCCGGGCTGCCCCGCAATCTCACGCGCCAGCGCCAGCGCCAGCGCCTGATTGCGCCCGCCGCGACCGGGAGAGGCGGGCAGAACAACCGTGGGCTCTCCGCCAAATACCATCACGCCTTTGGGCATCTGACGCAGCCGCGCGCCGATGCGGGTCGCGATGGTCAGATAGTCGTCATGCATCGCCTCTTCATTGGCCAGAACCTCAAGCCCGGCCTGTTGCGCCGCCCCTGCAGCCGCGTCGCGCGCGTGGGCGTTGGATGCGATGATCGAGGTCTGTGCCGAAAACGCAGGCGCATCCGGCAGCGCTCCGATACCGGACCCGATCACGCCCAGATCGTCACCGGGCACGTCCGAGATCGCCAGTACCGTCGCCTTTCCGCCAGAGAAATGCGACAACAACCCTCCGCCCTTGATCCGGGACAGTTTGCGCCGTTCCGCATTCATCGCGCCGATATCCAGCCCATCGGCCAGTAGCTGACGGTTCAGTGCCGCGAGATCGTTCAGAGTTTTCCCGGGCACAAGGTCTTCGGCCAAAGACGACGCGCCACCCGAAACCTGCAGCAGCAAGTGACTGCCCGGGGCCATGCCTTCAACGGCTTCGCGCAGCGCGCGGCCCCCGGTCAGTGAGCGGGCATCTGGAACCGGGTGCGATGCTTCGATCACGCGAATATGCGCAGGCAGCCCGTCGCCATGGCCATCCTTGGTCACGACCAGAGCGGGCACATTGCCGAACCGCTCAGCCGCAGCGCGCGCCATCGCGCCTGCGGCTTTGCCCACAGCCAATATCTGGTCGGGGCGGTCCATGTTTTGCGTGGCCTCCAGCGTTGCGTGATAGCCGTCAACGGCTGCAACGCCAGCGCGCCAGAATTCCAAAGCCAGTTGTGACGCTTGCATCAGCTTTCCATCCAAATCGTAACCGGCCCGTCATTGACCAGTTCCACCGCCATATCTGCTCCAAACGCTCCGGTTTCCACCGGAATACCCAGAGCCGCGAGTTTACGCGCAAACGCCTCGTACAACTGTTCGCCCTCAGCTGCCGGGGCGGCTGCGGAAAATCCGGGCCGGTTGCCCCGCGACGTATCCGCGGCCAGCGTGAACTGGCTGACCACCAAAGCCGAGCCGCCAACGTCCAGAATCGAACGGTTCATTTTCCCCGCTTCGTCTTTGAAAATCCGCAGCTTTGCGACCTTTTCCGCCAGCTGCACGACCTGAGCGTCGCCATCCCCCTGCAACGCGCAGACAAGGATCATCAATCCCGGTCCCGACTGACCGATGACCGCGCCGTCGACTGTCACCGAGGCCCGGGAAATTCGTTGAAGCAAAGCGCGCATGATTGTGTTTCTCGCTTAGTGTTGGGCGGGTTTATTCGCGCCAGTCAATAATCTGGTCCACCTCGGCGCGTTCGGTGCGAAACGCATTTGCGGGGTGGTCGGGATCGGGATAGCCGAATGAAATCGCACACAGGATCAGGCGATCGTCGGGGATGTCGAAATAGCGATGCAGAAACGGGCCATACGACGCAACTGCGGCCTGCGGGATGGTGGCCACGCCCAACGCCTGCGCCGCCAGAGCGAACGCCGTCACGAACCCTCCGCAATCCATCGCGCCGTAGGCGCCCAGCTCTGCCGGGCTGGACAGGATCGCGCAATGTGGGGCGCCGAACAGCGCGAAGTTTTCCATCATTTGCCGGGCCGAACCGGCGCGGTCGCCTTTCTCAACCCCCACCGCGTCATACAGCGCCCATCCGCAGGCGCGGCGGCGTTCCTGATAAACACCGGAATAGCCGGTGGGGAAGGGCAGGTCAGGTGCCGGGGTGCCACTGGTCGCCTCGTGCAGAAGGGCCGCGCGGAACGCGTCGGTCTCGGGTCCGGTCGTTATCGTCAGTTGCCAAGGCTGCGCGTTGCACCAGCTGGGCACACGGCTGGCGCTGGACACGATCTGTTCGATCTGATCACGCGGCACCGGATCGGGCCGAAACGCACGGCAGGAATGGCGCGTGTGCAGCAACTGGTTCAACGCTGTGAGTGTCACAAGGGCCCTCCGGTCTGGTCGCCGCGAAGATGACGCCGGGGCGCGCGGTGCGCAAGGCTATTGCTGGCCGGTTGCCACCAGATACCCAATGCCGGCAGCAACCAGAAGGCCCAGCACAACCGCGATGGTGATCTTGATCGCGGACCACGGCCTCTCACCCTGAACGCGGCCGGTGCGCCCGTTGATCACAAAGCGATAGGTCTGGCCGCGATACTTGTAGGCCGCCATCCAGACCGGCAGAAGAATGTGTTTGAACGTGACATCGCGCACATCTGTATCGACCGCATGGATACGCTGGCGATCACCGCCAATGTCGAACCGGACGTCGCGCTCGATCACCCGGGCCATATGCGCGCGCGCCTCGGAGTATCCTTCTCGCAACTCGACCGTATAGGCCTCGGCCCGGAAACCGGCCAGATATTCCGGCTGATAGGGTTCAAGCGCGGGCAGATCCCATGGCTCCAGCGCGTCGGTGTAGGATTTCGGCAGCGACCGAGAGGCCAGCACCAGCACATCGTCGAAGAACCGTGCCACGCGTCCGGATTTTGGGCTCCATCGTACCTTGGGTACCTGCTGCTGCACGCGTTTCCCATCTCGCATGACGGTCCGGGTTTCGTAATAAACGACGCCGCGCTCCCCCCGATAGCTGGACTTGGTGTCAGCATCGAAGGTCCAGTAGGGCACATAGATGCCCTGCATCTTGCGCCCCTTGCGGGCGTATTCCTTAAGGCCGTTGGGGGCGAACCAAAGTCGCCCCAGCCAGTCGCCCATCGCCTTATGCGCGCTGCGCTCATCCAGCGCAAAGGGTAGAACGCCACGCGGCTTGATATGACGGCTCACACCGGTATCCGTCACGACCGGAGTGGCGCAGAACGGGCATTCGGCGGCATGAGTGTTCGGGTCGAATTCGACCTGCGCAGCGCAGTTCGGGCAAGTGAGAACGCGGGTTTCTTCGATCTCGCTGTCCGGCAGACGTTCCGCTATCGCAGCGTCAAAATCCAGCTCGCGCAGGCTCGCGCCGCCCCAGGGGCCCGCACCGATGGGTTCGGAATGACCACAATGATCACAGGTCAGCGTCCCGTCATCGGGGTTGAACCGGTAGTCCGCCCCGCATTGGTCGCAGGGAAAGCGGTGTTCGTCCTTGGCCATACCTGCCCTCGATCTCTGGTTCGTGACGGTCAGATCAAGCCCCCGGCGGAGGCGGCGGCAGGATCGTGAACAATTGCGCCAATTCCTGCACGTCGCCCGCTTTTTTCCAACCGTCTTGCCCTGCGGTCCAGACATGGGTCTCGCGCGTCAGCTCTCCGTCAGCGGCCATGCGCCCCATCTTTGCCTTGGAAAACGGCCCGCTGGTCTGCCCATCCACCGCGATATGCCACACATGCTCAACCGGCGGAGGAGGGGGCGGTGCCGCATGCGCCGAAGGCTGCGGGGCAGCGGGGGTGGAACCGCCCCACGGGCCTCTCGGCTGACCCGCTGCCATGTTCGACATCTGCTGCGCCATCGCCATGCCCATACCCATGCCAAGACCGGCGCCCATGCCGCCCCCCTGACCGGGGTTGTTGGCCGCCGCCGTCATGGCCTCAGCCGCTGAATACTGGGTGAACTTGCCCAGATCTCCGGCCAGCCCCATCGATGTGCGCTTGTCCAGCGCCGCCTCGACCGCAGGCGGTAGCGAGATATTCTCTATGTAGAACTCGGGCATCTCCAGCCCGTAGCCATCCAGAACGGGCGAGACCTCGGCCGCAATCAGCTTGCCCAGATCGGCGGTGTTCGCGGCCATGTCCAGAACCGGGATGCCTGACCCTGCGATGACGCGGCTGAATTCCTGCACGATGATGTTGCGGATTTGAAAGCTGATCTCATCCATCGTGAACTCACCATCAGTGCCCACAATCTCGACCAGAAACTTCGCCGCATCCTTCACGCGCACAGTGTAGGTGCCAAAGGCACGGATACGGGTCGGCCCGAACTCGGGGTCGCGCAGCATGATCGGGTTCTTGGTGCCCCATTTCAGGTCGTTGAAGCGGGTCGTGTTGACGAAATAGATCTCGGACTTGAACGGAGACTGAAACCCGTGATCCCAATGCTGCAGCGTCGTCAGGATCGGCATGTTGTTGGTCTCAAGCATATACAGACCCGGCGTGAACACATCCGCCAATTGCCCCTCATGCACAAATACCGCCGCTTGGCCCTCGCGCACGGTCAGCTTGGCGCCGTATTTGATCTCGTGCCCCTCACGCTCGAACCGCCAGACCATGGTGTCGCGGGTGTCGTCGACCCAGTGGATGACGTCAATAAATTCGCCGGTCAGAAAATCAAAAATTCCCATTGGATTTCTCCTGTCTTCGGGGTCAGAGCGACTGCCCCATCAATTCGCGTGCAATGATACGGACCACCGGGCGGGCCTCATCCGCGCTCATGCCGGGTTGCAGGCGCGGGTCGTAAAGCATGGTCAGCAGCTTTTCGTCATGGCTGGTGAGTAGGGCGAACTCGTCATCATCGTTAAAGATCGAGGGCCGCGCCCGAGGGCTGTCATTCGGCAGGCCCAACCCTTGCGCAATCTCTTCGTGAATGCAGCTGAGCCGCACCAGATCGGGATGCTCGGACCGGATCAGAGCGACCGCCCGCGTATAGGTCTGCGGCGACCCGGTCGAGGCCGAGGCAAAGACGAAGCAATAAAAGGACCGCGGCAGCTTATCGAACAGATCAAGCTGCGCCTGCCCGATACCCGGGATTAACTGCCGCAACCGCGCCTGCACATAGGCCGTGTCATCCTCGCCCGCGACAAAGACGTGAAAGTTCGCATTGCGGCTGACGGTCGAAACCGGATGCCCCGTCAGCCGCGACAGCCGATTGGCATAGGCCCCGATCTGGGCCGCATCCAACTGCCGGATCTCTGGCGCGACCGAGGGGCCGAATTCGGGTTTGATCCGCACAGGGCTCGACCAGCGGCTGAGTTGACGGCTGGTCCGGCGCGCTCCGGCCGAGACGTTTTGTGAAGGGTATTCGCTGTAAAAGGCGATGGCCTCGAAATTGCGCGCCAGATCGTCCGCATCATAGGGCGTATCCGGCCCGCCGCCATCGGTGCGCAGCAGCCCGCGTGTCAGAAGGTTGTTCTGCACGCTTTGGTAGTACCGCGCCAGATCGAGACTTGCCGCCGACGGTGCGACATAGGCGTTGCTGGGGCCTTGCGGCTGCGCCGGGCGGGGTTCCGGTACCACCGAGCTTGTCAACGCCGCGTCGCAACCGGCCAACACCAGCAGCGAGAGGCCAAGCAGTGCGTAATTGATTCTGAGAGATGGCCGCACGCCCGTCTGTTCCTTTATCCGGGGACAGCCGTTCCGGCGTTGTCGCCGGTCCCGTCCTGCCGCGCCTTGGCTGCGGCGAGCGTATCGCGCAGTTCGGTTTCCATCTTCTGCAACTCTTCCTCGGCTGCGGCGCGTTTGGCTTTGCCTTCGTCTGCAATCGCCAGGCTTTCGTTGATCGTGCCGATCAGGTCCGCGTTTGCCTGTTTGACGGCCTCGATGTCAAAGACCCCACGCTCCATCTCTTGGCGGATCGTTTTGTTCGACTCGCGCAGATTGGCCGCGTTCGAGGTCAGCAACTCATTGGTCAGATCATTAGCATCGCGTACCGCCGCCGCCGCTTCGGCGCTGCGCTGAATGGTGACGGCTTGCGCCAGCTGCGTTTCCCACAGCGGCACGGTGTTGACGAGCGTCGAGTTGATCTTGGTCACCAGCGACTTGTCATTTTCCTGCACTAGGCGGATCGAGGGCAGAGACTGCATCGTCACCTGACGGGTCAGTTTCAGGTCATGCACCCGGCGCTCCAGATCATCGCGGGCAGCGCGCAGGTCACGCAGCTCTTGCGCTTTCATCACCTGTTGGTCCTCGGGCGCGGCCTGCACTTCGGCCTCTTTTTCCGGGATGTCGTGGCTGTCCAACTCGGTCAGCTTTTCCTCACCCGCCGCGATATAGAGCGCCAGTTCGTCGTAGAATTCCAGCGTCTTTTCATAAAGCAGGTCGAGCGATTTGATGTCTTTCAGCAGCGTATGCTCGTGCCCAAGCAGATCATCGGTGATCCGGTCGATCTGGCTTTGGACCTCTTCATACTGCGCCGTGAACTTGGCAAAGGGCGCGGCGCGACCCAGCAGTTTTTCCCACCAGCTGCGCTCGCGCCGGACGTCCAACTCGCTGACCGAAAAGCCGCGGATCGTGGTCACGATATTGCGGAGGCTGTCGCCCGCGGGTCCGACATCCTTATTGCGCACATCGGCAAGCATCGCCTGGCTGATCTCCTGCAACTCGGCCTGCGCCGAAGACCCGAAGGACACGATCGAGTTGGTGTTGTCCATGTCGATCTCGTTCATCCGCTTGCGGATTTCCGCGCCGACGGGTTCGTCGGCCTCCTCCAGGGGAACGATTTCGGCTTTCGGCTCGGGCAGGGCTACGGCGGTGACTTCCTGTACCAGCGTTTCGGCCTCGACGGCTTTGTTCTTGATCTCATCGGACATGGGGATAATCCTCGCTCAAATAGTGGCCGGTCAGTCCAACCGGACGCCTTCGCGCTGCAACCGGTCGCGCAGCACATCAATTTCAACCGTCAGATCACTGCGGTCATCCAATAGCATTTTCCGCGTTCGCGCTGCGAAGTTTTGTTCCAGATCGTCCAGTAGCGCGGTGTAATCTTCCAACGCCTGCGCATCGCGGGTACGGGCGTAGACGTCCGCGAACTTCACCGTCGCATCGCGCGCACCTTGCAAATAAACCGTCAGATACTTCCGGGCCCCGGCCAGATCGCGGGGGTCTTCCTCGACCGTGCGGAACAGATCTCGGGCGGTGTCTTGAAAGCGCTCAACCCGCGCTTCGATCCGGCGATCACCTGCGCGTTTGATCGCGTCGGTCATCTGGGTCAGATGGGTCTCGGCATCCTCAACCACCCGCGCAACACGGTCCTGCTGGAAGGTGTCGATCCCTTCCATTCCCTTGTCCTTCAGCGGGTCGATTCCGAACGAGATCGAGTGCAAAACCGTTGCCGCGACGCCAAACAGCACCGGGGCCAGCAGGCTGGCCTGCGCGGCGGTCTCAGCGTCCAGAAACTCGGTTCGGTATGAGGCCAGCGCGGCACCTAACCCGGTCAGAACGCTTGAAAACATCTTGCGCGGAAAGGCCGGTCTGCGCGCGGTGCGGCGCTCGTTATAGGCTGCTTCGGCCCGCAACCCTTCGCGCAGCAGGAAGGCGGCGGCGGTCAGAAGCCCGGCTGCGACCAAGCCGACCGTCATGCCGATGGCACCATCATTCAGGGACAGAAACACCAGCGGGATCGCCGGTACAAACAGCACATTCGCCCGCGCACCTGCGGGTTCGACCCGGGCGCCGTCGAATTGACCGCGCTGAGCCTGATCCTGCGCGGACGCATCGCCTTGAGGGCTGAATTTGCCGCCGTACCGCTTGGCCATGTCTCTACAGGCCCCCTAGCAATCCGCTGCAGACGCCGAACAGCAGCACCAGCAAGGCCGCATAGGCCAATTTTTGCACTCCGGTCCCGGACATGGTGCCCCCCAACTGTGGCTATCACAGAAAAGTTAGGCGATGCGCGGGCTTGGCGCTAGGGGGAAGGTTGAATAACCCGCATCACTTGCGAGATTTCTTGCCGATTGCCGGTCTTTTGCGCTGTGGCCGGGCGGGGCGTTTGGAGGGTGATTTCTGGCCATCCTCGGTCTCCAGACCCAGCTGATCCCGCATGACCCGGCGACGGATTTCCTCGACCGCGCCGGATTTCAGGTCGCCGA
Source organism: Ruegeria sp. AD2(2025) (assembly GCF_056542385.1). Taxonomy (NCBI): domain Bacteria; kingdom Pseudomonadati; phylum Pseudomonadota; class Alphaproteobacteria; order Rhodobacterales; family Roseobacteraceae; genus Ruegeria; species Ruegeria sp. AD2(2025). Next base: position 204,684 of record NZ_JBQFZS010000004.1, read on the forward strand.
GTTGGAACGGGCCATAAGAGACCCGCAGCAGACGGTTCACCACATAGCCGATATCTTCGATGGCGCGCCGAATTTCGCGGTTCTTGCCTTCGCGCAGGCCGATGGTCAGCCAGGCATTTGCCCCTTGTTGACGATCCAGCGTCACGGTCATGGGCTGAAAGCGTTCACCGTCAATCACCAGACCTTTGCGCAGGGGCTCAAAATCCTCGTCCTTGGGCCGTCCGTTGACCCGCACGCGATATTTGCGCAGCCACCCGGTCGAGGGCAGTTCCAGCTTGCGCTTGATGCCGCCATCATTGGTCAGCAGCAGTAACCCTTCCGAGTTCAGGTCAAGCCGCCCGACGCTCATCACGCGCGGCATATCCTCGGGCAGGTCATCAAAGATCGTCTTGCGGCCCTTTTCGTCGCGCGCGGTCGTCACCAGACCGGGCGGTTTGTGATACAGCCACAGGCGCGCGGGCTCCGGCTCGGACACCGGTTTGCCATCGACGGTAATCTTGTCCTTGGCGGTCACATTCAGCGCGGGGCTGCTGATGGGTTTGCCATTCACGGTCACACGACCGGCTTCGATCATGCGTTCCGCCTCGCGGCGCGAGGCGACACCGGCGCGGGCCAGCACTTTGGCGATCCGGTCGCCGGGAGGAGGGGTCTTTGTCATCCCCCGGCCATAGCGCATCCCGGCGGCTTGCGAAAGACAGGTTTCTGAGGCAGTCAGAGGCATGGAGTTCCGATCCCACATGAAACTCGCGCTGGAACAGGCGCAGGTGGCGGCAGACCGAGGCGAGGTGCCCGTCGGCGCGGTGATCATTGCGCCGGATGGGCAGGTTGTGGCCGCAGACGGCAACCGCACACGCCAGATGAACGACCCCACGGCACATGCCGAGATTCTGGCTCTGCGTGCTGCATGTGCAGCGGCCGGGTCGGAACGACTGCCGGATCATGATCTGTATGTCACGCTGGAACCCTGCGCGATGTGTGCGGCGGCGCTGGCGGCGGCACGTATCCGGCGCATCTATTACGGGGCATCCGATCCGAAATCCGGCGGCGTCGCCCATGGCGCGCGGGTATTCTCGCACCCGCAGGCGCATCACAGGCCTGAAATCTACGATGGGATCGGGGCCGAGGAAGCCGAGAAATTGCTCAAAGACTTCTTCGCCGGGCGACGATAGCGTGCTACCACGTCAGGCTATAGACCGTGTGATCGCCGGGCAGGCCTTTCAGCGTGACCCGTCTGGGGGTGCCAAAGGTCAGATCATCCTGCCCGTCCACCAAAAGCTGGGTTGCGTCAGAGACACAGACCTCGCCTGGGGCAGCTGTTGCCGCGATCCGCGCGGCCTTGTTCACCACCGTGCCAAAGAAATCGTCATCGGTCTGAATGACGTCCCCGGTGTGGATCCCAACGCGAATACGTAGCGGCGGTTCACCCGGTTCTGCCGCATTGTGCTGCTGCAATTCGGCGGCAGCCATCAACGCCGCACCGGCCGAGGGAAAGCTGGACATGGTTCCGTCGCCCAGCGATTTCACCAGCGTTCCGCCTTGGGCTTCGATCATCTGGCGCGCCAGGTCGAAATGCTTGTGGATGGTATCGATCCACACCCGGTCCCCGAGTTTTTCGGCAATAGCCGAAGAATTGACGATGTCGGTAAACATGACCGACGCCATGCCTTCGCGTTGATCCTGCCGAAACCCGTCGCGGGCGGCTGCGATCAAAGCGTCCAGTGCCTTGTGCTCAACCCCCATTTTCTCCAGATTGGGGGTCGGGTTCGAGACATGGGCATGCACCATCTTCCACACCCCATCTTCGAGGTGCAGAACAAAAGTAAACCTGTGCACCATGGCGTTCGAGGTATTGTCAAAGCGCAGCGTCGCAACGCAATTGGCCCAACCGACCGCGCCGCATTCAAACGCCTCGAGCGTGTGTTCCTGCCAGTCGAATTTCGGGATTTCGGCCACATGGTCGGGAAACCCCTGCCGGAACAGCGCGCCAGACCAGAACTCTTGGTCCGCCGAGCCCTGATACCGAACATGCTCGGAGGTCGACAGCATGTTGGACAGCGTGGCGCTGTCTTTGTTGCGAACTGCATCGTTCCAGCGTTGCACGACGGCAATCAACTCGGGCGAGGGGCGGATGGGCTGGGTCATCCGGCTTTCACCACAAGGTCGCGGGGGATGTTTGCCAGCGGCTGACCACCTTCGGGCGTCACCACAAAGCTCTCGGTGATTGCCAACCCCCAGTCCGGGGTCCACAGGCCGGGCATCAGGTGGAAGGTCATGTTCTCCCGCAGCTCTGTCTTGTCGCCGGGTCGCAGGCTCATGGTGCGTTCGCCCCAGTCGGGCGGATAGCTCAGCCCGATGGGATAGCCGGTCCGGTTGGCTTTGACATACCCGGCGCGGGCAAAGCTGTCGTAGACGCAGGTCGCGACCTCTTCGCAGGTGGTCCCCGGGCGCGCGGCGGTCAAGGCATCGTCGATGGCGGTCAGAACGGCGGCCTCGGCCCGGCGGATGTCCTCCGGTGGATCGCCCAGAAACAGGCTGCGGCTGGCGGGGCAGTGATAACGGCGATAGCAGCCCGAGATTTCGAAATAGGTGGCCTCGCCGCGCGTCAGAGGGCGGTCATTCCAGGTGATATGCGAGGCCGAGGCCTCTGGGCCCGAGGGCGCAATCGGCACGATCGCGGGGTAATCCCCGGCGAGGCCGGGTAAACCTGCGATCCCTGCCGCCTGGACTTCGGCGACAAGCTGGTTTTTCGGCAGGCCCTCGCGAAACGCGTCGCACAGGACGCTGTGCATATGTGCGGTCAACCTGCCCGCTTTGCGCATCATCCCGATCTCGGCCTCGCTTTTGACCGCGCGCTGCCAGTTCACAAGGCCGGTGGCATCGGCCAACGCGCCGAAAGCGTGTTCGAGAATGCGGTGACTGGTGGCCGAGTAGTAGTAGTTGTCCATCTCGACACCCAGTCCCGAGGTCCAGCCCCGTTCGCGCAGGGCAAGCACAAGCGCATCAACGGGGTGGTGATCGGGGTGTTGCACATGCTCCTCTGGCCAGTCCAGCAGGTCCGACGTTTCCAGCCACGTGGTCTGCGCCGCGCCCGCCTTATCCTGCGTGCGCCCCCACCAGAGCGGCGCGCCTTCGGCGGGCAGGATCACCATCTGCGGCACGTAAAAGCTCCACCCGTCATAGCCCGTCAGCCACGCCATGTTCGACGGATCTGTGATCAGAAGGGTCTCGATCCCGCGTCGGGCCATGGCCGCGCGGGTCTTGGCCAGACGGTCCGCATACTCCGTCTTGCTGAAATCCGAGGCCGGCATCAGAGTGTGATGGCCTGCATCACCTCAGGCTCGATCACATCGACCCCGGGCAGCCTACTTTTCAGAACATCGGCGGATTGCTCGAGGATCGGGAACGTTTTGTAGTGGCAGGGGATGACGGTCTTGAAGTTGAAATAGCGCTTGGCCGCATAGGCCGTGCCTTTCATATCCATGGTGAAATGGCCGCCCGCCGACAGGATGCCGATGTCGGGTTTGTAGTAGTCCCCCATCCACTCCATATCCGCCATGATGTCTGTGTCGCCCGAGACATAAACCATGCGACCCTCGGCGGCGATCATATAGCCAACCTCGGTGCCGCCCGCCCGCAAACCGTCCGGCGTGGAAAAGGTCGAACTGTGCGAGGCCGGAACCATCGAGACCTTCACGCCATTCAGATCAACCGTGCCGCCCTTGTTGAAACCGACGGTCTCGATTCCCTCGGCCTCGGCCCAGTATCCCATCAGGTCATATTGCCCGACGACGGGCACGTTCAGATGTTTGGCCAGCGGCAGAACGTCCGCGACATGGTCAAAATGGGTGTGGGTCAGCAGGATATGCGTCACCCCCGACACCGCCGCATCATGCTGATCTTCGGGCAGCACCGGGTTGCCGGTCAGCCATGGATCGATCAGCAGAACCTGCCCTGCGGTTTCAATGCGAAAGCTGCCATGTCCCAGCCAGATGATATTCATGAAAAATCCTCCCAATTTAGGCTTGGAGCCAGCCTAGCATCGGCTATGTAAAAATCCATGGATTGGACGCAGGAAATCGATGGCTATTGCGAGCGCCTGTCGCCCGCCTATTGGGCCGAGCCGGTAAACGCCGTAACCAACGCCGCGTTTCTGGTCGCGGCGTTCATCATGTGGCGGCGCGTGCGCGGGCAGGGGATGCCGCTGGCGATGGCTCTGGTGGCGGTGCTGGCGTTGATCGGTATTGGCAGTTACCTGTTCCACACCCATGCGCAGGTCTGGGCCGCGCTGGCCGATGTCGCGCCGATCCTGCTGTTCATCCTGATCTATATCTTCGCCGTGAACCGTGATGTCTGGGGGATGCGTCCGGCATACGCACTTGGGCTGACCGCTCTGTTCTTTCCCTATGCGGCCCTCACCGTCCCCATGTTTCAGTGGGTGTCCGGGCTGGGAGGCTCAGCCGCCTATGCGCCGGTGCCCGTGTTGATTCTCATCTATGCCGCCTTGCTCCGCCGCAAAGTGCCAGACACAGCACGCGGACTGGCGATCGGAGCGATGATCCTGATCGCCTCGATCACCTTCCGCGCGCTGGATGAGCCGACCTGCACCCACCTGCCAATGGGCACGCACTTCATGTGGCACATCTTGAACGCCACGATGCTGGGCTGGATGATCGAGGTCTATCGGCGGCACCTGATGCGCCGCGCCTAGTCGCGGAACGCCGCCGCTAGATGATCGGGAAGATCGAACTCGTCCAGAACCCGGGCGCGCCCTTCGACTGACATCTTGACGGCGGTTTTTTCGACGATGCGCTGGATTTTCTCGGCCGAATGCTTGGCCGCGAAGGGTGCAAAATACCATTTCAGGAATACGAAACAGATTACATCCTCAAGCGCCTGAACCTCCGGGTTACGCTTGATTCCCTGCTTGCGCAGCATCTGCTCGGCGGCTTCGATCTGATCCGCACCGTATTCGGCCTGCTCCATCAGGCCACGGACCACCTCGGCATGAAACACTCCCTGTGCCTTGCGCCAGGCCAGATAACCGGCGCGACCTTCGAGATATTCCGCCCGCTTCAGTTTCCAGCGTTCGACATGCTGCCCCCGCGCGGCGATCTGCAGCGCGTCCGAGGCGTCGGGGAACAGCCGGTCAAGCTCGGCGCTCATGCGCTGGCCGTACAGCAGCGCTTCGGGCTGGCCGTCTTCGAGGTTGGGGTCCTGCGCGTTGGCCGCATCGATTGCGTCCAGAACGACTTGCTTGCGAGTGCTCATATTTGGCTCCGTTGGCTTACCTGAACTGCGTGGGGCGGTTCGGCTGATTTTCGGAACCATGCTAACGGCTTGTTACTGCCTGTGCAGCAGTCAATTGCATACGCGCCGGATCAGGTGAGGGGGTGAGGGGGTTGATCCGGCGCGTCAGGCAAGGTTACTTGCCCGCCTCGGACAGGCCCTTGGTCGCAGGCTCGGGCACCGGTTCGGGGAAAGTGAGGGTCCGGGTCAGAGGGTTCATGTCAAAGCTCAGCGCCATGGCCGGGGCGGCCAGCGCGGTTGCAGACAAAACAAGGGCGGTCACGAAGGTTTTCATTGGATTTCTCCGGTTTGCGTGTTGCGCCATTATGAAATGAACCGTTCAGTTTGGTTTTTCAAGGACAAAATGAACTAATCGGTTTACTTTTTCGCATATCGGCTATTCGATGAGGACAAAGGCGAATTGAAACGCCCATGCGCGCACTGGTCTTGCGGGTGCTGCGGCAGACGGGTAAACGCCCTGTCTAAGCGTATATGAGGTTTTCCGATGTCGATTGACCAAAGCACCGCCGCCAAGGTGGCCAAACTGGCCCGGATCAAGGTCGAGGATGACGCGCTGCCCGCGCTGGCGTCCGAGTTCAACACCATACTTGGGTTTATCGAGCAACTGAACGAGGTCGATGTGGACGGTGTCGAGCCGATGGTCTCGGTCGAGCCCATGCGCCTGAAACGGCGCGAGGACGTGGTCACCGATGGCAACCAGCAAGACAAGGTTCTGGCCAACGCCCCTGACGCGCGCGAGGGCTTTTTCGCAGTCCCCAAAGTGGTGGAGTAAGACATGAGCGATCTAAACAAACTGGGCCTGGCCGAGGCCCGCGACGCGCTGCGGGCCGGTGATGTGACCTCGGTCGAGCTGACCGAATCCTGTCTCAAGGCAATCGATGACGCCGATGCGCTGAACGCATTCGTCCACAAGACGCCCGAGCTTGCGCTTGAGCGCGCCAAGGCAGCGGACCAGCGGATCAAGGCGGGTGACGCGCCCTCGATGTGCGGTCTTCCCATCGGCATCAAGGATCTGTTCTGCACCAAGGGCGTGCCGTCGCAGGCAGCCTCGAAAATTCTGGATGGGTTCAAGCCGGAATACGAATCCACCGTCTCGCAGCAACTGGCCGATGCCGGTGCGGTGATGCTGGGCAAGCTGAACATGGACGAATTCGCGATGGGCTCGTCCAACGAAACCTCAACCTACGGCAATGCCGTCAGCCCGTGGCGGCGCGGCAATGATGATGCGCAACTGACACCCGGCGGCTCGTCCGGTGGGTCTGCTTCGGCTGTGGCCGCTGATCTGTGTCTGGCCGCAACCGGCACCGATACAGGCGGTTCGATCCGCCAGCCTGCCGCCTTTGTCGGCATCACCGGCATCAAGCCCACCTACGGTCGTTGCTCGCGCTGGGGCATCATCGCGTTTGCCTCCTCGCTGGATCAGGCAGGGCCAATGACCAAGAACGTGCGTGACGCGGCGATCATGCTGGAAACGATGTGCGGCCATGATGCTAAGGACTCCACCAGCGCCGAACTGGCAGTCCCGAATTTCGAGGCGATGCTGACCGGTGACATCAAGGGCAAGAAGATCGGCATCCCGAAAGAGTACCGCATGGACGGTATGCCCGCCGAGATCGAAAAACTGTGGGCTGACGGCGCCGCCATGCTGAAAGACGCGGGCGCCGAGATCGTCGATATCTCGCTGCCCCACACCAAATATGCGCTGCCTGCTTACTATGTGATTGCGCCCGCCGAGGCGTCCTCGAACCTCGCCCGCTATGACGGCGTCCGCTATGGCCGCCGCGCGCATCTGGCGCAGGGCGATGGCATCACTGAGATGTACGAAAAGACCCGTGCCGAGGGCTTCGGTAACGAGGTCCAGCGCCGTGTCATGATCGGCACCTATGTGCTGTCGGCGGGCTTCTATGACGCCTATTACAACCGCGCCCGCAAGGTCCGCACCCTGATCAAGAAAGACTTCGAGGATGTGTTCGCCGCAGGTATCGACGCGATCCTGACCCCGGCCACGCCGTCCGCCTCGTTCGGGTTGGGAGAGATGACCGAGGCCGATCCGGTTCAGATGTACCTCAACGACGTCTTCACGGTGACGGTGAACCTCGCCGGTCTGCCTGGCATCTCGGTCCCCGCGGGTCTGGACGCACAGGGCCTGCCGCTGGGTCTGCAACTGATCGGTCGCCCGTGGGACGAGGGCGATCTGCTCAACACCGCCTATGCGCTGGAAAGCGCGGCGGGGTTTGTGGCCAAGCCCGGCAAATGGTGGTAAGCCTCAGGCCAGTCAAAGCGTCAAACAACCGGAGCAGCCACATGCGCAAATTGCTTCTGATCCCGGCCTTCGGGCTGGTTGCGGCCTGCGACACCGTTGCCCCCGTCTCGGGCACCGGTTTCAACACGCCGGAATACCAGGCCCAGCGCGAGGCGCAGCTGGCCGGGCAGGGCCTGTCCGGCAATCCCTTTGCCCCGCCCGAGGTGATCTCGGAACAGCCGCTCTCGGCGCAGGGAACGGTTGATGGCGCACCCGTGGGCGATGCTTCGGATATCGCAAACCAGACGGCCATTGCATTGGCAAACACCTCTGACCAGACGGTGCCCGCGGTGCCTCTGACGGCGGCAAACAACAGCGCCATCTCGGACGAGCAGGATTTCGAAGCCGTCTCGAATCGCCGCAGCATCGACGATGACGCGGCCCGGATCGAGCAGAACCGTCAAACCTATGAGATCGTCGCCCCGACCGCTGTGCCCCAGCGCGGCGCGGACGGGCAGCCCAACATCGTGCAATACGCGCTGAGCACCTCAAACCCCGTCGGCACCCCGCTCTACAGCCGCGCCGGGTTCAATCTGCAGGCCAAAGCCGAACGCAATTGCGCGCAATTCGCCTCTCCCGATCAGGCCCAGATCGAGTTCCTGTCAAACGGCGGCCCGCAGCGTGACCGCAAGGGGCTGGACCCCGATGGCGACGGTTATGCCTGCGGCTGGGACCCCAGCGCGTTCCGCAGTGCCGTCAACAACTGACCTCGCGCCGATCTGGCACCCATCGCCCAATTTCGGCCCCCGCCGAGATGGGCTCAAGCCTTCGCTGATCGTGCTCCACTATACGGCGATGGAGAGCGCCTCCGCCGCCCTCGAGCGCCTCTGTAATCCCGGCCCCGAAGTCTCGGCCCACTACCTGATCGGCGGCGATGGCACGCTCTGGCAACTCGTGCGCGAAGAAGACCGCGCCTGGCACGCCGGGGCGGGAGAGTGGCACGGGCAAACCGACATCAACTCCCGCTCGATCGGCATCGAACTGGACAATCGCGGCGATCACCCGTTCTCCGAGCTGCAAATGCGAATGCTCGAACGGCTCCTGCCACAGATCATGCAACGCTGGGCCATCCCCGCCGAAGGTGTGATCGGTCATTCCGACATGGCCCCGGGCCGCAAGTCCGACCCCGGCCCCCGGTTCGACTGGCAAAGACTGGAACGCCGGCACCTCGCCGCCCCACGCGGCACCACAACGCCAACGGGCACAACCCTGCGCACCCTCGCGGAAACCCGCGGCTACACGGCCTCGACGGATGAGGCCACACTGCTCACCACCACTCGCCTGCGCTATCGCCCCTGGGCAACAGGGCCGGTACACCCCGACGACCTCAAGGCACTCGGTTCACCCCACACCCCAACCTGATCCACCTTTCATCTGGCCAAAAATATCCCGGGGATGAATTGGCCGCAGGTCAAGAAGGGGCTGGCCCCTTCAACCCGCTCTCCACCCTTGACGCCGCCTGATCCACCGCATACCCCACCCCTCGCGCGGAGGGCCGGATGGCCGCTGGGGTCACAAGACCCGAGAGGAAAGTCCGGACTCCACAAGGCAACGGTGCCGGGTAACGCCCGGGCGGGGAAACCCGACGGATAGCGCCACAGAAATCAGACCGCCTGCGATCTCGGTCAAGGGCAAGGGTGAAACGGTGGGGTAAGAGCCCACCGCGCCGCTGGCAACAGCGGCGGCACGGCAAGCCCCACCAGGAGCAATGCCGAATAGGGTCCCCGCGCGGGCCGGTCGGTGCAAACCGATACCGCCGCTAGGCTCGCCTTGGCCGAGAGGGACCGGGTTGGCAGCTCGAGCCGCGCAGCAATGCACGGCCTAGAGGAATGGTCATCGAAGGGGGTAACCCCGGAACAGGATCCGGCTTACAGGCCCTCCGCGCAACTGTTCCCGATCACCGGCCCGGCGGCGTATAGGCACCGGTCAGCTTGGCGGCCTTTTTAGCAACTGCAGCAAAGTCCTTGGCTTTCCAGGCGCGCACGGTCTCGATCCGGGACACCGCGCCCGAGGCCGCAACGGCCATGCCGACGGCCACCGCATCGGTGTCGTCCGGGACTTCGCTGACGACGACCACATCGTTATCGCCGGTGGTAATGTAGAAGGCCAGAAGCCGACCGCCGACCTTCTTCAGCAACGCCTTGACCGGTGCCGTCCGGTCCGCCGGTTTCTTCAGCATCCCTTTGACGCCGGCCTCGGAATAGGATGCGTAGGTGATGAAAATTGGCATGAGTACCTCCATTTGAACTCTGTTATGGGGACCCGTGCTCCGGCCGGTCCCAGGGCCATTCCCGCGCGCAAACGCGAAACGACGCCGGTCGGTGGTGCGTCCGGTCAAAACTTTGATGTGAGCGGTTTGGTGCGCGAGGCCCTCGCCGTCCGGGGCGAGCGTAAGAGGCCTGCGAATTTCGGGCACTCTATCACAGACCCGTGATCGTGCCAAACCGGTCGCCGCGACGGGTGCCGTGAATTGTTTGCCGAATGGCTTGATTCCGGTTGACTCGGGCGCGCGAGCAGGTAAAAGCGCACGCTCATAAGGATTCAACCGAAAGGCCCCTGCCTTTTCGGACGCAGGAGATAACCATGGCGAAGCCGACGACAATCAAGATCCGTCTGAACTCGACCGCGGGCACGGGCCACTTCTACGTGACCAAAAAGAACGCGCGCACCATGACCGAGAAAATGACCGTTCGTAAATACGATCCGGTCGCTCGCAAGCATGTCGAGTACAAGGAAGGCAAGATCAAGTAATCTGCCTTCTGATCCAAGATCAGAACAAGGACTCTGCCCCAGGCAGGGTCCTTTTTCGTTGTGCGGCCCGGATCCGAGGCGTTGCAGGGGCGCATCAGCCCTGCGGGTGTTCTTTCGGGCAGCGGCTTGCTTTTTCGCATCCCCTGCCGCTACGCTTCAGCAACGCTTTCCAAAATGTTGACCGCCATGAAAAAAATCTTGTTGCCCGCCCTTGCCGTTCTGACCCTGTCAGCCTGCGAAGACCCGTTCAACCGCGAAGGTGTCGGCTTTACCGGCATCGACGGAGAACCGCGTACCGTTTCGGACGTGGAAGGTGCTGTGGCTTTCGCCCCCCGCGCAACCAATATTCCGGCAGAACTGGCTGAATTGCCGACGGTTCAGGTCTCATCCGATAAGAGCGAGCCGGGCAAGGTGGCCGGGGTCGCGATTGACAATGGCGGTCGCACCGATACCAGTGCAGTTCTGCTGGAAGGCAGCGCCACCAACCTGTTCCTCAGCACCGTAAGTGTGAATGGGCAGCTGTTCGGCGTGTTGCGGACGCCGAATAACAGCACCAAGGTCGACAATTCAATCGGCACCGCCTTTGGCAATCAGACCGAACGCTTCACCGGCTGCCTGCCCGCTGGGGACGTGTTCCGCAAAGGATCGTCCGAGCGCAGTTCCGGCTTCGCGGTTCCGCTGAACTGCAGCTGATCCAGCAAAAACCAGATCAAGTTAGACCCCTGCCTATGCGGCGGGGGTTTTTTTGTGTTACGGGCCATCCGCCCGCCATTCTGCGAAGCTCATCACCGGCCGCAGCCCGGCCTTGGCCATAAGATTGGCAGACGCGGTGTTGAAAATCGCGTAGCTGGCGGCCAGAACCTGCCCGCCTTCTCGCTGCAAATGCGCCCGCACCTCTGCCATCAAGGCCGTACCGATCCCGCGTCGGCGGTGGCGGTTGTCGATGCTAATCTGATGCACCATCGCCCGAATCTCTGCCCGGCGGAACGGAGAGGCGTCTCTGCGCTCGATCTCATAGACCGCATAGCCCAGAACCGCGCCGCTCTCCTCATAGATCAGTCCGAACAGATCGGGTTGCTTGAGCCAGTCGTGCAGAAAGGCCGCCATCTCGGTGTCCGGAGGCAGCGGCGCGTAGCGTTCGGGCTGATGTTGCAGGTGCAGATCATGAACCTGATGCAGCAGCGGCAGAACTCGATCGACCTGATTGGGGCAAAGTCTGGTGATGGTCATTACCGGTATCCATAAAAAAGGGCGGGTCGTTTCGGACCCGCCCTGTGGCTTGTGATATGCGCTCGCGTTATTCGCGGTTGCCAAGCAGCTGCAGCAGGAACATGAACATATTGATGAAGTCCAGGTACAGGTTCAGCGCGCCCATGATGGCGGCTTTGCCAAGCCATTCCTGATCGCCCGCATGGGCCATCTGCAGGTAGGTCGTCTTGATCTTCTGGGTGTCATAGGCGGTCAGGCCCGCGAAGATCAGAACACCCAGGATCGACACTGCAAACATGATCGCAGGCGACTGCAGGAAGATGTTGATGACCATCGCCACGATCAGGCCGATCACGCCCATCATCAGGAAGGTGCCCATGCCAGACAGGTCCTTCTTGGTGACGTAGCCATACAGCGACAGGCCTGCGAAGGCGATCGAGGTTACTAGAAACACCTGTGCAATCGAGATGCCGGTGAAGGCGACGAAAATCCAGCTCATCGACAGGCCCATGACCGCTGCGAAAGCATAGAAGAACAGCTGCGCGCCCGCAGCCGACAGGCGATTGATGGCGGCGCCAAAGGCGAAAACCATACCCAGCGGGGCGAACATGACGATCCAGCCCAGAATGTTCGGGCTCAGCGTCACCGGATCGCGGAACACCGACAGCAGCTGCGGGCTGGTGCCAACGGCCCAGGCCACCGCAAAGGTGATCAGCATGCCGATGGACATTGTGCCATAGACTTTGTTCATGTGGGCGCGCAGGCCCTCATCAATCTCGGCAGCGCGCGCACCAGACGCCGTCCGGATCGTGTCGAATTGTGCCATAAAGGGTCTCCCTTCAATATTCTGTGTGCAGCCTGTGATAGCAGGCCGGTTTCCCAGCAAATATCGGAGAGTGGAGCCCTCGTTTCAAGAGTTTTGCGCCCAAAACTCAGCAAAACTGTCAGTAAATTTGGCGACCCGGGCAAAAAGGTCGCCAAACTGTCGTCTTTTTTGAATTAGTAAAGGTGTTTATGCCAGTTGTCGGGCGCATCCCACGGCGGCCGCGCAGCCTCGGTATGGGCTTCGGCGCGGGTGATGCCGATGTCTTCAAGACCCCGGTCATCCAAGCCTGCAAGCGCGCGTCGTTGGCGGGCGAGGCTCAGCATGTTGTGCACCCATTGCAGCACCGAGAAGCGGGGCGCGTGATGAGAAGTTGGAATGACGATATGGGTCATGACATTTACCCTTTCCTGGTTTTCTGATGAAACATGGCGTTTCAATCAATTTCCTTGATCTATATGGCGCAGTCTGACATATTTTGAAAATGAATGTTTTTGACGAACTCCATAAGGAATCGTGAAGATGCGAAATCTGGACATCACCACATTGCGCTCGTTCGTTGCGGTCGCTGATCATGGCGGCGTGACGCGGGCTGCGGGGTTTCTGCACCTGACCCAATCGGCGGTTTCAATGCAGCTTAAGCGTCTGGAAGAGTTGCTGGGGTTGGAATTGCTGGACAGATCAGGCCGCACCATCGCACTGACCGCCTCGGGTGAGCAGTTGCTGGCCTATGCCCGGCGCATGATTGCGTTGAACGACGAGGTGATGGGCCGTCTGACCGATCAGGCCTTTGAGGGTGAGGTGGCATTGGGTGTGCCCCATGACGTGGTGCATCCGTTCATCCCGCGCGTGCTGCAACGGTTCAACGCCAGCTTTCCGCGGGTCCGGGTCAATCTTGTCACCTCGAATACGCGGCAATTGAAAGACGAATTCGCGCGCGGTGCGTTCGACCTGATCGTCACCACCGAATCCGGCGCGGGCGAGGGCGCGGAAACGCTGCTTCATATGCCGCTGCGTTGGGTCGGAGCGCTGAACGGATCGGCGTGGCGGCAAAGGCCGCTGCGGCTGGGCTTCTGTCGGAACTGCATCTTCCGGTCCGTCGCCACCTCGGCGCTGGATGATGCGGGGATCGAGTGGGACATGAGCATCGACAGCGATTCGGACCGCACGGTCGAGGCCACAGTCAGTGCGGATCTGGCGGTGGGTGTCCTGCTGGAAGGTACGCAACCCAGCCACCAGGAACTGATCGACCATGCTGGAGCCCTGCCGGACCTGCCCGCGCAGTTCATCAACCTATACGGGGCCGAGCGTGTGCGCGAGGAATATGTGGCCGAACTGGCCAGCCTGATCAGGCAGAACTTTGCGCGCCCCGGTGGGCAGCCGCTCAAGGTGGTCAGCGCATCCTGATCACAACCTTGCCGGTGGATTTGCGTTCGCGCAGCAGGTCCAGCCCCCGCTCGACCTCCTGCAGCGGCAGGACATGGCTGATATGGGGCTTGATCCGCCCGTCGCTGTGCCACTGGAAAAGGGTGCTGAAACTGTCGCGGACGACGGCGGGGCGAAATTTCAGATAGCCGCCCAGATAGACCCCAATCACGCTGAGGTTCTTGACCAGCAGATGATTGGCCGGGATTTGCGGAACCTCTCCACCGGCAAAGCCGATCGGCAGCAGGCGGCCTTCGGGGTTGGTGGCGCGGAAGGCGGCTTTGAACACGTCGCCGCCAATCGCGTCATAGACGACGTCCGCCCCGCCAAGCGCCAGAACCCGCTCGCGCAGATCCTCGCCCGCGTCGACCAGATGATCGGCTCCGGCCTGCTGCGCGACCGCCAGCTTGTCTGCACCACGCGCCTGAGCAATCACCGTTGCGCCCATCAGCTTGCCGATTTCAACCGCGGTCAGTCCGACCCCGCCAGCAGCTCCCGTCACCAGAAGCGTTTCGCCCGGCTGCAGACGCGCCCGATGTTCCAACGCGATATGGCTTGTGCCATAGGCGATCTGGATCGCGGCTGCATCCTCGAAACTCATGGACGCGGGCAGGTGCACCGCGCGTTCAGCATCGAATACACCTGATTCGGCCAGGCCGCCCTGACCGGAAAAGACTGCAACGCGATCCCCGGGCCTCAGATTCGCGACATTGTTTCCAGTTTTCTCAACAATCCCGGCTGTTTCCATGCCCAGCGTAAAAGGCGCATCCGGCGTGTCCTGATAGGTACCCTTCTGCATCAGCAGGTCGGCAAAGTTCAGGCCGCAGGCATGAATCGCCACACGAATCTGGCCGTCCGAAGGCTCGGCTGGGTTGATTTCGCACAGCCTTGCCGGGGCGCCCTTGGTCTTTATTCGATATGCCAGCATCAACGCTCTCCGGTTTGCTGGGCACATAAGCTGCGCCCGACGCGGGCTTGTCAATTCCAAACCCGGATGCCGTCAGGGGCGGTCCGCAACTGTTTCCGTACTGGAAGCTTCACCGCGCGTATCAGGCCGTACAACCACAAAGCCCTGTCTGCATTCGGCCACTCAACCCGCTTGAAAAAAAATTCCAATGCGGCAATATTGCCTTATGGTGCTGTTCGGGGGGCACGATCCGAATTAGGGAGTTCTTAAGCAGCGACCCGCTAACTGGGCGGAGACGGCTGCTGTCGCGTTTTCCCGGACAGGTGTTTGTGTAAAGGAGACTACCAATGACCCATCACGTCGATGTCCATGTGGGCAAACGCGTCCGGCATCGCCGCTGGCTGATTGGCATGACCCAACAGCAGCTGGCGCAGCAAGTTGGTATCAAGTTTCAGCAAATCCAGAAATACGAAACAGGTGCCAACCGGATCAGCGCGTCTCGCCTTTGGGACATTGCCGAGGCATTGGATGTTCCGGTCAGCTTCTTTTTCGAAGGCCTGGAAGAGGCGCAGAAATCTGACGCCGACAAGAAATCGGTTCCCGCAGATCTGATGGGCGACAAAGAAGCGCTCGATCTCGTGCGGTCGTATTACGCGATCCCGGAAAATCAGCGTCGCCGCCTGTTCGAACTGGCGCGCGTGCTCAGCGACGTCGCCTGAGATAATCGACTTGACTTCGCGGGGTTGTGACCGCACGGGTAAGCCATGCAGCACTCCCCACTCAGCGACCTAGAGATTGCCGAAGAAATGGCCGACGCGGCGCGAGCGGCCATTCTTCCTTTTTTCCGCCAGACAAATCTGGAAACCGACAACAAGCTCGATGGCGGGTTCGATCCGGTCACCGTTGCGGATCGCGCGGCGGAACAGGCCATGCGCGCCGTTCTGGTCAAGCACCGTCCCGACGACGGCATTTTCGGTGAAGAGTTCGGGCAGAGCGCAGGCACCAGTGGACGCGTCTGGGTTTTGGACCCGATCGACGGCACGCGTGGCTTTATCAGCGGCACGCCGACCTGGGGCGTTCTCATCGCCCTGAGCACCGAAACCGGCCCGATGCTGGGCGTGATCGATCAACCCTATATCGGCGAGCGGTTCGTTGGCGGCGGCGGGCAGGCCTTTGTCAAAGGCCCCGTGGGCCAGTCCAAGCTGGGCACCCGCGATACACGCAGGCTGGATCAGGCGATTGTGTTTACCACCTTCCCTGAGGTGGGAACCGAGGCCGAAGGGCAAGCCTTTCGCGCCGTGTCATCGCAAGCGAAACTGACACGCTATGGGATGGACTGCTATGCCTATGCGCTGCTGGCAGCCGGGCAGATTGATCTGGTGATCGAGGCCGGCCTGAACGCCTATGACATCCAAGCCCCAATCGCCGTGATCGAAGCCGCAGGCGGCATCGTCACCGATTGGCAGGGCAACCCCGCGCATGAGGGCGGGCGCGCACTGGCGGCCGCCACCCCCGAACTCCACGCTGCCGCGCTCGAGATCCTGCGCACGTATTGACCGACTTGCCGCGCGCCTGCGGCACACGTAAACTGTACCCGGCTGGTTCTTACGCCCGTTTTCCACCAGCCCCGCACTTCACGCATGAGACGGGCCTGTGCGGGAGTGCGAAAATGACCGAGACCCTGATCCGAAACGCCGATCTGATCGTCACCATGGACGACACGCGGCAAGAGCTTGCGGGCGCTGATCTGCTGATCCGAGATGGCAAGATTGCACAGATCGGCCAGAACCTGACCACCAGCGGAGAGGTTCACGATGCCTCGGGCTGCGTCGTGACGCCCGGCTTGGTCAATACCCACCACCACCTCTACCAAACCCTGACCCGCGCCGTGCCCGGCGGGCAGGACGCGCTGCTGTTCGGCTGGTTGCAAACGCTCTACCCGATCTGGGCGCGCTTCGGCCCGGAAGAGATGTTCGTCTCGGCCCAGATCGGCCTCGCGGAACTGGCGCTGTCGGGCTGCACGCTCAGTTCCGATCACCTCTACCTCTACCCCAACGGCGCGCGGCTCGACGATACGATCCACGCCGCCGCCGAACTGGGCCTGCGCTTCCACCCGACACGCGGCGCGATGAGCATCGGCGAAAGCAAAGGCGGCCTGCCACCCGATGCACTGGTCGAGGCCGAAGCGGCCATCCTCGACGATATGATCCGCGTCGTCGACGCCTTCCACGATCCGTCCGAAGGCGCCATGTGCCGTGTCGGGCTCGCCCCTTGCTCTCCCTTCTCGGTCAGCCACGATTTGATGCGCGATACGGCGCTGCTGGCGCGCGACAAGGGTGTGATGCTGCACACCCATCTGGCAGAGAACGACGAAGACATCGCCTATTCGCAAGCCAACTTCGGCTGCCGCCCCGGCCAATACGCCGAAGACCTCGGCTGGACTGGCCCTGACGTCTGGCACGCCCATTGCGTCAAGCTGAACAGCTCCGAGATCGATCTTTTCGCCCGTACCCGGACCGGCGTCGCCCACTGTCCCTGTTCCAATTGCCGCCTCGGCTCGGGCATCGCCCCGATCCGCGCGATGCGTGACCAAGGCGTTCCGGTCGGCTTGGGCGTCGACGGCTCTGCCAGCAACGACAGCAGCAATCTGATGGCCGAGGCGCGGCAGACCATGCTGTTGCAACGGGTCGCCAACGGCGCGAATACCATGTCCGGCCGCGAAGCGCTTGAGATCGCAACGCGCGGCGGCGCAGATGTGCTGAACCGCCCCGATTGCGGTCGCCTGATGTCGGGCAAACGTGCGGATATCGCGATCTGGGACATAAGCGGTATCGAAACCGCAGGCAGTTGGGACCCGGCAGCCTTGCTGCTTGCCGGGCCAACACGCGCCAAACACCTTTTCATCGAAGGCCGCCAAATCGTCCGCGATGGGCAGATCACCACAATCGACCTGCCCAAAGTGATCGAAACCCAAAACCGCCTCGCGCGCATCCTTGCGGCCTAGCGGGTCCGCCCTTCATCTGGCCAAAAATATCCCCGCCGGAGGCATGCGCCCCCGGCGCATTCCCTTCACGCAGCCGCCCGAGCGCCACCGATCCAGACATCCGCCACAGCCCGATCATCCCCCATCATGATCGTCGGGAACACCGCTTCCCACAGCGCATCCGCGCGCGCCTCGCGCTGGGCAATCGCCGGGGTCGAGGCGAGGTCAAGCACAACCAGATCCGCCTCCATCCCCACCGCGACATTGCCGATGCGGTCGTCCAAATGCAGCGCGTGGGCGGACCCAACGGTTCCCAACCACAACAGCTGCGCCGGATGCAGCGGAGCCCCCCGCAACTGCCCGATTTCATAAGCCGCCGCCATCGTCCGCAACATCGAAAAACTGGAACCGCCGCCGGTGTCGGTCGCCAACCCCACGCGATGGCCCTCGCGCATCAGGCCCTCCATGTCGAACAGGCCCGAGCCGATGAACGTGTTCGAGGTCGGGCAATGGATCAGCGCAGCCTCCATCTCGCGCAGCCGGTCCCGCTCGCGCGGCTCCAGATGGATGACATGGCCGTAAAGCCCGTTTTTGCGCAGCAGTCCAAACTGCTCATAGGTGTCCAGATAGTCCCGCGCGTCGGGAAAAAGGGACCGGACCCATTCGATTTCGTCCGTCTGCTCACACAGATGGGTTTGCATCAGACACTGGGGGTGCTCGCCCCACAGCGCGCCCATCGCCTCCAGCTGCTCGGGCGTCGATGTCGGCGAAAACCGCGGCGTGATCGCATAAGACAGCCGGTCGAGCCCGTGCCATTTCTCCAGCAGGGCCTTTGATTGATCATAAGCCGTCTGCGCGGTGTCCCGCAGCCCCTCGGGCGCATTTCGGTCCATGCAGGTCTTGCCCGCCACCACCCGCTGGCCGCGCGCTTGGGCCGCCGAGAAAAATGCATCAACGCTCTCGGGGTGAATGGTGCAAAAGCTGCACATCGTCGTGGTGCCATGGGCGGCGGTCAGGTCCAGATAACGGTTGGCGATCTCTGCGGCATAGGCCGGGTCGCCGAACTTCATCTCTTCGGGGAACGTATAGCTGTTCAGCCAGTCGATCAGACGTTTGCCCCAGCTGGCGATCATCGCGGTCTGCGGATAATGCACATGCGGATCGACAAAACCTGCCATGATCAGATGGCTGCCATAGTCGGTCACCTTGGCCTCAGGATGCGCCCGCAAGAGGTCGGAGGCCGTGCCCACCGCCGCAATGCGCCCGCCTTCGATCACCAGCGCCTCATGCACCGTTGCCGCCTCGGTCGGCTCGCCTTCGAATGGCGAGCTATCAAAGCTCAGTACGCGCCCTTTCAAAAGCGTCTTTTGCGCCATTTGCCGTATTCTCCGCCTGTTTGGGACCGCTCAGCAGCATAGGGGGGCGAAACTTGCGGGTAAATCCAAGCATTGTCATTGTTTTCCGGTAGCTGCTTCTTCTATCTAGAAGCAATCGCGCGGAACGAAGGGGCAGAGCATGACCACAGGCATCGACGAAGCCGGACACGATCAGCCCCGGGATGAACACGCCTATGCGCTGGATCCGCGGGCCGTTGCGGCCATCCTCTATACGTTGGATGTCGAGGATCGTGACAAGCTGATCGAGTTGATGGAGCCGCTGCACGCCGCCGACATCGCCGACCTTCTGGAACAGATCAACCCCTATGACCGCGCCCGGCTGATCCGTCTGTACGACAAGGAATTCGACGGCGATATCCTGTCGGAACTGGACGAATCCGTCCGGGAAGAGGTGATCAGCGTTCTGAAACCGGACGTTCTGGCCGAAGCCGTCCGTGACATGGAAAGCGATGACGTCGTCGACCTGCTGGAAGACCTCGAAGAGCCGCAACAGGAGACCATTCTGGACGCGCTGGAGGATTCCGAACGCATCGCGGCGGAACAGGCGCTGTCCTACCCCGAAAACTCGGCGGGCCGCCTGATGCAGCGCGAGGTCGTCATGGCGCCCGAACATTGGACCGTGGGGCAGGCGATCGATTTCATGCGGGCCAATGACGATCTGCCCGAGCAGTTCTATTATGTCATTCTGATCGACCCGCGTCTGAAACCGGTGGCGCAGGTCACGTTGGGCAAGCTGATGGCGGCACGGCGCGACGTGCCGCTGCACGAGATTGCGGATGAAGAGCTGCACAGTATCCCCGTTGATCAGGACGAAGAGGATGTGGCCTATGCCTTCAATCAGTACCACCTGATCTCGGCCCCCGTTGTGGATGGGGATGGGCGATTGGTCGGGGTGATCACCATCGACGATGCGATGGCGGTTCTGGACGAAGAATATGAAGAGGACATGCTGCGCCTTGCCGGTGTGTCCGACGAAAGCTCGATCTCGGACAGTGTGGCGGCGACCAGCAGACGGCGGCTGCCGTGGCTGGCAGTCAATCTGGTCACGGCGATCTGCGGGTCGCTGGTGATTTCGCAGTTTGAAGCGGCAATTGATCAACTTGTTGCACTGGCGATCCTAATGCCCATCGTGGCCTCAATGGGCGGTAATGCGGGCACGCAGTCGCTGACGGTTGCGGTGCGCGCCTTGGCGACGCGTGACCTGACGGGCTCGAATGTGGGGCGTGTGATCCGGCGGGAATTACTGGTCGGGATGCTCAACGGTTTGTGCTTTGCCATCGTGCTGGGCACGGTGGGAATGATGTGGTTCGAGTCTCCGTTGCTGGGTGTCGTGATCGGGTCGGCCTTGGTCGTGAACATGATCATCGCAGGCTTTGCTGGTACGGTAGTACCGGTGGTGCTGGACCGTCTGGGCGTTGACCCGGCGCTGGCGTCGGGGACCTTTGTGACCACAACAACGGATGTCATGGGGTTCTTCATCTTTCTGGGACTGGCCAGCGTGGTGCTACTGTGACCGATACGACCGATCTGACTGAAATCAAAGCTGCCGCGCGTAAAGCGGCCTTTGCCCGCCGCAAAGCCGCCTTTGACGCCCGCCCACCCGGCATGGCAGGACGTTTGTCCGAGGTTCTGGCCGGGCACCGCGGCGTCCCGATCTCGGGTTACATGCCCATCCGCACCGAGATCGACCCGCTGCCCGCAATGGCCGAGGCCGCAGCCTATGGCCCGGTCGGCGTGCCGGTCATTCAGGCCGCAGGCCAACCGCTGCGCTTTTCGCGCTGGACGCCCGAGGGCGTACTGAAGGATGGCCTTTTCGGTGCCAAGGTCCCCGAGGTTGATGACTATTTCGACCCAGAGATCCTGATCGTGCCGCTCGTGGCCTTCGACGCAAAAGGCGGGCGCCTAGGTTATGGCGGGGGTTTCTACGATCGGACCCTGCAAGGTCTACGCGCCAAGCGCCCGACACTGGCTATCGGCTTTGCCTTTGACGCGCAGGAAGACGAAGGCCTGCCGCTGGAGCCGACAGACCAGCCGCTGGACATGGTAGTTACGGAAAGCCGTGTACTGAGTTTCCGGCCCTAGAAGCCAAGCTTATAAAGCCGCCCCGCCACCTTCCGGTGGATCACTGGCGGCAGGATATCTTCAAGCAAGGCGCGCCGGGCGACCTGCTTGTCCCGCTGGTCATGGGTGCCGGGACGGGGCTTGAACAGGGTCGTGTGGGATTTGCGCGAACTGTCCCACGTCGCTGTGTAGTAGTATAGCGCAATGGACTTGCGCGGCTCGCCATCGGGATGGTTCACCGTCTCGGGGTTGCCATGCCAACTGGTCGAGCTGGTGTTGAAAATGCACATCCGGTTGAATTGCGGGACAAATCCCGCGACCTTGCCGGTCATGTCCTCGTTCCAGACCTCGAACGAGCCGCCGTATTCCTCGCGCCAATCCTTGTTCAGATATATCAGCATGTTGACGCGGCGCTCAAGGTTCATCCCGCCGTGATGGTTGAAATCCGCGTGGATATCGAGATGTCCCCCGTTGGATACCACGTGAATGCCACCACCGGCGAAATACGGATCAGGGATCAGTCCCTTGATTCCCGTCAGCTCTTCGAGGAAGGCCAGAACGGGGCGTGAGTTCAGCGCATAGAACAGCTGCCGCGTATAAGGCGGCAGGCGTTCGGGCTGATAGCTGGCTTTCAGCTTCTCCTGCGCGCGGTCAAAGCTGGTTTCGGCCTGCGGAAGCTGTTCGAGATCCTCAAGAACACGCTCCAGAATGGCAGGGTCCAGAAAATTGTCGTAGCCACCGTAAGGAAAGGGCTTCTTCGACTGGTAATCTTCGGAAATATTCTGCGCGGCGGCCCGGGCGTCCTTTGTCGGCAACAAAAGCGTTTCGGGATCAAGGGCAAGGACAGGAGAGGGCATAACACACGACCTAACAATCAAATTAAAATACTGCTGTTATGACAAACTGTGCCGCCGAGCGAAGTCGGGTGTCAACTGTTTCAGCCGTGTCGAATTATCCCGGCAGGCCTTCGGCAGGTGATCGTGAACAATTTGCGGGTGTGATCCATGATTGTTCATGTGGGGTTGACGCAAATGCTGGTCGCGTCTGCAAGGTCTTTCCGGAATTGCTTGCGCTCGGGCGGTGCCGGACATAGGACGGTTTGCATGAAAATTCTCTTTCTGGGTGACGTCATGGGGCGCGCGGGGCGCGCGACCGTACAGCAGCATTTGCCACGTCTGCGCGACGAATGGCGGCTGG
Organism: Ruegeria sp. AD2(2025); assembly: GCF_056542385.1. Classification (NCBI taxonomy): domain Bacteria; kingdom Pseudomonadati; phylum Pseudomonadota; class Alphaproteobacteria; order Rhodobacterales; family Roseobacteraceae; genus Ruegeria; species Ruegeria sp. AD2(2025). The sequence continues at coordinate 227,046 of NZ_JBQFZS010000004.1, forward strand.
ATTTTGTTGTGATCAATGGCGAGAATGCCTCGAACGGGATGGGGCTGACCGGGGATCACGCCAAGCTGTTGCTGGATGCAGGGGCGGATTGCGTCACGTTGGGCGATCATGCGTTTGACCAGAAGGACATGCTGCAATTCATCGAGAAAGAACCACGCATCGTGCGCCCGGTGAACTTTGCCAAGGGTGCGCCGGGGCGGGGGCATCGGTTGTTTACGGCTCCGGGCGGGCGCAAGGTTCTGGTGGTGCAGGTGCTGGGGCAGGTGTTCATGAAGCGGCCCTTTGATGACCCGTTCTCGGGCGTCGAACCGATCCTGAAATCGCATCCACGGGGCGGGCAGGCGGATGCGATCATCGTCGATATGCATTGCGAGGCGACCTCCGAGAAGATGGCGATGGGCCATTATTGCGACGGACGCGCCAGCCTTGTGGTGGGCACGCATACCCATGTGCCCACGGCAGATGCCCAGATCCTGCCCGGTGGCACCGCTTATCTGACCGATGCTGGGATGTGCGGAGATTATGACTCGGTCATCGGCATGGATAAACAAGAGCCGATGCGCCGCTTTATCACCGGAATGCCCAAGGCGCGGTTCACGCCGGCCAATGGCGAGGCCACACTGAGCGGTGTGTTTGTCGAAACCGACGACCGGGACGGGCGCGCAAAATCTGTGCAGATGGTCCGCGTGGGCGGGCGGTTGCAGCAGGCAGGTCTCTGAAAAACAAGTCAGGCTTGCTCTGCCGCGCGCAATGCGAGACACTGAGCGTCGGGCGCGCAAGCCAGGTCAGGGTTCGGACAGAATACCAAGAATGCAATTCCTTCAGCTGACAGAAACGGGCAGCGCGGTACTTGCGCTGATGATCGTCGCGGGCATGTTCATCATGTTCCTGCGCGAGGTTTACCCGACCGAGGTCGTCGCCATTGGTGGCGCCGCGCTGATGCTGGCCACCGGCATTCTGCCCTATCAAAGCGCGCTTGCGGTCCTGTCGAACCCGGCCCCATGGACGATTGCGGCGATGTTCATCATCATGGGAGCGTTGGTGCGAACGGGTGCGCTTGATGCGTTCACCACGACTGCGCAGAAACAGGCGCAGGTTAATCCGCGCATTGCCATCGCGCTGCTGATGGGCTTTGTGGTCATCGCCTCGGCGGTTGTGTCGAACACGCCCGTGGTGGTGGTGATGATCCCGGTCTTCATCCAGATCGCGCGGACGCTGGACGTTCCGGCCTCGAAGCTGCTGATCCCGCTCAGCTACGCCGCGATACTGGGGGGTACGCTGACTCTGATCGGAACGTCGACCAACCTGCTGGTTGATGGTGTGGCGCGTGCGCAGGGTATGACGGCGTTTACCATTTTCGAAGTGACGCCACTGGGCATCGCGCTGGTCATCTATGGCATGGTCTATCTGCGCTTTATCGCGCCCCGCCTTCTGCCTGATCGCGGCAGTATGGCCGAGATGCTCAGCGACCGGTCCAAGATGAAGTTCTTTACCGAGGCGGTTATCCCCCCGGAAAGCAACCTGATTGGGCGCGAGGTCACTGGCGTTCAGCTGTTCAAACGCCCCGGTGTGCGGCTGATCGACGTGATCCGCGGCGATGACTCGCTGCGGCGCAACCTCAAAGGGGTCGAGTTGCAGGTGGGCGACCGGGTCGTGCTGCGGACCGAGATGACCGAACTTCTGAGCTTGCAGAGCAACAAGGAACTGAAGCGCGTCGATCAGGTTTCGGCGGTTGAGACCAAGACGGTCGAGGTGCTGATCACGCCCGGATGTCGGATGGTCGGGCGGACGCTGGGCGCGATGCGTCTGCGGCGGCGCTATGGTGTTTACGTTCTCGCGGTGCATCGGCGGAACCAGAATATCGGGCGTCAACTGGATGCGCTGACTGTGCGCGTGGGGGATACGCTGCTGCTGGAAGGTTCGCCCGCAGATATTCAGAAGCTGGCCGCCGACATGGATATGGTCGATGTCACCCAGCCCTCGGCGCGGGCGTTTCGGCGCAGTCATGCACCGATTGCGATCGGGGCACTGATCGGGATTGTTGCGTTGGCCGGGCTTGGGGTTGCGCCGATCCTGCTGCTGTCGGTCATCGCTGTTGCGGTGGTCCTGTTGACCCGATGTATCGACGCGGACGAGGCGTTCTCGTTCGTCGAGGGCCGCCTTTTGGCGCTGATCTTTTCAATGCTGGCCATCGGTGCCGCGCTGGACAAGTCCGGGGCGGTGTCGCTAATTGTCGAAGCGGTCGCCCCTGCGCTGGGCATGTTGCCGCCCTTCCTGATCATCTGGGCGGTGTATCTGCTGACTTCGGTCCTGACCGAGTTGGTGTCGAACAACGCGGTCGCCGTGGTTGTCACACCCATCGCGATTTCACTGGCGCAGGCGGTGGGGATCGATCCACGCCCGCTGGTGGTGGCGGTCATGGTCGCGGCTTCGGCCTCGTTCGCGACGCCCATCGGCTATCAGACCAACATGATGGTGTATGGCCCCGGCGGATACCGCTTTACCGATTTTCTCAAGGTCGGCGTACCCTTGAACCTGACCGTGGGTCTGCTGGCTTCGCTGCTGATCCCGTTCATCTGGCCGTTGTAGCAACCGGCGCGGAATCGCCGACTTGCGGGGCTTGGGTCTTGTAAATGATGATCCGGTCACAATCTTTTTCGTGAAAGACGAATGTGAAAGGATCGGATCATGCCGTTTCCCAAACTCGGACAGGCCATCGTGGCCGGAGCCGTCGTGCTGGCCCTTCTGGGCAGCCAGAGCCATGCCGGATCGGTCAGCGGAACAGCGACCTATCGCGAACGGATCGCCGTGCCGGAGGACGCAACGCTGTATGTCGAGCTTCAGGATATCTCACTGGCTGATGCGCCTGCGGTTACGTTGGCCGCGCAGCGTTATGCATTGACCGGCGTGCCGACTGATTTCGAACTGAGTTTTGATGACGCCCTGATCCGCGATGGCATGACCTACGCCGTCCGCGCCTCGATTGTGCGTGGGGATCAACTGCTGTTCACCACTGACACCGTTCATCCGGTGCTGACCCGTGGGGCCGGTGACAAGACCGATCTTGTGCTAGTACAGGTCAGCGGTCAGGGCACCGCCACGCTGGAAGACACCAACTGGACCGCAATCGGCATCAACGGTGGTATCATCAACGCCGAACGGCCGCCGCAACTGTCGTTCACGCAGGGCGGAGCCTTCAACGGGTTCGGCGGCTGCAACCGGTTCATGGGGCAGGCCGAGTTGTCGGGTGACAGTCTTGAATTCCCGGATAACATGGCTGCCACCTTGATGGCCTGCCCGCCCGGAATGGAAGAGGTCGAGGATCAGTTCTTTACCGCCCTTCAGGGCGTGACCACCTATGCGGTGGCGGGTGACAGTCTGGTCCTGCTGGATGCCTTGGGTGAGCCGGTTCTGAAATTTATCCGCACGCCATAGTCAGGCCACGGCGCGCGAGCGCCCTGCGTTGCGGCCCGAGAAGATGCAGCCGCCTAGGAACGTGCCCTCAAGTGCGTTGTATCCATGGTAGCCGCCGCCGCCAAAGCCCGCGACCTCTCCGGCCGCGAACAGGCCGGGGACGACCTGACCGTCGGCACCGATCATCTGGCTGTCGAGGTTGGTCTGCAACCCGCCCAGCGTCTTGCGGGTCAGCACATGCAGCTTGACCGCGATCAGAGGACCGTTTGACGGATCGAGGAACTTGTGCGGCTTGGCCGTGCGGATCAGCCGGTCGCCGCGATAGTTGCGCGCCGCGAGGATCGCCATCATCTGCGCGTCTTTCGAGAACGGATTGTCGACCTGCGAATCCCGCGCCTCGATCTGGGCGCGCAGATGTGACTCGTCGATCAGGCCTCCGCCCATTTGGTTCATGCCGGTGACCAGCTCGGTCAGGGTGCGGGCGACGACGAAATCCTCGCCCTTTTCCTTGAACGCCTCGACCGGGGCCGTGGCCTTTGAGCCGGACAGGATGCGCTGACGGATCACCTCTTTCCAACTGCCCGAGGTGAAATCGGGGTTCTGTTCAGACCCCGACAGGGCGAATTCCTTTTTGATGACCTTCTGCGTCAGGACAAACCAGCTGTATTCATGGCCGGTTTTCAGGATTTCCTGCAGCGTGCCCAGCGTGTCGAACCCGGGCAGGCAGGGCGGTTGCAGCCGATTGCCGCGCGCATCGAACCACATGGAACTGGGGCCGGGCAGGATGCGAATGCCATGGGCAGGCCAGATCGGATCCCAGTTGCGCACGCCTTCGGTATAGTGCCACATCCGATCGCCGTTGATTACATGCCCGCCCGCCTTTTCGGTGATCGGAATCATGCGGCCATCCACATGGAACGGCACGCCCGCCACCATGTCCTTGGGCGGCTCACCCAGCCGGTCGCGGGGCCAGTTCTTGCGCACCATCTCGAAATTGCCGCCGATCCCGCCCGAGGTGACGATGACCGAGGGCGCGTAGACCTCGAACTCGCCCACCTCATCGCGGTTGGTCTTGCCGCCGCGCTGGGCGGTGTCATCGGCCAGAACCTCTCCGGAGACGCCTTTGGCGCAGCCGTTCTGCATGATGATATGGCTAACCTGATGGCGGAATTTCATCTGGATCAGCCCGGCGCTGACGTGTTCTTTGACCCGCCGAATGAAGTGTTCCAGCACACCCGGACCGGTGCCCCAGGTGATGTGAAACCGCGGGACCGAGTTGCCGTGACCATCCGCATAAGACCCGCCGCGCTCGGCCCAGCCCACGACCGGGAACCAGCGCAGGCCCATCTCATGCAGCCACGGGCGCATCTCTCCGGCGGCGAATTCGACATAGGCCTGCGCCCATTTGCGGGGCCATGTGTCCTCGTCCCGGTCGAACTGCGCGCTGCCCATCCAGTCGCGCAGGGCCAGATCGTGGCTGTCGCGGATGCCCATGCGGCGCTGTTCGGGGGTGTCGACCATGAACAGACCGCCAAGGCTCCAGAACGCCTGCCCGCCGAGGAAATGCTCGGGCTCCTGATCCACGATGATCACTCGCTTGCCACGATCACCCAACTCTGCCGCCGCCGCCAGACCGGCAAGCCCGCCGCCGACCACAATCGCGTCTGCTGTGTTGTTGGTCATGGGCTGTCCTTTCAGCGGCTGCGGAACCAGAGGATGAAGGGGGTGACGACCACATACATGGTGATCCCGTAGACAGCGGCCGGCACGGCCAAGGGGCTGAAACCGGTGGTCGTGCCGGTGATCAGCGCCGCCAGCGTGATCCCCATCGCCGAGTTCTGAATGCCGGTTTCGACCGAGATGGTCTTGGCCTCACCCCAAGGCAGCTTGGCTGCGCGTGCCAGTCCCAATCCGGCCAGCAACAGGAATATGTTCAACGTGATCAGGGCCGCCCCGATCGAGCTGAGATTGGTAATGAAAAACTGCCAGTTGCCAGCCAGCGCGGCGGCAACGATCAGAACGAACAGAACCGACGCAAGCGTCGACAGCGGGCCGTCGATCCGTATTGCAAAGCTTGTCGCAAAGCGGCGAATGCTGACACCGATGGCGACGGGCAGGGTGGTGATCAGGAACAGTGCTGTCGCCAGTGCGCTGATAGATACATCGGGTGCCGCCTCACCCATGAAATGGTCGATGGACCACGCAGCCAGTACCGGGACGGTCACGATGGACAACAGGCTGATGACGGCGGTCAGGCTGACCGATAGGGCCACATCGCCTTTGGCGAATTTCGCCAAGATGTTGCTTGTCACCCCACCGGGGCAGAAACTGAGCAGCATGACCCCCACGGCAATCTCGGGCGGCAGGGCGAACAGTTTGACGGTGACAAACGCGGCCAGCGGGATCAGCAGCACCTGACTGATTGCGCCGATGGCAAAGGGGTAGCCTCGGGTCAGGACGCGGCGAAAGTCGGCGACCTCAAGCCCGACGCCCAAAGACAGCATGATAATGGCCAGCGACAGCGGCAGGCCAACATTGATTAGCAGGTCCAAAAACAACTCCTCCCAAGGCCGTTCGGGCCAGCCTATGCGAGGGGTTGTGGATCAGGCAACCGCTCCGTTAGGTCACCCGTAGCGTTGCGCGAACCGGCGCAGGATTTCGCCTGGCTGGGTGACATCGGCGGCGTGGCACATATCAATCAGCGACTGCGCATCTTCGGGTGGGAAATAGCCGTGATCCTTGTAGATATGGATGCGTTCTTCGAAATCATGCGCATCGGCCTCGGGGTGGAACTGGGTGGCATAGACGTTCTGCCCCCAGCGGATCATCTGGAATGGGCAGGGGTCCGAGGCCACCAGATGTACGCAGCCATCGGGCAGGGATTGCACGGCTTCTTTATGGCCGACAAAGGCCTCGAATTCCGGCTGCAGGCCAGCGGTCAGCGGGTCTTGCGCGCCTTCGTCGGTCAGGCGGCAATCGGATGGTCCAACCGGCTCGCCATATTGCCGCTTGCTCACGTCGCCACCCAGATGCGCGGTCAGGATGCCCAAACCATAACAGCAGCCCATGAATGGATGATCTTGCCCAGTGATCTGCGGCATCAGCCCCATGATCGCTCCTTCGATTTTTGCGTCCAGCGCAGATTTGCCGGCCGGATCGTCACTGACGCAGCCCGGCCCGCCTCCCACGATGACACCGGCATAGTCGGTGACGTCCAGCCTCTCGGGCAGGTCCTCGCAATCCAGTCGGATGCGGTGGGTTTGCGCAGGCGTCAGGCCGGTCTTGTCCAGAATCGAGGCATATTCGGCATCCGAGGCATCGGTTTCCGGACGTAGTTGCAGGATCAGAAAGCGTTTCATGCGCTGCCTTTACCCATCAAAGCGGCCAGAACACAAGGATCGAGGGGATCGAGACCGCGATGATCAGAACCTCAAGCGGAAGGCCCATGCGCCAGTAGTCACCGAAATGATAGCCTCCGGGACCAAGCACCAGCGTGTTGTTCTTATGCCCGATGGGCGTGAGGAACGCCGCCGAAGCCGCCACGGCCACCGTCATCAGGAACGGATCGGGTGAAACCTCAAGCGTGCGGGCCATCTGGATTCCCACGGGGGCAGCGACGATGGCGGTTGCGGTGTTGTTAAGCACATCCGACAGGGTCATGGTGACCACCATCAGCACGGTCAGGATGGCCCATGCGGGTAGGCCGTTTGTCAGTTGGATCAGCGCGTTGGCGATCAGCTCGGTCCCGCCCGAGGTCTCCAAGGCGCTGCCCAGTGGGATCATGGACCCAAGCAGAACCACCACGGGCCATTCGATGTGATTGTAGATATCGGCGATGGGCATGATCTTGGTCAGCACATAGGCCACCACCACCAGACCCAAAGCGATGGGCAGATAAATCAGCCCGATACTGGCGGCCAGTACGGCGGCGGCGAACAGGCCAATCGCCAGCCACGCCTTGTCATTGGCCGTCACGTTCAGGCCCCGTTCGGCCAGCGGCAAACAGCCCAGCCACTCGGTCACATCGGCGCTTCGGTCGCGTGGGCAGAGCAGCAGCAGGATGTCCCCGGCCTCAACCTCGGTCTTGCGGACCTGTTTGGTGATGCGCTGCCCTTGACGCGAGATGCCCATCAGCACGGTGCTTTGCCGCCATGCCAGCCCAAGCGCCTGCGCCGTGCGCCCGGTGATGCGGGCGCTTTCGGGGACGACGACTTCGATCACCTCAAGCCCGTCGCCCTCGGCGGTCAGAACTTCCTGTCTGCGGGTGTCTGAGAAATTGAGGTTCAAAGCGGCCCGGAATTCATCCAGCGCCTCGGGCCGCGCCTCAAGCACCAGCGCGTCGCCTTCGTGCAACGTGGCGTGGGTCGAGCGCCCATAACGGCGCTTGCCGTCCCGGATCAGGCCGATGATCGCGACGTCGGATTTCTCGGCAGCCTCATAGAGTTCGCTGACCCGCTTGCCGATATGGGGCGACTCGGGCGGGATGGTCAACTCGGCAATGTACTCGGCGAGCACCTCGGATGTTTCCTGCTGCACGCCGCGATTAGGGATCAGACGCCAGCCGATCAGCGCGACGAAGGCCAGACCGGAGATGGCCGCAATCCCGCCTACAGGGGCGAAATCGAACATATGAAACGGCTCACCCAGCGTTTCCGCCCGGATCGAGGCGATGATGATGTTCGGCGGCGTCCCGATCAGCGTCGCCATCCCCCCAAGGATCGTCGCAAAGCTGAGCGGCATCAGCGACAGCCCGACCGGGCGGGCCGCCTTGCGCGCGGTCTGGATATCGACCGGCATCAACAGAGCCAGCGCCGCGACGTTGTTCATGAAGGCCGACAGAACCGCTCCGATCCCGCCCATCAGCGCGATGTGGGCGCCGAGCCCCCGCGAGGCATCGACCAGCGTTCGTGTGATCATGAACACCGCGCCCGAGCGCACCAGACCGGCCGAAACCACCAGCACCAAGGCGACAATGATCGTGGCGGGGTGTCCAAACCCGGCAAAGGCACTGTCTACGGGCACCACGCCCAGCGTCACCGCGATCATCAGTGCGGTGAAGGCCACAAGGTCGTACCTGAAGCGCCCCCACAGGAGCATTCCGAACACAGCGATGAAAAGGGAAAAAAGAATGATCTGATCTGTCGTCATACCGCCACCATAGCCTCCGGCGCGGGTCGGGCAAGCCGGTCTCTTGATCCCATCCCCTGCAAACGTCTATATGAGCGCCGAACACGCAAACATGATGACGAGGACGCACCATGGCAGGCCACTCCAAATGGGCCAATATCCAGCACCGCAAGGGACGTCAGGACGCCGCGCGGTCCAAACTGTTTTCCAAGCTGTCGAAAGAGATCACTGTGGCCGCCAAGATGGGCGACCCCGATCCCGACAAGAACCCGCGCCTGCGTCTGGCGGTGAAAGAGGCCAAGTCGAACTCGGTCCCCAAGGACGTGATCGACCGTGCGATCAAGAAATCGGTTGCGGGCGAAGGCGACGAATACGAAGAAATCCGGTATGAGGGCTATGGCCCCAACGGCGTCGCCGTGATCGTCGAGACGATGACCGACAACCGCAACCGGACGGCCTCGACCGTACGGTCTACCTTTTCCAAGAATGGCGGCAATCTGGGTGAGACAGGCTCGGTCGGGTTCATGTTCGACCGGAAGGGAGAGGTTGTCTATCAGGCGGATGCCGGTGACGCGGACACGATTTTCGAAGCCGCGATCGAGGCCGGGGCCGAAGATGTCGAAAGCTCGGAAGATGGTCACATTATCTGGTGTGCGGATACCGACCTGAACGATGTGTCCAACGCGCTTGAAGAGGCGCTGGGCGAATCCGAATCCACCAAACTGGTCTGGAAACCCACCACCACGACCGAGTTGGGTCTGGAAGACATGCAAAAGCTGATGAAGCTGGTCGACGCGCTGGAAGATGACGATGACGTGCAGCGCGTGACCACGAACTTCGAGGCCACGGACGAGGTCATGGCGCAGCTTTGATGTGGCGCCAGACCTAAACCAGAAAACCCGGCCCCCGAGCCGGGTTTTTGCGTTTTCAGGGGGGCTTGGCCCGCAAAGTTTGCCCCTATACAGTTCTTTCCAACAGGGAAAACACCGCGATCCACGCGGCATAGGGCAAACGCAGATGGCATCCAAAACAACTGATCCGGGGCGGCGCAATGTGCCGGTTCTGGCCGGGCAAAGCATCCTGTCGCAGGTGGCGTGGACGCTGGGCAGCCCCTCGGTCGTGCTGCCGTTTCTGGCGGTGTCTCTGGAATTGCCGATGTTTCTGGCCGGGGCGCTGGTGTCGATCCGCATGGTCGGCAGCATGATCTCGGACGTAGTCTTTGCCCGCCCCATCGCCGCGCAGGCGCGCAAGAAACGCGGCATTGCACTGACTGAAATAGGCATTGGGGGCTGCCTATTGATGGCCCTGCTGATCGCGGCCACGGGCAGCGTGACACTAACGGCGATTGCCTTTGTGGCCGCCTTCTTCCTGATCGGGTTGATCGAAGAAAGCCAATCCCTGATGCTGTCCGACCTGTTCGGAGATCACCTGAAGTCGAAATCCCGGATGATCATCCATTACGTCCAGCTTGGGGCAGGGGGGCTGGGTGCGATCGGGCTGGCGTTGCTGCTGCACGAGATCACCAAAGAGAACCCGCCCTTCTCGCGTCATTCGGCAGTGATCATCGCATCGGTTGTGTTCTTCCTGTTCTCGGCGCTGTGCATTCTGGGCATGGCCGAAATCGCGCCCAAGGACAAAAGCTCGCAACCGGATAAGAGACCCCGCCAATCCCTGCGCGAAATCATCTCGGGCATCGTCAGCATGTTCGAACAGCAGTGGTTCCGGCGCTATATGGTGATGCGCCTGCCGCTGGTCGTTGTCGCCCTATCCGTTCCGTTCTTCGCATTGATCGCGGCCGAGGCGCATCACACGTCAGCCAAAGGGTTGACCGCGATGATCATCTCATCCGCGTCGGGTTATCTGGTCTCGGCCCCGTTGTGGCAGGTCGTGAACCTGAAATCCCATCGTGCGGTGATGGTGACTGGCAACCTGATGGTCGCCGTGACTGGGATCGTATTGTTGAGTTTTCACTATCTGAACCTCGATCACGCGATCCATCTGCACGCCATCTCGCTGTTCGTAGTTTCGGTCGCGGCCACCGGGATCGCCAGCGCGCGCAAGCTGTATTTTCTGGACGTGGCCCCAAAGGATCAGCGCGTGCAGGGGGCGGCGGCGATCAAGGCGATCTGCCGGCTGGCCGGGGTGATCCTGTCGGCGGCGATGGCGGGCGTGGCGCATCTGCACGAGGTCGCCTCGGCCATCGTGTTCATCGTGCTGGTCAGTTTCTGGGCGGCCTTTGCCTGCTATCGCATCGTGCAGCCGCCAAAACCTGCGGTGTCGCAGGCCTAACCCGGCGGGATCAGCGCGTCAGCCGCCGCGCGCCGCACCGCCTGTGTCAGCGGGGCCAGCGCCGGGGCCAGCACACGGCCAATCTGCCATGTCAGCGCGACATCCAGCGGGGCGTTGGGGAGGACCTCGACCAGCCGCCCATCCGCGATTGCGGCACGCACCAGCCCCTCGGGGTTCATGCCCCATCCCAGCCCGGCGATGGCGGCTTCGACAAAGCCCTGCGATGAGGGCAGGAAATGCGAGGGCGAAGAGATCCGGCTGCCCGTATGCGCCGCCAGCCATGTCTTTTGCAGATTGTCCTTGCGGTTGAAAATCAGGCACGGCGCACGGGACAGGGTGTGGTCCGAGACACCGTAGGCAAACCACCTACGCATGAAGTCCGGGCTTGCGGTTGGCAGGTAGCGCAACGTTCCAAGCGCCAGCGCGTCGCATCCCGTGACCGGCTGGCCGCCGACCGTGATCGCGGCGCTGACCTCACCCCGCCGCAACCAGTCGGCGGAATGGTCCTGATCGTCGATGACCAGATCGAACAGCATTTCGTCGGTCTGCGCCATGGCATAGACGAACCACGTGGCCAGAACATCAGCCGGAACCGCCACCCGCACGCGCGCCGAGCCCGCGCGCTGATCCAACGTGATCTCGCGCGACAGTTGCGCTTCAAGCAGGCCGATATCCTCGGCGTGCCGGGCAATGCGCAACCCCACAGGGGTCCCGGTGCAGGGCGTGCCGCGATTGATCAAGGCGGCACCCACCCGATCCTCGAGCGCCTTGATCCGTTGCGAGATGGCCGAGGGCGTCACCGCCAGTTCTGCCGCCGCCGCGTCAAAGCTGCCATTGCGCAGGATGGCGGACAGGGCGGACAGGTGATGCGGGTCGAGCAGCATTAGCAAAGCTTAATATCAGTTAATATCTTTAATTTGATAGGGCTTCCCGCGGCCTGTAGTCAACGGTGCAGACACATAAGGAGGTCGCATGTTCCCATCCATGATCGCGGGGTTCGCCCTGGGCTTCAGCCTGATCCTTGCCATCGGGGCCCAGAACGCCTTTGTTCTGCGGCAGGGGCTGCGGCGCGAGCATGTCTTTGTGCTGTGCCTGACCTGCGCGGTCTCGGATGCGATCCTGATCGCCGCCGGGGTCTCGGGCTTTGGGACGCTGGCGCAGGCGGTGCCGTGGTTTGAGACCGTGATGCGCTATGGCGGTGCACTGTTTCTGACATGGTACGCCCTGCGCAGCTTCCGGTCCGCACTGCAGGGGGGCGCGGCGATGGAGCTGGGCGGGGGGCAAGTCACCAGCCTGCGCGCGGCACTGCTGACTGTGCTGGCCTTCACCTGGCTGAACCCGCATGTCTATCTGGATACGGTTGTGCTGATCGGCTCGATCTCGGCGCAATATGATGACCGGCTGGCCTTTGGAATTGGGGCGGTGACCTCAAGCTTTGTGTTTTTCTTCTCGCTGGGCTACGGCGCGCGGATTCTGTCGCCTGTGTTCACCCGCCCGCGCGCGTGGCAGGTGCTGGATGTGGTGATCGGCGTGGTCATGCTGCTGATCGCTGCGAAACTTGTTATCATGTGAAGGGTTGTTCCCGGCAGGAATCCGGTGTTCAACCTTCTGTATGACGTCACCCGACCATAGCTATCGCCCCCTGACCGGCATGTTCTGGATGCTGGCGGCAGGTCTGTCTTTTGTGGGCATGAATGCGCTGGTGAAAATCCTCGGGACCAGCATGAACCCGATACAAGCGGCGTTCCTGCGCTATGTGTTCGGGCTGGTCTTCTTGCTGCCCGCCCTGCGCGCGATCCTCGACACCCCTCTGACGCGCCGCAGCCTGGCGCTGTTCGGCCTGCGCGGGGTGATCCACGCCATTGCCGTCATGCTGTGGTTCTTCGCCATGACCCGCATCCCTCTGGCCGAGGTGACGGCGATGAACTACCTGACCCCGGTTTACGTGACGCTGGGCGCGGCTTTGTTTCTGGGCGAAAAACTGGCCTTTCGCCGGATCGCCGCCATCGGTGTGGCCCTGATCGGAGTGCTCATTATCCTGCGCCCCGGTTTCAAAGAGGTGCTGCCCGGCCATCTTGCGATGCTGGGTACAACGCTGGCGCTGGGCGGGTCCTACCTGCTGGCCAAGGTGCTGGTGCGCGACATCCGGCCTTCGGTCGTGGTGGCGCATCTGTCGATCTGGGTGACGCTTGCGCTGATCCCCTTCGCCATCGCCGTGTGGCAGCCGCCCAGCCTGCGCGACATGGGGATTTTGTTCGTCGTCGCCAGTTTTGCGACCGCCGGGCATTACTTCATGACGCTGGCCCTGCAGGCGGCTCCGGTGGCGGTGACGCAGCCGGTGACCTTCCTGCAACTGATCTGGGCGACGCTGCTGGGCACGCTGGTGTTCCACGAACGTATCGACATCTGGGTGATCGCCGGAGGTACGCTGATCCTGGGCGCGCTCAGCTTCATCACCTGGCGCGAAGCCCGGATCATGCGCAGGCCCCCGACACCCGCGCAAGGGTCTGAAAGCCCGCCCGCTGCGCGTTGAAAAAGGTTATTGATTGACGGGTCAATAAAAACGCCTTAGCTTTTCTGCATCAACAGATGTGGCAGAGGGGCAGAGATGCCGAAACTGGGAATGGAACCGATCCGGCGCGATGCGATCGTCAAGGCGACGATTGCCGAGCTTGGCGTGCAGAAATCCCTCGACGTGACCGTCAGCCAGATCGCCAAACGCGCAGGCATGTCCAGCGCGCTGGCCCATCACTATTTCGGCGGGAAAGAGCAGATTTTTCTGGCCGCAATGCGCCGTATCCTGTCGGATTTCGGGGCCGAGGCGCGGGTTCAGCTTGATGCCGCCGAACCGAAGGAGCGCGCACAGGCGATCATCCGCGCCTGTTTTGCCCCGTCCTGCTTCACGCCAGACGTAATCGCCGCGTGGATGACCTTTTACGTGCTGGCGCAAACCAACGACGACGCGCTGCGCCTTTGGCAGATTTATCAGGGCCGCATCCGGTCGAACCTGATCCACGCCCTGCGCCCGCTGATGCGGGATCCGGTCGAGGCGGCGGAAGACATGATCGCGCTGATCGATGGGCTCTATATCCATGCCGCCCTGAACGCCCCGCAAGAGCCGCAACTGGCCGTAAACCACGCCCTGCGCGTCCTGACGACCTTTCTCGAGGCCGAAAAATGACACAACCAAACATTCTGATCCTGATGGTGGATCAGCTGAACGGAACCCTTTTCCCCGACGGTCCCGCAGACTGGCTGCATGCGCCGAACCTGAAGAAGCTGGCCGAGCGATCGACCCGTTTTGTCAACGCCTACACCGCGTCGCCCCTGTGCGCGCCCGGTCGGGCCAGTTTCATGTCCGGCCAGCTGCCCTCGCGCACCGGGGTCTATGACAACGCGGCCGAGTTTCGCAGCGATATCCCTACCTACGCCCACCACCTGCGTCGTGCGGGATACTACACCTGCCTCAGCGGCAAGATGCATTTCGTCGGCCCCGACCAGATGCATGGGTTTGAGGATCGCCTGACCACCGACATCTATCCCGCCGATTTTGGCTGGACGCCCGACTACCGCAAGCCGGGTGAGCGGATCGACTGGTGGTATCACAACATGGGTTCGGTCACCGGCGCGGGTGTTGCCGAAATCTCGAACCAGATGGAATATGATGACGAGGTCGCCTATCACGCCAAGGCCAAGCTCTATGATCTGGCGCGCGGCAAGGACGGTCGCCCGTGGAGCATGACGGTCAGCTTCACCCATCCGCATGACCCATACGTGGCGCGGCGCAAATACTGGGACCTCTATGAGGAGTGCGCGCATCTGGAGCCTGAGGTCGCGGACCTCGGCTATGACAATCAGGACCCGCATTCCAAGCGGATTTTCGATGCCAATGACTGGCGCAGCTTTGACATCACAAGGGAAGACATCCGCAAATCCCGCCGCGCCTATTTCGCCAATATCTCGTATCTGGATGACAAGATCGGAGAGATACTCGAGGTGCTGGAGACCACGCGGCAAGAGGCGATCATCCTCTTCGTCTCGGATCATGGCGACATGCTGGGGGAGCGCGGTTTGTGGTTCAAGATGACCTTCTATGAAGGTTCGGCGCGGGTGCCCCTGATGATCTCGGCCCCGAACCTGCCAGCGGGTCGCGTCGATACGCCGGTGTCCACTATCGACGTAACGCCCACGCTTGGGTCGCTGGCCCGTGTCGACATGGGGGAAATCGCCCCCTGGACGGATGGCGAAGACCTTGTGCCGCTGGCGCAGGGCGTGGAACGCACCGCGCCGGTGGCCATGGAATATGCCGCCGAGGCATCCTATGCCCCGCTGGTCTCGCTGCGTTATGGCAAGTGGAAATACAACCGCTGCGCGCTGGACCCGGATCAACTGTTCGACCTCGAGACCGATCCGCATGAACTGACCAACCTTGCAGACCACCCCGAACACGCAGGCACCCTGCAAACCCTGCGCGCCAAGTCTGAAGCCCGTTGGGACCTTGACCGCTTTGATGCTGAGGTCCGCGCCAGCCAGGCCCGACGTTGGGTGGTCTACGAGGCGCTGCGGCAAGGGGGCTATTACCCGTGGGACTACCAGCCGCTGCAGAAAGCGTCGGAACGCTACATGCGCAACCACATGGACCTGAACACCGTCGAGGAAAGCCAGCGCTTTCCGCGTGGCGAATAACTTCTTCATCTTTTTAAAAATACTCCCGCCGGAGGCGCAGAGATTTTTCGACGAAAAATCTTGCCCCGCGCGGAACCGGAGACACGAGCATGGAAGCAGATTTTGTCATCGTAGGCGCAGGGTCCGCTGGCTGCGCGATGGCCTATCGGCTGAGCGAGGCCGGTGCCTCGGTTCTGGTGGTCGAACATGGTGGCACCGACGCGGGGCCGTTCATCCAGATGCCCGCCGCGCTCAGTTATCCGATGAATATGTCACGCTATGACTGGGGCTATAAATCCGAGCCCGAACCGCATCTGAATAACCGTCGTCTGGCCTGTCCCCGGGGGAAGGTGATCGGCGGGTCATCCTCGATCAACGGGATGGTCTATGTGCGTGGTCACGCGCGCGACTTTGACACCTGGGCTGAGATGGGCGCGGATGGATGGTCTTATGCCGACGTGCTGCCCTACTACAAACGGATGGAGACCTGGCACGATGGCGGCCACGGGGGCGATGCCACGTGGCGCGGGACCGACGGACCGTTGCATGTTTCTCGCGGTCCGCGCGAGAATCCTCTGTTCAAGGCCTTTGTCGATGCCGGGCAGCAGGCCGGATATGAGGTGACCGGCGACTATAACGGTGAAAAGCAGGAGGGCTTTGGCCCGATGGAGCAGACCGTCTGGAAAGGGCGGCGCTGGTCAGCGGCCAATGCTTATCTCAAGCCCGCGCTCAAGCGGGACAATTGCGAGGTTGTCCGGGGCTTGGCGTCGCGTGTCGTCATAGAAGATGGGCGGGCCACCGGAGTCGAGCTGATCCGCAGCGGCAAGCGCGAGCTCATTCGGGCGCGGCGCGAGGTCGTTCTGGCGGCCTCGTCGATCAATTCGCCCAAGCTGCTGATGCTGTCGGGCATCGGACCGGCGGCGCATCTGGCCGAGCATGGGATTGAGGTGGTCGCGGATCGGCCCGGTGTTGGGGCGAACCTTCAGGACCATCTGGAGCTCTATATTCAGCAGGCTTCGTTGCAGCCTATCACCCTCTACAAACACTGGAACCTGCTCAGCAAGGGGATGATCGGGGCCCAGTGGCTGTTTACCAAGACGGGTCTCGGGGCCTCGAACCAATTCGAAAGCGCGGCTTTCATTCGCTCGAAGCCGGGTGTGGAATATCCCGATATTCAGTATCACTTCCTGCCCATGGCGGTGCGCTATGACGGGCAGGCGGCGGCCGAGGGGCACGGGTTTCAAGCGCATGTGGGACCGATGCGATCCCCGTCACGCGGCGCGGTGACCTTGCGCTCGGCGCGGGCCGAGGACGCGCCGGTGATCCGGTTCAACTACATGAGCCATGAAACGGATTGGGAGGATTTCCGGACCTGTATCCGCCTGACCCGTGAGATTTTTGGGCAGGAGGCGTTCAAGCCCTTCGCAGGCAAGGAAATCCAGCCCGGCGACGCGGCCCAGACCGACGAGGAATTGGACGCTTTCATCGCCGAACATGCCGAAAGCGCATATCATCCCTGCGGAACCTGCCGGATGGGGCGGGCGGATGACAAACATGCGGTGGTCGATCCGACCGGGCGCGTGATCGGGGTGAACGGGTTGCGCGTCGCAGACAGCTCGATCTTTCCACAGATTACCAATGGCAATCTGAATGCGCCTTCGATCATGGTGGGCGAGAAGATGTCGGATCATCTTTTGGGCAATGACGCGCTGCCCAAAGCCAATGACCGGCCATGGATTCACCCGGACTGGGCGGTGGCGCAACGCTGAGGCCGGGGGTCGGCAAAAGAGCTTGAATTACAGGCGTATTTCGCCGCGGACTTGATCGCTGTCAATGCAATTTCCGGCCGCTTTCTTTAGTCTTCGGGCGTAACGCCAACAAAGGAGCGCACAGGATGACCCACACCCCGCATGAGCTGGCTGAAGAGTTCCCCGACAAGATTGATTTGATGAGCCGGCTCAAGCAAACCGATGCGCATTTCGCACGGCTTTCAGACGAATATCACGAGGTTAACCGTACCGTGCACCGGGCCGAAATCAATGTCGATCCGATTGATGGTCTGGCGGAGATCGAGTTGCGGAAAAAGCGGGCGGCACTCAAGGACGAAATCTGGACGATTTTGACAAAAAGCTGAGGGCTGGGCGGGGGCTCTGCCCCCGTCGCCTTTGGCGACTCCCCCGAAGTATTTTTGAACAGAAGAAGATCAGGTGACCTCGTAAGGCAGGGTGCCGCGGGTATGGGCGTCGATGGTTAGGCGGCGTTCAAGTGGCGGGACTGAGCGCTGGTGGCAGGTCTGGCGCTCGCAGATGCGGCACGAGATGCCGATGGGCTCGAACGCGCTGGCGTTGGTGATGTCGAGGTTGTCGGCGTAGACCAGCGCCTCGGCATGGCGGATTTCGCAGCCCAGAGCGATGGCGTAGCGGCGCACCGGTGCGCCGAACGAGCCGCCGGATTTTGAGACATCGCGGGCCAGTGAGATATAGCGGACGCCATCGGGCGTTTCCGCCAGTTGTTGCAGGAAATGACCTGGCGTTTCAAACGCGCGGTGGACGTTCCACAGCGGGCAGGCCCCGCCGAAGCGGGCGAATTGCAGCCGCGTGGCCGAGTGGCGTTTGGTGATGGTTCCCGCCTGATCGACGCGGACAAAGAAGAACGGGATGCCTTTGGCCCCGGGGCGTTGCAGGGTCGACAGGCGGTGGGCGATCTGTTCGATGGAGGCCCCGAACCGGTTGCTGAGCAGTTCCAGATCGTGGCGATAGTCCTGCGCAGCTGACAGGAACGCGGCATAGGGCATCAGCGAGGCCCCGGCGAAGTAGTTGGCTAGGCCGATCTTGGCGATTGCGCGGGCCTCGTCGCTTTGGAAACGGGCGAAGTCGAGCGTGGCCTCAAGCAGCTTGTCCTGGCTGATCAGCGCCACCTGCAACAGCAGTTGAAACACCTGTGTCTGCGGTGCCGCGCGCGAAGACAGGCGCAGGGTCTTGTCCGGGGCGCTGTAGCTGCGCAGGGTTTCGGTATCGGCAAAAGTCACGTGAATGCCGCGTTCCGACAGGCTGTTCAGGGCGGCCTGGCGGATGCTGCCGACCTCTTCCGCCCGGCTGGCAAAGCGTTCTGCGGCGCGGTCCACGGCGTCGATATAGTTGTCGCAATAGTGGAAGAAGTCACGGACCTCTTCCCATGGGCTGGCCTGAATGCGGGCGTCTTCGCGACCCAGAGCTTCGTCCAGCGAGGCGAGCCGTTCATGGGTCTGTCGATAGCTGCGATGCAGTTCGATAAAGGCCCGGGCCAGCGCGGGGGCGTTTGACGCGGTCAGGCGCAAGTCGGCCAGTGGCGGTATCATGTCGGCGAAGACCGGATCGGCCAGCGCCTCGCGCATGTCCGAGACCAGCCGTTCGCTGTCACCGGTGCTGAGCTCGGTGACGTCCATGCCGAATTCCTGCGCCAGCGCCAGAACAACCGTCGTCGAGATCGGGCGGTTGTTGTTCTCCATCTGGTTCAGATACGGGAGTGACACGCCCAGCTTTGTGGCGAATTCCTTTTGCGTCAGGGTCAGGCGCGTACGCACTTCGCGCAGCTTGGCGCCCGCATAGAGTTTTTGGGTGGCCATGGTGGTTCTTTGCAGGTTTCCTGAAATCGCAGGCTAACTTTGCAAACCCGTCTGTGCAAGCGCCTAGAGGCCCAGTTGCTTCTCGCGCCAGATTACGCTGCTGATGGCGCAGATCGCCAGAATCGAGGTTGCCAGCATCAGCCACAGCAGAGGCATGGCCCCGGTGTCACGCGTCAGCAAGGCACCCGCCCAGGCGCTGAGGGCCGCGCCGCCGCCCAGCATGATCGCCCCGCTCAGCCCCGACGCTGTGGCGGCCAGATGCGGGCGCACCGACAAGGCCCCCGCGGTGGCATTGGGGATCGACATCCCATTGCCCAGCCCGACAAAGGTCATCAGCCCGAAAAAGCTGAGGGCCGTGCCCCAGCCGATCAGGAACAGGATGGCCGAGATCATCACTCCGGCGGCGTTTAGCCAGCAGCCCCACAGGACCATCCGGTTCACGCCAAAGCGCACCGAATAGCGCCCGCTGATGAAGTTACCAAAAAAGTACCCTAGTGCGGGGGCGCCGAAATATATACCGACCTCCGCCGCGGTCATGCCGAACACCTCGGTGCCGATGAAGGGCGCGCCGCCGAGATAGGCAAAGAAGGCCCCCGAGGACAGGGCCGACGACAGCGAATAGCCCCAAAAGCGCGGGGAGGTCAGCAATTCGGGGTATTCGCGGAATTGCTGCACCAATGTCTTGCCGCTGGTAGCGGCGGTTTCGCCGAAATCCTGATAGGTCAGCCATAGGGCCAGAATCGCAAGCCCGAAGGGTAGCCAGAAATTGGCTTTCCAGCCGAACGCTTCCTCCAGCAAGCCGCCGACCGCCGGCCCGATCATCGGAACCACGGCCATGCCCATGGTCACATACCCCAGCATCGAGGCCGCCTTGTCCTGAGCATACATATCCCGCACGGCGGCGCGGCTGAGGACGATGCCCACCACGATCACCGCCTGACTCATGCGGAAGGCCAGGAAAATCTCGATCGTTGGGGCATAGATGCAGCCCAGCGTGGCCAGCAGGAACAGGGCCAACCCCCACAGCAGGACAGGCCTGCGCCCGGCCTTGTCGGCAAGCGGGCCGATCAGGATTTGCAGCACCGCGTTGACCAGCAGATACAGCGCAATCGACAGCTGCATTATTTTGTAGTCGGTCTGGAAATAGGTCGCCATGAAAGGCAGGCTGGGCAAGTACAGGTTCATGCTCAGCGCCGACAGGCCCGACAGCAACACAAGGGTTGCAAGCGTGGGCGGCGTGCGCCCGATTGAAGATGATCTGAACTGCATGGTTCACCCTTAGAGCCTGCGCGCTCAAATATCCATCGGCTGTTTTGGTTTGTTGTGTTAATTAGCAATTTTGCATTTTTTGCAAGATGTGTTGCGGAAGATTTGCAAATTTGCCGAAAATGTCTTTGGCCTGTGGCCCACCCCCGCTATGGTCCCGCAAAATTCCATAGGGGACGACCGTCATGAAAGATATCCTTTCCGAGCTAGAAGACCGCCGCACCAACGCCCGGCTTGGCGGTGGGCAGAAACGGATCGACGCGCAGCACGCCCGCGGCAAGCTGACCGCGCGCGAGCGGATCGAGCTGCTGGTCGATGAAGGCAGTTTCGAAGAGTTCGATATGTTCGTCAGCCACCGCTGCACCGATTTCGGGATGGAAAATCAAAAGCCTGCGGGTGATGGCGTCGTTACCGGCTGGGGCACGATCAATGGCCGCATGGTCTATGTGTTCAGTCAGGATTTCACCGTCTTCGGCGGCTCACTGTCGGAAACCCATGCGCAGAAGATCTGCAAGATCATGGATATGGCGGTGCAGAACGGCGCGCCTGTGATCGGGATCAACGACTCGGGCGGGGCGCGGATTCAGGAAGGCGTCGCCTCGCTGGCCGGATATGCCGAGGTGTTCCAGCGCAACATCATGGCCTCGGGCGTGGTGCCGCAGATCAGCGTGATCATGGGGCCTTGTGCGGGTGGCGCGGTCTATAGCCCGGCGATGACCGACTTTATCTTCATGGTCAAGGACACGTCTTATATGTTCGTCACCGGCCCCGACGTGGTGAAGACCGTCACCAACGAGGTTGTCACCGCCGAGGAACTGGGCGGGGCCTCGACCCATACCAAGAAATCCTCGGTCGCGGATGGTGCGTTCGAAAACGATGTCGAGGCGCTGGCCGAGGTCCGCCGTCTGGTCGACTTTCTGCCGCTCAACAACCGTGAAAAGCCGCCCGTGCGCCCGTTCTTCGACGAACCGAACCGGGTGGAAACCTCGCTGGATACGCTGATCCCGGACAATCCGAACACGCCCTACGACATGAAAGAGCTCATCACCAAGGTCGCGGATGAGGGTGATTTCTATGAGATCCAAGAGGATTATGCCAAGAACATCATCACCGGTTTTATCCGGCTTGAAGGCCAGACGGTGGGCATTGTGGCCAATCAGCCGATGGTTCTGGCGGGGTGTCTGGATATCGACAGTTCGCGCAAGGCGGCGCGGTTCGTGCGGTTCTGCGATTGCTTTGAAATTCCGATCCTGACGCTGGTGGACGTGCCGGGCTTCCTGCCGGGGACCAGCCAGGAATATGGCGGTGTCATCAAGCACGGTGCGAAGCTGCTGTTTGCCTATGGCGAGGCAACTGTGCCCAAGGTCACCGTGATCACCCGCAAAGCCTATGGCGGGGCCTATGACGTGATGGCCTCGAAGCACCTGCGCGGAGATTTCAACTATGCCTGGCCCACCGCCGAGATTGCGGTGATGGGAGCCAAGGGCGCGACCGAGATCATCCATCGCGCCGATCTGGGCGATGCCGAGAAGATCGCGCAGCACACGCAGGATTATGAGGACCGTTTCGCCAATCCATTCGTTGCAGCCGAACGCGGCTTCATCGACGAGGTCATCATGCCGCAATCCACCCGCCGCCGGGTGTCGCGCGCCTTTGCGAGCCTGCGGGGCAAGCAGTTGAAGAACCCGTGGAAAAAGCACGACAATATTCCGCTGTAAGAACAAGAGACTGCCAACTGCCGGTGTTTCATGATGCACGTCGCCAGACATAAGATTGCACGGACCCTTCGCTCCGTGCGGCCAACCCCGGAGGGAGGAGCCCGCCATTGGCGGGTCCGGGGTCTGGCCCTTTCTGCCGTGGCCGCGGGCATGATCAACCCTGCGCAGGCTGATAACCTGTTGCCGGTGCCTTCGGGCCAGCCGGTGGAACTCAGCAATGTGCTGCTCGACAACAATCCGGGCGAGCTTTGGTTGCGGTTCCGCTTCGTTGCGCCCCGGATCGGGTCGACGGCGGGGCGCATCAGCCACGATGTCGCCGTGATCGACATGGAGCATTTGTGCAAGACGCTGGCCGTGCCTTACGTGGCCCGGCACGCGCTGGATCCGGCCCGCGTGGTGATTTCATTCTCGGACCGGCCCTTGGAATTCGGCACCTCGGAACCCGACGCCACCCAGTATTTCGAGGTCTACCGGCTGGAGCAATCCATGTGTATCTGGGAGGCGCTCTGAGCATGACACATCCCCTCAGGGCATCCCAATCCAACCCCACGGTTTCGGAGGCGCACATGATTGCTCTGCCCCGGCAGGATCGCCGGTTTCCCTGTCTTTTCAACACCCTGACGCAAAGGGGTCGACCATGTTAAAACATCGTGGTTTTCCCGGCCGTCTGGCCGGTACCGATTTTCAGTTCACCATCCGCCGCGCCAATCCCAAGGGCGTGACGCCGCTGACTCGGCGGGAACGGTTCCGTGACCGGAAACCTGCCGACAAGCGCGCAGACGCCGCCTTTATCGAGGCGCTGTGGGCACATTTTGGCGACCAGCCGTTCGAGCGCGGCAATCTGGATGCGGGGCGGCTCAGCTGGCTGTTCGGGCGCGAGGTTGTGGCGGCAGAGGATCCGTTCGATCCGGCAAGCTATGACGCTTTGCTGGTGATTGACCTGGACGCGGCGCGTCAGTCGTTTCCGGACATTTTTGATGGTGCGGGCTGATCGTGTTTGGCGCTGCCGCACATAACGCCCTGCCGGGTCATGGCGGTGTGACCCTGCCCGCGAACGGGCAGGGGTCGGTGCATGATTCAGAAGTTCAGCTGCGCGGCAACCTGAATACGGCTGGCGTCGAAATCGTCGCCAGAGATCGTGTCGTTCCGCTCGCCATAGATGTATTCGGCGCTCAGCGTCAGGCTGTCGGTCGCCTGATAGAAGGCGTTGACGTGGATCGTCTCAAGCTCAGTGAACGACAACGTGCCGGTCGAGGTGGGCAGGTCATAGTCTTCGTAACCATAGGCCACGCCGACATTCCATTTGGCGCCCAGCTGCTGACGCAGTTCGACGGTGAAACCGTCAACGTCATTCGCTTCGCCGCCGACAACCGCGTCACCCAGACCGATCAGCCAGGGGCCGAGCGCTTCGCCGGTGACATAGTTGACCTGAAACAGGCCACCTTCCCAAAGACGGGCCGAACCGGACAGAGTCAGACCGGTCTGGTCAACCTCGGTTCCGCCGCTTTCGGCCTTACCGTAAAGCAGAGCGCCGCGGGCGATGTATTTGCCGTCGTTATACTCGGCCGACGCGGTGAAAACCGGATCGTCAGAATTCGACCCGCCGACATTCTCTTCGATCGAGACCGCAAAGCTGGTGTTCTGGACCGAGTTGTTGGTGTAGCGGACCTGCGGAACACGCGCGAAGGCGATACCAACGGGGCCGTTGAATTCCACCGAGGTCGGATAGGTGTCCAGCGGCTGGAAGTTGGTCCAGAACTGACCGATCAGCCACTCTTCACCGATTCTGATGTTCGCGTGGCGGATGCGGAATTCAGCCGTGCCGTTCGAGCCGAACGCGTCGACCTCGATCTGGCCCTGAATGTCACCGATTCCCGAGGGCGTATTGGTGCGCAATCCGATCCGCGACTGACGGACCGTGGCACCGAAGGTGCCGCTGGTGGCTGCCGAGGGCTCACCCACCACGTTCACGAACGCGGTGTCGCCCTGATCAAAGTCGAAATCATAAAAGAAGTCGGCTTTGACATAACCGTAAACGTCCAGCGACGTGTTTCCGATCTGCAGATCTCCGGTGCCCGATCCGGGCGTGGAGGCCTCCAGCGCTTCGACCCGAGCGCGCAGCGCGTCCAGTTCGGCCTGAGTTTGTGCATCTTGCGCCAAGGCTGGCAAACCGCTGACGCAAAGCGCGCTGGCAGCAAGCAGGCTGGCTCTTTTACCCTTAAATATCATGGGGATACTTCCTTGTGTGCGAGTGTGCAGGCACACCGTTTCACGCCAGCGTGTGTGAGGGAAATCACCAAATCGGGAGGAAACTGCCCGGATTCCTCAAGCAAATGTGTGCCTCTGCAGCCGCATTTTCACGGGCCGGTGATCGGCCTCTCTAATGCGCTGAACACTGGACACAACTTTCCGTGTGCGGGCAGGGGGGGCTGTGATCAATCCGACGCCGGACACAGTCGGAAGGGCACAATTTGTAACGGTATCGTGACAGATTTGCGGGCCGCACCCGGCGTTCGCAGCGGCCCGGATATGGGCGCGAATCTGCGCGGTTTTTTGCCGAATGGGCAGGTTTCAGCCGGAAATTCAAATGGAAACAATGTTGGGTTTGCGCGCGGAATTGTAACGTGCATGGTGAATGGGCCGTGCGGCTCTACTTTGCCTGCGTCGCACAAGCACCTACTATTCCGTACCCCTTCCTTCCGCGGGCAGGCTTGTGTTCCCCACATGGTCCTGCCCGCGTTTTTCTTTTCGGCCCCTGCGGTCGAAAAACGGCAAAAAGCTGCGCATATTGCGGATTTTGTGCCTGTGTTATTGCATATCAAACCCGGTATTCGGCATTTGGCGGCAAAGACGTCAAGAAACCTGGAAGGGCAGTACCCATGCGAAACTCACGAATTCTTCTCGCGCTTGCGACCTGCGCGGGCCTTGCGGCCTGCGGCGACTCGACCGGCGAACAGGCCATCCTGGGCGGCGGTGCCGGGGCCATCGGGGCTGCGGTCCTCAATGCCGACCCGTTGTTCGGGGCTGCGGTCGGGGCTGCGGGCAACGTGCTGTATTGCAAGACGCAGAACAACTGTAACTAACGCTGAATTTATCGGGGCCGCCAAAGCCCCGTCCGCCATCGCGCATCACGCCGTCGTGGGGTCACCGCCCCGCGGCGGCGTGATGCGTTTCCAGAACACCAAGACAAAGGACGTTCCATGTTCAACAAGATCCTGATCGCCAACCGGGGCGAGATCGCCTGCCGGGTCATCAAGACCGCCCGCAAGATGGGTATCGGCACCGTCGCAATCTATTCGGATGCGGACAAGAACGCCCTGCATGTCTCGATGGCGGATGAGGCCGTGCATATCGGCCCACCGCCCGCCAACCAGTCGTATATCGTGATCGACAAGGTCATGGATGCCATCCGCCAAAGCGGCGCGCAGGCGGTGCATCCCGGCTACGGCTTCCTGTCCGAGAACTCGAAATTCGCCGAGGCTTTGGACGCCGAGGGCGTTGCCTTTGTTGGTCCGCCTGTCGGTGCGATTGAAAGCATGGGGGACAAGATCACCTCGAAGAAGATCGCGCAGGATGCAGGGGTTTCGACCGTGCCCGGCTATATGGGTCTGATCGAGGATGCCGATGAGGCCGTGAAAATCTCCAACGACATCGGTTATCCCGTGATGATCAAGGCCAGCGCTGGCGGCGGCGGCAAGGGGATGCGGATCGCGTGGAACGATGACGAAGCGCGCGAAGGCTTCCAGTCATCCAAGAACGAGGCCGCGAACTCGTTCGGTGACGACCGGATTTTCATCGAGAAATTCGTAACCCAGCCGCGACATATCGAAATTCAGGTTCTGTGCGACAGCCATGGCAACGGCATCTATCTGGGCGAGCGCGAATGCTCGATCCAGCGCCGGAACCAGAAAGTTGTCGAGGAGGCCCCTTCGCCATTCCTTGACCCCGAGACCCGCAAGGCAATGGGCGAACAGGCGGTCGCGCTTGCCAAGGCGGTGGATTACGCCAGCGCCGGGACGGTCGAGTTTATCGTCGATGGCGAAAAGAACTTCTACTTCCTTGAAATGAACACCCGCCTTCAGGTGGAACACCCTGTCACTGAACTGATCACCGGTGTCGATCTGGTCGAACAGATGATCCGGGTGGCCGCTGGCGAAAAGCTGACCATCACGCAGGACGACGTGACCCTGACCGGCTGGGCCATCGAAAACCGTCTGTATGCCGAGGACCCCTATCGCGGCTTCCTGCCCTCAATCGGTCGTCTGACCCGCTATCGCCCGCCGCAGGAAACTGCCGCTGGCCCGATGCTGGTCAATGGCAAATGGCAGGGCGATGCGCCCGAAGGGCCTGCGGCGGTGCGCAACGATACCGGCGTCTATGAGGGCGGCGAGATCAGCATGTATTATGACCCGATGATCGCCAAATTGTGTACGTGGGCCCCGACCCGCGAGCAGGCGATTGAGGCGATGCGTGTCGCGCTGGATAGTTTCGAGGTCGAAGGCATCGGCCACAACTTGCCCTTCCTGTCGGCGGTGATGGACCACCCGATTTTCATCAAGGGCGACATGACCACCGCTTTCATCGCCGAAGAATATCCCGACGGGTTCGAAGGCGTTGAACTGCCCGAGGGTGATCTGCGCCGTATCGCCGCCTCATGCGCGGCCATGCACCGGGTGGCAGAAATCCGTCGCACCCGTGTGTCGGGGCGCATGGATAACCACGAACGCAAGGTTGGCGAAGACTGGGTCGTGACCCTGCAAGGGCATGAGTTCGCGGTGGCCATCGACGCCGACAAGGATGGTTCAACGGTCACGTTTGCGGATGGCAGTACCTCGCGCGTCGCGTCCGACTGGACGCCCGGTGATCAACTGGCCGTTCTGGATGTCGATGGCAGCCCGCTGGTTCTGAAGGTGGGCAAGGTCTCCGGCGGGTTCCGCATCCGCAACCGGGGCGCGGATATGAAAGTGCATGTACGCACCCCGCGTCAGGCCGAACTGGCTCGGCTGATGCCCGAGAAACTGCCGCCCGATACCTCGAAAATGCTGCTCTGCCCGATGCCCGGCCTTGTTGTGAAGGTCGATGTCGAAGTCGGTCAGGAAGTGCAGGAAGGGCAGGCGCTTTGCACCATCGAGGCGATGAAGATGGAAAACATCCTACGCGCCGAGAAGAAGGGCAAGGTCGCCAAGATCAACGCCGGTGCAGGCGACAGTCTTGCCGTGGACGATGTGATCATCGAGTTCGAGTGATCATGACCGCGCTTTTGTCATATCCCTGTTGTTTCCCGGCGCATGTCGCCGGGGGCCGGGGGCGTGACGAAAGCGCTCAGCCGCCCTCGCGCCGTTCGCGAATCTCGCGTTCGCGCAGGGGGGTCTTGTCGATGGATCGGCCAATCTCGCGCACGCTCCAGGGGCTGGGTTTGCGCAGCTTGACCACCCCGTCCTTGTCCACAAACACCATCTGGAACCCGCGTGGGCGCAACTGTGACCGGATCGGGGACCGTGCCGAAGGATCGGTATCGGTCAGAACGACCACATCGCGATCACGCATGGCCGCCTCGCCTTCGGTCAGCATGTCGATCTGCTGCTGGAACCGGGGGTCTGCGGGGGTGTCGGCAAAGACCACAATGGGCCGGTTGACCCACAAAAACTCGTCCAGCGTGCTGTCGCCTGCGGAGCGCACAAAGGCATCGTCCGCAGGGGCAGACCCGTCCGCGGCCAGCGCGGCCAGCGGGAATAGTGCCAAGAAAACAAGGGCAAGCGTGCGTGTCATGTGGCCTCCTGTATCATTGAATATAGCTGCTGTGCTGATGAATGCGACCGGCGAAATGCCTCTGATCATCAAAAAAATGCGCGCCCCGTTGGCATCGGGCATAAGCCGGATCAGGAGGGCGGGCCTTTGGACGTGATCCTCCATTTCGGCGCGCATCGCTGTGCCTCGTCGAGTTTTCAGGACTACATGATGTCCAATGTCGCAAGCCTTGAACAGCAAGGGATCGGCTATTGGGGGCCGAAGCGCACGCGCGAGATCGGGTTGGACAGCCTGCGCAACCTGACGCCGGAAGTCTGCGAGCGGATTTTTGACGACCTGTCCCGGTACGAACAACGCGGGATCAGTCAGTTGATCATCAGCCAGGAAAACTTCGTCGGCACCATGAGCGGGAATTTCCGCCACAAGGCGCTTTATCCCAAGGCGCGCGAGCGGGCGCAGTTTCTGGCGGACGCTTTGGGCGCGCGCGTGGTCAAGATCATAATCAATATCAGGGCGCTGGATACCTATTGGAGTTCGGCCGGGGCCTATCTGAACAAACGCGGCCACGCGCCGGTTTCGCCTGCAGTTTGGAACCAGATCGTCCGCAGCGGACGGCGCTGGCAGGATGTCATCAACGATATCGCGGGCGCGTTTCCCGACGCCTCGCTGCTGGTCTTCCCGTTCGAGGATTTTGCCGGACGCCCCGACGATCAACTGCATCTGACAACCGGATGCATTGCCCCGCACGACCACAGCGACACGTGGAAAAACGCGGTGCGCGGGTCCCGAAAGCACAGCTTCACCGCCAGTCATTCCC
This sequence comes from Ruegeria sp. AD2(2025), assembly GCF_056542385.1. Classification (NCBI taxonomy): domain Bacteria; kingdom Pseudomonadati; phylum Pseudomonadota; class Alphaproteobacteria; order Rhodobacterales; family Roseobacteraceae; genus Ruegeria; species Ruegeria sp. AD2(2025). The sequence goes on from NZ_JBQFZS010000004.1 coordinate 255,694, forward strand.
TCAAGCTGTGGGGTGATTATGCGGATGACCTGACCTGGCTTGCGTCGGGGGCCGACGGGCTGGCGCGGCTTCTGCAACAAACCAACACCTATGTTGACGGGGTACGCCCCGCCGAAATCCGAATGGACGAGAGGACATCGAAATGACCGACACAAAGGACTGGCAAGCGCTTGCTGAAAAAGAGCTGCGCGGACGCCCCCTTGACGATCTGACCAAGGAAACGCTGGAAGGCATCGACGTCAAACCGCTCTATACGCAGGCCGATACCGCTGATCTGCCGCATATGGGCTCGCTGCCGGGGTTTGGTCCGTTCACACGCGGGGTCAAGGCCACGATGTATGCGGGGCGTCCGTGGACGATCCGTCAATATGCGGGCTTTTCCACAGCCGAGGAATCGAACGCCTTCTACCGCCGCAATCTGGCCGCCGGCCAGCAGGGGGTTTCGGTGGCCTTCGATCTGGCGACGCACCGCGGCTATGACAGTGATCACCCGCGCGTTGTGGGCGATGTCGGCAAGGCAGGCGTGGCCATCGACAGTGTCGAGGACATGAAGATCCTGTTTGACGGCATCCCGCTGGACAAGGTCTCGGTCTCGATGACGATGAACGGTGCGGTGATCCCGATTCTGGCGAATTTCATCGTGGCGGGTGAGGAGCAGGGGCACGACAAATCTGTCCTGTCTGGCACCATTCAGAACGACATTCTGAAAGAGTTCATGGTGCGCAACACCTATATCTATCCGCCTGAGCCGTCGATGAAGATCATCTCGGACATCATCGACTATACCTCGAACGAGATGCCCAAGTTTAACTCGATCTCGATCTCGGGCTATCACATGCAAGAGGCCGGGGCGAACCTGGTGCAGGAGCTGGCCTATACGCTGGCCGATGGGCGCGAATATGTCCGCGCCGCGACGCAGGCCGGGATGGATGTGGACAAGTTCGCAGGGCGTCTGTCTTTCTTCTTTGCTATCGGCATGAACTTCTTCATGGAAATCGCCAAGCTGCGCGCGGCACGCACCCTCTGGCACCGGGTGATGACGGATTTCGGGGCAAAATCCGAGCGGTCCAAGATGTTGCGGACGCATTGCCAAACGTCTGGCGTGTCTCTGCAAGAACAGGACCCCTATAACAACGTGATCCGTACCGCCTATGAGGCGATGAGCGCGGTTCTGGGCGGTACGCAAAGCCTGCACACCAACGCTCTGGACGAGGCGATTGCGCTGCCCACCGATTTCTCGGCCCGTATCGCGCGGAACACGCAGTTGGTTTTGCAGGAGGAAACCGGCGTGACCGATGTGGTCGATCCGCTGGCCGGTTCCTACTACATCGAAAGCCTGACCAATGAACTGGTCGAGAAGGCCTGGGCCCTGATGGAAGAGGTCGAGGAGATGGGCGGCATGACCAAGGCCGTTGCCTCGGGTATGCCCAAGCTGCGGATCGAAGAAAGCGCCGCACGCCGTCAGGCCATGATCGACAAAGGCGATGAGGTGATCGTCGGCGTCAACAAATACCGCAAGGAACAGGAAGACCCGATCGATATTCTGGATGTCGACAACGTCGCCGTGCGCGAGGCGCAGGTTGCTCGATTGGAGCGTATCCGCGCGACCCGTGATGATGCGGCCTGCCAACGGGCTCTGGACGAACTGACCACCACCGCCCGCGAGGGCGGCAACCTTCTGGCCGCCGCCGTCGAGGCCGCCCGCGCCCGCGCATCCGTAGGAGAGATCAGCATGGCAATGGAGAAAGAATTCGGTCGCCACCGCGCCGAGGTCAAAACGCTGGCCGGCGTCTATGGCGCGGCCTATGAGGGCGACGAGGGGTTCGCGGCGATCCAGAAATCCATCGAGGGTTTCGCCGAGGCCGAAGGCCGCCGCCCGCGTCTGCTGGTCGTGAAAATGGGTCAGGACGGGCATGACCGGGGGGCCAAGGTGATCGCCACGGCCTTTGCCGATATCGGGTTTGACGTGGATGTCGGCCCGCTGTTCCAGACGCCTGCCGAGGCCGCTCAGGATGCGGTGGATAACGATGTGCATGTGGTCGGAATTTCTTCGCAGGCGGCGGGCCACAAGACACTGGCTCCGCAACTGGTTGAAGAACTGAAAAAGGCAGGAGCCGAGGATATCATCGTCATCTGCGGCGGCGTTATCCCCCAGCAGGATTACCAGTTCCTCTATGATCACGGCGTTAAGGCGATCTTCGGCCCCGGAACCAACATCCCCGAAGCCGCGCAGGACATCCTGCGTCTGATCGGCGAAGCCCGGGCGTGAACCCGAGATTTTTCGTCGAAAAATCTTGTGCTAGAAAATCTTCGATGAAGATTTTCTAGCCGGGAGGATGCGTATGAAACTGGATCATCTAGCGGTCGCAGGCAAAACGCTGGAAGAAGCCTCGGCCCATCTCGAACAGGCGCTGGGTGTGCACCTGCAAGCCGGTGGCAAGCACGAGACCTTCGGCACCCATAACCGGCTTCTGGGCCTGCGCGACGGGCTGTATCTCGAGGCCATCGCCATTGATCCCGATGCCCCCAACCCGCAGCGCACCCGCTGGTTTGATCTGGACCGGTTCAAAGGTACGCCGCGCCTGACCAACTGGATTTGCCGCGTCCCGGATATCGAGGCCGCGCTGACCGTCTTTCCCGACGGCGTGGGCCAGCCGATTGACCTGACCCGCGGGGCTCTGCGCTGGCGGATGGCGGTGCCGCCCAGCGGGCGGCTGCCGTTTGACAATCTGTTTCCTGCGCTGATCCAGTGGCAGGGCGATCTGCATCCGGCGCAGATGCTGCAGGACAGTGGTTGCCGTCTGCGGCGTCTGGTTGTGTGTCACCCGGACGCGCTGGAACTGGCCAAGGGGCTGGGCGCGCTGGATCATGTGGTGTTCGACAGCGGCCCGGCGGCGCTGCGCGCGGAAATTGAAACACCTCATGGGCTGCGTGTGCTGGAATGACCATCCGGCGGGCCAGAGTCGAAGACGCACCCGCAGTTGCCGCGATCACCAACGCGATCATTCGCGATACGCTGGTCACCTTCACCACCGACGAACGCAGCATCGAAAGCGTTGCCGCTGATATCCAAACCCGCGGCCCCGCCTTTCTGGTGGCCGAGAGCGAAGGCACCGTCACGGGCTTTGCAACCTATGCCCCCTTTCGCACGGGCCCCGGATATGCGCAATGCCGCGAGCATTCGATCCTTTTGACGCCACAGGCGCAGGGGCAGGGGCTGGGCCGTGCGCTGATGCAAGCCTTGGAGGCCAATGCAAGGGCCGAGAACCTGCATGTTCTGGTCGCCGGTATCTCGTCGGCCAACCCGGCGGCCATCGCGTTTCATTCCGCAATCGGCTTCGCTCGGGTTGGCCTGATGCCCGAGGTCGGTTTCAAATGGGATCAGCGGCTGGACCTGGTGCTGATGCAGAAAATTTTGACCCCGCTGTGATCTGTCGCACCTGACAGGCGGGCCGGGGCGCGCTAGGGTGCGCCCATGTCGATCTGGACCAGAATAGCCGATGCGCTGAACGCGCTCGCCCAAGGCGAAAGCCTGACCGCAGTGTTCGAGAAACTGCGCACGCCGCCCGAACGCTCGGTGGCGTTTGCGATTGCCGTTGTGGCGCTGGGGGCGAAGATGGCCAAGGCCGACGGTCAGGTGACCCGGGACGAGGTCACCGCCTTCCGCGAGGTCTTTCAGATCGCGCCCGAGGATGAGGACGGCGCGGCCAAGGTCTTTGACATGGCCCGCACCGATGTTGCCGGGTATCAGGATTATGCCCGCCGCATCGCCCGCATGTTCGCCGACGACAGCACCACGCTCTGCGATCTGATGGAGGGGCTGTTTCACATCGCCATGGCGGACGGGTTCTATCACCCCAACGAAAACGAATTCCTCGAAGAGGTCAGCCGCATCTTCGGCCAGACCGATGCGCAGTTCATGGCCCTGCGCGCACGCTTTGTGCCCGATGCGCCCAAGGACCCCTATACCGTGCTGGGCGTGGCGCGCGATATGCCGCTGCCCGAGATTCGCAAGGTCTGGCGGCAATTGGTGCGTGACACCCACCCGGACTCGATGATGGCCCGCGGCGTCCCGGAAGAGGCGGTGCGCCTCGCCGAGAAGAAGATGATCGACATCAACCGCGCCTGGGACGAGATCAACGGCGCCAAAGTCTGATCCATGCGGCTGGCGACCTACAATATCGAATGGTTCGCCAACCTGTTCGATCGGGATGACACCCTGATCGCCGATGACAGCTGGTCAGGGCGTCATGACGTCACAAAGGTGCAGCAGATCGAAGCGATTGCCAAGGTTCTGACCGCGCTGGATGCCGAAGCGATCCTGATCGTCGAAGCCCCCAATACCGGCAAGGTCCAAAACACCGTCCGCGCCCTGCAACGCTTTGCCGAGGCGTTTGATCTGCGCACCAATCATGCCGCGATGGGCTTTGCGAACGACACCCATCAGGAGCTTGCGCTGCTCTATGATCCCGGGGTGCTGAAGGTCCGTCATGACCCGCAGCAGGCCGCCGATGCACCGCGTTTTGATGGTGAATTCCGCATTGATCTGGATGTAGACGCGACCGAGGATCAGGTGAGGTTCTCTAAACCACCGATGGAACTGGCGGTCGAAACGGCCTCGGGGCAAGCATTTCGCCTGATCGGGGCGCATCTGAAATCCAAAGCGCCCCACGGGGCCGGGTCGCGGGACGAGATGATACGGATTTCGATCGCCAACCGCCGCAAGCAACTGGCGCAGGCGATCTGGCTGTCTCGGCGGATCGGGCATCATATTGCGGCGCAACAGCCCGTGATCCTGCTGGGTGATCTGAATGACGGGCCGGGGCTGGATGAATTCGAACATCTGTTCGGGCGCTCTTCGGTCGAGATTTTGCTGCAGGCGGGGCTTTACGATCCCCATGCCGCGCGGGCGCTAGAACCGCGCGCCGGTTCGGTTCCGGCCACCGCCCGCTTTGCCCGCCCCAAGGAGGGGCGCTATCTCGAGGCGCTGCTGGATTACATCATGATCAGCGACGACCTGCGCGCGCATGGCCCGACCTGGCGCATTTGGCATCCGTTTCGTGACACCGCTTGCTGGGGCAACCCCGAGCTGCGCGAGGCGCTGCTGACCGCATCCGACCACTTTCCGGTGACGCTGGATATCGACCTGTAACCTTCCAACCAGGGCGGCCATCGCCTATACTTTGATCATGCGACACCTGATGCTGATCTGCGCGGTCTGCGCCGCAACGGCCCTGCCTGTCCAAGCGCAGGAGGACAATGGCAAATCGCTGATGGAGCGGGGGGCCGAGCTTTTCCTCGAAGGTCTGCGGCAAGAGATGGAGCCGACCATGGATGACCTGCGCGCTATGGTCGACCAGTTCGGCCCGGCCCTGCAGACGTTTATGCAGGAAATGGGCCCGGCGCTGGCGGAACTGGCAGATCAGGTTCAGGACTGGAGCGTTTATGAACCGCCCGAGATACTGCCGAATGGCGACATCATCATCCGTAGAAAACCCCGGCATGACCAACCCGATACACCCGATCCGCAAGAGACCCCGCCCGAGGGGTATACCGATATCTGACCGGGGCAGGTTCAGCCGCGCAGGATGACGCGCGGCGTGGCCTCAAGCGTGGCGGCCAGCGAGTTGAATCGGGCCTCGGCGACCTCGTTGAACAGCGGTTTGGCGGCTTTGGGCAGGCGCAGTTCGATCAGGTGTTTCTTGGGATAAAGGCGCAGCTTGCCCATCGGCGCGTCATTCTGCATCCACAACATCGCGCCGAACCGCAGGGCCTTGCCCAGAACCTCGGCCTGTATCTGGCTCTTTTCGTCCAGCAGATCATAAAGGTCCGTGAACCGGTTCCCCTCGCGCTTGTTGCGATACCGGTGCTGCAGGGCAAGCCCGATGAAAATTCGTTCGGAATGCTTGATACCGCTCATATTGGCGCGGGTGACATATTCGAAACAGGCCTCGGCCCGGTAATCGGGATGCGCGCGCCAGCTGACGTCGTGCAGCAGACAGGCCGCCTTGATCAGCCGCACGCGATAGCCGGGGGCCGAGCGGAACAGGGGCGTGACGAAATCGAACAGATGTCGACCGAACCCGGGCAGGCGCGCATCCTTGGCCTCGGCAAAGCGGCAGGCCTCGATCAGCGGATCGCGGTCGCGCAGGCGTTGCGGCATCTGCTCGTACAACAACCCCTCGCGGATGCCATAGCTCGAGACGGCGATGTCCTTGGGTTTGAAGGTGCGGATCAGCCGCGACAGCACATCCATCGCATAAGGGATCAGCGCCATCCGCGATCCCGATACCCCGGCCAGCACCCGCAGCTCTTCGGGGTCGTTCTTTTCGACAAAGCGGATGGTTTCGTGGATCTGAGTATGGCTCATGCGGTATTCATGGAGAACATTCAGCGGATAGCCCCGGCGCAGCATGTCCAGCCGCGCAAAGGCGCGCCAGCTGCCGCCAACCAGAAACAGACGGTCGCGCTGGGGCCCCATCTTGGTACACATCTCTTCCAGCGCCGCCTTGATATGCGCCTTGCGTGCGCGCCGCCCGCCCTTGATGTCGCGCAGCTTGAGCGGCCCCAGCGGAGACGTCATGCGCTTGCCGACCTCGCCACCGCCGATTTCGGCCAGCTCGACCGAGGACCCGCCGATGTCGCACATTAGGCCGTAGGCACCCGGCCAGCCCAGCAGAACGCCCTGCGCGGACAGCCGTGCCTCTTCCTCGCCATTGACGACGTTGATGGTCAGGCCGGTTTCCGCTTTGACCTTGGCGCAGAACTCGGGGCCGTCGCTGGCCTCGCGTACCGCTGCGGTGGCGACCGCGTGTAGCGCGGGGAGGCCCAGATTTCGCGCCAGATACTGAAACCGCTGCAACGCCGACAACGCCCGCTTGCGCCCCTGCGGGTTCAGGCGCCCGGTCTCGGACAGGCCCGCGCCCAGCTCGCACATCACCTTTTCATTGTAGAAATAGGCAGGCGACCGCGCCGCGCCGTCAAAGATCACCATCCGGACCGAGTTCGAGCCGATATCGACCACCCCCACACGCGACAGCGCCCGGGCCCCGGGATCCTGAAACAGGGGCGTGCCCAAAAGTCCCTGGTTGGGGAAATCAGTATCGGCGGTCTCGGTCATGGTGTCCCCAGATGTTTTGCGCCACAGGATGCGGGATCACCCCCTGTGCGGTCAATTGCAGGCATCCGAATGTTCAGGTTCCGTGTTCAGCAGGCGCACGGCCAGCGCCCGGGTGATGTCGCGCTTTTCGGTCAGCGCGATCGTGTCCAGTTGCGCCACAACCTGCGCGGCGGTCTCGAAACTGCGATCCATGTGCTTGACCAGATAGGCGATCACATCCGGCCCCGGGCTCAGCTGCCGGTCGGTAAAGAGCTTTGCCAGCACCGCCCCCAGCAGCGCATCATCCGGCCCCTCAAGCGCCACGTGATGCGCGCCCTCGACCCGGCTTTGCAGATCGGCCAGCGGCAGGCCCCAGTGCCGAGGCGCGCCGCGCCCGGTCATCAGCAGGGTGTGCCCCTCGGCCAGAACCAGATTGTGCAGGTGAAACAGGGTTTTCTGCTGCTCGGGATCGGCGGCGATCACCGGCACGTCCTCGACCGCGACCGGCCCGTGCGCCAGATCGGGCACATCGTCATAGCGCAGGGCTGCGGCCTGCACGATCCGCCCCCCGGTTTCAGCCGCCCAGACATGGGCCAGATGGGTCTTGCCCGACCCCGCAGGGCCGCTCAGCACCAGCTTGTTGCCGGGCCACGACGTGGCCGAGATCATCGCAACCGCCAGCGCATTGGCGGGCGAGACAAAGAAATCCTCGCGCCCCAGCGCGGTGATGGATGGCAGGTCAAAGCTTAGCTGCGTGGCCATTTATTCGTCGTCCTGCTGCAGCCCTTCCAGCCCGGTATACAGCCGGCTGCCCAGATATTGCTCGGTCGCGAACCGCGCCAAGACGCCCAGAGCGGCGGCAACCGGAACGGCGACCAGCATACCGACAAAACCGAACAGCGCGCCAAACACCGACAGCGCCAGCAGCAGCCAGACCGGGTGCAGGCCAACCGAACTGCCCACCAGTTTCGGGGTCAGGAAATTGCCCTCGGTCACCTGTCCGATGGCGAAGATACCCGCGACCATCCCCACATGCGCCCAATCGCCCCAGAACTGAAACAGCGCCAGACCGATGGCCAGCGTGCCCCCGATCAGCGCGCCCAGATAGGGGATGAAGGTGACCAGCCCGGCGATGAAGCCGACGATCAGGCCAAATTGCAGGCCGACCAGCATCAGCGCCACGGCATAATAGGTGCCGAGGATCAGGCAGACCGTGCCCATGCCGCGCACGAATGAGGCCAGAACCGCGTCGATCTCACCGGCCAGACGCTTGATCGTGGGGGCGTGGTCGCGGGGCAGCAGTTCTCCGATGCGGGCGATCATGCGGTCCCAGTCCATCAGCATATAAACCGCGACAACCGGCACAATGACCAGCAGCACGACCACGTTGATGGCTGAGCCGAGCGAGGCCAGGACGCCTTGCAGCACATCTCCGGTCTTGGATTTCAGCGTATCTCCGAAAGAGACCAGCATCTGGTGCGTATTGGATTCGCGGTCCAGAAGTGCGGGGAATTGTTTCTCAACAAACGCACGCAATTCCTTGAAAAGGCTTGGCAAGACATCGATCAGATCCAGCAGCTGCGTGATCAGAGCGGGCACGACCATCAGGATCATCAGCACAAAGCCCAGCACGCCGATCACGGTGATGATGCCGGTGGCGGCCATGCGCGACAGGCCCAGCTTTTCCAAACGGTCGGCGACGGGGTCGAGGAAATAGGCAATCGCCCCGCCGATGACAAAGGGCAGCAGCACGTCGCCCAACAGGTAGAGAAGCACCACAAAAACCGCGGCGGCAATGCCCCAGTATCTGAGCTGATCCTTCACCGGCAAAGCCATGGCGCGTTCCCTTGTTGCACAGCGTTGCCGCGTTCTTGGCCCATGACAGCGCGCGATGCAAGCGGTTCATGGGCTGCGGGTTTTTGCGCCTCAATCGTGCAGCGTTCCCAGTTCCGGCGTGTTGCGGTCGGCGGCCTCGTCGGGCCAGTTGGTGCGCCAGATCTCGGCCGACCAATGGCCGCAATGCACCGATGGCCGGTCAAAGCCGGGCAGGGCGGGCAGCAAAGGCGCGACCACCACGTCATGGCGGGGCACGGCGAAATAGGGGAAGGAATAGCGCTCGCGCCCCGAGCGATTGACCACGCGATGCGGCGTCGATTTCAACCGCCCGCCGGACCACAGCTCGAGCATGTCGCCGATATTGACGACGAAGCCTCCGGGCGGGCAGTCGGGCGTGATCCAGCCGCCCTCGCGCGTTTGCACTTCAAGCCCGCCCACAGGGTCGGGAGCGATAATGGTCAGGGCGTCGGTGTCCTTGTGCGGGTGAATGCCATAGCCGCGTTCATCCGGGGCCTGCGGAGGGTAGTGCAGCAGCGTCATGTTGGTCATCGGGTCCCGGAACGCATCGCGCAGCGTGCGCGGCGTCAGGCCCAATCCGGCCTCAAGCGCGCCCAACAACAGATCGGCGACCCCGTCCAACCGTTGCCAATACTCAAGGATGGTCTCGCGGGCCTGCGGTACCTCGGCGGGCCAGAGGTTCGGGCCATAGAGTGCACAGTCCTGCCGGATCGGCGCATCCTCGGCCACCTCATGATGCAGTTTGTAGCCTTCGTATTTATCCGCCGTACCCGAGCCATCATTGGGCGAGAAAAACCCCATCGGGATATAGCCACGATAATTCTCGCGGGTGATCGCCTGATCCCATTTGCGCGCCTCTTCGACATCGAAGATCGCGCGGACGACCTGCCGGACCTGATCTGCAGTCTGCCGAGATATGCTGGTACCGGTGATCGACAGAAACCCCATGCCGGTGCAGGCCTCCATGATCTGCCGGACGGTCTGGTCATAGGATGCGCCAGCGGGATCGGCCAGCGGCGAGATGTCGATGGTCGGGATATGCTGCATCAGGCGATCCTGACCCCTTGGCGTTCAAGTTCCCGATGCACCGGGGCAAGGTTCATGCGGTCGAGCTCCTGATTGCTGTGCAGCGACACGGCAGCAGCGATGCCCGCACCCTGACCCATGACCGCGCAACAGGCCATGTTGCGCGTCGCCGCGTGGGCCACCCGATCCGCCCCGTGCGAACGCCCCGCGACCAGCAGCCCCTTGATGCCCTTGGGCAGCATTGAGCGGTACGGTATCTGCATGTACCGCCCCGTCGTCGGCAGGATCAGGATGCCATAGCCGTCGATGAATTCGGGGTAGATGCCGATCGTATCCTCGAACCGGCCCTGATGGCGGGCGTCATCTTCGGTCATGTTGTAAACGGCGTCGATCTTGCGGGTATCGCGGATGCCGATGGTCATCCCGAAATTCCGCAGACGCGCATTTTCGCAGCCGGGCATAAAGCGGCGCAAGGCCTCGATGGCCAGCATGGACTGACGCCGCCCTTCGATCTCGCCGCGCGTCATGCTGTCGGGATCGGTGCCGTCGATCTGATCCAGATGGATCAGGTTCATATAGGTCAGCTCTCCGGTATCATGCATCGCGCCCCAAGTCCCCGCGATGGTGTTCAGATGCGGCGGGATCAGGCCCTGATCGATGGCCTGCTGGAACGGCTTGTGGACGAAGGGCGAGAACATATCGTCCTCTTTGCCCGAGGTCTCGATATTCCACTCGCCCCCGCCACCCCAGTCCTTGTAGGTTTGCGGATCAGCCTTGACGCCCTCCATAAAGGCGCGCTTGTCGACACCGGCCAGATGGAACATGACCGAGGCCGCCATCATCTGTTCCGGCGCAGTCATATGCGTCGGGGCGCCCGCGCGGTGGGCCACATCGGCATCGCCTGTGGCGTCGATCACAACGCGGGCCAAAATCGCCTCGCGTCCGGCTTTGGATTCGGTAATGACGCCGGTGATCCGATCCCCTTCCATAATCGGAGCGACGAACTGACGGTGCAGCATGGGATGCACGCCAGCCTCTTCGATCAGACGGTCGGCGACCAGCTTGAACCCTTCGCTGTCCAGCTCATAGCTGAGTGATTGGCTTTCCGGCACCGCCGCGCCCATCTCCTTGGCGCGGGTCTCGAACTCCATACCGATGCCGCCCGCCTCGACCGTCTGCTCGTGGCGATACCAGGCAAAGCCTTCGACGCCGACGGCGGTGATGTTGCCGCCCATGCAGCCGAAACGGTCCATGATCGTCACCTCGGCCCCTGCGCGGGCGGCGGCCAACGCAGCAGCGAGTCCGGCAGGGCCGGAGCCCACGACCAGAATATCGGTTTGGTGAACAACCGGGATTTGCCGGGCGGGTTCGGATATAGTTTGCATCGACGCCTCAGGTTTCTAAGTTTCCGACACATTTTATTTTCCTGACTGACGGGTCAACAAAAATTGCGACGTGCCAGCCGTCGCAAAAACGCCAAAGCATGATTGCCCCCGGCGGGGCTTTGGCATAATCACCTTTCGACGTCCAAATTCACCTTTGAAGGTTAAACCATGCGCCTTAGCCGTTACTTTCTGCCCGTTCTCAAGGAAAACCCCTCAGAGGCTCAGATCGTCAGCCACCGGCTGATGCTGCGCGCGGGTATGATCAAGCAGGCCGCAGCCGGTATTTATTCCTGGCTGCCGCTGGGCTTCAAAGTTCTGCGCAAGCTGGAAAACATCGTGCACGAGGAACAGGCCAAGGCCGGTCACATCGCGATCCAGATGCCGATCCTGCAATCGGCGGACCTGTGGCGCGAATCCGGGCGGTATGACGCCTTCGGTCAGGAAATGTTGCGCATGGAGGACCGCCACGGGCGCGAGATGCTGTATACACCGACCGCCGAGGAACTTGTGACCGATATCTTCCGGGGTCATGTCAGCAGCTACAAAGACCTGCCGCTGACGCTCTACCAAATCCAGTGGAAGTTCCGCGATGAAATCCGCCCGCGTTTCGGCGTGATGCGCGGCCGCGAGTTCTACATGAAGGACGGCTATAATTTCGATCTGACCGAAGAGGATGCGCTGCACGCCTACAACCGCCACCTGGTCAGCTATCTGCGGACGTACGAACGCATGGGGCTGCAAGCCATCCCGATGCGCGCCGATTCAGGTGCCATTGGCGGCGACAACACGCATGAATTCCTTGTGCTCGCCGATACCGGTGAATCCGAGGTCTTCTATGACAGCGCTGTCACCGACCTGACCTTCGGCGACCGCGAGATCGACTATGATGACCGCGCGCAATGTCAGGCGATCCTCGAAGAGTTCACCTCGAAATACGCGCGCACCGACGAAACCCACGACGAGGCGCTGTTCAACCAGATCCCCGAGGACCGTCGTCGCGTCGCGCGCGGGATCGAAGTGGGGCAGATATTCTACTTTGGCACCAAGTATTCCGAACCTCTGGGCGCAACGGTCCAAGGCCCCGATGGTAAGCCGGTTCCGGTCCATATGGGCAGCCACGGCATCGGCGTCAGCCGTCTGATCGGTGCGATCATCGAAGCCAGCCATGACGACAAGGGCATCATCTGGCCCGAAGGCGTGACGCCCTTCCACTGTGGGATCGTCAACCTGAAGCAGGGCGATGATGAGGCGGATGCGGCCTGCGACAAGCTCTACGCCGCGCTGACCGCGCTGGGGCTGGAGCCGCTGTATGACGATCGCAACGAACGGGCAGGGGGCAAGTTCGCCACCATGGACCTGATCGGCCTGCCGTGGCGGATCACTGTCGGCCCGCGCGGTTTGAAGAACGGTGTGGTCGAGTTGACCTGCCGTCGCACCGGCGAAAGCGAGGAACTCAGCCCCGAGGCCGCCGTGACTAAAGTCGCAGAAATCTATGAGGGCATCGCCTGATCCGGGCGATGCAGCTTTGGCACCTTGAAATCAGGATGTCGGACGTGCGGTCAGGATGTCCCCGTCTGCGTCGCTGCCACGTGCGACAACGATGGGGCGTCCCATGCGCCGGACAAGGTCGCGCAGTTCGAAGCCGAGGAAGCGCAATCCGCAGATGCGTTCTCCGGTCGTGTGGTCCGTGATGCACAGCCGTCCCTGACGAAAGGCCAGGTGATAGCCTTTGTCCTTCAGAATATCTGCCAGATTGGCCCAGCTGACTGCGCTGCTGAACAAGGGCCGGATCGCTGCGCGCAACAATGCAGCGCTTTCGCAATCCAGTTCCGTTGATGCCTGACGGGCCAAAATAGGGCCCGACCCTTCCATGTGTTCCTGAATACCCATTGAGCGTACCTCCGCTCTTACTCACAAAATGTGTCCCCCAAAAACAGGGTACAATATTTCCTGCACTAATCAATTTGCGAAATAATATTGCGCACCTAATGTTGCCGTTGTGACTCAGTTGGGACGCTAACCATTCACATTGACTTCATAGCTGAAACAATAAGGCCGTGTCTGTGAAACGCATCACAACCCTTGGTGGTGCTGTGGTTTCTGCCATTCGCGCATTGACAGAGCTGGCTGATCGATTCGGTGCGCGCCCGCGGCCTCATGACCCGCTGATCTGCCGACACCGGCCCCAAGCGCGATAACCGGCTTGACCCTCGGGCGAAATGCCGAAAGGGTCGCGCCAAACCGATACCCCCGAGGCACCATGGCCAAAACACCCCCGCCCTTTGCTCCATTCGAATGGAAGATCGCCTGGCGCTATTTGCGCGCCCGCCGCGTCGAGGGCGGTGTCAGCGTGATGACATGGATCTCGCTGATCGGGATCACGCTGGCGGTGTTTGCGCTGATCGCCACACTTGCGGTCCGGTCCGGGTTCCGCTCGGAATTCGTGGGCACCATTCTGGGCGCCAACGCTCATGTCACCGTGTTCTCAGCCGGAGAGGTCAACGCGCAAGGACGACTGGATCGCACCATCGCCGATTTCGACGGCATGGCGGATCGGATCGCGCAGGTGCCGGGGATCGAACGTGCCGCGCCTTTGGTCAAAGGGCAGGTGCTGATCACTAATGCCGACCGCAGCGCCGGGGTGCAGGTGTTCGGCATCCGCCCCGACGATCTGGCCGATCTGCCGGGTATTGCGGAAAGTGATGAGGCTTATGGCGACCTGTCGCGGTTCGCGGATGGCATCGCCATCGGCTCGGGCGTTGCGCGGTCCATCGGGGCGACGGTGGGGGATCGGGTCAAGCTGACCTCGCCTAACGGGGTCAAGACCGCCTTCGGGACGTCCCCGCGCGTGAACGCGTATGAGGTGGTCTATGTCTTTTCCGCCGGGCGCTATGACATCGACCGCACCCGCGTCTATATGCCGTTCGCTGAGGCGCAGAGTTTCTTCAACCGCGAAGGCGTGGCTGACGAAATCGAAGTCATGGTCGAGCGCCCCGAGGATCTGTCGCCGATCCTGATCCCGATCCTTGAAGCCGCTGGTGAACGCAGTCAGATCTGGACATGGCAGGACGCCTCGGGCGGGTTCCTGCGCGCGTTGGAGGTCGAGGACAACGTGATGTTCATCATCCTGTCGATCCTTGTGCTGATCGCGGCGATGAACATCGTTTCCGGCCTGATCATGCTGGTGAAGAACAAGGGGCGCGATATCGGCATCCTGCGAACCATTGGCCTGAGCGAAGGGTCCGTGCTGCGTGTGTTCTTCATCTGCGGGGCCTTCACCGGCATCATCGGGACGGCGATGGGCGTCATTCTGGGCTGCCTCTTCGCGATCTACATCGACCCGATTTTCTCGTTCGTGAACTACGTCATGGGCGGCGGCGTCTGGGACCCGTCCATTCGCGGCATCTATGCCCTGCCAGCCGAATTGCACCTGTCCGACGTCCTCAAGGCCATCGCCCTCTCGCTGGGCCTGTCCTTCCTTGTCACCTATTTCCCAGCCCGCCGCGCGGCGCGGCTGAACCCGGTTGAGGCGCTGCGCTATGAGTGATGTGACACTGAAGCTCGACGGCCTGACCAAGACCTACCTGCAGGGCACTCCGGGCGAGGTTCAGGTGTTGCGCGGGGCCGATCTGGAACTGCGCGCAGGTGAGGCCGTGGCGCTGGTCGCCCCCTCGGGTGCGGGCAAGTCCACGCTGCTGCATATCGCGGGCCTGCTGGATACGCCCGACACGGGAACGGTCGAGATCGCGGGGCAGGGCGCAACCGACAAAGGTGACCGCACCCGCACGGCGATCCGGCGGCGCGATGTCGGGTTCGTCTATCAGTTTCACCACCTGCTGCCCGAGTTCACCGCGCTGGAAAATATCGTATTGCCACAACTGGCGAATGGCACCCCAGAGAAAGCCGCACAGGACCGCGCGATGCAGTTGCTTGACCGGGTGGGCGTCGCTGCGCGCTCAGGTCATCGACCGGCTGCTCTGTCCGGCGGTGAACAGCAGCGCGTTGCCTTTTGCCGGGCGCTTGCCAACAGACCGCGTGTTCTGCTGGCGGATGAGCCGACGGGCAATCTGGACCCCGAAACCTCGGATCAGGTGTTTGCCGCGCTGATGGCGCTGGTGCGCGATGAGGGGCTGTCAGCGCTGATCGCCACGCACAACCTTGATCTGGCGGCGCGGATGGACCGTGTGGTGAGGCTGGACGGGGGCGTGCTCAGGCCAGTTGCGTGATCGCCACGCCAAGCGCCATTACTGCGATGCCGCCCGCGCGCATCAGCGTCAGCGGTGTGACCTGCGCGCCGAACAGGCCGAAATGGTCGATCGCTGCCGTGCTGATCAACTGACCCAACAGCACGAAGAACACCGCATTGCCGACCCCGAAATGCGGGGCGACATGGGTGATCGACAGCACGTAAAACGCAATCAGAACCCCGCCCAACAGCAGATGCCTGGGGGCCTCAGCGAGTTTTGCGAACGCATCACCTCCGCCCAGCACCAACAGCGCAAGGGCCGAGGCGGCAAAAGCGATGGCAAACAGAATGACCGCCGCTGCGTTGGGCGATCCGATCAGCCGACCAAGTGCTGCGTTCAGCGCGGCGAGGATGGGCACGCCGATCCCGGCGGCCAGCATGATGGCTGCATATTGTGTCATGGACGTGTACCCCTGCGCCGGTTCCGTTGATCTGGATCATTGCGCCCGCAGGCCCTTCGGGCAAGTCTTGATCTGCAAGGCGGAAGGGAGAAAAGCGATGTTACGGTCGATACTTGGCGCAGTCTGGCTGGCCGTTTGCATTCTGCCGCAGAACGCAGCGGCGCAGGATGTCGAAACCGGGGCCGAGTTGTATCAACACTATTGCGCCACCTGTCACGGGTTGGATGCCACGGGGCACGGGCCAATGGCCGGAGTGCTGGTGATCCAACCCTCGAACCTCAAGGCGCTGGCGGACGCGGATGGTGTCTTCCCCACCGCCCGCGTGGTGGCGCGGATCGACGGGCGCGACCCTCTGGTCAGCCATGGCAGCCCGATGCCGGTCTATGGGCCGTATTTCGAAGGCGACGACACCGCGATCAAGACGCCTGCCGGGCAGCCGATCCTGACCAGCAAGCCGATCGCCGATCTGGTCGCCTATCTGAAAACCCTGCAACAGGGCTGAGCCTCAGCGGCAAATCCCCTCGACCTCGGCCCCCGCCCAGGGCAGCAGCACTTCGTTTTCGCGTCGGCTGCCCGGCAGGGTCGCCACATCAAAATGCACGTTCAGCATATCGTGCAGGCGCTTGGTGCGCGGCGCGTCGGGGTCCAGCGCGCGGCAGCAGACATATTCCTCGACAATCGCGCCCTGCTGTTCGAACCCGTAGGCCAGAAAGTCGGGCGAGGTGCTGAGATCAAACAAATAGGGATCGTCCGTGCGGCCGTGCTCGGCCGCTGCGCGCAGCGGGTGATAGCCGGTGGTCTTGCGGTTCTGCCACTGCCACACATGGGTCAGTTCATGCGCCAGCAGCATGGCTGCGATCAGATTCACCCGCTCGGGGTACTGCGCCATGTAATCGTCCAGATACCAGTCGCGGGTGAAATAGACCCGGTTGAACAGCGCCACACCGGCGGGTTTGCCGGTCACCGTTTCCTCTTTCACCGGCGGCAGGATGCGTTCCCGGCATGCCAGCCGGGGCCGGGCCTTGCGCGTATAGGTGATCGCCGCAACCGGAGCCCCCTCGACCAGACGCACCCGATCAAGGTTCAACGTGTCTCCATGCAGCCTCGTGGCAAAAGCGCGTTCATGCTCGGTCAGGGGGCGACCGCAGGATGCAAAAAACAACAGGATCAAAATCAGCAGAGGTCGGGCCATATCTCAAAACCTAAAGCGCCCGCTGCGCTCTGCAACCCGTTTTCAGAGGCTCATCGCCAGAACCCGGCTGATTTCCGTCAACGAACGCTCGGACTGATCCATCCACGTGTTGAACGCGTCCTGAACCGCCGCCATCGCCTTTTTCGAGGTCGCAGGCTTGTCGATCACCCCTTCGGCGATCAGCCGCGCGGTCACGTCGCGCGACAGGATGAAACTGTCCCGCCCGGCAAAGCGCATCGCATATTGCGCCGAGGCCCCGCCCAGCCGCGACCCGCGCTTGCCCAGCATCGCCAGCAGGCCGATGTAATCAGACGAGGGCCATCCGCCCAGAACCTGCCCTGCGCCGCCTTCTTCGCGCAGTTCCAGCAGAAAGGCGGCGTTGTCGCGCACGGCAGCGATCTTGGTGCCGTTGCGCACGATTCGTGTGTCCTGCAGCAGAGCGTCGAATTTCTCGTCATCCATAAAGGCGCAGCGCCCGACATCGAACCCGTCAAAGGCGGTTTCGAAACCGTCCCATTTCGCCTCGATGACCTTCCAGTTGAAGCCCGCCTGAAATACGGTTTTGGTGATGGTCGACAGCCACCGATCTTCGGGCATTTCGGCCAGCTCGGCGACTGGTTTGGGTCGCTCTAGCTTGGCCTCCAGTGGCTCGGCACCGCCATGGCGTTTGGCTGCCATCGCAAAGATATCGTCGAAGTGATGCATTGTCTGATCCTTCCGTTGTGCAAGGTTGGGCTGGTTTGGGCCTGTCTGGCAAGGGCGAACGTGACGTTGCTGCGGTGGCGGTGTTTTATAATTGACTGGTCAATCAATATCTCTAACCTAACCGGATGAACGGTACCGGGCGCTGAGGACACGCCGCAAACAGGACCGGGAGGGAGGGCAGAACCAGAACCGGCGCGGAATGTCGCGGCCGGAGAGACGGTTCCCTTTTCCTTTCCGTCCGAATGTGTGCATGTTGCGACAGGTGCCGTCACCATGAATTTCCCCACCTAGGCCGTCGCGTCCGGGCAGGGACAAGCAGAATAAAACAGGGAGTAAAATCATGAAAAAGTTAAGCGTAAGCCTTTTGGCCCTCGCCGTTGCCGGGCCGGCCCACGCCGCCGACATGGGCGCGGTGGACGAGCCGATCAAACTGGCGATCAACGAGTGGACCGGTCAGCACGTCACCACCCATGTCGCGGGTGAGATGCTGAAGGCCGCAGGTTACAACGTCGAATATGTCACCGCCGGGATGATGAACCAGTTCCAGGCGCTGGCCGATGGCGACATCGACGCGACGCTGGAAATCTGGTCGTCCAACGTCTCCGATGAGTATGCCAAGAAGATCGACGAAGGCACCGTGGTCGAGATTGGTGATCTGGGCCTCGACGCCAAGGAAGGCATTGCCTACCCGGCGCACGTGGCCGACCTGTGCCCGGGCCTGCCCGCATGGGAAGCGCTGAAAGACTGCGCGCAGGTCTTCGCCACGGCGGAAACCCTGCCCGGAGGCCGTCTGGTCGATTACCCCGCCGATTGGGGCACGCCCGGAGCGGACCGTATGACCGGCCTTGAGCTGCCGTTCAAAGCAGTTCCCGCGGGTTCTGAGGGCGCTTTGATCGCTGAACTCCGCGCCTCGACCGAGCGCAAGTCGCCGCTGCTGATCACCTTCTGGCAGCCGCATTGGGCGATGTCGGCTTATGATGTGCAGTTCGTGGATCTGCCCGTTGGCGAAGAGGCGTGTTTCAATGATCCGGCCTGGGGCCCGAACCCGAACGCGGTGAACGATTGCGACTTTTCGCCCTCGCGCATCTTCAAGGCCGGTTGGAGCGGTATGGCAGATAAATGGCCTGCTGCGTATGAAATCCTGTCGAACTACCAACTGGCGGTCGAAGACCAGCAGCCGATGATGGGCGCGATTGATGTCGACGGTGGCAAGGTCGAGGAAGTCGTGGCGGCTTGGATGGCCGAGAACGAGGGCAAATGGCGCCCCGTCGTTGACGCGGCAACCCAGTGAGCTGACATCAGTGACTGACGCAAACACGCCAGCCATCGCCTGCCGGAATCTCTGGCAGGTGTTTGGCCCCGGCGCAGAGAAGGCCTTGACCGACGCGCTGTCTCGGTCAGGGAATGATGCCGACCAAGCCGCCGCCAATCTGCGTGAAGGTGGGTTTATCCCTGCCGTTCAGGATGCGAATTTCGAGGTGCAGGAAGGCGAGTTGTTCGTCATCATGGGCCTGTCCGGCTCGGGCAAATCGACGCTGATCCGCTGCATCTCGCAACTGCTGCCGGGTACGGGTGGCGAGATTCGTGTCGATGGCGAGAATGTCATGGGTGCGTCCAAAAAGGTACTGACCGATCTGCGGCGCAAAAAGCTGGGCATGGTGTTCCAGCATTTCGGCCTGTTCCCGCATATGACGGTGGCCGAAAACGTGGCCTATCCGCTGCGCGTGCAAGGTGTTGGCAAAAAAGAACGTCTGGCTCGCGCGCAAGAAGTGATCTCACTGGTCGGGCTTGAAGGCCGTGAAGACAGCTTTCCCCGGCAGCTTTCGGGTGGTCAGCGGCAACGCGTGGGGATCGCCCGCAGCCTTGCCGTAAACCCGGACATCTGGTTTCTGGACGAGCCGTTTTCGGCCCTGGATCCCCTGATCCGCCGCCAATTGCAGGATGAATTCCTGCGCATTCAGGCGACGCTGAAGAAGTCCATCGTGTTCATCACACATGACATTCAAGAGGCGCTCAAACTGGCCGACCGCATCGCCATCATGCGCGACGGCAAGATCGTTCAGATCGGCACGCCCACGGATATCGTGCTGCGCCCGGTGGACGACTATGTGCGTGAATTCTCGAAGGACGTGGCCAAAGGTCAGCACGCCAAAGTTGCCTCGGTGATGCGGGATGAGGCCGAATGCGGCCCGGATGATCCCGGTCTGACGACCTCAATGACGCTGGACGCGGCATTGGCCCATTGCATGGAATTGTATGAACCCGTGCCGGTTCGGGATGCCGAGGGTAATGTTGTCGGTACCGTGCACCCCTCTGATCTGGCGGCTGCGTTGCAGGTGGACGACGCATGACGGCGTTGGATATCCCTGCGCAGCAAGCGCGCCTGACCGCAGGGGCGCAGGCGGCACTGATCACCCTGATCGTTGGTGCGGTTTGCCTCGCGCTGGAGGGTGTCGCCCCGTGGCTGGTCAAATGGCCCGCCGCATGGGAACTGCCCGCAACTCAATGGGTCGGAGCGTTTCTCGACTGGTTCCTGAACGGCATCAAACCGGCGATGCGGCTGTTCTCGGATCTGATGACTTATCCGATGAATGCCGCCAACTATGTGCTGGGCAACACGCCCTGGCCGATCCTGATCGGCATCGTCACCGCGCTGGGCTGGTATCTGGGCGGGCTGCCGATGGCGGCGCTGGGCTTTCTGGGGCTCAGCTTTGTGCTGGCCTCGGGCTATTGGGCCGAGAGCATGAACACCCTGGCCCTCGTCGCCGTGTCCGTGCCCGTGGCGCTGATCATGGGCGGCGCGATTGGCATTCTCGCAAACGAAGTGCCGCGGGTGAAAGCGTTCGTGCAGGCGGTGCTGGACATCATGCAAACCGTGCCGACATTTGCCTATCTGACACCGCTGTTGCTGCTCTTTGGCTTTGGTCCGGTGGTTGGCCTGATCGCCTCGGCCATCTATGCCGCCCCGCCGATGGCGCGCAACGTGATGCTGGGGCTGGAACGGGTCGAGCCCGAGATCAAAGAGGCCGCCATCATGTCCGGCGGCACCCGGTTCCAACAGCTGTTTCAGGTCGAAATCCCCGCCGCCACGACGCAGATCATGGTCGGCGTGAACCAATGCCTGATGGCCGCCCTGTCGATGGTGATCATCGCTGCCGTCATCGGGGGGTTCAACGATATCGGGTGGGAGGTCCTGCTGACCATGCGCAAGGCGCAGTTCGGCGAATCTCTGATGGCGGGTTTGGTCATCGTGGTCTTTGCGGTGGTGATCGACCGGATGAGCGGCACACTGGCGACCGAGCGCAAACGCTATGACCAACGTGTCGTTTGGGCGATGCTGGGCTTTGCGGTGCTGTTCACCGCCGCCTTCTGGGCGTGGCTGCCGAACCCGTCCGAGCTGACTGTGCTCGACCCGATGGCTGCGGCCATCGACAGCGGCCTGACCGCCTTTACGCAGGCTAACGGGCCGTGGCTGGATGCGCTTAAGAACAACTCGCTGTTCTACGTGCTGCTGCCGCTAAGGATCGGGCTGGATCAGGCGGTGCTGCCCTTCACTTGGGGTTTTGCGTGGACGCCGGCAATGAGCTACGGCCTTTTTGCCGCCGGTGCTACCATCGCGCTGCTGATGGCATGGCGCGGGCATCTGACCGGAGGGCTGATCGTTCTGATCCTGATCGGCATGCTGGAAACCGGTATCGCCAACCTGCCATGGCCCTTCGTCCTGACCGGCGCTGCCGCTTTAGGCTGGGTCGCGGGCGGCTGGCGTCTGGCGGCGCTGTCGGTGGGTCTGCTTTGCACCATCCTTGTCTCGGGCCTGTGGGAACGCGCCTTGCTGTCGCTCTACCTCAGCGGTGCGGCGGTGTTTTCCTGCGCTGTGGTCGGCGGGCTGATCGGTCTGGCCAGCGCGGTCTGGAAACCGGTCTGGACCATCGTGCGCCCGATCTGCGACATGCTGCAGACCATCCCTCTGTTCGTGTTCCTAATCCCGGTGCTGATGGTCTTTCAGATCGGCGAGTTCTCGGCCTTCCTCGCCATCTGCGCTTACGCCATTGTCCCGATGATCCGCTACACGCGGCATGGGCTGGTTAACACGCCGGATGAGATGATGGAGGCTGCAATCTCCAGCGGCGCGACCGAGTGGCAGATCATGCGCGACGTCCGCGCGCCCTATGCCGCGCCGACCATCCTGCTGGGGCTGAACCAGACTATCCTATACGCTTTTGCGATGCTGGTGATCGCCGCGCTGATCGGCACGACTGGTCTGGGCCAGTCGATCTATCTGGCGCTGGGTCAGGCGGATGTGGGCTTGGGCATTTCTGCCGGGGCAGCGATGGCGATTCTGGCGCTGATCGCCGATCGCATGGTGCAGGGCTTTGCCGAGGAACGCCGCAAGGCGCTGGGCCTATGAAACAGAGCAGGGGCGGGCAGCCGCCCCTGTGCCCTCACTTGATTTCGGACAAAGACCAACGCCGATCCAAGGCCTAAACCGGACGCAACACGTTCGGAGACACTCATGACCGGTTGGGGCCTCTTCCTCGCTGCACTCGCCACGTTCCTGCTGAGCCACATGATCCCGGCCCGCCCGGTGGTGCGCGGCTGGCTGATCGGCACTTTGGGCCGCACCGGCTATTTCGCCACCTATTCGCTGGTTTCACTGGCCGTGCTGGGCTGGCTGATCATCGCCGCCGCCAACGCGCCTTATGTCGAGGTTATCCCACCGCTCACAATCTTCCGCTGGGCCCCGCTGCTGATCATGCCCATCGTATGCTGGCTGGTGATTGCGGGCCTGTCGATCCAGAACCCGTTTTCCTTCGGCGGACTGGGGAACCGCCCCTTTGATCCCGACAACCCCGGCATCCTGCGTACCACCCGCCATCCGATCCTTGTGGCGCTGATGCTGTGGGCCGTCGCGCATCTTCTGGCCAATGGCAGCCTGTCGCATGTCATCCTGTTTGGCCTGTTCGCAGGGTTCGCCGCGATGGGCATGGCCCTGATCGACCGCCGCACCGCGCGGCAGATGGGGGCGCAATGGCATCGCCTGTCCCAAAACACCGCTCGCTTGTCTCTGCACGCACCACGCCCATGGCCGCGCCTTTGGGTCTGGCTTGCAACCATCGCCGTCTGGGCGGCTCTCCTGTCCCTGCACGAAGCTGTGATCGGACTGTCCCCGCTGCCATAGGCGGGCAGAGTGGTCGAACCAGCAAACCCGTGCTATCTGAAACGTCATAACCGAAGAACTGAGGTCCCAAAATGCATCTGGCCTATGTCACAACCACCGATCGCGGCGCGACCGACCGCCTGCTCAGCGCCTTTGCCGAGGCTCTGACGGATGCGGGCACCCCGCTGGCCGGCGTGGTGCAAACCAATACCGAATGCGCTGAAGGCTACAAATGCGATATGGACCTTAAGGTGCTGCCCTCGGGCGAGACCATCCGGATATCGCAATCGCTGGGCAAAAACGCGCGCGGCTGCCGTCTGGACACGGGTGAACTGGAGCGCGCCGTGGGGCTGGTCACGCAATCGCTGGACAAAGGCCCGCACCTGCTGATCATCAACAAGTTCGGCAAGCACGAGGCCGACGGCCGCGGTTTCCGCCCCCTGATCGCCGACGCGCTGGAGCGTGGCATTCCCGTACTCGTCGGCCTCAACCAACTGAACATCGACCGGTTTCAGGACTTCGCCGGCGGTATGGCGGATGCGCTCGCGCCTGACCTCGGCAGCTTGACCGACTGGCTGGACACCGTCGCGCAGACCGGCGCACAGCGCACCGCATAAGCCACACCGCGACCGACCCTCGTGGGCTCACGGAATTGTGAAAAAGCTGGACTCGTTTCCCCGCATGGGGTCTAGAGTCGCCCAGTGAAGCAATCCGGCGGCCCTGCGGGAAGAGGGCGCGCCGGTCGGATCGGGGCGCGCCATGAACCACATCCAGACGGGTCCGTACCCTTCTCCCCTATCCGATGTGCAGGGGCTGGCGGCGACCGATCGGTTTTGGCTGTGGCTCTTTACCGGATATTTCCTTCTGCACGTCGCCCTGCGGCTTGCCACCGGCGGCGCGCTGGGTCTGGACGAGGCCGAGATCCTGCTGGATGCCCGTCACCTCGACTGGGGCTACGGCCCGCAACTGCCGCTTTATGCCTGGCTGCAATGGGCGGTGTTTCAGATCACCGGCCCCGGAATTCTGGGCCTGTCGCTGCTGAAGAACGGGTTGCTGCTGGCGACGGCGCTGACGCTCTACGGGACACTCCGCAGCCGATGGACACCGGTACTGGCCGGGCTGTCGGTCCTGTCGCTGCTAATGCTCTATCAGATCAGTTGGGAGGCGCAGCGCGCTCTGACCCATACGGTTCTGGCCAATCTGTGCTCGGTCCTGACCTTTGCGGTTCTGTGGGGTCTGATCCGCAAGCCGACCACAGCGGGTTTTGTCCTGCTGGGTATCGTGATCGCGATGGGAGGGCTGTCGAAATACAATTACCTCATCGCGCTTGCGGCGATGCTGCTGGCCGTCTTCAGCAATGCGGAAACGCGCGCATCGATCTGGTCGCCGCAGTTGCTGATCTCGCTCGGGATCGCGGCGGTTCTGCTGGCGGGGCCTGTGCTTTGGATCGTAAATCACCCGGATATGGCGTTTGGCAGCGCCCATAAGCTGGACATGACCAGCGACGGCCCCGCAGCGCTGATTGTGGCGCAGGGCCTTGCCGAACTGGCGTTGGCCGCGCTTGGTTTCGTGTCGTTGCTGGCCTTGGTTCTGGGCGCGCTCTGGCTGCTCTATCGGCATCATGGCGCGGTTGTGGCTGAAAAAGACCTGCTGCGTTTCATGCAACGGCTTCTGTTCTGGGCGGTGGTCCTGCTGGCGGTTCTGGTGGTCGCCAGCGGAAGCACCAATTTCAAGGATCGCTGGCTGCAGCCGGTTCTCATATTCGCAGGTCCGGCCCTGACCCTCTGGCTGCTGCCCAAGACCGGGGCCATCGGCGCGCGCCGCTTTGCCCAGATCAGCGCCGCTTTTGCCGCTCTGATCATCGCCGCCATGCTGCACCACAACCTTGCCGCCGACGCCAAGCGCGCCGCACCCTTCGCCGCGCTGACTCCTCAGATTCTGGATCACGCCCCACCCGGCAGCGCCATCGTTGCCCATAACTGGCTGGCGGGAAACATGGCCTATTTGGCCCCCGACTGGGCGATCTATAACGAACGCGGAATGCAGCCGTCGGCCCCGGTCCTGCGCGTGTGGGAGGCGGACCGGAAAGCCCCGAAAGACGTTGATCCGGCCCGCATCGTCACGTTTACCGCCCCTTACCGGTTTGCCAAGGACGAGACGATGTCGCTGTCTTTCGCGCCGGTCACAAAATAGCCTGGGCAGCGGTCCGAAACGGTGCAGATTGTCTGGGAAGAAGATGGTGGGCGACCCTGGAATCGAACCAGGCGTGCGTCTCCGCGAGGGAGTTACAGTCCCCTGCCACACCTTGCGGCCTGTCGCCCACTGTCAGGCGTTGCACCTGACGTGGAGGCGTGATTACTAGCGCGTCTAAAGGGCGTCAACAGGAAAATACCGCTTTGACGCAGGAAACCGAATTCCCGGCCCGGAGGCCCGTGACATGAAAAAACCAAAGTGGGTCGTCGAGAAGGAGCAGGCGCGCAAAGCCGCCGCCTCGGAAACCGTCTGGCTGTTCGGCCTACACGCTGTTCGGGATGCTTTGATGAACCCGAACCGGCAGAAACTGCGCCTGATCGTGACCCGCAATGCAGGCGATAAGCTGGCCGAAGCCATTGAATTTTCAGGCATCACGCCCGAGATGGCGGATCCGCGCAAGTTCACCGCGCCGATCGATCCCGGCTCGGTCCATCAGGGGGCCGCGCTCGAGGTCAAGCCGCTGGATTGGGGCGGGCTGGCCGAGAATTGCATTGGCCGCGAAAACCCTCGCGTGCTACTGCTGGACCGGGTGACTGACCCGCACAACGTCGGGGCGATTCTACGCTCGGCCGAGGTGCTTGGGGCCAGCGCGGTGATCGGAACCCGCCACCACTCCGCCCCCGAAACCGGTGCGCTGGCGAAGACCGCCAGCGGTGCGTTGGAACGCCAGCCCTATCTGCGGATGCGCAATCTGGCCGACACCATCATCGAGTTGCAGAATATGGGCTTTCTGGTTCTGGGCCTCGACGGCGAGGCTGATCAGACCATTGAAGCCGCCCTGCAGGACAAACGCGACCGCCCCGTTGCGCTGGTTCTGGGAGCCGAAGGACCGGGGTTGCGGCAAAAGACCAAGGAAACGGTGGACCAGTTGGTCAAGATTGACGCGGCGGGCGGATTTGGGTCACTCAATGTCTCAAATGCTGCCGCAATCGCCCTATATGCGTCTCAGCACCGATGACAGGAGGCCCCTATTTCCACGCCGCATAAAATCGCCACCTGCTGCTATTGCGGCACCCGCGCCGCGCTGGTTCTGAAAGGCAAGCAGCAGCATGAGCTGAGCTGCGCCAGCTGTGGCGCGCCGCTGCATAACCTCAAGATGGTGCCCAAAGCCAAGCTGGGATCGCGCAAATACAAACCTGCGCGCAAACCCGAAAAACAGAAGAAAAAGAAGAAAGGCCTGTTCTCGCGCGTGATGGACGAGGCCTGGGATGTGATCGAGGATGTGTTCGATTAACAGCCGTTCACAACGGCGTCATGGGGGTTTCGGGCGCTGCCCGGAATATGCATTTTAGGGGCTTCAAATCTAAAACCAGTGAATCACCATATGCTGTCCCGACGTGCCTTTGTAACCAGCCTGTCCTGCCTTGCCGCCGCGCCCATGGTCCGGGCGCAGGAAAAGCCGATGTTCTACGCCAACAGCGGCGTGGCGATTTCCGGCTATGATGCCGTGTCTTATTTCCAGCTTGGAACCCCCATGCAGGGTCGCCCGGATATCGCGCTGGTTTGGAAAGGGGCCCGGTGGCAGTTCGAATCCGAGGAAAACCGCGACCGGTTCGAACGCAATCCGCGCGCCTTTGCCCCTCAGTTCGGCGGTTACTGCGCCTATGCGATGATGCAGGGCCAACTCAGCAGCACCGATCCTCTGGCCTGGCAGATCGTCAAGGGCAAGCTCTACCTGACGCATTCTGCGGAAATTGAGCAGATATGGAAGCAAAACGTCTCGCAGAACATCCGGCGGGCCGATGCGCATTGGCCGTCCGCGCTCTACCAGTAACGGCGGTTTTCCGCTTTTCGTGATCTGTCATCACAAAAATGCGCACCCCCTCTTTTTTTTAGCCAACTTATGCTTAAATGTCACAATGACCGCGGAACGGAACTGCCGCGGGTCATTTCACTGTCCCTCGTTCCAACAACTGGCGCTCAGGTTTTTACCTGGGCGCTTTTTTCTTGCCCGAGGGCCGGATAGGCTGCGCCCATGCCCGATTACTCCGACGCACATCTGACAACGATCCTGAAACGCACCAAGGTTGTGGCCGTGGTCGGCGTGTCCATGAACCCGGTGCGGCCCAGCTACTACGTGGCGCGCTACCTGTCGCTCAAGGGGTATACGGTGATACCGGTCAATCCCGGCCATGCGGGCAAGCCCCTATTCGGCCAGACGGTGCGGGCGTCCCTTTCCGAGATTTCCGAACCCGTCGACATGGTCGACATCTTCCGCCGCTCTGACGCCGTGCCCCCCATCGTGGACGAGGCGCTGGCCGCGTTCCCCGACCTGCGCACGATCTGGATGCAGATCGGCGTCGAACATCATGACGCGGCCGCCACGGCACAGGCGCGCGGGGTGGATGTGGTGATGAACCGCTGCCCCAAGATCGAATATCAACGCCTGTTCGGAGAGCTTCGGATGGGCGGCTTTGCCACCGGCGTGATCTCGTCTAAGCTGTGAAGGCCCGGCTGCGTGCCGCTTTGACCCCCATGCGCGGTCTTGTCCGTGAACAAAACTCCCGAAAATCCAGAAACAAACGGAAAGTGAGCGATTGCCCATGGCACTCCCCAAACCTCCCTATGAAGGCGCGTGTCTGTGCGGCGCGGTGCAGGTTCGCGCAACAGCGCTGCCGCTTCTGACCGTGGCCTGCCATTGCCGCGATTGTCAGAAACTCAGCGCAAGTGCGTTTACCCTGACCACCATGTTCCCCAGCGACAGTTTTTCCTGCACCGGCGATGTGGTCGCGGGCGGGCTCGGCTCGGAGGGGCGGGCGCATTACTTCTGCAAATCCTGCCTGAACTTCGTCTATTCCCGGATCGGCGCGGCGTCCGACCGCATCAACCTGCGCACCTCGATGCTGAACGAGGCCGCGTCGTTTGAGCCCTTCGTCGAGGTCATGACCGATGAAAAGATGCCATGGGCGCATGTCCCCGCGGCGCATAGCTTTCCCCGCGCCCCGGCCAGCCTGGATGAGCTTCACTCCCTCATGGAGGCGTATGCGGACGGTTGGCGCTAGGCCGCTGACTCAATTCGCCTGAGCCAGCTTTGCCGCCTGTTCCTGACGGCGCTTCTCCAGCACCACCTCACGCGGGACCCAGTCATAGCGGCTGTCTTCGGCCAACGGCCCCCAATACAGCACACCGCCATAGCGCCACGGGTCCAGCACCACGCCTTCATACATGCTCTCGCCCTTGCGGCTGATGATGGCGGTGCTGTGGTCGATGCGGAACGGGTTATCCGCATTGGCGATGGCGCGGTGCATTTCCAGCGTACGGAACTGTTCCTGATCCAGACGCCGTTCGATATCCTCGGCCCAATGCCAGCATAGGCCCCGTGGCCGCAGGCCCTTGTTGACCTTGGCGTTGTGGATCAGCGGCGGGTCGGTGATTTCATACTCCTGCGCCAGTTGCGCGGTATAGGCATAGGCGATGTGGGCGGCCCGGTTCGCCTCGGCAGGGTCGATATCGGGCCCGAGGTTTTGGATTTCCGCCGCCAGACGCTGTACCTCATCCCCCGTCGATGGCGGGGGCGTGGCGCAGGCGGCGAGGGTGGCAAGCGCGGCTGCAAACACCAAAGCTCTGATCATGCGTGCGCCCTTTGCCATAAACATCCCAAACCCGGACTATAGCGGGCCATGCCACCCCACGGAACCCGCTTACCCTTTGGGCCGCGCCGCCTTTTCAGCAATGCCGCTGGTGCCCTGCCGGCGGGCCAGTTCAGCCAGCACATCATCCAGCACCACGTCGCGTGCGGCCAGCATGACCAGCAGGTGATACAGTACATCCGCCGCCTCGGCGGTCAGCTTTTCCCGATCCCCCTTGATGGCTTCGATGATCGCCTCGATGGCCTCTTCGCCGAATTTCTCGGCACATTTCTCGGGGCCTTTGGCCAACAGCTTGGCGGTCCAGCTGCTGTCAGGGTTAGCCCCCTTGCGGGCCTCAATCGTCGCGGCCAGATCGTGCAGAATGCTCATGTCAGCCTCATCGGAATGCCTGCGGCGGCCATATGCTCTTTGGCCTCGCGGATGGTGTATTCGCCGAAATGAAAGATCGAGGCCGCCAGCACCGCGCTGGCCCCGCCCTTCGTCACGCCCTCAACCAGATGGTCCAGAGTGCCGACGCCGCCCGAGGCGATCACCGGCACGTCCACCGCATCGCTGATCGCACGGGTCAGGGGCAGGTTGAACCCGGCCTTGGTGCCGTCGCGGTCCATCGAGGTCAGCAGGATTTCCCCCGCGCCTTTGGCCACGACGGTCCGGGCGAACTCCACCGCATCGATGCCGGTGGGTTTGCGACCACCATGGGTAAAAATCTCCCACTTGCCGGGGCTGACGGTCTTGGCGTCGATGGCGCAGACGATGCACTGGCTGCCGAACTGGTCGGCGGCCTCGGCGATCACATCCGGGTTCGCCACGGCGGCCGAGTTGAAGCTGACCTTATCCGCCCCCGCCAGCAGCAGGGCGCGGATGTCATCCTTGGTGCGCACGCCTCCGCCCACGGTTAGCGGCACGAAACACTGTTCGGCGGTGCGCTGGACGACGTCGAACATCGTGCCCCGGTTTTCATGCGTGGCGTGGATGTCCAGAAAACAGATCTCATCCGCTCCGGCGGCATCATAGGCCTTGGCCGATTCCACCGGGTCGCCCGCATCGCGCAGGCCGACAAAATTGACGCCCTTGACCACGCGGCCATCGGCGACATCCAAACAGGGAATGATACGGGTTTTCAGCATCGCGCGTCCTTTGTTGTCCGCACCTCTACCGGCAAAGCCCCGCCGATGCCAGACTTGTGATTGTGATCCGCCGCGAAGCCATGGAAATTAGAGGTGAAATTCATAAAAAGGATTATCGAGATGCGACATCTTATTCTGGCTTCAATACTCACATTCGGAGGCGCGCTGTCCGCCATGGCTGATGACATCATCAAAGTACAAACCAACAAGTCCGTGACCGAGGCGCTGGACGCGCTGGAAGCTGCCGTTGGCAATGCAGGCGCCACCGTCTTTGCCCGCATCGACCACGCGGCGGGCGCCGAAAAGGTCGGCACGCCGATCCCGCCCAATCAGGTGCTGATCTTCGGCAACCCCGCGCTGGGCACGCCCGCCATGCAAATCGACCCGCGGGCCGGGCTGTTCCTGCCGCTGAAAGTGCAGGCTTATCAGGATGCGGATGGGCAGGTCTGGCTGATCTATGAAGACCCGAAAGAGACCATGGATGACTTCGATGAGGTCGAAAAATCGCCGGTCATCGAGAAAATGCGCGGCGCTTTGGCGAAACTGACCGCCGCGGCCGCGCAGTAACTCAGTTCAGGGCGCGAATGGCCTCGGCCAGGTCAATCGCGCCATCATAAAGGGCGCGGCCCGAGATGGCGCCGTTCAATTCCACACCGCAATCGCGCAGGGCGATCAGGTCGTCCAGCGAACTGACGCCCCCCGACGCAATCACCGGGATCGAGACTGCCCGAGCAAGTGCTGCTGTGGCCTCGATATTCGGGCCCTGCATCGCGCCGTCGCGGTTGATATCGGTGTAGATGATCGCGGCGACGCCTGCGTCCTCGAAACTGCGGGCCAGATCGGTGACCTGCACGTCGGTTTCCTCGGCCCAGCCCTTGGTGGCGACCATGCCGTTGCGCGCGTCAATACCGACGGCGACCTTGCCGGGGAAGGCTTTGGCGGCTTCGCGCACCAGATCGGGGTTCTCGACCGCCACGGTGCCCAGAATCACCCGCGCCAGACCCTTGTCGATCCAGGTCTCGATCGTGGCCATATCGCGGATGCCGCCTCCCAATTGCGCAGGCACGTCGCAGGCGTTCAGAATCGCCTCGACCGGGGCGGCATTGACCGGCTCACCTGCAAAGGCGCCGTTCAGATCGACCAGATGCAGCCACTCGCACCCGGCCTCGACAAAAGCGCGGGCCTGTGCCGCCGGGTCTTCGTTAAAGACGGTGGCCTTGTCCATCTCACCGCGCAGCAGGCGCACGGCATTGCCGTCTTTCAGATCGATGGCGGGGTAGAGGATCATGTCGGGCGGCCCTATATCACTGTTACACGCGCGGGATATCGCACAGGCGGGGCAGGGGCGCAACGCGACGCAAAGTCAGTCTTGCCCGGTGCCGATTGGCGGGCCAGACTGATCGGAAATACAGGGAGAAAACCATGAAGACATTTACTCTTGCAGCGGGTTTCGCCGCAATGGCCACCGCAGCGATGGCCGCCGATCCGGTGGACGGTCTGTGGAAGACAGCTCCGGGCGATACGGGCGGCTATCTGCATGTGTCGATTTCCGAATGCGGCAGCGCCATCTGCGGCACCATCGACAGCGCCTTTGACGCCGACGGCAATCAGCAACTGGAATACGAGAACCTCGGCAAGCAAATCATCTGGGACATGATCCCCGAAGGCGGCGGCAGCTATGACGACGGCAAGATCTGGGCCCCCGATCGCGACAAGACTTATAGCTCGAAAATGTCGTTGGACGGCCAGAACAAGCTGACCGTCAAGGGTTGCGCTGTCGGAGGTCTGGTCTGCCGCGGGCAAGTCTGGACGCGCGTGGAATAAGGCCTCAGGGCGTCCAGGTCAGGAAATTCCCGATCATCCGCAGGCCCACATCCTGACTTTTTTCGGGGTGGAACTGCATTCCGACCATCGTGTCGCGGCCAATGACGGCCGTGACCTCTTGCCCATAATCCACATAAGCCAGCCGCTGCGCCGGGTCGGCGACGCGGAAATGGTAGGAGTGGACAAAATAGGCGTGATCGCCCGATGTCACGCCACCAAAGACAGGGTGGTCGCTTTCCAGCACCAGATCGTTCCACCCCATATGTGGCACCTTCAGCGCCGTATCTGAAGGCTCGATCCGAACCACATCCCCGCCAACCCAGCCCAGCCCGTCGGTTTCGCGGTATTCATGACCTTTCGAGGCCATCAACTGCATCCCCACGCAGATACCCAGAAACGGGCGGCCCTTCTGTTCGACCGCCTCGACCATCGCGTCATAGATGCCCTTGTGGCCGCGCAACTCGGCGGCGCAGGCGGGAAAGGCCCCGTCACCGGGCAGCACCAGACGATCCGCGCGCGCCACGACGTCGGCGTCCGAGGTCACGATGACCTCACCCGCATCCACCTCGCGGGCCATGCGCTGAAACGCCTTTTCTGCCGAGTGCAGATTGCCGCTCTCGTAGTCAATAATGGCGGTGAGCATCTACAGCGCGCCTTTGGTGGACGGAATCGCATCCGCCTTACGCGGGTCGGTCTCGACCGCATCGCGCAATGCGCGGGCGACAGCCTTGAAGGCGGCCTCGGCAATGTGGTGGCTGTTGAAGCCATGCACCTGATCGATGTGCAGCGTGATGCCGCCATGGGTGGCCAAGGCCTGAAAGAACTCGCGCACCAGTTCGGTATCGAAACTGCCGATTTTCTGCGTCGGCAGGTCCACGTTCCAGATCAGAAACGGTCGCCCCGACAGGTCCAGTGCACAGCGCACCTGCGCGTCATCCATGGGCAGGTGGCATTCCCCGTACCGGCGAATGCCCTTCTTGTCGCCCAAAGCCTGCGTCAAAGCCTGACCCAACGCGATTCCGGTATCCTCGACCGTGTGGTGGTCGTCGATGTGGTAATCGCCCTTGGCGCGGATCGTCATGTCGATCAGCGAATGCCGCGCCAGCTGGTCCAGCATGTGGTCAAAGAACCCGACGCCGGTCTGGTTGTCATACTGGCCGGTGCCGTCCAGATTGACCTGAACCGAGATCTCGGTCTCGGCGGTCTGACGGCTGATCTTTGCGCTGCGCATGGGCGAATTCCTTTTGCTACAGGGGCGCTTATAGACGCGGACGGGCGGCCTATCCAGACCGCTTTCAGCCTTCGCCGCAAACTGTTGCAGGGGATTGCACCTGCGCCCGCCCCGTGCCAGCCTGCGGGCAACTCAAATCAACAAGGTCCGGCCCATGTCCACCTGCGTTTTCATCCAGATCCGCTGCAAACCCGGCTCCACCTACAAAGTGGCCGAAGACATCGCCCTGCGCGAAATCCATTCCGAGCTTTATTCCACCAGCGGCGAATATGACCTGCTGCTGAAACTCTACATCCCCGAGACCGAGGATGTGGGTCATTACATCAACGAAAACCTGCTGGTGATTCCCAATATCGAACGGTCCCTGACAACGATGACCTTCAAGGCGTTCTAGCCCAGCTCAAACGTCGTCACGCCGAATATCCGGTCCAGATCGATATCCGGCTGATGGTCGGAATACATCCGCGCGGTTTCAAACACCTTCTCCAGCCCCAGCGCATCCGCCAGCGCAAAGGCGGCGGCGTTGGGCTGCGGCATGTCGATGAACACCTCATGGGTGGCGTGATCGTCGGGGATGGCTTGCAGCAGCGAGGCCAGCAGGGCCTGCGCAATCTCGGCGCTGTCCGCAAATAGCGGCCCTATCTTGTACCCGCTCCGGCATGGACGTAGCGTCGCATAACCTTTGATCCTGCCATTGTCGGAATATACCCTTGAAACGTGGCTGTAGGCGCTCAGCCAGCTTTCCAAAAACAGGTCGCGGGGGGCAGGAAACAGTGCGCGATCATACGTTTTCAATGCGACTGACGCATCGGTCAGCTCCGAGACATCGCTATTTGGCGTGGTCCCGAGCTTGGCCAGAATCCCGCGCTTGGTCCCGCCAAAACGATAGTTGTTATAGGCGAAAGTGAACCCGGATTTGCGATAATTGTCCTGCTGCTCGACCACCCCGTCCAGACCCATATTGCGCCCCTTGCAATGGGTCAGCGCATGGCCTGCGATCTCAAGCCCGTGACCGTGATGGCGAAACTCGGGCTTCACAATGTAGAACCCCAGAAACGAGAACGCATCATCGTAATTCACCGCCGAGACTGATGCGATCATCTCGCCATCCAGAAACCCGCCCAGAAACCCGTCGGGGTCCGTCGGGCGAAAGCACTCCGCGTCGTGGACACCCGGATTCCACCCCTCGCGCCCGGCCCAATCGACGGCGTGCTGCACTTCGGCGGCGGTGAGGGGGCGAATGACATATTCCGACATGAGCGTAGCCTTGCAATCTGCGTTGCACCCAGCATGGCGCAAGCCCACCAAAAGAACCAGCATGTTCGGAAAGGTTTGGTATCTGGAGCGGGCGAGGCGATTCGAACGCCCGACCCTAACCTTGGCAAGGTTATGCTCTACCCCTGAGCTACGCCCGCATCAGATACTATGTCGGTCCAAAGACCTCTCAATGGAGCGGGCGAGGCGATTCGAACGCCCGACCCTAACCTTGGCAAGGTTATGCTCTACCCCTGAGCTACGCCCGCGCCGTTGAGTGAGGAGGGATGTATAAAGTCCCACGCATGCCTGCAAGAGGAAAATGCCGGGCGCTGGCAAATTTCTTCCGACGGAAAGCGGCGGCGGCGACGTTCAAGAAGCAATAGAACGTAAACACGCACAAAAAGGGGAGGTGAGGCAATGTTCAGCATCTCGGACATCAAGGCCGTGGTCCTGGGCGTCATGATTGTTCTGGTCATGGTGGCGTCGAAAGTCGAACCCCAGCAGGACGGTGGGCGCGCGATCAGCATGGAACATGCGCAGATGCAGGACTGGGTAGGGTAATTCCGGGGCGCTGTCAGAGCGCCAGAACAAGGCCGGTTAGGGCTGCGATCAGGATGGCCGTGAATGTCAGCCCCATGCCGATCTGCCGCAGGATGATGATCTGCGGCGTCTTGCCGAACCCATAGGCGTGCAGCAGCCGCCCGGCCAACAGCATCAGCCCCAACAGGTTCACCAGCCAGCCGCCCGCGCCCTGCAGTTCGACCATAGCGATCAGCAGCAGCGCAAAGGGGGCGTATTCGGCGCAGTTCGCCTGCGTGCGCATCGCCTTGATCATGGCTTTGTCGCCGTGATCGCCGACCGAAATCCTGCCCCTGCGGCGCTGCAGGATGACATTCACGCTGAGCGCGACAAACAGAACCGCGATTAACGCGGCATAAACGGGGGTGATGATCAGCATCAAAAGCCTCGATCAGGCTGGGTTTGAAACCGGGGCCGCAGTTTTTGCGCGGCCCCGGAGGTTGTCCTTGTCGGCCTATTCCAGCTCGATCAGCAGGTCCTTGGCGTCGATCTGGTCGCCCGGCTTGACATGCAGCGCCTTGACCGTCGCATCGCGTTCCGCGTGCAGGCCGGTTTCCATTTTCATCGCTTCCATGGTCAGCAGCAGATCGCCCTCTTTGACCTCGCGGCCCTGAGTGACGGCCACGGTGGCGATGACGCCAGGCATCGGAGCACCGATCTGGTTGGGGTTGCCGGGCTCGGCCTTGGCGCGCACGACGGCGTCGGTCTTGGCCAGACGGTTCGGCACCCGGATCACCCGAGGCTGGCCGTTGAGTTCGAAGAACACCTTGACCTCGCCCTTGGCATCCGTCTCGCCCACCGCCTGACAGCGGATTTCCAGCGTCTTGCCGGGGTCGATCTCGGCGCTGATCTCTTCACCCGGTTCCATGCCGTAAAAGAAGGTCGGCGTGGGCAGGGTGCGCACCGGACCGAATTGCTGGTGCCGGGTCATGTAATCCTCGAACACCTTGGGGTACATCAGCGCCCCGTTCAGATCCTCGTCGTCGATGGACTGCCCGAAGGTCTGTTCAAGCCCGGCGCGCCGGGCCTCGAGATCCTCGGCCTCAAGCAGCGCCCCGGGGCGTTCGGTGATCGGCTTCTGGCCCTTCAGAACCTTGCGCACGATCGCCTCGGGGAACCCGCCCGGCGTCTGCCCGACATAACCTTTCATCAGCGTCACCACGCTCTCGGGAAAGCTGACCTCGGTGTCGGGGTCCAGCACATCCTCGCAGCTCAGGCCCTGGCTGACCATCATCAGCGCCATGTCGCCCACGGTCTTGGCGATCGGCGTCACCTTGATCACATCGCCGAACATCTGGTTCACTTCCGCATAGGTGCGGGCCACATCATGCCAGCGGCTTTCCAGCCCAAGACTGCGCGCCTGCGCCTTGAGGTTGGTGAACTGGCCACCCGGCATCTCGTGCAGATACACCTCAGAGGCGGGCGACTGCATGCCGGATTCGAACGCGCCGTAGTTGCTGCGCACTTCTTCCCAGTAGTCCGAGATTTGCCGGATCGCCGCAATATCCAGGCCGGTGGCGCGCGCATCATGTTTCAGCGCCTCGACCACGGTGCCCAGCGTTGCCTGGCTGGTATTGCCCGACAACGCATCCATGGCGCAGTCCACCGCATCCACGCCCGCTTCGGACGCGGCCAGGATGGTGGCGCAGGCAATGCCGGCGGTGTCATGGGTGTGGAAGTGGATCGGCAGACCGGTTTCCGCTTTTAGCGCCGGGAACAGCACCCGCGCCGCGTCGGGGCGCAACAGGCCGCCCATATCCTTGATGCACAGGATATGCGTGCCCGCAGCCTTCAGCTCGCGCGCGATCCGCAGGTAGTAGTCCAGATCGTATTTCGGGCGCGCCGGATCCAGCACGTCGCCGGTATAGCAGATTGCGGCCTCAAGGATTTTGCCGCTTTCCAGAACGGCATCCATCGACACCCGCATGTTTTCGGTCCAGTTCAGCGGGTCGAACACCCGGAACACATCAACACCGCTGGCTGCCGCCTGCCGCACAAAGCTCTGCACCACATTGTCGGGATAGTTGGTATAGCCCACCCCGTTCGAGCCGCGCAGCAGCATCTGCATCAGCATGTTCGGCATCGCCGCGCGCAGATCCCGCAGCCGCTGCCACGGGCATTCGTCCAGGAAGCGATAGGACACATCGAAGGTCGCGCCGCCCCAGACCTCCATCGAGAACAGCCCCGGCAGGTCATGGGCGTAATTGGGGGCGATACCGATCATGTCCAGCGACCGCATCCGCGTGGCCAGAAGCGACTGGTGGCTGTCGCGCATGGTGGTGTCGGTGATCAGCAGCTGTTTCTGCGCCGCCAGCCAGTCGGCCACCGCCTGCGGTCCCTGACTTTCCAGCAGCTGGCGTGGGCCATCCGTGATTGCCGCGTTGACCGGTTTGGGCGCTTTGGGGAACCTCAGCCCGCCGACCGGACGGGGTCGGTCGCGCGTCTCGGGGTGGCCGTTCACGGTGATGTCGGCGATGTAGGTTAGCACCCGCGTCGCCCGGTCGCGCCGTTTTTCAAAGTTGAACAGGTCCGGCGTCTCGTCGATGAATTTCGTAGTGTATTCATTCGACAGGAAGGTCGGGTGTTTCAGCAGGTTCTCGACAAAGGCGATATTGGTCGAGACCCCGCGCACACGGAATTCCCGCAGCGCGCGGTCCATCCGCGCAATCGCCTTCTCGGGCGTGGGGGCCCATGCGGTCACCTTGGTCAGCAGCGAATCGTAATACCGCGTGATCACCCCGCCTGCATAGGCCGTGCCGCCATCCAGACGGATGCCCATGCCCGTGGCCGAGCGATAGGCGGTGATGCGGCCATAGTCGGGGATGAAATTGTTCAGCGGATCCTCGGTCGTCACCCGGGTCTGCAGCGCGTGGCCGTTCAGCCGGATGTCTTCCTGGCTGGCCTTGCCGGTGGCCTCGGCCAAGGTCTTGCCCTCGGCGATCAGAATCTGCGCCTGTACGATGTCGATACCGGTAACCTCTTCGGTGACGGTGTGTTCGACCTGCACACGCGGATTGACCTCGATGAAGTAGAACTTGCCAGTGTTCATATCCATCAGGAATTCGACGGTGCCCGCGCATTCATAATTCACATGGGCGCAGATGCGGCGGCCCAGCTCGCACAGCTCGGCGCGCTGATCGTCGGTCAGATAAGGGGCAGGCGCGCGTTCCACCACCTTCTGATTGCGCCGCTGGACCGAGCAGTCGCGTTCATAGAGGTGATAAATCTCGCCATGCTTGTCGCCGAGAATCTGAACCTCGACATGGCGGGCGCGGGTGATCATCTTTTCCAGATAGCCTTCGCCATTGCCGAACGCGGCCTCGGCCTCGCGGCGGCCTTCCAGCACCTTTTCTTCCAGCTCGTCCTCGGACAGGATCGGGCGCATCCCGCGCCCGCCGCCGCCCCAGCTGGCCTTCAGCATCAGGGGGTATCCGATCTCGGCCGCCTCACGCCGGATCGCGTCCATGTCGTCGCCCAGCACCTCGGTCGCCGGGATCACTGGTACGTCGGCGGCCATCGCCACCTTGCGGGCGCTGGCCTTGTCGCCAAGGGCCCGCATGGTCTCGGCCTTGGGGCCGATGAAGGTGATACCGTTTTGCGCACAGGCATCGACGAAATCGGGGTTTTCCGACAGCAGCCCGTAGCCGGGATGGATCGCATCCGCACCGCATTCCTTGGCAACCCGGATGATCTCGTCAATCGACAGATAGGCCGCCACGGGGCCCAGATCGGCACCGATGCGATAGGCCTCATCCGCCTTGAACCGGTGCAGGCCCAGCTTGTCTTCCTCGGCAAAAACCGCAACCGTGCGTTTGCCCATCTCATTGGCCGCCCGCATTACACGAATGGCAATCTCGCCCCGATTGGCAATCAGGATCTTGTTAAACTCTGTCATCTCACGCCCCCGGGGTCTTCTTAGCTGTGGGTCCTCAATAGACGGACAATACGCGCCCGTATATCAGCCCTTCTGGGTAGAACCGGCATGTTATCGCTCGCAAACGCCGCGTGGTGAAGCTTTACCTTTGCACTTGCTGCGTCGCAGCATGAATTGTTGTATTTTTGTTGCGTAATATGCCGTGCCGCGCATCAGATTGCTTGCGAAAAGCCCCCCGGATGCCACGTGATTCGGTGCCGGACGCAATCAACCCGGCGGTTCCGGCAGCCCCACACCTGACCCTATCAGGCCGCCGGGGCCGGAGGGCGCAGGTCTTTTGCGGGCAGGTTCCCGGCCCCGGTCGGTTTTGCCTCGGCATCCACCCCCGAGCGTGCCACCTGAACCTGATTGCGCCCCTTGTCCTTGGCGACATAAAGCGCATCATCTGCAGCCCGCAACAGATCCTGCGGCATGGCCCCATGCACGGGGTAATGCGCCACCCCGACCGAGATGGTAATGCGCGGCAGCGACTTCTCTCCATACCGGACCGAGACCGCCTCAACCGCCTGCCGCACCTGCTCAGCGCGCGTCATGGCATCGTCGGGGCTGTTGTCGGGCAGGATCAGCATGAACTCCTCGCCGCCGATCCGGCAGGCGATCTCGTCCCGGTCGCAGCCCTGTTCCAACGCCGAGCCCACCGCGCGCAGGACCATGTCACCCGCGTCATGGCCGTGGGTGTCGTTGAACTTCTTGAAATGATCCACATCCACCGCGATCAGACTCAGCGGAGCCCCCGTCTGCTGGCTGCGGCTGATCGACTTGCGCAGCGTGTCGGTCATGTGGCGGCGGTTGAACAGCCCGGTCAGCGGGTCACGCACCGACTGGTCGTGCAACTGATCGCGCATCCTTACATTGGCGATTGCCATGCTGATCTGTTCGGCGCACAGCTGCGCCAGTTTCTTGCTGTCGTGAAATGCCTCACCGCTGCCCTCATGGGCGCGCAGATGCAGCAGGCCGACGGTCTCGCCATGGGCCAGAATGGGAAAGCAGAAATAGGGCCGCCCGTCATGCGGTTCCGCGTGTTCGCAGACAAAATCGATCTCGGACGCGCCGAATTCATATGTCCGCCCACGGCGCAGGCCCCAGCATCCCTCGGGATGAATATGTGCCTTGTGCGACCCGCCATTCCAACTGGCGCAACCATCCAGCACATCGCGCGAATTGGAATAGACGTACACGCTGCCCTCCGCCTCGGGCAGGATATGGGTCATGAAGCGCGACACCATGTCGAACAGCTCATCCAACGAGCGGCTGGATTGCAGCCATTCGTTCAGCTCTCCCAACAGCCGCACCTCGCGCGCCAGACGCAACTGATCGTCCATCAATGCGCGTTCCTTCGCGGCGCGGCCCCGCAGATCGCGAACCTGTTTGCGATTCGTCCGGTAGATCACCAGAATCACCGCCGTCAGCGCCATAAGGGCCACGCCGCACAGCACCGCCAGCGACCAGCGGACGCGGGTGATGAACAAATCACGCTGCGGCGTGATGTCCGAATAGAATTCGATCGCGCCCAGAAACTGACCGTCCTTGATGACCGGGGTATAAATCTCGGCCACGTGACAGGTTTTCTTGCCTGATCCCGCCATCACCTCGTGATTCAGGCCGCTGACTTCGGAAATCGGCTTTTCTTCGTGTTTGTAATATGAACCACCCGCGGCGACGATTTCGGTGAAATAGGGCTTGGAGTTAACTGTCCCGACATCCCCCGCGCGCGTTGACCAGAACACGCGGCCCTGACTGTCAAACAACTTAAACCGGTAGATGTCCGAGGTTTCAGGCAAAAGTTCCAGAAACTCTTCATCATGATCATCCA
Organism: Ruegeria sp. AD2(2025); assembly: GCF_056542385.1. Taxonomy (NCBI): domain Bacteria; kingdom Pseudomonadati; phylum Pseudomonadota; class Alphaproteobacteria; order Rhodobacterales; family Roseobacteraceae; genus Ruegeria; species Ruegeria sp. AD2(2025). Next base: position 296,368 of record NZ_JBQFZS010000004.1, read on the forward strand.
GAATGCCGTGTTTGAACGTCGCCTCGACATCGTGCAGATGGCTTGCCACCTGTTGGTTCAACTGCGCTGCGCGATGCCGCAGGTCCGATTCCAGCATCCGGTCGACCACCGGGGCCGGGATCGCGTAAATCCCCCAACCCGCCAGCGCCGTCAGCATCATCAGCATCACCGAGATGCCCGCAATTTTCAGGGCCGATGTCCGACCCGCCATGTCATTCTGTTTCATAACCCGCGCTCCCACAGCAATGGGATCAGGATGTTTGGCAAGGTTTGACAGAGGGTTAATGGCGTCGGGATGATTATCTAGAATTGAACGGATCACGAGGCAAATTCCTTGTGAACAAGGCGTGAACAAACCCTTTCCCTTCTCGCGCATCCGGCGTAGTTTGGACCCATGAGCAGTTTTGACGAAATGGACGCCTTCGAGGGCGCATCGCTGTCGGCGCGGGCGATGCCTGCGGCGTCTGCCGAATATCTGAACGACCTCAACCCGGCGCAGCGCGAAGCGGTCGAACGGCTGGATGGCCCGGTGCTGATGCTGGCGGGGGCCGGGACGGGCAAGACCAAGGCGCTGACCGCGCGGATCACGCATCTGCTCAGAACCCATCGGGTGCGCGAGAATGAGATTCTGGCGGTGACATTCACCAACAAGGCCGCGCGCGAGATGAAAGAGCGTGTGGGCCGGATGCTGGGTCGACCCGCCGAAGGGATGCCTTGGCTTGGCACGTTCCACGCGATCTGCGTCAAGCTACTGCGCCGTCACGCGGAACTGGTGGGGTTGAAGTCGAACTTCACCATTCTGGATACGGATGACCAGAAGCGCCTGCTGAAACAACTGACGCAGGCTGCCAATATCGACGACAAGCGTTGGCCTGCGCGGATGCTGGCTGGAATCATCGATGACTGGAAAAACCGCGCCCTGACGCCTAACAAGGTGCCCGCTGCGGATGCGGGGGCCTTTAACCACAAGGGCATCGAGCTTTACGCCCAATACCAAACCCGCCTGCGCGAGTTGAATGCGGTGGATTTCGGCGACCTGCTGCTGCACATGGTCACGATTTTCCAGACCCACCCGGATGTGTTGGAGCAATACCAGCGCTGGTTCCGCTACATCCTTGTGGACGAATATCAGGATACCAACGTCGCCCAATATCTCTGGCTGCGCCTGCTGGCCGGAGGACACAAGAACATCTGTTGCGTCGGCGATGACGACCAGTCGATCTATGGCTGGCGTGGGGCCGAGGTGGGCAACATCCTGCGGTTTGAGAAGGATTTTCCCGGTGCCTTCGTGGTGCGCTTGGAACAAAACTACCGCTCGACCCCACATATTCTGGCCGCGGCCTCGAATGTGATCCGCGGCAATGAAAGTCGCTTGGGCAAAGAGCTTTGGACCGACCGCGAAGAAGGCGAAAAAGTTCGTCTGATCGGCCATTGGGACGGCGAGGAAGAGGCGCGTTGGATCGGCGAGGAAATTGACGCGATGCAGGGCGGCACGCGCGGTGTGCGACCGATGAACCTTGATGAGATGGCGATTCTCGTCCGCGCCTCGCACCAGATGCGGGCGTTTGAGGATCGGTTTTTGACCATCGGTCTGCCGTATAAGGTGATCGGCGGCCCTCGGTTCTATGAGCGGATGGAGATCCGCGATGCCATGGCCTATTTCCGGCTGGTGGTCAGCCCCGAGGATGATCTGGCCTTCGAGCGGATCGTGAACACGCCCAAACGCGGCCTTGGCGACAAGGCGCAGCAGACGATTCAGGTGGTGGCGCGGGAAAACGGCGTGTCCTTGGTCGAGGGCGCGCGGATTGCGGTCGACAATGCTCTGATCAAAGGCAAAGGGGCCAAGGCGCTGCGCGAATTGATCGACGGGCTTGCGCGGTGGAATGCGATGACGCGCGGGCCTCGGATCGAGGTCGATGATGAGACGGTCATTGACGATGGCGTCTCACCCATCCGCTATGGCGAACCCGAGCATACGCATATCGAACTGGCGCAGATCGTGTTGGACGAATCCGGCTATACCGCCCATTGGCAGAACGAGAAGACACCCGAGGCACCGGGGCGGCTGGAGAACCTCAAGGAACTGGTCAACCAGTTGGACAATTTCGAGAACCTGCAAGGTTTCTTGGAACATGTCAGCCTGGTGATGGACAATGAGCAGGAGGGCGACGGGGCCAAGGTCTCGATCATGACGCTGCATGCGGCCAAGGGGTTGGAGTTTCCGGCCGTGTTCCTGCCGGGATGGGAAGATGGGTTGTTCCCGTCTCAGCGCTCCATGGACGAATCCGGGCTGAAGGGTTTGGAAGAGGAACGGCGGCTGGCTTATGTGGGCATCACCCGTGCCGAAGAGGTGTGTACCATTTCCTTCGCAGCAAACCGGCGGGTGTTCGGGCAATGGCAGAACTCCATGCCCTCGCGGTTCATCGACGAATTGCCCGAGGATCATGTTGAAGTGCTGACGCCTCCGGGGCTTTATGGCGGCGGACAAGTCACGACCAGCATCGAAACCCGCGCGGCGGAGGCGAATGTTTACAACTCGCCCGGCTGGAAGCGGATGCAGGCGCGGCAGGGGCAGTACGGGATGTCTCAGCCCCGCGAAAGCCGCAATACAGTGATTGATGCCACCGCCGTGGCCAGCTTCATGCTGGGCGAGCGGGTGTTTCACCAGAAATTCGGCTATGGCGCGGTAATCGGTATCGAAGGCGACAAGGTCGAGGTCGAATTCGACAAGGCCGGGGTGAAGAAGGTGGTCTCGCGGTTTCTGACGGCCAAGGACGACGTGCCGTTTTGACTTATTGCGAGGCTCTGCCTCGCGCTCCGAAGTATTTTTGAACAGAAGAAGCAGGGGGCGTTTGCGCCCTGTTTTTTGTTTCCGGGAAAGAGAAACGGCGGTTCCCAGGGAGGAGGAAGGGGAACCGCCGTTCTTTTCTACATCAGGGCAGGGAGGAGGAAGGCCCCGATGTATCCGAACCCGGGTCTGATCCCGGTATGAGCAAGACGCGGCGATGTCAGGGAGGAGGAGGACATCGCCGCGCGCTTTCAACATCGAGGCAGGGAGGAGGAAGGCCCCGATGTGTCAGGTTCCGGCGGTCAGGGCCGGTATAAGGTGCGGCAACGTCAGGGAGGAGGAGAGACGTTGCCGCTGAAATACAGGTCCGAAAAGGGAGGAGGACGGACCTGATCTCGGTATGTCGGTGCCGCGTTTACAGCGGCATCAGGTCGTCGGTGGCCTGAATGGCCAGCCGGCGGATCATCGAGCGGTGCAGGCCCAGATCACCCAGTTCGCGGTCGGACAGTTCCGACAGCTCGCTCACGGTCTGGCGATACAGGCGATAACGCGCGATCCGGGTCTTTGCGGTCTCGATCAGTGCCGCGATCCCCAGCGTGGGAACACCTTTCGCGGCGGTTTGTGTGCTTGCGACTGCCATTTTCATCATCCGTTCATTCTTGTGCTCGCCGGCATCGTCCGGCGCTTGGTTGAGAGTGAAAATAGGTAGATGCTGCAATTGCACAATAGCTCGTGTCGTCAATGCCGCTATGCAGCAAATGCATGGATTGTCACGCTTTTCGGAAGCGGCGGAATAATTGCCTTGAAAATATAGGTTTTTCGCCGCGGGCGGGTCTGCCGGTGTTGGCGGGGTTGTCGGGGCTGCCTGTCCTTTCAGCATGATTGGCGAAGGATTGGGCAGCTTGAGGCTGCATCCGCGGGCGCAAGCAATCCTCAGCAGCCGTTCCCCGGGGGTGCCGGGTTTCAGTATGGGAAAGCATGGGTCCACAGCGGGAGAGGGGTCAGAGAGGGGCGTGATTCGAGTGCGCTGGGAGGTATTTTGTGGGTTGTCAGGGAGCTTTGGGGCTAGAAGCAAGATTTATTGGGAAATTATGGGATAAGTATTTTGGTGAGATGTTTTCATATATATGGTGTTTTTGATCCCGCATTGATCAATTTATGGTGTCAGAATGGCAAAGTTGCTGCACTTTGATCTTGACTCGTGACCTGAATCAATCCTTGAGGCGCAAAATTTCTATTGCTTTCCATAAATTCCCATGGCATCCCTTAGATACCCGATGAGGGCGAGGACAGTTAAAGGGGCGCCAAACGACCCCGAACCAAAAGAAAAACAGGTTTCATACAGGCATCTCGCTTTCATCACTCAACAGATCCGGCGCGCGGGCGAGCAGACATCCCCCCAGGTGGCGCGCGCAGCTGGACATCCCGCTCAGCGGGTCAATGCGGCGGGTTGATCAGTGGCAGCAGATCAACCCGCCGTTTTTACTTCCGGGGGGAACGTGAATTTCAGGTGGGGCGCAAGCGAAAGGGACAGTCGTCTTGGCGCGCAGGTTTAGAGGCGAAAGCCAGCATAAGGTAGATACGAAGGGCAGGGTCTCGATCCCGGCCTCGTTTCGCCGTGTGCTTGAAGCGTCCGACCCCAACTGGCAGCCCGGTGACAATCCTGAACTGGTGATTGTCTATGGCGACCACCGCCGCAAATACCTTGAATGCTATACCATGCAGGCGATTGATGAGGTCGACGACAAGATCGACGCTCTGCCGCGTGGCTCGATGCAGCGCCGGATGCTGCAGCGGCTGTTCCATGGTCAGTCCTTCCCTACCAATGTTGATGAGACCGGTCGTCTGGTCCTGCCCGCCAAGCTGCGCACCAAGATCGGCCTTGAGGGCGAGGCATTCTTTATCGCCGCCGGGGACACCTTCCAGATCTGGAAGCCCGAGACTTACGAGGCCGATGAACTGGCCGCGACCGAGGAATGGCTCGACGATCTGCCCGAGGATTTCGATCCGATGCAGTATCTTGACGGCATCGGGGATGGGTGACGGCATGGCCGGCGCTCAGACCTCATCGAACCCTCACATCCCTGTTCTGTTGCGTCCGTTGCTGGCTGCCGTTGCACCTGTGTCGGGTGTCTGGCTGGACGGCACATTCGGCGCGGGCGGCTATACGCGGGGCCTGCTAGAGGCGGGGGCCGAGAGGGTCATCGGCGTCGATCGCGACCCGCTGGCCTTTGAAATGGCCGCCGATTGGGCCGGGGACTATGGCAACCGGTTGGTGATGCAGCAGGGTGTGTTTTCGCGCATGGATGAATATGCGCAGGACCTCGATGGCGTGGTGCTGGACCTGGGTGTCTCGTCCATGCAGCTGGATCAGGCCGAACGCGGGTTTTCTTTCATGAAGGATGGCCCACTGGACATGCGCATGAGCCAGCAGGGCGACAGCGCCGCTGATCTGGTCAATGCCGCGACCGAGGCGCAACTGGCTGATATCCTGTTTCATTTCGGCGAGGAACGCGCCAGTCGTCGAATCGCCAAGGCCATCGTCAAGGCGCGGGCCGAGGAACCGATCACCACGACTCTGCGTCTGGCTGAGATCATAGAATCCTGCCTTCCGCGCCCGAAGCCGGGCCAATCGCACCCGGCAACCCGCAGCTTTCAGGGGCTGCGCATCGCGGTAAACGCTGAATATGAAGAACTGTTTCAGGGGCTTATGGCCGCCGAACGCGCCTTGAAGCCCGGCGGGCAACTGGCCGTTGTGACCTTCCACTCCATCGAGGATCGGATGGTCAAACGGTTCTTCCAATCGCGCGCTGGCAAGACGGGCCGGGCCAACCGCTATGCGCCAGAGATGGAACAGGAACTGCCGCAATTCACACTCAAGACCCGCAAGGCCGTGGGTCCCGACGATCAGGAATTGCAGGAAAACCCGCGCGCGCGCTCGGCCAAGCTGCGGGTGGCGATACGCACTGAGGCTCCGGCGGGGGAAATTGAGGCCCGCGCCATCGGCATGCCGCAACTGGGGGGACGGGGAAGATGAAGAGTATATTGTATGTGTTGACGGCCCTTTCCGTCTTTGGGCTGGCGCTGTGGGCCTATCAGGAAAACTATCGCACCCAGCAGGTGTTGAAGGAAACGCAGTCGCTGCAGGGTCAGATTGGTGAGGCACAGGCGCGGTTGGCGGTGTTGAACGCCGAATGGGCCTATCTGAACCGGCCCGACCGTCTGCGCGAACTGGCCGATCTGAATTTCGAACGTCTGGGATTGCTGCCCCTTCGTGCAGAACAGTTTGGGCGTGCCGACCAGATCAGCTATGGCGAAGACCCCGACCTGCCCATCGTGGACCCGCTTGAACTGCAGGACATCACCGACGTTCAGGCGCTGGTGGAGGTGCAAGTCCCATGACCCGCACACCGCTCCGCCCGCTGGCCCGTATTCTGGATGCCCGTGCCAAGGGCGAAAACCCCAAGGCGATTGAACGCGAGAACATCCGCAAGCGCCACGAAGACATGAAAGACCGCGCCCGCGCCCGGGCCGAGGGCCGGTTGCTGGTGCTGGGCCTGTTCTTCTTCTGCGCCTTCTCGGTCGTGGGCTTCCGCATGGGCGTTCTGGCGACCTCCGAGGCGCAGGAGCCGCTGGCCAGCGCACCGGGGGCTTCCATCGCGATGCAGCGGGGCAATATCGTTGATCGTGAGGGCCGCATTCTGGCGACCAATCTGGACACCTATTCGGTCTACGCCCAGCCGCCCCTGATGATCGACCCGATTGCCGCTGCCGACCAACTGGTTGCGATCTTCCCCGATCTGGAAAAAGAACGTCTGGTCAAAGACTTCACCGGCAAGCGCAAGTTCCTGTGGATCAAGAAACGCATCTCGCCCGAGCAGAAGCAGGCCGTGCACGATATCGGTGATCCGGGCATCCTGTTCGGCCCCCGCGAAATGCGGCTTTATCCAAATGGCAAGCTGGCCGCGCATATTCTGGGCGGCTCGGGCTTTGGCCGCGAAGGTGTCAGTGCCGCTGAGGTGATCGGCGTGGCCGGTGTCGAGAAACAGTTCGACGATTATCTGCGCGACCCGGCCAATGGCAACAAGCCGCTGCAACTGTCGCTGGACTTGACCGTTCAGGCCGCCGTTGAGCAGGTGCTGTATGGCGGCATGAAGATCATGAACGCCAAGGGCGCGTCTGCGGTTCTGATGAATGCGCATACGGGTGAGGTGGTTTCCGCCGCCTCGCTGCCGTCTTTTGATCCCAACGACCGCCCACGCCCGCCGACCTCGGGCTTCGATCCCTCGGACAGCCCGCTGTTTAATCGCTATGTGCAAGGCGTGTATGAACTCGGTTCGGTGTTCAAAATCTTTACCGCAGCGCAGGCTGTGCAACTGGGTTTGGTGAATTCCAACACGATCATCGATACCTCCGGCCCGATGAAGATCGGTCGTTTCCCAATCGGCGAATTCAACGGCAAGAACTATGGCGAGATCAGCGTGGCTGATGTGATCGTCCACAGCTCGAACCGCGGTACCGGGCGGCTGGCGCTGCAGATCGGCGCGCAGCGGCAACAGGACTTTCTGAACGCGCTGGGCATGTTCGACCCGACCCCGTTCGAGATTGTCGAGGCCAAGGGTGGCCAACCGCTCAAGCCCAAGAAATGGGGTGAACTGAGCACCGTGACCATCTCCTACGGCCATGGCCTGTCGACCAGCCCGATGCATCTGGCCGCCGGGTATGCCGCGATTGCCAATGGCGGGCACTACGTCAGCCCGACCATCCTGCGCCGCAACGGTCCGCAATACGGCCCCCGCGTGATGTCCGAAAACACCGCCAAGCAAGCGCAGAACATGCTGCGCAAGGTGGTCACCGACGGCACCGCCAGCTTTGGCGATGTGGCGGGCTATGATGTCGCAGGCAAGACCGGCACCGCCGACAAGCCCAAACCGCGCGGTGGCTATTATGATGACAAGGTGATCGCCACCTTCGCCACCATCTTCCCGGCCTATGATCCGAAATACGTGCTGATCGTCACGCTGGATGAACCCTCGATCGTGGCCTATGGCGAAAAGCGCCGTACAGCGGGTTGGACGGCTGTGCCGGTTGCCGCCGAACTGATCGCGCGCATCGCGCCTTTGTTGGGTCTTCGACCCCGGCTTGAGCCTGAGGCGCGCGCTGCTATAACGCTGACCTCAAATTAGGCTGTCCGGCGAAAGGTGGGTCATGGGCGCAACGTCAAAGAAACTCAGCGAACTGGCCCTGACCGCACGGGGCGGGGCGAATCCTGACATCACCGGACTGGCGGTCGACAGCCGCGAGGTCAAAGACGGTTTCCTTTTTGCCGCGCTTCCCGGCACTCGCGTCCACGGCGGAGAGTTCATCCAATACGCCCTGCGCATGGGGGCCTCTGCTATCCTGACCGACGCAAAAGGGGCCGAGATCGCCGCCCAAGAACTGGTCGCCTCGGACGCCGCCCTGATTGTCACTGAAGACCCGCGACAGGCGCTGGCCGGAGCTGCCTCCCTGTGGTTCGGCGCGCAGCCGCAGACCATCGTCGCGGTCACCGGCACCAACGGCAAAACATCCGTCGCCAGCTTCGTCCGCCAGATCTGGACGGAACTGGACCTTGCGGCCGTTAACCTCGGCACCACCGGGGTCGAGGGCGCATGGACCGCCCCGCTGGCCCATACCACGCCCGAACCGATCACGCTGCACCGCTGTCTGGCTGAGGCCGCCGCGAATGGCGTGACCCATGCAGCGATGGAGGCCTCGTCCCACGGCCTCGAACAACGCCGTCTGGACGGGGTGCATCTGAGTGCCGCCGGATTCTCGAACTTCACGCAGGACCATCTGGATTACCACGACACGTTCGAGGCCTATTTCGCCGCCAAGGCCGGTCTGTTCGACCGGGTGCTGCCCGAGGACGGCGTCGCGGTGATCAACCTCAGCGATCCCAAGGGCGCGCAGATGCGCAAGATCGCCGAGGCGCGGGGGCAGAACATCCTTACCGTGGGGCTGGGGGCGGCGGATTTGTGCCTGCTGAATCAACGCTTTGACGCCACCGGACAGGACCTGCGCTTTTCGTGGAAAGGCAAGGTTCATCAAACCCGCCTGAACCTGATCGGCGGGTTTCAGGCTGAAAATGTCCTGCTGGCCTGCGGTCTGGTCATCGCTGCCGGAGAAGACCCCGACCGCGTGTTCGAAACCCTGCCGCACCTAACAACCGTCCGGGGCCGAATGCAGTTGGCCGCGACGCGCGAAAACGGCGCCGCGGTGTTTGTCGATTATGCCCACACACCTGACGCGGTCGCGACCGCGCTGAAGGCGATGCGCCCTCATGTCATGGGCCGCCTGATCGCCATCGTCGGGGCGGGCGGTGACCGTGACGCCACCAAACGCCCGCTCATGGGGCAGGCGGCGGCAGAAAACGCCGATCTGGTCTTTGTCACCGACGACAACCCGCGCAGCGAAGACCCGGCCACCATCCGCGCCGCCGTCATGCTGGGCGCGCCCGAGGCCACCGAAGTGGGCGACCGGGCCGAGGCCATCCTGCGCGGCATCGACGCTTTGCAACCGGGCGACGCGCTGCTGATCGCTGGCAAAGGCCATGAAACCGGCCAGATCGTCGGTGATCAGGTCCTGCCTTTTGACGATGTGGAACAGGCCAGCATCTCGGTCGCCGCATTGGACGGGAGGGTCGCATGACGCTCTGGACCGCAGCCGAGGCCGCCGAGGCCACCAAGGGTCGTGCGACCTCAGATTGGCAAGTGAACGGGGTCTCCATCGACACGCGCACTCTTCAACCCGGCGACCTGTTCGTTGCGCTCAAGGCCGCCCGCGACGGTCATGAATTCGTGGCGCAAGCGCTTGAGAAAGGCGCAGGGGCTGCTCTGGTCTCCCACATCCCCGAAGGTGTGTCCGAGGATGCACCGCTGCTGATCGTCGATGACGTGCTTAAAGGACTCGAGGCGCTGGGGCAGGCCGCCCGCGCCCGGGCGAATGCGCGCGTGGTGGGGGTGACCGGCAGCGTCGGCAAAACCTCGACCAAGGAAATGCTGGCCAGCATTCTGGAGACCCAGGGCAAAACCCATGCCAGCGTCGCCAGCTATAACAACCATTGGGGCGTGCCGCTGACGCTGGCCCGGATGCCGCGCGACACCGAATTCGCCGTGATCGAGATCGGCATGAATCACCCCGGAGAGATCGCCCCTCTGGCTCGTCAGGCGCAACCGCATGTGGCGCTGGTGACGACCGTCGCGGCGGTGCATCTGGAAGCGTTCGAGAACGTGGCAGGCATCGCCCACGAAAAGGCCGCGATCTTTGACGGGCTGACAACGGGCGGAGCGGCCATCGTCAATGCCGATATCGACCACGCCGACATCCTGCGCGACTGCGCGCAAGCCAAAGGCGCGAAGATCGTCGAATTTGGCCGTGCAGCACAGGATTATGCCCTGACCGAGGTGGTGCAGGGGCCGGACAACCTGCAGGCGCAGGGCTCTGTCGGTGGCAAGCCCATCCAATTCGAGGTGCAATCAGCGGGCACCCATTTCGCCATGAACGCACTGGGCGCTCTGGCGGCTTGTGTCGAGATGGGGGTCGATCTGGATCGGGCCATCGCGGGCCTGCGCTGCTGGTCTCCGGTCAAGGGGCGCGGCGTGCGCGAGGTGATCGCGCTGCCCGAGGGGCAGATCGAACTGCTGGACGACAGCTATAACGCCAACCCGACCTCGATGGAGGCCGCTTTGGACGTGCTGGCCGCATCCCAAGGCAAACGCAAGATCGCGTTTCTGGGTGATATGAAAGAACTGGGTGCGCAGGAACAGGCGATGCATGCCGCGATGGCGGATGTCGCGGCAATGGCGCAGGTCGATCAGGTCCATTGCATCGGCCCGCTGATGCAGGCGCTGCATCAGGCGCTGCCCGAGGGCAAACGCGGGCTCTGGACCGAGACCAGCGCCGAGATGGCCGCGCGCCTGCCCGAGTTGATCCGTGACGGTGATGCGGTGCTGGCGAAGGGCTCGCTCAGCATGGCATTGGCGCAGATTGTTGACGCTCTGCGGAAAATGGGGCAAGTGCGCGCGTGATCCATGCCCGGTGCGTAAGAAAGGTATTGGTATGCTTTATTGGTTAACCGCCCTGTCGGACGGAGGCGATTTCTGGAACCTCTTCCGCTATATCACCTTCCGCGCAGGGGGCGCCTTTCTGACCGCGCTGATCTTTGGGTTCCTGTTCGGCAAACCCCTGATCAACGTACTGCGCCGCAAGCAGGGCAAGGGCCAGCCGATCCGCGATGACGGGCCCGAGGCGCATTTCTCGAAGGCCGGAACGCCCACCATGGGCGGGTTGCTGATCGTGGGCGCGCTGGTGACCTCGACGCTGGTCTGGGCGCGGTGGGATAACCCCTATGTCTGGATGGTGCTGTTCGTGACACTGGCCTATGCGGCCATCGGCTTTGCCGACGATTATGCCAAGGTCTCGAAGCAGAACACCAAGGGCGTGTCGGGCAAGATGCGGCTGGCGCTGGGGATCATCATCGCTGTTCTGGCCTCGCTCTGGGCGACGCTGCACCATCCGGCGGATTTGCAGAACCAGCTGGCGCTGCCGGTGTTCAAGGATACGCTGATCAATCTGGGCCTGTTCTACATCCCCTTCGCGGTGATCGTGATCGTGGGGGCCGCGAATGCGGTGAACCTGACCGATGGGCTGGACGGGTTGGCCATCATGCCCGCGATGATCGCGGCCTCGACCCTTGGCGTGATCGCATATGCGGTGGGACGGGTCGATTTTACGGAATATCTCGACGTCCATTACGTGCCCGGCACGGGTGAGATCCTGATCTTTACAGCTGCATTGTTCGGCGGAGGGCTGGGGTTCCTGTGGTACAATGCTCCACCGGCTGCGGTGTTCATGGGTGACACCGGATCGCTGGCTCTGGGCGGCGCGCTGGGCGCAATTGCCGTGGCCACCAAGCACGAGCTGGTTCTGGCCGTGGTCGGCGGCCTGTTCGTGGTCGAAGCGCTGAGCGTCATTATTCAGGTGCTTTACTTCAAGCGCACGGGGCGGCGGGTGTTCCTGATGGCCCCAATCCATCATCACTATGAGAAAAAGGGCTGGGCCGAGCCCACCATCGTCATCCGCTTCTGGATCATCTCTCTGATTCTGGCGATGATCGGTCTGGCGACGCTGAAGGTCCGGTAACGCTCCCGCCGGGTTCGGAGGGCCTGCGGCCCCCCTCCCACCCGTTGGGCCCGGCTCGCGCTGTCGCGCGAGCCTGAACGCGCCCTTGCCTTTGGCAAATCCTTCGGTGCAGGGTGGCGCAGATTTCTAGACGATGAAGGTGGGCGGCATGATCCCGGTCAAAGGGTTTTCAGGGCAGAAGGTTGCAGTTCTGGGGCTGGGGCGGTCGGGCCTGACCACCGCGCGCGCGCTGCGCGCAGGCGAGGCCGAAGCGATCTGCTGGGATGACAACCCCGCCGCGCGTGAGGCTGCCGAGGATGAAGGCTTCACCTGCGCCGACCTGCGCCGTCACGGGGCCTTTGATGATATTGCCTCGCTAATCGTTTCCCCGGGCATCCCGCATCTTTATCCCACGCCCAATCCGGTTGTGGCTGCCGCTTTGGAGGCGGGCGTGCCGGTCGACAATGATATCGGTCTGTTTTTCCGCTCTTTCGCGGGGCCTGAATGGAACAATTACGACACCCCGCCGCGCGTCATCGCGGTGACCGGCTCGAACGGCAAATCCACCACCGCCGCGCTGATCCACCATATTCTGACCGAGGCGGGGCGCGACTCGCAACTGGCGGGCAATATCGGGCGCGGCGTTCTGGATATCGGCCCGGGCGGTGATGGCTCGGTCGTGGTGCTTGAACTCAGCAGCTATCAGACCGAACTGGCCCGCGCGCTGACCCCGGATGTGGCGGTATTCACCAATCTCTCGCCCGATCATCTGGATCGCCATGGCGGCATGGGCGGCTATTTCGCCGCCAAGCGCCGCCTGTTCGCCGAGGGCGGACCCGATCGCGCCGTGATTGGCATTGACGAGGCCGAGGGCGCGTTTCTGGCCGGGCAACTGGCCGAAGGCCCGACGGATGACCGGGTGATCCGCGTCTCGGTGGCCCGCAAGCTGACCGGGCCGGGCTGGCAGGTCTTTGCCCGCAAAGGGTACCTCGCGGAATATCGCAAGGGTCGTCAGGCGGGTTCCATCGACCTGCGCGGCATCAGGGGCTTGCCCGGCACGCATAACCATCAGAACGCCTGCGCCGCCTATGCTGCCTGTCGGTCTCTGGGCCTAGCGCCGCGGGTGATCGAGGATGCGCTGCACTCCTTCCCCGGCCTGCCGCATCGCAGTCAGATCATCGCCGAGGCGGGTGGCGTGACCTATGTGAACGACTCCAAGGCCACCAATGTCGACAGCGCCCTGAAAGCGCTGAGCGCGTTCAAACAGATCCGCTGGATCTGCGGCGGGCTTGAGAAAGAGGGCGGGTTGGAGGCCCTGAACGCCGCCGCCGACCACGTGATCAAGGCCTATGTCATCGGGCGCGAGGCTGCAGGGTTCGCCATGCAGCTTGAGCCGCAGGCGCAGGTCTGCACCACCATGGCCGAGGCCGTTGAACAGGCCATGGCGGACGCACAACCGGGCGAAACCGTCCTGCTGGCCCCGGCGGCGGCCAGTTTCGACCAGTATGACAATTTCGAACAGCGCGGCGATGATTTCGTGGCCGAGGTGCAAAAACGGCTCTGATCGCGTTGAATTTGCAATTGCCCGCCGGTTCGGCGAAGCTGCGGCCTATCTGCTTGACGTCCCACGCACATTGCTTTTTGCCTTTGGGAAATTCAACACGAGGTCATGACTATGCCAAATCGTAAACTATTGCTGATCGTTCCCGCCCTGCTTGCTGCCGGGGCCTGCACCAATACCGGTGCCAGCTATCAGCCCGTGATCGACGGGCCTGTGGGTCCGAACTACAACTCCGATCTGGCGCAATGCCAGCAACTGGCGGCGTCGCAGCCGGGCGTTGATGGCTCGACCGCGGGCAACGCCGCGATTGGGGCAGCCGGTGCCGCCGCCGTGACCGGCATCGTTCAGGACAGCAGCGACAATCTGGGCCGTGCGGCCGTTGCCGGTGCGCTGGTCGGCGCGGGCGCGGATGTGATCAACAAGAACCAGAACAAGGAAGTCATCGTGCGCAACTGTATGCGCGGACGTGGCTACAATGTTGTAGGCTAACGGCGTGCGATGGCGCATCCTGCGGCGTGGCCCGAGGACCACGCCCACTGGAAATTGTAGCCGCCCAGCCAGCCGGTGACATCTACCGCTTCGCCAATGACATAGAGGCCGGGGACATCCCTGGCCTCCATCGTTTTTGACGACAGATCATCGGTATCGATCCCGCCCAGCGTCACCTCGGCGGTGCGATACCCTTCGGTGCCCGAGGGCGTCAGCTCCCAGCTCGACAGTTCTGCGACCAGATCGGTCAGCGCCGCATCGGATTGATCCGCCAGATTGCCCGCCATCGGGATATGCTGGCCAAGATGTTCGACCAGCCGCGCAGGCAGATGCCGCGCCAGTTCCGTGGTCAGGGCTTTGCGCCCTCCGGCCCGACGCTGATCGCGCAGCAGGTCGAACAGGGGCAGATCGGGGATCAGGTTAACGCGGATCGCCTCACCCTCGCGCCAGTACGAGGACAGCTGCAACACCGCAGGCCCGCTCAGGCCGCGATGGGTGAACAGCAAAGCCTCGTCAAAGCTGGTGCGGTCATTCGCAAGGCGCGCGGGCAGGGACACGCCTGACAGGTCCTTGAACCGGCCCTCGGAAAAGGTGAACGGCACCAGCGCCGCCCGCGTCTCGGTCACCCGCAGCCCGAATTGCCGCGCGATATCATAGGCCAGCCCCGTCGCCCCCATCTTGGGGATCGACTTGCCGCCGGTGGCCAGCACCAGATTGCGGCAGCTCAGCGCCACGCGCTGCCCCTCACGCTCAACCTCCAACGCAAAGCCGCCCTCGGTCTTGCGCAGATCACGGACCGAGGTCTGCACCCACAGCGCGGCCCCCGTCTGCGCCATCTCGTCCAGCAGCATCTGAATGATCTGTTTCGAGGATCCGTCGCAGAACAACTGCCCCAGCGTCTTCTCGTGCCAGGCAATGCCGTGGCGATCCACCATTTCGATGAAATCCCACTGGGTATACCGCGCCAGCGCCGATTTGCAGAAATGCGGGTTTTGCGACAGGAAGTTGGCAGGCCCCGCATACATATTGGTGAAATTGCACCGCCCACCGCCCGAGATACGGATCTTCTCACCCGCCGCTTTCGCATGGTCGATCACCAGCACGCGCCCGCCGCATTGGGCCGCGCACATCATGCCAGCCGCTCCGGCGCCAAGGATGATCGTGTCGTAAGTCATGCCCCGCCCTTGGCCTGTTCCCGGCGCAATGGCAAGAGGCAGCGGCCCCCAATAGGGTGCGGATGCGCCACAGCGCCTGACGAAACCCGCCGGTGCCCTTGACCGAAAGACAAGCTGCCCCTAGCCATTTCCTAACGTTTCTTGCGTAATACACATGTGTTTTGTAATTTTGGTGGAGTTTCCCCACGATGCCGACAACAATCTTTGGTGCGTTCCGCAGCGACTCCACCCTGTCTGATGCCGGGGCCTCGTCGAATGTCGCGGGGTCGACTTTCCAGATTTCCGCCTACAGCCAGATCACCATCGAAGACGGTGCAAATGGCACGATCTTTGACGGCGACAGCGTCTCGAACGAAACCGCCAACGACCCGACCCAGACTTTTGATGGTGAGATCATCTATTGGGATTTCACCGTTTCAGTCACCGATGGCGTGAATACCTATCAGATCGGCCTGTTTGACTATGACATCGATGGCGATGGCAACTCGATCGGCGTGGATTCCGAGGATGGCTTCTTCATGGCCTTTCTCGGAGGCTCCGTCCCGCCGCTCAACACGACGCTGACGATCATCGATATCATCGACAATGGGCCTGACATTGATATCGACACCGCTGTGCCCTGTTTCGTTGCCGGAACCCGGATCGAAACGCCCGATGGTCCCCGCGCGGTCGAAACGCTGGCGGTCGGGGACGCGGTGATGACCCTTGATCACGGGCCGCAAGTGATCCGCTGGATCGGGTCGCGTGACCTGGACAGCATTGATCTGCAGGGCAAGCCCAGGCTGCGCCCGATCCGGATCGCCCGCGGCGCGCTGGGTGACGGGGTGCCGCGCAATGACCTGCGTGTCTCGCCGCAGCACCGGATGCTGGTGCGCTCGCCCATCGCCGTGCGCATGTTCTCGGCGCAAGAGGTCCTTGTTCCGGCGCATAAGCTGCTCGATCTGCCCGGTGTGTCCGAAGAGGCCGATGTGAACGCCGTCACCTATTTCCACATGCTGTTCGACCGGCACGAGGTGATCTTTGCCGAAGGCGCCCCGACCGAGAGCCTTTTTACCGGCCCCGAGGCCCTGAAAGGCGTCGGCGCAGACGCCCGCGCCGAGATCGAGGCGCTGTTCCCCGAGCTCACCTCGGACGACCACGCACCGCAACTTGCGCGACCGACACCGGATCGCGGCGGGCAGGTTCGCACGCTGGTTCGGCGTCATGTGAAGAACGGCAAGCCGCTTTTTGGCTGAATGAAGCCTCTGCATTCTGAGGGAAATCAAACCCCTATAGGGTGAAGTTGATCTGCGCGTTTCACACGTGCAATCGGCGGCCAGCAAGGCGATTGCCCGCGATCGGATCAGCGCTGCCCAGAAATCGTTCAAACCCCGTCATTCCACTGGCCTGAACGCAAAAACACCTGTAGACTCTCAAACAGATCCCGAAAACGGGACGTTAACGAGGCAGATAGTGGCGGTATCTCATGACTGAGATGGTGTATGGCGCGGTCCAGGACCAGCGCGGCGAACCGATTCTACCAAAGTGGTGGCGAACGATTGATCGCTGGACGATGTCCTGCGTTCTGATCCTGTTTGTCATTGGGCTTTTGCTGGGGCTGGCGTCCTCGCCGCCGCTGGCCGGGCGCAACGGGTTCGATCCGTTCCACTATGTCGAACGGCAGGCGCTGTTTGGCGGGCTGGCTCTGGTGGCGATGCTGCTGACTTCGATGATGTCGCCGACCTTGGTGCGACGTCTGGCGGTGCTGGGCTTTCTGGGGGCCTTTGTGGCGCTGGCCTTCCTGCCCATCTTCGGCACCGATTTCGGCAAAGGTGCCGTGCGCTGGTATTCGCTGGGCTTTGCCTCGCTGCAACCGTCCGAGTTTCTGAAACCCGGCTTTGTGGTCGTCGCCGCTTGGCTGCTGGCCGCGTCGCAAGAAATCAACGGCCCGCCGGGGCGGCTGTGGTCCTTTGCGCTGTGCATGGCGATTGTGGCGATGCTGGTGATGCAGCCCGATTTCGGGCAAGCCTGCCTGATCCTGTTTGGCTGGGGCGTGATGTATTTCGTCGCTGGGGCACCTATGCTGCTGCTGGTCGGAATGGCCGGAGCCGTGGTTCTGGGCGGTATGTTCGCCTATTCCAATTCCGAGCACTTTGCCCGCCGCATCGACGGCTTCCTCAATCAGGAACTCGACCCCACGACGCAGCTTGGCTACGCCACCAACGCCATCCGCGAGGGCGGCTTGTTCGGCGTTGGCGTGGGCGAAGGGCAGGTGAAATGGTCGCTGCCCGATGCGCATACGGATTTCATCATTGCTGTTGCGGCCGAAGAATACGGCCTGATCCTCGTCCTCATCATCATCGCGCTTTATTCGCTGATCGTGGTGCGCTCGCTGCTGCGGCTGATGCGCGAACGCGATATGTTCATCCGTCTGGCCGGCACCGGTCTGGCCTGTATGTTCGGCGTTCAGGCGATGATCAACATGGGCGTCGCCGTGCGGCTGCTACCGGCCAAGGGCATGACACTGCCCTTCGTCAGCTATGGCGGCTCGTCCCTGATCGCAGGCGGCATCGCGGTTGGCATGTTGCTGGCCTTCACCCGCTCGCGCCCGCAAGGCGAACTGGGCGACATTCTGCGTGGACGAGGCTGATGCCGTATCTTCTGATCGCGGCGGGTGGCACCGGGGGCCATATGTTCCCCGCGCAGGCGTTGGCCGAGGCGATGCTGCACAAAGGCTGGCGCGTGCGCCTGTCCACCGACCCGCGCGGCGCGCGTTATACCGGAGCCTTCCCTGACGGCGTCGAAATCGTCGAGGCCTCCTCGGCCACCTTCGCCCGTGGCGGTCTGGCCGCCAAACTGTTGGTCGGCCCCAAGATCGCCACAGGTGTCACCGGCATGGCCGCGCAGATGATGCGCGACAAGCCGGACGTGGTGGTGGGCTTTGGCGGCTACCCCTCGATCCCGGCGCTGGGTGCAGCAACGCTGTTAAAACTCCCGCGCATGATCCATGAGCAAAATGGCGTTCTGGGCCGCGTGAACCAGATCTTCGCCACCCGCGTGGCTCAAGTCGCCTGCGGCGTCTGGCCCACCGACCTGCCCGACGGGGCCAAGGGCGTCCACACCGGCAACCCGGTCCGCGCCGCCGTGCTGGACCGCGCCGCAGCGCCCTATATCCCGCCCGGCGATTACCCGATGTCTGTCCTTGTAATGGGCGGCAGCCAAGGCGCGCGCATCCTCAGCGACGTAGTGCCCGGCGCGCTCGCGGCCCTGCCCGAATACCTGCGCGGCTTCGTCCGCGTCTCACATCAGGCCCGCGATGAGGATGGCGAGCGGGTCAAGGCCTTCTACGCCGACCACGGCATTCAGGCCGATGTGCAGCCCTTCTTCGATGATGTCCCCCGTCGCATGTCCGACGCGCAGCTTGTCATCAGCCGCTCGGGCGCGTCCAGCATCGCCGATATCTCGGTGATTGGACGGCCCTCAATCCTGATCCCGCTGGCCACTGCCGCAGGCGACCACCAGACTGCCAATGCGCGCGGGCTGGTGCAGGCGGGCGGGGCGATCATGATCCCCGAAAATGCGCTTGACGTTTCTGCGCTGACGCAGCAAATCACCACGGTTCTCACCAACCCCGAAGCCGCACAGAAAATGGCCCATGCCGCGCTATCGGTCGGGGCCCCGGACGCGACCGAGCGTCTGGTGGCCCTCGTCGAACAACTGGCGCAGAAGGAGACCTCATGAATCCAGCAACCAAACTGCCGCAGGACGTTGGACCGATCCACTTTGTTGGCATCGGCGGGATCGGGATGTCGGGCATTGCCGAGGTGCTTTTGAATCTTGGCTATCAAGTGCAGGGCTCGGACTTGAAGGCGTCAAAGATCACTGACCGTCTGGCCGCGCTGGGGGCCGAGATTTTTGAAGGACAGCGTGCCGAGAACCTGCAAAACGCCGCCGTTGTTGTCACATCGACCGCGATCAAACCGGGCAACCCGGAACTGGATCAGGCGCGTGCGCAAGGCCTGCCGGTTGTCCGCCGCGCCGACATGCTGGCCGAACTGATGCGCCTGCGCTCGAACATCGCGATTGCCGGAACCCACGGCAAGACAACCACGACCACCATGATGGCCGAGCTGATGGTGGCCGGAGACTTCGACCCCACCGTCATCAATGGCGGCATCATCCACGCCTATGGCTCAAACGCGCGCATGGGGCAGGGCGAATGGATGGTGGTTGAGGCGGACGAATCCGACGGTTCCTTCAACCGCCTGCCCGCCACAATCGCCATTGTCACCAATATCGACCCCGAGCATATGGAGCATTGGGGCGATTTCGATCAGCTGCGCGACGGCTTCCACGAATTCCTGTCGAACCTGCCCTTCTACGGCCTCGCCGTCTGCTGCACCGACCATGCCGAGGTTCAGGCGCTGGTCGGCCGCATCACCGACCGCCGCGTGCGCACCTATGGCTTCAACGCGCAGGCCGATGTGCGGGCCGAGAACCTGACCTACAAGGGCGGGGTTGCTCATTTTGACATCCACCTGCAATACGAAGATAAGGTAATCGAGGGTTGCACCCTGCCGATGCCCGGCGACCACAACGTCTCGAACGCGCTGTCGGCGGTGGCGGTGGCGCGCCATCTGGGCATGAAACTGTCGGAAATCCGCGACGCGCTGGCCAATTTTGGCGGCGTCAACCGCCGCTTTACCAAGGTCGGTGAAGTGAACGGCGTCACCATCATCGACGATTACGGCCACCACCCGGTTGAAATCGCCGCCGTTCTGAAAGCCGCCCGCCAAGCGACCGAGGGCCGGGTCATCGCCGTCCACCAACCGCACCGCTATACCCGCCTGTCGGATCTGTTCGATGATTTCTGCACCTGTTTCAACGACGCCGATGTGGTCGCCATCACCGATGTCTTCGCCGCCGGAGAAGACCCGGTCGAAGGCGCCTCGCGCGATGATCTGGTCGAGGGGCTGATCCGCCACGGCCATCGCCACGCACGTGCGATCCTCGGCGATGACGACCTTGTGCGCCTTGTGCGCGAACAGGCCCGTCCGGGGGATATGGTCGTCTGCCTCGGGGCCGGTTCGATCAGCGCCATGGCCAATGATCTGCCCGACCGGCTGATGGCAAAGGCCAGCTAGTCCCGTGTCGGTGTCGCTCATACTGGCCTGCCTCTGGGTGCTGGCCTCGACCATCGTGGCGATGCTGCCGATGCGCCTGCAATTCCCGCCGGGGATCGTGCTGTTTGTCAGCGCGCCCGCGCTGATCGTGTTTCTGGGCTATGACTATGGCTGGTTTGCCGGGTTGCTGGCCTTCGCCGGGTTCGCCTCGATGTTTCGCAACCCGATCCGCTATTACTGGCGCAAATGGACGGGAAAAGAGGTGCCGGAATGAACTGGTCGATTGCTCTGGCCGGTCTGTGGGGGCTGGCGGCCAATGTGCTGGCGATGATCCCCAGCAAGGACAACCACTGGACCCGCGCCTATATCCTGATTGCCGTGGGCATCCCCATTCTGGGCTATGTGACCTATCAGAACGGCCCGTGGATCGGGCTGCTGGTGCTGGCGATGGGCATGTCCGTGCTGCGCTGGCCAGTGATTTACCTGACCCGTTGGACAAAGGCGAAAATGCAGGGCATGAAGGCGGCCAGAAAGTAACGGCCAGTCTCAGGAGGCCCCCATGGTCGACATCGCAACCTTCGCTTATCTGCCCTTGATCTCCCTCGTTTTCGGGGCGCTTGCGGGCTTTGTCGCCGGACGCTGGATCGGGCTGCGAGGGCTGCTGTGGCTGATCGGGCTGTCCTCAGCCGTCGCGCTGGTGCTGATCGTGATGCTGGCGGGTGTCGGAACCGGCGAAGAAGAACAGGCCTTCGGCCCCTTCGTCTGGCTGACCGGCGCGGTTCTGCCCTTCCTCTTTGCTGCCATCATGGGCGGCGTCGGCGGGCGCAGCCTGGCCGCACGGGCCGAGGAATGAGCAACGTACCCACCGTCCGGGGCCGCCTGACCAAGGCGCGTCCGCTCAACGACCTCACATGGCTGCGTGTCGGGGGGGCTGCGGATTATCTGTTCCAACCGGCTGATACCGAAGACCTGCAGGATTTCCTGCGCGACCTGCCCACAGATACCCCGGTCTTCCCCATGGGCGTCGGCTCGAACCTCATCGTGCGTGATGGTGGTCTGCGGGCGGTGGTGATCCGGCTGGGGCGCGGCTTCAACGATATCTCGGTCGATGGCAATACCGTCACCGCAGGGGCGGCGGCGCTGGACGCGCATGTGGCGCGCAAGGCGGCGGATGCGGGCGTGGACCTGACCTTTCTGCGCACGATCCCCGGCTCTATAGGCGGCGCGGTGCGCATGAACGCAGGCTGTTACGGCAGCTACACGGCGGATGTACTGCAAAAGGCCACCGTCGTCACCCGGGCCGGAGAGGTCGTGGACCTGACCCCACAGGACCTGAATTTCCGCTACCGCCAGTCCGACCTGCCAGAAGGCGCGGTGCTGATCTCGGCCACGTTCAAAGGCCCCTTGGGCGATGCGCAAGAGCTGCACGCCCGCATGGAAGCGCAACTTAAGAAACGCGACGAAACCCAACCCACCAAAGACCGCAGCGCCGGTTCGACCTTCCGCAACCCCGCCGGGTTCTCCTCGACCGGAAAGGCCGACGATGTCCATGACCTCAAGGCGTGGAAGGTGATCGACGACGCCGGAATGCGCGGTGCCACGCTTGGCGGCGCGCAGATGAGCCCCAAGCACTCGAATTTCCTGATCAACACCGGTGACGCCACCGCCGCAGACCTCGAAGGTCTGGGCGAAGAGGTGCGAAAAAAGGTTTACGAAACAAGCGGCATCACGCTAGAGTGGGAAATCATGCGGGTCGGTGATCCGCTGACAGAATAAAGCCCCAGCCGTCAGACCATAATCAGGCAAATTCAGGCGACGGATCAAAGGCATAAACGCAGTACGGACCACCACATAAGGTCCGGGGACATTGAGGCGCACATTGGGTATGTCGAGCAGGACAAACCCCAAAGTGGCGGTATTGATGGGCGGCCCCTCGGCTGAACGCGAGGTGTCACTCAGCAGCGGGCGCGAATGCGCAGCCGCCCTTGTGGGAGAAGGCTTTGAAGTGGTCGAGCTGGACGCAGGTCCCGACCTCTATGCGCGCCTTTTGGACATCAAACCGGATGTGGTCTTCAACGCCCTGCATGGCCGCTGGGGTGAGGATGGCTGTGTGCAGGGCCTGCTGGAATGGATGCGCATTCCTTATACGCATTCCGGCGTGCTGGCCTCGGCCTTGGCGATGGACAAACAGCGCAGCAAGGAAATCTACCAGACCGAGGGCCTGCCGATTGTGCCCAGCGTCATCGTGCCCAAGGTCGAGGTGATCGAGGTGCACGTGATGGAACCGCCCTACGTCGCCAAGCCCAACAACGAAGGCTCCAGCGTCGGCATTTACATCGTCCACGAAGGCGCGAACGGCCCGCCGCAACTGTCCGATGATATGCCCGAGCATATCATGGTCGAAAAATACGTCGCAGGCCGCGAACTGACCGTGACCGTCATGGGCGACCGCCCCCTGACGGTGACCGAGATCATGACCGATGGCGGCTGGTACGACTACGACGCCAAATACAAACCCGGCGGATCGTGGCACGTGCTGCCCGCCGACATTCCACAGGATATCTTCGACCGCTGCATGGACTATGCAGTCAAGGCCCACAACGCTCTGGGCTGCCGCGGCGTGACCCGCACCGATTACCGCTGGGATGACAGCCTCGGCGCGGATGGGCTGTTCCTGCTGGAAACCAACACGCAGCCGGGCATGACCCCGACCTCGCTGGTGCCCGAACAGGCCGAACTTTGCGGCATGACATTCGGCCAGCTTTGCGCCTGGATGGTGGAGGACGCCTCATGCGACCGCTGACCGCCACCCGCGCACCGGTGATCCACCGGACGAAGGCCCTTGCCGGGCCAGACGCGGATTTTGCCGCGGCCCCTCGGCCTGATCCCAAACCTGAACCCAAACTGCGCCTGCGCGGTGCGCGCCTGTTTGGCCGCGCGCAGGCGTCTGACCCCGCGCCGTCGCGCCTCAGCTACCGTTTTCAGCGCTGGATGCTCACCCCCGGCATCCGGCGCGGGCTGAAGATCGGCCTGCCGGTGCTGGCCGTGGTCGCTGCGGTGGGCGGCTATTTCGCCTCGGAAGACCGGCGCGAGGCCGTCAGCACCTATATCGCCGACATCAAAACCTCGATTCAGGAACGCCCCGAATTCATGGTCAACCTGATGGCCATCGACGGGGCAGGGACCGCGCTGTCGGAAGATATCCGCGAGGTTGTGCCGCTCGACTTTCCGCTCAGTTCCTGGGATCTGGATGTCGAGCAGATCCGCGACACCATCACCGGGCTGGACCCGGTGAAATCGGCCACCGTGCGCATCCGTCCCGGCGGTATCCTGCAAGTGGACGTGGTCGAACGCCAGCCGGTGATCGTCTGGCGCACCCGCGACGGGATCGAGTTGCTGGACGAAACCGGGGCCCATGTCGACCACATCGCCGCGCGCGCCGATCACGCCACCCTGCCGCTGATCGCAGGCAAGGGTGCCGACAAACACGTCCCCGAAGCGCTGCAGATCCTGACCACCGCGCGCAGTCTGGGCGAGCGGGTGCGCGGTCTGGTGCGTGTGGGCGAACGCCGCTGGGATCTGGTGCTGGATCGCAACCAGCGCATCATGCTGCCCACCGACCGCCCCGCGCGCGCCTTGGAGCGCGTGCTGGCGGTGAACGAGGTGCAGGACCTTCTGGAACGCGACGTGGTGGCGGTGGATATGCGCCTCGGACAGCGGCCAACCATTCGAATGAACAAAACAGCCAGCGAAGACTGGTGGAACACAAAAGTAGATGTGAGTAGCGGGCAGTAACGACCATGATGACCGATCTTTATCAGTCCCAACGGGCCATGCGGCAGATGCGCCGGCAGGCAATGCAACGCGGCGTTGTCGCCATTCTGGACGTGGGCAGTTCCAAAATCGCCTGCCTGGTGCTGCGGTTCGACGGCACAGGGCGGCTGTCCGAGGATAACTCGATCGGCTCCATGGCAGGTCAGACGGGTTTCCGAGTGATCGGCGCGGCCACCACCCGGTCGCGCGGGGTGCAGTTCGGCGAAGTCACCGCCATGCAGGAAACCGAACGCGCCATCCGCACAGCGTTGCAGGCGGCGCAGAAGATGGCCGATATCCGCGTCGACCACGTGATTGCCAGCTTCTCGGGCGCGAACCCACGCTCGTATGGTCTGGACGCGCAGGTCGATCTGGAGGGCCAACTGGTCACCGAGGCCGAGGTCGGTCGTGTCCTGAACGCCTGCGACGTGCCGGATTATGGCGAAGGGCGCGAGGTTCTGCACGCCCAGCCGGTGAATTTCGCGCTGGACAACCGCTCGGGCCTGATTGATCCGCGCGGTCAGCTGGGGCAAAGCCTTGCGGTGGACATGCACATGCTGACGGTCGACGCGGTGGCGATCCAGAACATCGTGCGCTGCATCAAACGCTGCGATCTGGAACTGGCGGGGATTGCGAACTCGGCCTATGTGTCGGGCATCTCGGCGCTGGTCGAGGATGAGCAGGAACTGGGCGCGGCCTGTATCGACATGGGCGGCGGCACCACCAGCGTGTCGATTTTCATGAAGAAACACATGATCTATGCCGATTGTGTGCGCATGGGCGGCGATCACGTCACCAGCGATATCTCCATGGGTCTCGGCGTGCCCGCTGCGGTGGCTGAACGTATCAAGACCTTCAACGGCGGCGTCCACGCCACCGGGGCCGATGACCGCGACATGATCGATATCGGCGGCGATACCGGCGATTGGGAACACGACCGCCGCACCGTCAGCCGCGCCGAGCTGATTGGCATCATGCGCCCGCGCGTCGAGGAAATTCTGGAAGAGGTCCGCACCCGTCTCGACGCTGCAGGCTTTGACCATCTGCCGAGCCAGCAGATCGTGCTGACCGGCGGCGGCAGCCAGATCATGGGCCTCGACGGGCTGGCCAGCCGTATCCTCGGCCAGCGCGTCCGCCTTGGCCGTCCGCTGCGCGTCCATGGCCTGCCGCAATCGGCGACGGGGCCGGGGTTCTCGTCGGCTGTGGGCCTCAGCCTGTTTGCCGCGCATCCGCAGGACGAATGGTGGGATTTCGAAATCCCCGTCGACACCTACGCCGCGCGCCCGTTCAAACGCGCCGTGCGCTGGTTCCGTGACAATTGGTAAAGCCGCGCTGAATCGCCCAAACCCCCGGATGGGCTAAAGAAACCGGTTGCAGCGCGCGCCGGAATCCCGCAAGATATCCACAAGGCCCGGCAGAGGCCCAGCGGCAGGACATCGAGCAGTTTTCCGCGACCAGAACAAGTGATCAACCGGTTTTCGCACCCCCGTTCGCGCGGGTGGGGTTTCTCGGTGTGTAGTGCAACATGAAGCTCTTGCCGCAACATATGGCGGTCACAGCGAAATGCGGCTGTCTGATGCCTTATTTCCTCCATATTTTGTGGATTCTTGCGATTTTTCTGGTGACGTTTCCGAAATGACACAGTAAAATCATCTGTGGATAGGTCAGAAAAAACCGCATTTTGCGGCAACATATAAAACAGGCGGACAGAGCATGACATTGAATCTTTCGATGCCCGGGCACGACGAACTTAAGCCTCGGATCACGGTATTTGGCGTTGGTGGGGCAGGCGGCAACGCGGTCGACAACATGATCGAAAAACAGCTGGATGGCGTGGAATTTGTCGTCGCCAACACCGACGCGCAGGCGCTGCAGCAAAGCCGCTCGTCGGCGCGGGTGCAGCTGGGCGTCAAGGTCACCGAAGGGCTGGGCGCAGGTGCACGGCCCGCCGTGGGTGCTGCGGCTGCCGAAGAAAGCATCGAACAGATCGTGGATCATCTGGCGGGCGCGCATATGTGCTTTATCACCGCCGGTATGGGCGGGGGCACCGGCACCGGGGCGGCTCCGATCATCGCGCAGGCCGCGCGTGAACTGGGCGTGCTGACCGTGGGCGTGGTCACCAAACCCTTCCAGTTCGAAGGTGCCAAGCGGATGCGTCAGGCCGAGGACGGCGTTGAATCGCTGCAAAAGGTCGTCGACACGCTGATCATCATCCCGAACCAGAACCTGTTCCGTCTGGCCAACGAAAAGACCACCTTTACCGAGGCGTTCTCGATGGCTGACGATGTCCTCTATCAGGGCGTCAAAGGCGTGACTGACCTGATGGTGCGCCCGGGCCTGATCAACCTCGACTTTGCGGACGTTCGCGCCGTGATGGACGAGATGGGCAAGGCGATGATGGGCACCGGTGAGGCGACCGGCGAAGACCGCGCCATTCAGGCCGCCGAGAAGGCGATTGCCAACCCGCTGCTGGACGAAATCAGCCTCAAGGGTGCCAAGGGCGTGCTGATCAACATCACCGGATCGGACGACCTGACCCTGTTCGAGCTGGACGAGGCTGCCAACCGCATCCGCGAGGAAGTGGACCCCGAGGCCAACATCATCGTCGGCTCTACCCTGGACACGGCGATGGAAGGCGGTATGCGCGTTTCGGTCGTCGCCACCGGCATCGACGCCAGCGAAAAGTCCGAGGATGTGCCGGTTGCCCGCCGTTCCATGTCGGCCCCGCTGACTCGCACGGTTACTGCGGAAGAACCCGCCCCAGAACAGGTCGCCGCGGATGAGACCCCCGCCGCGGATGACACAAACATCGCCCCCACGCTGTTTGAATCGATCGAGGATGTCGAGCTGAACGAAGGCTGGCACGAAGAGCCCGCCGCGCAGGACGATGACGGCCTGCCGCCGCCCGCCTATCAGCCACAGGTGGCGCAGTTCGAACCCCAGCCCGAAGCCGAAGAACCGGCCGACGCTTATGTTGCCCCGCGTGCCCCGACCCCCGGCACACCGTCGCCCGAGGCGATGCAGCGGCTGCAGGCCGCGGTACAGAAGGTGCCCGCCAGCCGCCTGCGCCCGACCGCCGAGGCCCCGCGTGAACCGGCCCCTCAGCCGCAGCACGCCGCCGAGGATCGCCCCCGGTTCGGCTTCAACCGGCTGATCGACCGGATGACCGGCCACGCCGCCGATACCCCGGCCCAGCCGGTGCGCCAGCAGCCCGCGATGCGCGCAACTGACGCTACGGCACCTGCACAGGACGAAGGCGATCCGGATCAGGATCGCATCGAAATTCCGGCCTTCCTGCGCCGTCAGGCCAACTGATCGCGGTCACAAAATCACTGCAAAGGGTCGCCATCTGGCGGCCCTTTCTTTTTGAATATCAAGCTGTTGACAGTGGCTAAGCAGGGTTTTGCCGATCTGTCACATTCATGTTTCAATCGGTTGCAAAGAGTGAGTTGAGCCTGATGGCTCGGTTCCTTAGTTGAATGGCCAACACAGCCCACTCAAGGCTGGACACCACTCGCTGAGGTTCAATTTGCAACATACGCTCAAATCATCGGTCACGTTCAAGGGCACCGGGCTGCACAGCGGCAAGCCTGCGACGATGGTCCTGAAACCGGCGGCTGCCGGTCACGGGATCTGGTTCAAGCGCACCGATATCGAGCTGGGCAATGCATTGATCCCCGCGATCTATGACGTGGTTGAACGCACGCCGCTGTGTACCCGTCTGGTCAATGACGCAGGCGTGTCGGTCTCGACCATCGAACATATCATGGCGGCGCTGGCGGGCTGCGGCATCCACAATGCGCTGATCGAGATCGACGGCCCCGAGGTTCCGATCATGGATGGCTCGTCCGTTGAATTCGTGCGTGGCATCATGGCCAAGGGCGTGCGCCGTCAGGCCAGCCCGGTTCTGGCCTATGAGGTTCTGAAACCTGTCACCGTATCGCGTGAGGGCGCAAGCGCGACGATTGCTCCGGCGGACAAGCTTGAGATCGAGTTTCACATCGACTTCGAAGACGACGCCATCGGCAGCCAGACCAAGGTTCTGGATATGTGCAACGGTGCCTTCGCGCGCGAGCTTTGCGACAGCCGCACCTTCTGCCGCCGCATCGATGTCGAGGCGATGCGCGAAAACGGGCTGGCGCTGGGTGGTACGCTGGACAACGCCGTGGTCGTGCAAGGCGACGAAGTGCTGACCCCGGGTGGTTTCCGCCACGCGGACGAGGCCGTGCGCCACAAGATGCTGGACGCTCTGGGTGATCTCTATCTGGCAGGCGGCCCGATTCTGGGGCGTTTCACCGGCGAAAAGTCGGGTCATTCCATGACCAACACCCTGCTGCGCAAGCTGTTCGAGACACCCGGCGCGGTGCGTCCGATCCTGTGCACCCCCGAACAGGCCGCGCGCCTACCCGGTCAGGGCCTTGTCCGCAGCGAGATCCCGCAGGTTGCCTGACGGGGCCGGGCTGATCAACTCTTCCAGATTTGAGTGACCGAGGCGCATAAGGCGTTTTGCACCGGAATTTTATGTGCTAGACCAAGGTCCGATCAGGGACAAATCCCGCTAAGTAAAGACGACAAGGATGGGCGGAATGGTTGGCACCAGGGCGGCAGTCAGAATTGCAGGGGCGCTTCTTCTGGCAGCAGTTTTGACCGCATGCGGCAATGGCGGGCTGTTTGGCAGCCGCGGTGCGGACCGCAACCAGAACCTGGAAGGGTTCACACCCGAACAGATCTACACCCGTGGTGAATACGAACTGTCACAGAATCGCTCGGACGACGCGGCGTGGTATTTCTCCGAGGTCGAGCGTCTTTACCCCTATTCCGACTGGGCCAAGCGCGCGCTGATCATGCAGGCGTTTTCGTTCCATTCCGACAAGAACTATGCCGAAAGCCGCGCCGCCGCGCAGCGCTACATTGATTTCTACCCCACCGACGAAGATGCGGCCTATGCCCAGTATCTTCTGGCGCTCAGCTATTATGACCAGATCGACGAAGTGGGTCGCGATCAGGGCCTGACCTTTCAGGCGCTGCAATCCCTGCGCACGGTGATCGAGGTCTATCCCGACAGCGAATACGCCACCTCGGCCGTTCTGAAATTCGATCTGGCCTTCGAC
The DNA here is from genome assembly GCF_056542385.1 of Ruegeria sp. AD2(2025). Taxonomy (NCBI): domain Bacteria; kingdom Pseudomonadati; phylum Pseudomonadota; class Alphaproteobacteria; order Rhodobacterales; family Roseobacteraceae; genus Ruegeria; species Ruegeria sp. AD2(2025). The sequence goes on from NZ_JBQFZS010000004.1 coordinate 325,569, forward strand.
CATCTGGCCGGAAAAGAGATGGAGATCGGGCGTTTCTACCTGCGTCAGGACCATTTCACCGCCGCCATCAACCGCTTCCGCGTGGTAGTCGAGGATTTCCAGACCACCTCGCACACGGCCGAAGCGCTCTATCGTCTGATCGAGGCCTATCTGGCGCTGGGTCTGGTGGATGAGGCGCAGTCCGCCGGTGCGATTCTGGGTTATAACTACCAGTCCTCGGAATGGTACGACGCGGGTTATACGCTGCTGACCTCGCGCGGGCTGGACCTCAAGAGCCGTGGCAACAACTGGCTGTCCACGATCTATCGCCAGACCGTCAAGGGTGAGTGGTTGTAACCGCCATGGCTAAGGCCGAGGGACGCTAAAGACCCGATGCTGCGCGCCCTTGATATCCGCGACATGCTGATCATCGACCGGTTGGAGCTGACCTTCCAGCCGGGCCTGAACGCGCTGACCGGCGAGACCGGCGCGGGCAAATCGATCCTGCTGGATTCGCTGGGCTTCGTGCTGGGCTGGCGTGGGCGTGCCGAACTGGTCCGTCAGGGAGCCGCACAGGGCGAGGTTGTGGCCGAGTTCGAACTGCCCGCCGATCATCCCGCCCATGCGGTGCTGGCCGAGGCCGGTCTGCCGGGCGGCGAAGACTTGATCCTGCGCCGCATCAACACCGCCGAAGGACGCAAGACCGCATGGGTCAATGACCGCCGCTGCTCGGGCGAGGTGCTGCGTGCGCTATCGGAAACCCTGATCGAACTGCACGGCCAGCACGATGATCGCGGCCTGCTGAACCCGCGCGGCCACCGCGCCATGCTGGACGCTTATGCCGGGGCAGGGGATCACCTTGTCGCCGTTCGCACCGCATGGACCCAGATGTCCCACGCCCGCAAGGCCCTGACCGAGACCGAGGCCACTCTGGCCACCATGCGCGCCGAGGAAGAATTCCTGCGTCATTCTGTCGGCGAGCTTGACCAGTTGGACCCGCAACCGGGCGAGGATGCCGATCTGGATGCCCGCCGCCGCATGATGCAGGGGGCCGAGCGTATCCGCGATGACGTGGCCCGCGCCTTTGCCCTGCTTGGCGGCGACGGGGCCGAAGGCGCGATGGCCGACGCCGTGCGCTGGCTCGAAGGCGTTTCGGACAATGCGGGCGGTCAGTTGGAAGACCCCATCGCAGCGCTTGGCCGCGCCCTGATCGAACTGGGCGAGGCGCAGGACGGCGTCAACACCTGCCTGCAGGCGCTCGATTTCAATCCGGCGGAACTGGAACAGGCCGAGGAACGCCTGTTCGCCATCCGCGCGCTGGCCCGCAAACACGACGTCGCCCCCGACGATCTGGGTGCCTTCGCCGATACCCTGCGCGACCGCCTGAACCGTCTGGACGCGGGCGACGCCGACCTCAGCGACAAACGCGCCGCCGTGGACGCAGCGCAGGTCGCGTATGACAAAGCTGCCACCGCGCTCAGCACCGCGCGCCAGACCGCGGCCAGCGCGCTGGACCAAGCGGTCATGGCCGAACTCGCGCCCCTGAAAATGGAACGCGCCGTATTCCAGACCGAGATCACGCCCGCCGACCCCGGCCCCGAAGGCACCGACGCGGTGGCCTTCACCGTCGCCACCAACCCCGGCGCGCCCTCGGGTCCGCTGAACAAGATCGCCTCGGGCGGTGAACTCAGCCGCTTTCTGCTGGCGCTCAAGGTCTGCCTGACCGGTGAAGACAGCGCCCGCACCATGATCTTTGACGAGATCGACCGTGGCGTCGGCGGCGCAACGGCGGATGCGGTGGGCCGTCGTCTGGCATCGTTGGCCCACGGCGGGCAGGTACTGGTGGTCACACATTCCCCACAGGTCGCTGCGCGGGCGGCGCATCATTGGCGGGTGCAGAAACAGGTGACGGGCGATCAGACCCTGTCCACCGTCATCCCGCTGGCTGACCCTGACCGCGTCGACGAAATCGCCCGCATGGTCGCCGGCGACACCATCACGGACGAGGCCCGGGCTGCCGCCCGCGCCCTGCTGGACGCCTGACGCGCCCAACGCGCAACGCCTGCAAACAATCCCCCGTGAACCGACTTTTCTCAGGCCCCAACGTGGCTTAGTAAAGGTTAAGCGACCATCCCCGCGATCCTCACGAGGGCCAATGACCCAGTCCACCCGCACCGTGCTGCGCAACCAGCTGAACCAGGCCCTCTCGGCGCTGCGGGACGGCTGGCGGGTGATGCGGCACCGCGGGCCCAGCCAGGTTCAGTTCTGGTTCATCGCGCTGGTCATCGGCATCGCAGCCGGTTTCATGGCGCTGGGGTTTCGCATGGCGATCTCGGCGCTGCAGACCTATCTGTATAACACCCAAGACATCCTGCATCTGCACAGCCATGCCGAAAGCCTGCACTGGCTGTGGATCTTCCTCACCCCCGTTGTCGGAGGGCTGCTGGTCGGCATCATCCTGCATAGGTTCACCGATGACGGCCGCGTCCGCTCGGTTGCGGATGTGATCGAGGGCGCGGCGATCACCGATGGCCGGGTCGAGAAAAAGGCCGGTATCGCCTCCTTCTTCGCCTCGCTCATCACCCTCAGTTCTGGTGGGTCGACGGGCCGCGAAGGGCCGGTCGTGCACATGGCCGGGGTGATCTCCACATGGGTCAGCGACCGTATCCATGCCGATGGTATCACCGGGCGCGACCTGCTGGGCTGCGCCGTGGCCGCCGCCGTCTCGGCCAGTTTCAACGCCCCCATCGCAGGCGCGCTGTTCGCGCTCGAGGTCGTGCTGCGCCACTTTGCCGTGCACGCCTTCGCGCCCATCGTGATCGCCTCGGTCGCGGGCACTGTGATCAACCGGCTGGCTTACGGAGATGTCACCGAATTCACGCTGGACACCCCCGGCTCGCTGCAATTCTACGTGGAACTGCCCGCCTTCCTGATCCTCGGCCTGATCTGCGGGCTCGTGGCGCTGCTGCTGATGCGCTCGATCTTCTTTGCCGAGGATATCGGCACCCACATCCAGAACCGCCTGTCCCTGCCACGCTGGCTGCGCCCCGGTGTCTCGGGGGCCATGCTGGGCCTGCTTGCCGTCTGGTTCCCCCACATCATCGGCGTCGGGTACGAGACAACCATTCGCGCCCTGACGGGAGACCTCGTGCTGACGACCGCCATCCTGTTTGCGGTCATGAAAACCGTCGCCGTGGCCATCACCATGGGCGGGCGCATGGGCGGTGGCGTGTTCTCGCCCTCTCTGATGATCGGGGCGCTGACCGGGCTGGCTTTTGGCCTGATTGCCACCGGGTTGCTGCCGGATGTGTCGGGCACCCACACGCTCTATGCCTTCGCCGGGATGGGCGCGGTGGCGGCGGCGGTGCTGGGCGCGCCGATCTCCACCACGCTGATCGTCTTCGAACTGACCGGAGACTGGCAGATCGGCCTCGCCGTGATGGTCTCGGTCTCGATGTCCACTGCGCTGGCCTCGCGCCTTGTGGACCGGTCGTTCTTCCTGACCCAGCTTGAGCGCCGCAACGTGCATCTGGCCGCCGGGCCGCAGGCCTACCTGCTGGCGATGCTGCGCGCCGGGGCGGTGATGCGCCCCCTTGGCGACGCGCGATCCATCACCAAGGATCAGGCACTGGCGCTGATCGATCAGGGCCTCTGTGTCAGGGCCAACGCCACGCTTGAGGCCGCGATGCCCTATTTCGACCGCGACGATATCCCCTGCATCCCCGTGGTGGTGATCGACAAGGACGGCTGCGAAAACCCGGTCGGCGCGCTCTATCACATCGACGCGCTCAAGGCCTATAACCGCGCGCTGGCGGCGACTGCGGCCGAGGAACATTCGTAATCAGCCGTCATACACGCTGGCCGCATCGCCCAGATAATTGTCCCACGCAAACCAGTAGGAAATATGCCCCGCCACGCGCGGCAATTCCGTACCATCCGGCGCGACCAGAGCCTCTTCGGTGACGCTCCACTTATTTCCCGCCTCATCCAGCAACCCACCATCGCTGGTCGCGCGGAACTGATGCGATCCACGCTCATAGGCCCGCACGCTGCGCTTGTCAGGATCGCCCATCAGCATCAAGGCCCGCCCGCCGATGGCGTCATTGATCACCGGCTTGCCCTTGAACGCCTGCAACGGCCAGGCCCGCGCCGCGCCGAACTGGCGCACGGCAAACACGTAATCCTTCTGCCGATGCTGGCGCTGATCCACCAGCGCCGGGAACATCAACTCGGGCGAAGCGAAATACTCCTGATACACCACGCCCGAGCCATAGTTCCGCCGGTGCCCTGTGTTCAGCGACAGCACCTGCGTATCCGGGTGCGAGGCTTTCCAGTTATCCCAGCGCGTGATCACCACCGGGCGCTGCTTCAATTCGATGCCGCTATCCACCAGCGGACCAACCACCGGCTTGCCAGTATACTGGTTCCACAGCGAATGCGTCTCGCGATCAAACATCAGCTTGTTCGACCGATAGAGAAACCCCGACGAGCCAAAGACAAACGGCTTCCGCCGCGCCTCGACCTGCGTTTCGAACAAGATCCCCGACCCGCAGAGCGTGCAATAGGCCAGCGCCACCGGCACACCGCCGATCACCTCGTTGAACATCTCGTGCCAGCCCATGATCCGCAGCGGGTAAGCGCGCACATCGCCGTTGATCGAGACACCAAAGACCAGATCGTCATCCTTCAGATAATCCGCCCGCGCCGCCGGGATCAGCTTGGGATTGTCCAGCGACGGGATGCCGTCCTTGACCACGCCGCCCCAGGTGATCTCTTCCAGCCGGATCTTCATCTTGTCGCGCTGCAGGTATTCGGGGCGCAGGAACAGGTCGAAATTCTCGTCGATCCCCAACAGCACCTCGCGTTTGAACGGCGCCAGCGACGGGTGCGGCACGATCTGAGGGTTCTTCTCCTGCCACAGCATCCACTCGAACCAATCAGCGCCCAGGTTCTGACCGGTCAGCGCGTCCATCACCTCGGCGATCGCGCGCTCGCGCCGCCGACCATATCGCATCGCGGTCAAAAGGGCAGGCACCACATCGGGGTTGCCGCGTTGCTGAAGAAAGGCCATCCCGGCCTTGAAATCCGCCCCTCCGGCATAAAGCGTTGACCGCACGGCCTGATAAACCGGGTCCTCCTGCGCCCAAAGCGCGGTGGGCAGGGCGGCACCGGCCCCTAGCAAAGCGGTAAAACTGCGACGCGTGATCGACATGGCATCCTCCGATTGGGTCCAAACCCAATCTGCCCGCAATCGCGTTCACATACACGAAACACCCGCGTGAGCGGGGTGAAACATCATGTTCCGGGGTCAGGCCTTGTCTTTGACCGTGTCCTCTTCGATCTCGTCCGACGCTTTCAGCGTCAGCGGCGGGTCCTGCGGCGCTTCCGAGATCGGGGCAGGGGCCGCAGGCGGGGTGGTCAGCACCTCATCCGGGCCGGGCACTGGGCGCGGGGTCGGGGTGTCATCCTCTTCCACCGGCTCGACCTGCGGCGCATCGGCGGCAACCGCCCGGCGAAACACCAGCACATTGCGCCAGTTCGTCGTCGATCCGGTCAGGCCCGAGCGTTCCTCGCTGGGCAGCAGTTCCGCGCGCTGATACTCCCAGCCCTCTTGCCCCAACTGGTTCAGCAACTGCTCGATCGAGGTGGCAAACCGGCCCTCGGGCGTCTTCACGCCTTTGGCTTTGGTGCCCTTTTGCGGAGCGGGGACAACTTTGTATTCGTAGCGCTGCATCAACAGGTCCTGATTGCTGTGTCCGGGCACGTTAACATTTTGGCAAGCAAACGAAAGCCATGATCGTGCCTCGGCGAGATTCAGCCTCAGCCGCGCGCGGCCTTGCCAACCAACGACAGGCACAGTTCGGTCGCCACGGCCATGTCCTGCACCGAAATCCACTCCAACGGCCCGTGAATGCACTGCATCCCGGTGAAGATATTGGGCGTCGGCGTGCCAAACTCGGTCAGGCGCGACCCATCGGTGCCGCCCCGGATCGGTACGGAAACCGGCTCGATCCCCAAATCGCGGCAGGCATCCCGCGCCAGATCAACCGGCGTCATGTCCTTTTCCAGCCAATAGCGCATGTTGCGATACTGGTGCGAAATCTCGCAGTCGATCTGCGCGCGCGGTTCGGTGGCCTGCACAGCGGCACAAACCTGACGCACGATATCGCGCTGCGCTTCCAACCCTTCCATCTCGAAGTCGCGCAGGATCAGCTTGATCTCCATCTCGGACGAACCGCCATTCATATCCGTCACATGGATGAACCCCTGACGATCATCCGTCACCTCGGGCGTCATCGTCGCCTGCGGCAAGGTCTGCACAATCTTGGCGGCCAGATGCGCGGCGTTCACCATCTTGTCCTTGGCCAGCCCCGGATGGATCGACACGCCGGTGATCTTGATCACCGCCCGATCGGCCGAGAAGCTTTCATATTCGATCTCACCCAGTTCCTGCCCGTCCAGCGTATAGGCGAAATCCGCGTTCATATCCTTGGGCAGCTGTTCAGTAACACCGCGCCCGATCTCTTCATCGGGTGTAAAGGCGATGCGAATCGGGCCGTGGGGGACATCCTTGTTCTCAAGCAGATGCCGCGCCAGCGTCATCAGGATCGACACTCCAGCCTTGTCATCCGCGCCCAACAGAGTCGTCCCCGACGCCGTAATCAGATCATGCCCGATCTTCTCAGCCAGATAGGGGTGTTCCTCGGGCGACAGTACCAAATCGGGATCATCGGGAAACGTGATCTCTCCACCATTATACCCCTTGATCACCCGAGGCTTGACCCCGGTCGCGTTGAACTGAGGCGCCGTGTCCACATGCGCCAGAAACCCGATGGTCGGCCCCTCAGCCGTGCCGGGGATCGTCGCCATCACCACACTGTCGCCGGTCATCTTTACATCCTGCGCGCCGATCTCGGTCAGCTCCTGCTGCAGCAGGTTCAGCATGTCGAACTGAATCTTGGTGCTGGGGGTCGAGGGCGAGGTCTCATCGCTTTGGCTGTCGATGGCGGCATAGCGCATCAGCCGGGTTTCCAGTTCCTGATCAAAACGATTTTGCATCGGTATCCCCTCTCTGCCTTGCGGGATGAGAAAGCGCATTCAGGGGCCGAGTCAAGCCGCTGACTCGCCCCCGGACGTTAAGCTTTCATTATGTACAAAATGAACAAACCCGGTCTTCGGGGATGTACAAATCGGAAGATTTACGAGCCCAGCTTCTTGCTGACCAATTCGTTAACCGCCTTCGGATTGGCCTTGCCGCCGGTCGCCTTCATCACCTGACCCACGAACCAGCCCGCCAGTTTCGGGTTCACTTTGGCCTTCTCGACCTGCGCCGGATTGGCGGCGATGATCTCGTCCAAAGCGGCCTCAATCGCGCCGGTATCCGTGACCTGTTTCATGCCGCGATCCTCGACGATCTGCGCCGGATCACCGCCTTCGGTATAGACGATTTCAAACAGGTCCTTGGCAATCTTGCCCGAGATCGCATCCGACGCGATCAGGTCAATGATCCCCCCCAACTGCGCCGGAGAAACCGGCGAGTCGGTGATGCCCTTGTCGTCCTTTTTCAACCGCCCAAACAGCTCGTTGATGACCCAGTTCGCGGCCAGCTTGCCGCTGCGGCCCTTGGCGACATCTTCGAAATATGCCGCCGATTCCACCTCGGCGGTCAGCACGGACGCGTCATAGTCGGTCAGGCCGAACTCGCTGATAAAACGCGATTTTTTATCGTCCGGCAGTTCCGGCAGCTTGGCGGCGATGTCGTCCACCCAGGCCTGCTCGATCTCCAGCGGCAGCAGGTCGGGGTCGGGGAAATAGCGGTAATCATGCGCTTCTTCCTTGGACCGCATCGACCGTGTCTCACCCTTGTCCGGGTCATAGAGACGGGTTTCCTGCTCGACCTTGCCCCCAGCTTCGACGATGGCGATCTGACGACGGGCTTCGACCTCAATCGCCTGCTGGATGAACCGCATCGAGTTCATGTTCTTGATCTCGCACCGCGTGCCCAGATGCGAAAAGTCCTGTGTTTCCTGATACTTCTCATACGCGCCCGGCAAACAGATCGAGACGTTCACGTCCGCCCGCAGGTTGCCGTTCTGCATGTTGCCGTCGCACGTGCCCAGATACCGCATGATCTGCCGCAGCTTGGCGATATAGGCTGCAGCCTCTTCCGGTCCGCGAATATCGGGACGGCTGACGATCTCCATCAGGCACACACCGGTCCGATTCAGGTCGACAAAGGACATATGCGGGTCCATGTCGTGGATCGATTTGCCCGCGTCCTGCTCCATGTGGATACGTTCGATCCGCACGATGCGTGCGGTGCCGTCGCCCATCTCGACCAGAACCTCGCCTTCGCCCACAATAGGCTGATAAAGCTGAGAAATCTGGTATCCCTGCGGCAGGTCGGGGTAGAAATAATTCTTGCGGTCAAAGGCCGATTTCAGGTTGATATCCGCCTTCAGGCCCAGCCCGGTACGCACCGCCTGTTCCACGCAGTACTCGTTGATCACCGGCAGCATGCCCGGCATCGCCGCGTCCACGAATGCTACGTTCGAGTTCGGCTCCGCCCCGAACTGGGTCGATGCGCCCGAAAACAGCTTGGCATTGGATGAGACCTGAGCGTGCACCTCCATCCCGATCACCAGTTCCCAATCGTGCTTGGCCCCGGCAATGGTTTTGGGTTTGGGCATTTCGTATGTCAGGTCGAGCATGGCGCGCCTCATATCCGCAGAAGTCTAAGCCTGCGTATTAGGCCCGGCGCGCCAAAGGAGCAAGGGGTTCCGACCCTAATTCCCCGAGAACTGCAGCCCAGACGGCGTGAACGTCGCGCTTTGACCGCTGCGCAGCTCGTCCCGCAGCAGGTTGGCAATGGCCCGCAGCGCATCGCGGCGGCCCCGGGCGGCAAAGCGTTCAGCCGAATTGACACGCAGGCTGTTGTTGAACCCGTTCGCTGCATGGGCCCAGATCAGCGGGTGCAACTCGGTCAGGTGATCGCGGATCAACCAGTCTGCGGCGGCGCAGATCTGCTTGCGGGCGACGTCTGCCTTGGGGCTGCGGCCCATGCCCTTCTGCAGGGTGACCGAGCAATAGGCCGCCAGCAGGTTGATCGTCTGTTGATCCGGACGGCGCGCTACAATATCCTGTAATCCTTCAATAAAATACTCGACATCCACCCGCGCGCAGGCATCATCATCCAGTGCGATGGCGTCGAACTGCGCCCAGGTATAACCGCCTGCGCCCCACGTCTTCTGGGTCCGCGCGGCGTTGCGCAGGGCCTGAACCTCAAGCTGTTCATAGCTGCCGAACCAGCGCGGCAGCAGGTGAGTCCCCATGGCGCGCATGTGGCGGTGGTTCTGCGGGTCCAGTGTGATCAGCGCCTCATACTTGTCAGCGACGCGCGTGCGCGGGTCGATGTGACCGGCCAGCAGCGCACAATCCGCCGCGGCAACGGCGGGGCTGTCGGGCATGGCTGCGCGGCTCACCGGCAGCAGCGCGGCGGCGCGGTCGAAATGCGCCGCACAACGGGACTGATGCAGCGCCGGCAGCGCATCCGATTGCGCCGTGCCACGCCACGCCCAGGCCAGATCGATATGGGCCAGCGCCACCACCAGCGCGATCATCGGATCGTTGGGATGGTTCTGAATCTCGCCTTCCAGCTCTGAGATTCCACCCAGAAGATCGTAATCCGACAGTTCCTTACCGTCAGACAGCGCATGTTCGGCCGCCAGCACCACGTCCGAGCGGGCACCAAAGGCCAGTAGGTCGGTGATTGGCTGTCCGCAGGGCGTGGTCTTGCGGGCAGCGTCCGCGGCGCGCATTTCGCGCGACAATTCGGCCCACATATCCTGCCGCGCCAGATAGCGGCCGCGCTCGATCACCTGATGCGCGATCGCATCATCAGCATCCGTTTCAGCGATGGGGATGTTCAGCTGACCCGAGGCAACAAGCCATGCCGTGGCATCGGCGACCGACGCAGGCAGAGGCGTTCGGGTGGGATCAGAAGAACCGAAAAGACGGGCAGAAACTGCCCTGATAGACCGAAACATGGCGAAACTCGAACTGGAACAAGCGTGTAACCGGTTCAGTTTTGCCAAAAATTAGGCGCAAATCAAGGACACAACGCTGCGAGCAGAGGAATCCGTGACCAATCCTGCCTGGAGCTGGGGGATCGTTTCAGAATGCTGTAAAATGATGACGCTCGACCGCGAATCCGGCCTGTGTCAAGACCTCTTCGAACTGCTTGTGCGGTGGAAGTGATTCATCCGGCAGACGCACGCGTTTGTCCGATTTCAACACCGCCGAGACACGCACCGAAAAGTCCCAGCGCGTGTCAAAGCGGAACCGGTCAACCTCGGCCAGCTTCAGTTCGCCCTGCCGCTGACCGCTGTGCCAGCGCAGGGTATCGCCGGTCAGTTCCATCCCGGCGCTGGTGTCTTTGATCACATCCCACAGCGCGGGCAGGGTGGTCAGGGCCAGCAGGGCCATCAGCCACCAGACCGCGTCAAACACGATCGTCAACCCGATCAGTACCGCGTAGATGCCGATCAGGATCAGAACCGTGCGTTGGTTCCGGTTCTGCCGGGTGAACCGGAACGGGGTCATGCGCCGAGGATGCGCGACACCATCTCGGTGGTGTCCCGAGACAGGTCGGGCGCGTCCGCGATGCGAGTCAGTTGCGCGCGCATCAGGGCCTGACGGTCGGCGTCATAGCGTTTCCAGGTCTGGAAGGCGCTGCACATCCGGGCGGTGGTTTGCGGGTTCACCGGGTCAAGCTTGATCAGCCAGTCCGCCAGCAGCGCATAGCCTGCGCCGTCCGCCTGATGGAAGCCCGCATGGCTGCCGGCCAAAGATCCCATCAGCGCGCGGAACCGGTTGGGGTTTTTCCAATTGAAATCAGCGTGCTCGGACAGTTTGCGCGCGGTTTCGACCGTCTTTTCGGGGCCTGTCATCGCAACCTGCAGTCCGAACCATTTGTCCATCACCAGCCGGTCATGCTGCCACTGGTCATAAAACGCCTCCAGCTCGGCTTCGCCCTTGCCCGCGCGCAGCAGGCAGGACAGGGCGGTCAGTTGAAGTGTCATGTTGTCGGCGCGGGCGTAGTCCTCGGCCGCCTTGACGCCACCATCCAGTCGCGAGGTCAGCGCCAGCGCAGCACCCCCAAGGGCCCGTTTGCCCGATTGCTCGGCGTCCGGCTTATAGGGCGCATCCACCAGCGTTTCGCTGTGCAGCCGGGGCAGCAGGTCCTGAACATGCTGGGCGGTGGCCTGACGCAGGGTTTCAACCGCTGCCCAGATAGCCATCGGATCGGGCGTGACGCCTTTGTCATGTAGCGCCGCGGCCAGTTCGGATTGCGTCGGCAGGCCCAGCATCAACGCGCGATAGGCCGGGTCCAGTGTTTCATCGCGCAGAACGGCCAGCAAGCCGTCCAGATAATCGGCATCCGGCGTCGCCTCGTCGGTGATCATGCGCAGCAGCGTGTCCTCGGCCAGCGACCGCCCCGCCTGCCAGCGGTTGAACGGGTCGGTGTCATGGGCCAGCAGGAAGGCGCGTTCGGCATTCGACGGCTCATGTTCAAGGATCACCGGGGCCGAGAAGTCGCGCAGGATCGAAGGCACGGGCTTGGCCGCAAGGCCGGTGAAGGTAAAGCTTTGTTCTGCCTCGGTCAGCTCAAACACCTCGGTCGCGCGAACCTCATCCCCGTTCGGACCCAGCAGGCCAATGGCGACCGGGATCACCTGAGGCTGCTTGTCGTCCTGCCCCGGTGTCGGCTCGGTCCGTTGGCCCAGCGTCAGGGTGTAGGTGCCATCGGTCCAATCCTCACGCACCGACACACGCGGGGTGCCGGACTGGCTGTACCAGCGCTTGAACTGGCGCAGATCGCGGCCCGTAGTGTCCTCGAAAACCTGCAGCCAATCCTCGATGGTGCAGGCCTGCCCGTCATGGCGGTCGAAATAGAGATCGAGCGCCCGTGCATAGGCCTCATCGCCCACAAGCCGCTTCAGCATACCGATGACCTCGGCACCTTTCTCGTAGACGGTCGAGGTGTAGAAGTTGTTGATTTCCTGAAAACTCTCGGGCCGCACGGGATGCGACAGAGGCCCGTTATCCTCGGGGAATTGCCGCGCGCGCAGGTCGATGGCGTCATGGATGCGTTTCACCGGGGCCGAGCGCATGTCCGAGGTGAACTGCGCATCGCGATAGACGGTCAGCCCTTCCTTGAGGCACAGCTGGAACCAGTCGCGGCAGGTGATGCGGTTACCGGTCCAGTTGTGAAAATACTCATGGGCGATGATCGCCTCGATCCGCTCGAAATTCATGTCGGTCGAGGTTTCGGGGCTGGCCAACACAGCCGAGGAGTTGAAGATGTTCAGCCCCTTGTTCTCCATCGCGCCCATGTTGAAATCGTCGACGGCCACGATGTTGAACACGTCCAGATCGTATTCGCGGCCATAGACGTCCTCGTCCCATTTCATCGACTTCTTCAGGGCTTCCATGCCAAAGGCGCATTTGCCCTCGTCGCCCGGGCGGACCCAGAGGTTCAGTTCGACGTCCCGGCCCGACATGGTGGTGAACTGGCCGGGATGGGCGATCAACTCTCCGGCGACCAGCGCGAACAGATAGGCGGGTTTGGGCCAGGGATCGACCCACTCCGCCCAGCCCTCGCCCTTGGCCGTGGGGTTGCCGTTCGACAGCAACACCGGCAGGTCGCCATTGATACGCACAGTGAAGGTGGACATCACATCGGGGCGGTCGGGGTAATAGGTGATCTTGCGGAACCCTTCGGCCTCGCATTGGGTGCAATACATGCCGTTCGACATATAAAGCCCCTCCAGCGCGGTGTTGTTGCCGGGGTCGATCTCGACCTCGGCCTCCCAGACAAAGGGCGCGTCGGGGGCGGCAAGGGTCAGACCTTCGGGTGTCAGGTCAGGTGACACTTCGGCCCCGTCGATGGCGACGCGGATCAGCCTGAGGTCTTCACCATGCAGGAAAAACGTACGATCCGTCGCCTCGGGGTTCGGACGGAAGGCGATGCGCGAGGTCACGCGGGTGGCGTTCGGAGCCAGATCGAAGGTCAGATGCACGCTGTCGACCAGATAGCTGAACGGGGTGTAATCTTTCAGATAGATGGTGGTGGGGGCGGCATCGCGCATCGGGGGCCTCGTTGACTGGGAATCTGGCGCGACGTTATGGTTTTCGCCCCGCCGCTGCAACCAATGCGCCCGGGCGCAGAGCAGATATGCGTCCCGCCAAAATGTGCACCGTTGAACACGCGCCTGCGCTGACATGCAGGGTGTGCGCCGTTGCGCAAGGGCAGGCCTGCCGGTAGGTTTTGCCAGATACCAGTTGAGACAAAGGAAACCTCATGGCGCGTCCGGTCGTCGGCATTATCGGCAATTCTTATCTGATGAACGATCAGTACCCGACACATGCGGGCGGGACGATGAATTCGGACGCGGTGTCAAATGTTTCGGATTGTGTGCCGCTGCTGGTGCCTGCGGACCCACGCTATGTGTCGGTGGATGAATTGCTTGAGGTCTGCGACGGCTTTCTGCTGACCGGAGGCCGCCCCAACGTGCATCCCGAGGAATACGGCGAGGCTGCAACGGCCGCGCATGGTGATTTTGACCGGGCGCGGGATGCGATCACGCTGCCGCTGGTTCGCGCCTGCGTCCAGCGCGGGCAGCCCTTCTTTGGCATCTGCCGCGGCTTTCAAGAGGTCAACGTGGCCATGGGCGGCACGCTGTACCCCGAAATCCGCGATCTGCCGGGGCGGTTGAACCACCGGATGCCGCCCGATGGCACGCTGGAAGAGAAATTTGCCCTGCGCCATGTGGTGACACTGACCGAGGGCGGCGTGTTTCATCAATTGCTGGGCGCTTGCGAGGTGATGACCAACACGCTGCACGGGCAGGGGATCAAAACGTTGGGCGAGAATGTGGTGATCGACGGTCTCGCGCCCGACGGCACGCCCGAGGCGATCTATATTCAAGGTGCCCCGGGTTTTACCCTGTCGGTGCAATGGCACCCCGAATGGGATGCCGCAAACGACCCAGTCTCGCGCCCCTTGTTCGAAGAATTCGGCCGCGCCGTACACGGCTGGGCCGCAGGCAAAGACGCCGCGCGGCTGCAGCGTTCGGCTTAAGCGGTCCGGCGACGGGCGCCGGACCGGATATCTCAGACCAGCAGGTTGAACTGCTGGTTCAGCGGCAGGCTGCGGGCGCGCTCGCCGGTCAGATCAAACAGCGCATTCCCCAGCGCAGGCATCGACGGAGGCGTACCGGGTTCACCGACCCCACCCAGATGCTTGTTGGTCTCAAGGATGCGGACCTCGGTTGCGGGCGTCGTGTGCATCCGCAGCGCGTCATAATCGGGGAAGTTGTATTGCTCGACCTCGCCATCGGCAAAGGTGATCTCACCCGACACCGCCGCCGACAGGCCATAGATCATGCCGCCGATCATCTGCGCCTCGACCGTGGCCGGGTCCAGCGCAAGGCCCACGTCGCAGGCGATCCAGGCCTTCGAGATGCGGATAGTGCCGTCTTCGTCCATCACTTCGATCACCTGCGCAACCGGGGTGCCAAAGCTGTAGGCGAGTGCCACGCCGCGGCCCACGCCATCGGGGGTCTTGCCGGTCCAGCCTGACATTTCCCGGACGGCCTCCAGACACCCGGCTGAGGGCGCGTGTTCGGATTGGGCCAGTTCCAGTCGGAACTCCAGCGGGTCGCGTCCGGCGGCATGGGCCATCTCATCCATGAAGGTTTCGTGGAAGAACCCGTTATGGCTGTTGCCGACCGAGCGCCAGAAGCCCACAGGAACGGCCAGATCGGCGATATGCCCGGCCATGCGGTAGTTGGGCACCGAATAGGGTTGGTTGAAGAAGCCTTCGACCAGAACCTTGTCGGGGCCGCCGCCGGGGAAGCCAGTGTAGCGCGCGACCGCTTGCTGGGTGGGGGATTGCGAGGCAACCTTGCCGTCGATCAGCACGGCCTTGCCACCTTTGACCGCGCCGCGCATCCGGGCCATCGCGCCGGGGCGGTAGAAGTCGTGGCGCATGTCTTCTTCGCGGCTCCACGTTGTCTGGACCGGCGTGCCGGGCATGGCCATGGCGACCTTGGTGGCGATCTCACCAAAATCCAGTTCTCCGCGGCGACCAAAGCCGCCGCCCAGATAGGTGGTGTGGATCTCGACCGCTTCGGTGTCCAGACCTGCGGTATTGGCCGCGCGCATCTGGATCAGGGTCGGTGCCTGATTGCCGCACCACAGGTCCAGCTTGCTGCCGGTGTAAAGCGCGGTGGCGTTCATCGGCTCCATCGTGGCGTGGGCCAGATAGGGTACGGTATAGTCCGCCGTGATCTCGGTCGCGCCTTCGGGCAGAACGTCAACATCGCCGTCATCGCGCATGGTCGAGTTCGGGGCGGCGTCAAACGCCTCGGCGATCTTGGCGAACACGGCGTCGGTCTCGGGCGGGTAGGGGGCATCGCCCCAGTCCACGTCGATGGCTTCGACCGCCTGCATGGCGAGCCATGTGTTGTTCGCAATCACCGCGACGCCAGTGCCCAGATCGACGATCTTTTCGACACCGGGCATGGATTCGGCAGCACTTGCGTCAAAGCCGTTCATGGCGCCGCCCAGCTTGGGGTTCATACGCACGGACGCGAATTTCAGACCCTCGGGGCGTACGTCGATGCCGAAAGTTGCGGTGCCCGTGGATTTGCCGGGGATGTCGACGCGGGGCAGGGATTTGCCGATCAAACGCCACTCGGACGGGTCGCGCAGCGCGACCTCGGGTGGCTCGATCTGGCCAGCGGCCTCGGCCAGTTCGGTATAGGGGATGCGGGTGCCATCCGGGGCAACCACCGCGCCGTTTTCGGTTTGCAATTGCGCGCGGTCCACGCCCAACTGATCCGCCGCTGCCTGTTTCAGTGTCTCGCGGGCGGTGGCACCGGCCATGCGCATCCGCTCGAACCCGTCTTTCATCGAGGTCGAACCGCCGGTGACCTGCAGGCTGAGCGTCCGGCCCAGAACACCCAGAGCCTCACCCAGATTGTGCTGGAAGTCAGAGATGTCATAGCCCTTGTTCGGCAGGCCCTCACCCACCAAAGCATGGTTGTAATAGGCTGCTGCCGCCGGCCCGTGCAGAACGCGGATATCGTCCAGTTCGACGTCCAATTCCTCGGCGATAAGGGCGGCCCATGTGGTCATGACGCCTTGGCCCATCTCGGCGCGCGGGGCAAATAGGGTGATGCCCTGCTGGTCGATCAGCACAAACGGGCTGAGCGCGGTTTCACCGTCACGCGGTTTCAACGGGTTCGCCGCGGGGCGGGTGACGTAATATGCGCCGAAGGCCACACCGCCCACAATGGCGGCCGAGCCGATCAGGAAGGTGCGGCGCAGGATTTTTCCGATGCTGGCCATGGATCAGACCTCCTTCAGCTTGGCTGCGGCGTCGTGGATGGCGGCGCGGATGCGGGGATAGGTGCCGCAGCGGCAAAGATTGCCCTGCATCGCGTCATCGATATCGGTGTCCGAGGGGGCTGGGTTTTCGGCCAGCAGCGCTGCCGCCTGCATGATCTGGCCCGACTGGCAGTAGCCGCATTGGGCCACCTGATGATCGACCCACGCTTGCTGGATCGTCGCCATTGCATCGGGGGTGCCCAGACCTTCGATCGTGGTCACGTCGCCCCAGACATCGGACAGGGCGACCTGACAGGACCGCACCGCCTCACCATCGATATGCACGGTGCAGGATCCGCAGGCCGCAACGCCGCAGCCGAACTTGGTGCCGGTCAGGCCGACCTCGTCGCGCAGAACCCACAACAGGGGGACATCGTCGGGCAGATCGACCTGATGGGTCTTTCCGTTGATCTTAAGGGCGGTCGCCATGGCGCACCTCTCTTGGCTGTGACGGTTTCTGACATAATTAGCGCAAAGTGTCAGTCTGTCAATTGACAATCTGAACAAAAACTGTCAGATCGGATTCATGGAGCAAAAACCGGACGATCCACGGCAACTGGCCATCCTCGCCTCGGCGCTTGAGGCGTTTGCGGCCTATGGATTCCGCAAGACCTCGATGGATGACATCGCCAAGGGGGCGGGCATGTCGCGCCCGGCGGTCTATCTGCATTACAAGAATAAAGAGGCCATCGTTCGCAGCCTGACGCAGGCGCATTACGCTGAAAAGATCGCCGGGGTGGCCAGTGCTCTGTCTGGCGGCGGGACCGTGCCGCAGATCATCGCGCGCGCGATTGACGCGCAGATTGACGGCATGGCGATGATCCTTGCCTCGCCGCATGGGGTTGAGATGCTGGATGCCAGCAAATCCACCGCGTCAGATATCGTGGACGAGGGCGAGGCCGAACTGACCAGCCTCTATGCCGACTGGCTGCGGCGCGAGGCGGCCAACGGGCGCGTGCGCATTCCCGATGGCCCAGACGAGACCGCCCGGACGATCACCGCCACGCTCAAGGGCGTTAAGCTGACGGCGTCCAGCGCCGACGAGTTCGAGCGGCGGATTTCCCAGCTTGCCGCGCTGTTGGGCGCGGGGCTTGAGGTCAGGTAACGCGCTGGCGGATCTTGTATTCGGGCTTATCCCACAGCTTGTTGGTGATGATATCAGCCAGAATATCGACCGCCTGCTCCACATCCTGTTCGTCGATATAAAGTGGCGTGAAGCCGAACCGCATCACGTCAGGTGCCCGGAAATCGCCGATCACACCGCGCGCGATCAGCGCCTGCATGGCGGCGTAGCCTTCGGCAAACCGGAATGAGACCTGACTGCCGCGCTGTTGCGGATCGCGGGGGCTGGCCAGTTGCAGATCGGGGCAGGTGGCCTCGACCCGGGCGATAAACAGCTCGGTCAGGTCGATGGATTTGGCGCGGATATCGGCCATCTCGGCCATATCCCAGATATCCATCGCCGCCGACAGCGCGGTCATCTGAATGACCGGCGGGGTGCCGACCCGCATCCGCTCGATCCCCGCGCCGGGGCGGTAATCCAGATCGAAGGCAAAGGGTGATTCATGCCCCAGCCAGCCCGACAGCGCCGGGCGCACCCGGTCGGACAGACGCGGCGCAACATAGATAAAGGCGGGCGCGCCGGGGCCTCCGTTGAGGTATTTATACGTGCAGCCCACCGCGAAATCGGCATTGCAGCCGGACAGGTCGACCGGAATGGCCCCGGCGGAATGCGCCAGATCCCAGACCGTCACCACGCCATTGGCATGGGCCAGTTCGGTCAGCGCCTTCATGTCATGCATGCGGCCCGAGCGGTAATCGACCTCGGTCAGCATCAGCACGGCGACCTCTTCGGTGACATGGGCGGCGACGTCCTGCGGGTCGACCACGCGCAACTCGTAATCCGGGCCAAGCGACCGCAGCAGCCCGTCAGCCATATAGAGGTCCGAGGGAAAGTTGCCATTGTCCGACAGCACCACTTTGCGTGTCGGGTTCAACTCCAAGGCCGAGGCGACGGCTTGATAGACCTTGATCGACAGCGTGTCGCCAACCACCACGCTGCCCGGTTCGGCCCCGATCAGGCGGCCGATGCGGTCGCCCAGACCAGTGGGCATCGCCATCCATCCGGCCTTGTTCCAGCCGGTGATCAGCATCTGCCCCCATTCGTCCTGCATCATATCACCCACTCGGTTACCGGCAGATTTCGGCAGCGGACCCAGAGAGTTGCCGTCGAGATAGATCATCCCCTCGGGCAGGTGGAACATGGATTTGGTGGCGGCGAAATCGGTCATGGAAGCTCTTGCGTCATTAAGGGAAAGAACGGGTTGCATCCGGCCTATCCGATCTGGCCGAACCTGTCCATCGCCGGGGGGCGGATGATGCGACACCCTGCGCTTTTGCCATCTTGGCCGGAAAGCGGTAGGACATCGATCAGAAGCGACATGCGCCGGTGCATGTTGCCGCGGCAGGAGGCGGTCATGCGCCGGATCGACATACCACCCGTCTGGCTTGCGGGCTTTGCCGTTTTGGCCTGGGCTCAGGCGCGGGTGCTGCCTCTGGGGCTGTCGCTCGAGGGGGCGGTGACCGATCTACTCAGCGGTATTCTGATCGGCGGCGGCGTGCTGCTGGCGCTGCTGGCGGTTCTCGAGTTTCGCCGCCATCGGACGACTGTACTGCCGCATGAAACACCGTCGGCCATGGTGCAGAGCGGTATCTACAAACGCAGCCGCAATCCGATCTATCTGGGTGATGTGCTGATCCTGGCCGGGCTGATTCTGCGCTTCGATGCGGTGCTGTCTCTGGTGCTGATCCCGGTCTTCGTCTGGCTGCTCGAACGGCGTTTTATCCTGCCGGAAGAGGATCGTCTGCGCCGCACGTTCCGCGCTGATTTTGCACGGTATGAAAACAAAACCCGAAGGTGGATCTGAAGATGTGGTCGGCATGACACACCGCAAGAAATGCTGCACTTGCGAAATAATCTTGCGCAAGATAAATGTCGGCTTGTCAAACAATGCCGGACACCCACCTGGCCTTAACAGAAAATTAGGGGGAACCGACTGGTGAAAATAGGAACGCCAAAGGAAATATTCAAAGGCGAGAACCGGGTCGCGATGACCCCGGACTCGGCGGTGCAGTTGCAGAAACTGGGTTATGAGTGCCTGATCGAAAAAGGCGCAGGCGCGGCTGCGGGGTTTTCCGACGCTGCTTATGAGGCCGCCGGCGTCGAGGTCGTCAAGACCCCTGCCGCGCTGTGGAAAGCGGCGGATATCATCGCCAAGGTGCGTCAGCCGTCCGAGACCGAACTGAAGCGTCTGACCAAGGACAAGACGCTGATTTCGTTCTTCAACCCTGCCGGGAATGAAGAGGGGATGGAACTGGCCAAGTCCAAGGGCGCGACCGTGATTGCCATGGAGATGGTGCCGCGCATCAGCCGGGCTCAGAAAATGGATGCGCTGTCGTCCATGGCCAACATCGCGGGCTACCGTGCGGTTATCGAGGCAGGCAACAACTTTGGCCGCTTTTTCACCGGTCAGGTGACGGCTGCGGGCAAGGTGCCCCCCGCGAAAGTGCTGATCGTTGGGGCGGGTGTCGCCGGTCTGGCGGCGATCGGGACCTCGACCTCGCTGGGTGCGATCACCTACGCGTTCGACGTGCGCCCCGAAGTGGCCGAACAGGTCGAATCCATGGGGGCCGAGTTCGTCTATCTGGATTTCGAAGAAGATCAGCAGGATGGCGCGGCGACCGGTGGCTATGCCTCCGTTCAGTCGGATGAGTTCCGCGAGGCGCAGCTGGCCAAGTTCCGCGAATTGGCCCCCGAGATGGACATCGTCATCACCACGGCGCTGATCCCGAACCGGGAAGCGCCTGAGCTTTGGACCAAGGATATGGTCGAGGCGATGAAGCCGGGCTCGGTCATCGTCGATCTGGCGGCGGAAAAGGGTGGCAACTGCAAGCTGACCGTAGCGGATGAGAAGATCGTGACCGATAATGGCGTGACCATCATCGGATATACCGACTTCCCCAGCCGGATGGCGGCGCAATCCTCGTCGCTCTATGCCACCAACATCCGTCACATGATGGCCGACCTGACGCCCGAGAAGGACGGCAAGGTCAACCACGACATGGAAGATGACGTGATCCGCGGCGCGACCGTGACGCACGAGGGCGAGATCACCTTCCCGCCACCGCCGCCCAAGGTGCAGGCGATTGCGGCGCAGAAAAAGCCCGAGGTCAAGGAACTGACCCCGGAAGAGAAGAAAGCGCAGGAGATTGCGGCCTTCAAGGCGCAGACCAAGCAGCAGTTCACCCTGCTGGGTGTGGGTGGCGCATTGATGCTGTTGGTGGGGCTGATCGCTCCGGCCAGTTTCATGCAGCACTTTATCGTTTTTGTGCTGGCCATCTTTGTGGGCTTTCAAGTGATCTGGAACGTCTCGCACAGTTTGCACACGCCGCTGATGGCGATCACCAACGCGATCTCGTCGATTATTATCGTTGGAGCGTTGATGCAGATCGGATCGGGATCGTTCCTGGTCATTCTGCTGGCGGCGCTGTCCGTCTTTATGGCCGGGGTCAACATCTTCGGTGGCTTCCTCGTAACCCGGCGCATGCTCGCCATGTTCCAGAAATCTTAAGGAGGTCGGGCATATGATTGGCTTCACTTCTGCCGCTTATGTTGTTGCGGCTGTCCTTTTCATTCTGTCCCTCGGCGGTCTGTCGAACCAGGAAAGCGCCAAGCGCGCGGTCTGGTATGGCATTGTCGGCATGGCGCTGGCGGTGTTCGCAACCTTGGTCGGCCCCGGCTCGGGCCTGTGGCTGCTGTCGCTGCTGCTGCTGATCGGCGGTGGTCTGATCGGTCAATATGTGGCGCAGCGCGTGCAGATGACCGAGATGCCGCAGCTGGTGGCGGCAATGCACAGCCTTGTCGGTCTGGCGGCTGTGTTCGTGGGCTATAACGCCCATTTCGAAATCCTGAACGTGGCCGAGCTGTTCGCTATCGCGGATGCCGCGAAAGAGGTCGAACTGTCCGGGCTGGGCGAATTCGGCAAGCTGATCGCCAAGAAGACGGCGGCCGAGGTTTCGATCCTGCATGTGGAACTGTTCCTGGGCATCTTCATCGGGGCGATTACCTTTACCGGCTCGGTCGTGGCCTATGGCAAGCTGGCGGGTAAGGTGACCTCGGCGGCGACCAAGCTGCCGGGCGGTCATGCGTTGAATGCAGCGGCGGCGGGCCTCTCGCTGATTTGCCTGATCTGGTACACCGCGTCCGGTGGGTTCTTCCCGCTGTTCCTGATGACGCTGGCGGCGCTGTTCATCGGCTATCACCTGATCATGGGCATCGGCGGTGCCGACATGCCGGTGGTGGTGTCGATGCTGAACTCGTATTCGGGTTGGGCGGCTGCGGCGATTGGCTTCTCGCTGGGCAATGACCTGCTGATTGTGGTGGGGGCTCTGGTGGGCTCGTCGGGTGCGATCCTGTCCTACATCATGTGTAAGGCGATGAACCGTCACTTTGTCAGCGTGATCCTGGGCGGCTTTGGCGGCCCGCAAGGCGAGCAGATGGCGGTTGAGGGCGAGCAGATCGCCATCGAGGCCGATGGTGTAGCCGCAGCCCTGAACGATGCCGATAGCATTGTCATCATCCCCGGTTACGGCATGGCGGTAGCGCAGGCGCAGCAATCGGTCAGCGAACTGGTCCGCAAGCTGCGCGCCAAGGGCAAGAATGTCCGCTTTGCGATCCACCCGGTTGCCGGTCGTCTGCCGGGGCACATGAACGTGCTGCTGGCCGAGGCCAAGGTGCCTTATGACATCGTGCTGGAGATGGATGAGATCAATGATGACTTCCCGGATACGGATGTGGCCATCGTCATCGGCTCGAACGACATCGTGAACCCTGCGGCGCAGGAAGACCCCAACAGCCCTATCGCCGGAATGCCGGTTCTGGAGTGCTGGAAGGCCAAGCAGGTCTTTGTGTCCAAGCGTGGTCAAGGCACCGGGTATTCGGGCATCGAAAACCCGCTGTTCTTCAAGGAGAACACACGCATGTTCTATGGTGATGCAAAAGCGTCGCTGGACAAGCTGTTGCCGATGATCGACTGATCGGAGAGTTTCAGTGAAATGCAAAGGGCGCCCTTGCGGGTGCCCTTTTCTTGTTTGGTTGGCTGGGGGGCTTTGCCCCCCAGCGGCCCCCCAGGATATTTTTGGCCAGATGAAGCAGGTGGGGTGTGGTAGGTTGGGGCAGGATGATGTTTTGGCGGGGGCGGCTATGGAAAAGGTGAATGGTATTGGTGGGGTGTTCTTTCGTGCGCGAGACCCGAAGGCGCTGAGTGTTTGGTATGAGACGCATCTGGGGGTGAACCACTATGACCCCGTGCCGTGGAAGCAGCAGGAGGGGTACACGGTCTTTGCACCCTTCGCTGAAGATACGGAGTATTTTGGACGCGCCGGGCAGCAGTGGATGATCAATTTTCGCGTGGATGACCTGGACGCGATGATCGCGCAGCTTAGGGCCGCCGGAATCACGGTCGAGACCAGCCCGGATTGGGACAGCGAGGTTGGAAAATTCGCGCGTATTCACGACCCCGAGGGCAATCCCATCGAGCTGTGGGAGCCAAATCAATAAGATAGCTGTTCGGTATGCTGTGGTATCCATATAAGCCTATGAAATAAAAAGATAATTGATGTATTTGTCCGGTGCCTTATAGTGCGCCGGACAAAACGGAGCCACAGATGACGCCGATAGATGACCATCCGCTGCGCTATGCGCTGGCCAACGAGTTGCACGCACGGCCTTTCCCGACAGCGTCTGCGCCCTGCACAGTCGTCTTTCTGGCGATCAAGAAGCCCACTGCCGCGGTGGCGGGGGATCGTGGTGAAGACCGGGGGCATCTGATTGATCTGCTCGACCGGCATGGTGCGCAGCATCCGCGGCCGGAGGCGACGCATTATGCGGGCCAGATCGGTCGGCACCGGCTGAAATGGGAGCAGCACACCGAGTTCGTCACCTATACCGCCATCACTCCGAACGTCAGCGATCGGCCCTTTCACCCGGCCGATTTCGAAGTGTTTCCGCCGGACTGGTTGCGGGCGTGTCCGGGGAAGAGGGTGACGTCGATCATGTTGCGGGTGGTCGAGCGCCCGGATGATGAGGGAGTGAGCGCTGCGTTGGCCGATTGGTTTGAGCCCGAAAGCCTGGCGACGGCGCGGGTTCTGGACGATTCGGCCATTTGTGCCGGCGATTTCCGCATCGATCCCGCCGGACATATGCGGTTCGCCCTGTTTGTCTCGGACGGGACCGATGAGCGCCGGACCGGGCGGGTCATTCAGCGGCTATGCGAGATCGAGACTTATAAGGCGATGTCGATGCTGGGCTTTGCCCGTGTCAAAGAACTGATGCCCCGGATCGGTGAACTGGACGGTCAGCTGACCACGCTGATGGGAGAGATGACCGATGACAGCACGCCTCCGGATGCGTTGTTGCCGCAGTTGCTGTCGACCTCGACCGAGCTTGAAAGCCTGTCGGCCCGCTGTTCCTATCGCTTCGCTGCGACGGGGGCCTATGAGGCGTTGGTCAACCAGCGGATCGCGGTGCTGAGAGAAGAGCGCTTTCGCGGCGGGCAGAGCTTCGCTGATTTCATGATGCGCCGCTATGACCCGGCGATCCGCACTGTCAAAGCGACCGAGCGCCGCCTGCAGGCGCTGTCGGACCGGGCCATTCGCGCAGGTGAGCTGTTGCGTACCCGTGTCGATGTCGAGCGCAGCGCGCAGAATCAGGCACTGTTGGAAAGCATGGATCGGCGCGCGGATCTGGCGCTGCGGCTGCAACACACGGTCGAGGGGCTGTCGGTGGTGGCGATCAGCTATTATGCCGTCTCACTGGTCAGTTACCTGCTTTATCCGCTGACCAAGGCGGGGATCAGCAAGGGGATGCTGACGGCGGCTGTGACTATTCCGGTGGTGCTGGGGGTATGGATCGGCATTCGTCAGATCCGCAAGCGGCTGGAATAGGCGGCATTTGCCAATTCCGGCTGGGCCTGTAGAACGGGTCAGGTTGGGCAGGTTTCGCGCGAGGGGGTCCCCATGATTGGTATTGTTGCCGCGTGGCGGGCCGTGGCCGCCATGTTCATCCTGAATGGCGCGTTGTTCGGCATCTGGGCGTCGCGTATTCCGGCGGTCCGCGACCGGCTGGACCTGAGCCATGAGGCGCTGGGCTATGGGTTGCTGTTCATGGCAGCCGGGGCGGTGTGTTCCTTTCCGATCACGGGGCGGCTGACGGATCGGTTTGGTGCGGTCTCGATCACGCGGGTCATCGCGGTTCTTTACACGCTTTCCCTAATCCTGCTGGCGCTGGCTGGTGAGTTCTGGACCCTGGCCGCGTTTCTGTTCGTCTTCGGGGCCTTTCACGGTTCGATGGATGTGGCGATGAATGCCTGGGCCGCCGAGGTCGAGCAGGCCTTTGACAAGCCTGTCATGTCCTCGTTCCACGCGATGTGGAGCTTGGGGGCCGGGCTGGGTGCGCTCAGCGGGTTTGGCGCGGTGCAGGCGGGGCTGACCGTGATACAGCATTTTCTGCTGGCGGGCGGGGTTGTTGTGGCGTTGGCTTTGGCCGCGTCGTGGGTGCGCTGGGTCTCGAACCGGGCCGAGGCCGGGGCGGGGTCTGTGTTTGCTTTGCCATCTGGTGCCTTGATCCTTGTGGGGTTCACCGCGCTGTGCGGTGCGTTGGGCGAGGGCGCGGTGGCGGATTGGAGCGCGATTTTCCTGCGGGATGTGACCGGCGCGGCCGAGAGTGTTGCGGCGCTGGGATATGCGGTGTTTTCGGTGGCGATGGTGGCTTTCCGGTTGGCGGGCGGCTTTGTGATCGCGCGGTTCGGACCGGTTGCGACCGCGCGGTTTGGGGGCGTTTGCGCAGCGCTTGGTGTGTTCGGGGTGGTGTCGGCGGGCGGGGCAGGGCTTGCGCTGGCAGGCTTTGCGCTGATGGGGATCGGCTATGCGGTGATCATGCCGCTGGCCTTCAGCCGCGCGGCAAATGACCGGCATGTGCCGCCGGGGCAGGCGATCGCAAGCGTTGCGACCTTGGGCTACGGAGGGTTGCTGATCGGGCCGCCCCTGATCGGGTTTTTGGCCGAGTTGATGACGCTGCGACTGGCCTTTGCGATTTTGTTACCGCTGGCCGTTCTGATCATCCTGTTGGCCGGCGCGCTGAAGCGCGCCGACTGAGGTTCGTTTAACGCCCGCGGATACGCGGATCCAGCGCGTCGCGCAGGCCGTCACCCAGATAGTTCACGCTGAGCACGGTTAGCGAGATCGCAAGACCGGGCCAGAACACGCGCTCGGGGTATTGCTGCAGATAGTCGACGCCATCGAACAACAGGCGACCCCATGTCGGGAAGTCGGGTGGGAACCCGAGGCCGAGGAAAGACAGTGCGCTTTCCGTGATGATGGCCGTGGCGATGCCCAACGTGGCTGAGACCATGATTGGCGACAGCACGTTCGGCAGGATGTGCCGTGTGATGATCTGGCTGTTGCTGGTGCCGATGGACCGGGCGGCCAGAACGAATTCACGCTCCTTGATCGCCAGAACGTCCCCCCTTACGATCCGTGCAGTTGGCATCCACGAGGTGATGCCGATGGCGCAGACGATCAGGATGAAGATCCCGCGTTCAAGCCCGAAGGCCGCCGACAGCGGCTCGCGAAACAGCAACATCATGACCAGCAGCAGCGGCAGCAGCGGCAGCGCCAGGAACAGGTCGGTCAGGCGCATCAGCGGGCCGTCCAGCCGTTTGAAGAACCCGGCCAGAACCCCGATGAACGAGCCCAGAAACAGCGCCAGCAGCATCGCGGTGATGCCAACCGAAACCGAGGTCTGGCCGCCGGACATCATCCGCGCCAGAATATCCCGGCCCAACTGATCGGTGCCGAAGGGATGCGCAAGGCTGGGGCCCTGATTACGCGACCGGATGTCGATCTGGGTGGGATCGATGGTCCAGATAAATGGCCCGAGATAGACCGCGGCGACGATGAAGATGAATAGGATCGCCCCGATCATCGCGCCCTTGTGGGTCTTGAACTGATCCCACACATCGCGCCATTGGCTGCTGGGTGGTGTGGTGAATTCCTCCATCACACCCGAGGTTGGCAGGACTGTGGATGCCGGGGCCAACCCCTCGTCAGGGACCAGAGTGTCGGTACGATCATGATCAGTCATAGCGAATCCTCGGGTCCAGAATGCCGTACAGGACGTCGGCGATCAGGTTGAACAGCACGATCAGCACGGCGAAGATGAAGGTCAGCGTCTGCACCATCGGCAGGTCATTGGCCTGAATGGCGCCGATCAGCAACTGGCCGATGCCGTTCACCTTGAACACCTGCTCGGTGATGATCGCGCCGCCAAAGATGGCCGGGATGCCCAGAGCAATCACCGTGACCACAGGGATCATCGAGTTGCGCAACACGTGGACCATGACGACGGTGTATTCGCTGAGGCCCTTGGCGCGGGCGGTACGGACGTAATCCTGATTAAGATTGTCCAGCATCGAGGCGCGCATGAAGCGGCTCAGCTGCGCGGTGATCTGCAGCGCCAGAACCATGACCGGCATGATCATCTGTTTCAGCTGTACGACGAAGCTGTCCCAGCTATTCACCACATGGGTCGTGTCATAGATCGACGGGAACCAGCCCAGTTGGACCGAAAAGATCACGATCACCAGCACGCCCGAGAAGAAGGGCGGGACCGAGAAACCGACCATCGACACGAACGTGCCCATCTGGTCGAACCACGAATACTGGCGGTAAGCGGAATAGATGCCGATGGGCAGCGCGATCAGGATGGCGACTACGTAGGCGGTGCCGACAACCCACAGGGTCTGCGGGATACGCTGAACGACGATGTCCATGACGGGCGAACGAGTCTGCCACGAAATCACGCGCAGGTCACCTTCGGAAAAGGTGGTGCCGAACATGGCGTCGACCAGAACCTGCGGTTCGATCCAGAAGAACTGCACGATCCATTTCCAGAACCGGATATGCATCGGCTGGCCGAGGCCAAGCGCCTCGCGCATCTTCTCTTTGACTTCGGGGGGGACGGTAAGCGGAACCTGCGCCATCGGGTCGCCTGGGGCAAGCTCGAGCAGCAGGAAGATGACGAGGCTGATGAACAGCAGCGTGGGTACGGCCAGCACCAGTCGTCTGATGGTAAAATTGAGCATTAAGAGGCGCCTTTATATGCGTCTTCTTGTTGGAGTGGTGTGCAAATGACTGCGCCCCGATATGGACCGGGGCGCAGATTTGCAAGGCTAATGCTTAGGAACCGGTCTTGCGGTACCAGTCCGCAATGTTCCACAGCTCGCTGTCCCATACGTTCAGGACAACGCCACCCAGGGTGTTTGCATGTGCCGACAGACGACCACGGTGCACCAGCGGGATCATACCGCCGTTTTCAACGATGATGTCGTTCAGCTTTTTCGCGATCTCGGCGCGCTGCTCAAGACCGGCGGTTTCGGCCAGCTGACCATGCAGCTTGTCGAATTCCTCGTTGCAGAAGCGGCTGATGTTCTCACCCTGCCACTGCGATTCCGGCTTGGGCGCCTTGTCGCACAGGCCGTTGCCCAGATAGGATTGCGGGTCAGTGCCGTTGAAGGTGTTGGCATACATCTCAACATCGGCATAGAACTTCTGGAACGTGTCGGGCGAGCCCGGATCACCACCGAAGAAGACCGATGCGTTGATGTTGCGCAGTTCGGTTTCAACGCCGATCTGGCTCCACCACTCCTTGATCAGCGCCTGGAAGTCCTGACGGACAGCGTTGGTCGAGGTCTGATAAACGATCTTCAGCGGAACGCCGTCTTTTTCACGGACGCCATCGCCGTTGGTGTCGACGATGCCTGCGTCATCCAGCAGCTTCTTCGCGCCTTCGATATCCTGTGTGTCGCAGGTCATCGAGGTCGAGTTGAACGCGGCAGGTGCCGGGACCCAGTTACAGGTCACTTTGCCTGCCTGACCATAACCGATTTCCACCAGCAGCGGGCGGTCGATGGCCATGGACAGCGCCTTGTAAACGGCGGGGTCCTGCAGGAACGGGTGTGGATGCGCAGCCGTCGAACGCTCGCCTTCCGGCAGATCGGGCGAGGGGTTGGTCTGGTTCAGCATGATACGTTCAACCAGCGGGCCGAAGCCTGCAACCGGAACGCCTTTGCCACCTTCCTGCATCTGCGCGATGACTTCGGGTGCCAGCTGCAGGTTCCAGGCATAGTCGAACTCGCCGGTTTCCATGACCGCACGGCCAGCCGCGGTTGCGTCGCCGCCGCCTTTGAAGGTCACGGTCGCAAAGGCCGGTTTCGCCGGGTCGCGATAGTTATCGTTGGCCTTGAAGGTGATCACGTCGTTCGGCTTGAACTCGGTGACAACAAACGGGCCGGTGCCAATCGGGTTAAAGTTCTGATCGGTGCATTCGGGGGCCTTTGCGCCCATGCAGTCCGCGAACTGAGCGGCCTGAACGATCGGGCTTTCGCCGCCCACAAACGGTCCGTAGGGGAACGGGGTCGGTGCGTCGAAGGTGACCTTGACGGTCAGGTCGTCCACCGCCTCGACCGAGGTGACGCCTTCGAACTTGGTGACCTGCGCACAGCCGCCTTCGGGGTGCATACAGTAGTCAGCGGTGAATTTCACATCCGCCGAGGTGAACGGAGTGCCGTCCGACCAGGTGATTCCCGGTGCGATCTTCCAGGTGATTGTCGTCAGATCTTCGCTGACGCCGCCATTTTCGACGGTGGGAATCTCGGCTGCGAGGAACGGAACCATGTTGCCGTCTTGGTCATAGCGCGCCAGAGGTTCGATCACCAGCGAGGCCGCTTCCACATCCTTGGTGCCGCCCGACAGGAACGGGTTCAGGATCGACGGGGCCTGCCAGTAAATAATGCTGACATTGCCGTCCGATCCGCGCTCGGCCATGGCCATCGGGGCCATCGCCGTGCTTGCAATCGCACCAAGCAAAAGGGTTTTGATTTTCATCATACACTCCATGTTGGACACTTATGTGTCTTGTCGTATTCCGCATGGCCTGCGGATTTGGCGTTGCCGCGATGGGGTGCAATGCGTTGAAAAACAACGATAACGGTAATCACACGAACGTGTTTTCCGTCTTCTCCCCAAAACGGTTACGCGGCGTATCGAAACAGAGTTTTAGAAAATTGCAAGCCTTGCCTGCAGGAAAACCGGCAATGGGTTTGACTTTTCCCGCCCCCCCGCCTTAGCGTTTGGCACTCAAACCAAAAAGCCGCCAAGGGGAGAGCGCGCGTGCTGGATCAGCCTATTGCCCAGATCAAAAAACTACGGGTCGAGTTTCAGACCAAGGACGGTCCGGTGGTCGGCGTCGAGGATGTCTCGTTCGAGGTGAACCCCGGTGAAACCGTATGTATCGTTGGCGAATCCGGGTCCGGCAAGTCGGTGTCCTCGCTGTCGCTGATGCGATTGGTCGAGTTCGGCGGGGGCGAGATCGCGGGCGGGCAATTGCTGTTTGATCGCCGCGATGGCGATGAGATGAATTTGGCCGATGCCAATCAGGATCTGATGAAACAGATTCGCGGCAATGAGATCGGGATGATCTTTCAGGAGCCCATGACCGCCCTGAACCCGGTATTCACGGTTGGACGCCAACTGACCGAAGGGCTGCGCATCCACAAGAACATGTCGAAGACGCAGGCCGAGGAACGCGCGCTGGAGCTGCTGCGACAGGTGCGCATCCCCGAACCTGAACGGCGGCTAAAGCAATACCCGCACGAATTGTCGGGTGGCATGAGGCAGCGCGTCGTTATTGCGATGGCCATGGCCTGCGAACCGCGCCTGCTGATCGCAGATGAACCGACGACCGCGCTGGACGTGACCATTCAGGCCGAGATTCTGGCTCTGATGGACCGTTTGAAGCGCGAAACCGGGACGGCGGTGATGTTCATCACGCACGACATGGCCGTGGTGGCGCAGATGGCCGACCGCGTGGTCGTGATGTTCCGGGGCAACAAGGTCGAAGAAGGTACGGTTAACGAAATCTTCGAAAACCCGCAGCACGATTACACCAAAGCGCTGTTGGCTGCGGTGCCCAAGCTGGGCGAGATGCAGGGCAAGGCCGCGCCCGAGCCAATGAAGTTGCTGGGCGTCGAAGGTCAAAACATTGCGCCGATTCCCGGTACCGACGATGTGCTGCTGACGGTCAAAAACCTGACCACGCGCTTTCCGGTCAAAGGCGGATTGCTGCGGCGGACCATTTCGAACGTGCACGCGGTCGAGGACGTGTCGTTCACCATCAACCGGGGTCAGACCCTCAGCCTTGTGGGTGAGTCGGGCTGCGGCAAGTCTTCGGCCGGACGCTCGATCCTGCGTCTGGTTGAACCGATGAAGGGTGAGGTCGATCTGGACGGCGTCGATATCATGAAGCTGGATCCGGCGGGCCTGCGCAAGGCGCGGCTGGACATGCAGATGATCTTTCAGGACCCGTTCGCCTCGCTGAACCCACAGATGCAACTGGTCGATCAGGTGGCGGAACCGATGCGCAACTACGGCGTCGCCTCGGGGTCGGAATTGCAGGACCGGGTGGCCCAGCTGTTCGACAAGGTGCAACTGCCGCGCAGCTTCATGCGCCGCTTCCCGCATGAGATGTCGGGTGGTCAGCGTCAACGGATCGCCATCGCCCGCGCGCTTGCCCTGAACCCCAAGCTGATCGTGGCGGATGAGGCGGTCTCGGCGCTGGACGTCTCGGTACAGGCGCAGGTGCTGAACCTGATGATGGAACTGCAATCGGAACTGAGCCTCAGCTATCTGTTCATCAGTCATGACATGGCGGTGGTTGAACGGGTTAGCCACCATGTTGGCGTGATGTATCTGGGTCGGATCGTCGAATTGGGCCCTCGTGCGCGGGTGTTCGAGAACCCTCAGCACGCATATACGCAGGCGCTGATGAAGGCGGTTCCGATTGCTGATCCGAACAAGCGGAAGTCGGAAAAAGATTTGAATTTCAAGCCGATCCCGTCGCCAATTCATCCAATTGGCTACACCCCCGAACCCTCGCAATACAACGAGGTCGAACCGGGCCATTTTGTTCTGACCACCGACAGCGGGTACTAAGCCTCATGGCTGAACGCCTGTCTCCGCTTGAGATCATGACCAAGCTGATCTCATTTCCCACGGTCAGCCGCGACACCAACCTGCCGCTGGTGGATTGGGTCGAAGGCTATCTGAGCAGCCACGGGATCGAGGCGCGTCGCTGGCCGGATCCGGATCAGCCCCACAAGGCCGCTTTGTTCGCGCATGTCGGCCCGTGGGAAGAGGGTGCGATTGTTCTGTCTGGCCACACGGATGTGGTTCCCGTCGATGGCCAGCCTTGGGATACTGATCCCTTCGTCGTGACCGAGAAAGACGGCAAGTATTTCGGGCGCGGCACCTGCGATATGAAAGGCTTTGACGCACTGGCCATCTGGGCACTGGTCGAGGCGCATCACGCAGGCATCAAACGCCCTCTGCAACTGGCGCTGAGCTTTGACGAAGAGGTCGGCTGCACCGGTGCCCCGCCGATGATCGAAGCCATGCAGAAGGTCCTGCCGAAAGGTTCTGCCGTGATTGTGGGTGAGCCTTCGGTGATGCAGGCCGTCACCGGCCACAAGGGTGGGTTCGGCTATGACACGCATATGGTTGGGTTCGAGGTGCATAGCTCGATCATGCACACCGGCGTCAACGCGATCATGGAGGCCGCGCCGCTGATCGACTGGGCCAACAAGCGCAATGCTCAGAACAGGACGGCGCAGCCTTCGGACATCGCGGCAGTGTTCGATCCGCCTTGGACCACATGCCATGTGGGCATGATCGAGGGCGGTACCGCGCATAACATCACCGCCAAGGATTGCCGCTTCATGATGGATTTCCGTGTGGTGCCGGGGGAAAGCGCGGCCCAATGGCGCGCGGATTATCTTGAACAGGTAAAACAGGCCGAGGCCCGGATGCAGGCCGTTCACCCCGAGGCGCGCATCGATGTTACCGACCATTTCGCAGTGCCTGCCTTGGTGCCCGAGACCGAAGGTGAGGCCGAGATGCTGGTGCGTTCACTCACTGGCGACAATGCCAGCCATGTGGTCAGCTATGGCACCGAGGCGGGGCAGTTTCAGGAGGCGGGTTATTCCGCCGTCATCTGCGGCCCCGGTGACATCGCGCAGGCGCATCAGCCAAATGAATTCATTACGATTTCTCAATTCAACGCAGGCCAAAAATTCATGGAACGTCTGGTAGAACGGCTCTGCGAATAACACTCTGATCGGAGGTCAAAGATGCCCGTCAAAAACCGGCTCGCCGAAATGCATGGCGAGATCACCAAGTGGCGTCGTCATCTGCATATGCATCCCGAGCTGATGTATGACGTGGAAGAAACTGCAGGGTTTGTGGTCGACCGTTTGAAAGAGTTCGGCGTCGACGAGATCACACCGGGGATCGGCAAGACCGGCGTGGTGGCAGTGATCAAGGGACGACAGGACACGCAAGGTAGGGTGATCGGGCTGCGGGCGGATATGGATGCGCTGCCGATTGAAGAGGCGACGGGGCTGGACTATGCCTCGACCGTTTCGGGTAAGATGCATGCCTGTGGGCATGACGGACATACCTCGATGCTTCTGGGCGCGGCGCAGTATCTGGCTGAGACGCGGAATTTCGACGGTACGGTTGTGCTGATCTTTCAACCCGCCGAAGAAGGTGGCGCTGGTGGTCTGGCCATGTGTCAGGACGGGCTGATGGACCGCTGGGGTATTCAGGAAGTCTATGGCATGCACAACATGCCGGGCCTTCCGGTCGGGGAATTCGCGATCCGGCCCGGCGCTTTGCTGGCCTCGTCCGATGAGTTTGAAATCGTCGTCACGGGCAAAGGTGGTCACGCCGCCGCGCCGCATGAAGCGGTGGATACGACCCTTGTGGCCTCGCATATTGTTGTGGCTTTGCAATCAGTTGTGTCGCGCACCGTTGATCCGATCAAGCGTGTCGTGCTGACGGTGGGGACGTTTGTGACGGACAGCGTCGCCTCGAACGTGATCGCGCATACGGTGCGGCTGCAGGGCACGGTGCGGACTTTGGATCCGGAATACCGGAAAATCGCCGAGGACCGCGTGCGCCGGATTGCGGAAGACACCGCCTCGGCCTTCGGCGCGGCGGCTGAAATGACGTGGACGCCGGGCTATCCGGTGACGGTGAACTCGGACGACGAAACGATCTATGCCGCCGAGGCCGCGCAGGCCGTGGCGGGCAAGGTCAATGACAGCACCGATCCGATCATGCCGTCCGAAGATTTTGCCTACATGCTTGAAGAACGGCCCGGAGCCTACATCTTTATCGGAAACGGGGACACGGCCATGTGCCATCACCCGGAATACAACTTCGACGACGACGCCATTCCCGCCGGATGCAGCTGGTTTGCAGAACTGGTGGAACGACGATTGCCCGTCGCCTGATTTGGGAGGATCAGATGCCAATCAAGAACCGACTTGCCGAAATGCACGAGGAAATCACCGGTTGGCGGCGGGATATCCATCAGCACCCCGAGATCCTGTATGAGACCCACCGCACCAGTGCTTTGGTCGCCGAAAAGCTAAAAGAATTTGGCTGTGATGAGGTTGTGACGGGCATTGGCCGCACAGGTGTTGTTGGCGTGATCAAGGGCAAGACCGATACGCAGGGCCGCGTGATCGGGTTGCGTGCCGATATGGATGCGCTGCCGATGCAGGAGCAGACGGGGCTGGACTATGCGTCCAAGACCGAAGGCGCCATGCACGCTTGCGGCCATGATGGGCACACGGCGATGGTTCTGGGCGCGGCGAAGTACCTGTCCGAGACGCGGAACTTTGACGGCACGGCCATCGTGATCTTTCAGCCTGCCGAAGAGGGCGGCAATGGAGCCGAGGCGATGTGCAAGGACGGTCTGATGGATCGCTTCGGTATTCAGGAAGTCTATGCCATGCACAATGTACCCGGTGTGCCGACCGGTCAGTTTGCGATCCGCTCTGGTCCGCTTCTGGCAGCCGCGGATGAATTCGACATTCATCTGGAAGGGCGCGGAGGCCACGCGGCCAAACCGCAAGAGACCATTGATACAACCGTCATGCTGTCTCAGCTGATCGTCGCGCTGCAAACCATTGTGTCACGCAACACAGACCCGATTTTGCAGGCGGTTCTGTCGGTGACGTCGGTCGAGACCTCGTCCAAGGCGTTCAACGTGATCCCGCAGTCGGCCCAGGTGAAGGGTACGGTGCGGACGCATTCGAACGACATGCGCGACCTGATCGAAGCGCGGCTGACCGAGGTGGCGCAGGGCATCGCCGAGACTTTCGGCGGCGCGGTCAAAGTGACCTATACGCGTGGCGTTCCGGTGACGATCAATGCCGAGGAACAGACGGGGTATGCGACTGAGGCCGCCGTTTCCGTGAGCGGCAGCTGTGGTGAAGCGCCTATGGTGATGGGGGGCGAGGATTTCTCGTTCATGCTGGAAGAACGCCCCGGGGCCTTTATCGTGCTGGGCAATGGCGACAGCGCCGGGCTGCACCACCCCGAATACAATTTCAATGATGAGATCATCCCGATGGGATGTTCCTGGTTTGCCGAAATGGTCGAGCGCCGGATGCCGGCGGCTTGAAATAGGAGAGAGAAGAGATGCCAGTCAAAAACCGCTTTGCCGAGTTGCAGGATGAAATCACCGCATGGCGACGGGATATTCACGAAAACCCGGAGATTCTGTTCGAAACCCACCGCACCAGCGCTTTGGTCGCTGACAAGCTGAAAGAGTTCGGCTGTGACGAGGTCGTCGCCGGCATCGGACGCACAGGCGTTGTTGGTGTGATCAAGGGCAAGTCCGATTCACAGGGCAAGGTCATCGGCCTGCGTGCTGATATGGACGCGCTGCCCATCCATGAGGCGACAGGGCTGGACTATGCTTCAAAAACCGATGGCGCGATGCATGCTTGCGGTCACGACGGGCATACGGCAATGCTGCTTGGGGCGGCCAAGTACCTTTCCGAGACACGCAATTTCGACGGCACCGTAGTAGTGATCTTCCAGCCCGCCGAAGAAGGCGGCGGCGGTGGTCGCGAGATGTGCGAAGACGGCATGATGGAGCGGTGGAACATTCAGGAAGTCTACGGCATGCACAACTGGCCGGGTCGTCCGGTCGGCAGTTTTGCGATCCGCCCGGGCTCGTTCTTTGCGGCGACCGATCAGTTCGACATCACCTTCGAGGGCCGCGGAGGTCACGCCGCCAAACCGCAGGAGACGGTGGATACGACCGTGATGACGGCGCAGGCGGTGTTGGCGTTGCAAACGATTGCCTCGCGCAATGCCGACCCGATTGATCAGGTGGTGGTGTCGGTGACGTCGTTCGAGACCTCCTCGAAGGCATTCAACGTGATCCCGCAGACGGTGCAGATCAAGGGCACCGTGCGCACCATGAGCAAAGAGATGCGCGATCTGGCCGAGACCCGGATCAACGAGATTTGCGCCGGAGTGGCCGCGACGTTTGGCGGAACTGCGGACGTGACCTATATCCGGGGCTATCCTGTGATGGTGAACAGCGACGCGCAGACCGAATTTGCCGCAGACGTGGCGCGGTCGGTATCGGGGACTTGCGATGACGCACCGCTGGTCATGGGGGGCGAGGATTTCGCCTTTATGCTGGAAGAACGTCCGGGGGCGTATATTCTGGTGGGCAACGGCGACACGGCGATGGTTCATCACCCCGAGTATAACTTCAACGATGAAGCGATTCCGGCTGGGTGCAGCTGGTGGGCCGAGATTGTTGAGCAGCGGATGCCTGCAGCCTGATGGACAGCGTGGGGGCTCTGCCCCCACACCCCCGGGATATTTTTAGCCAGATGAAGAGGGATCCGGTGCACGCAAGTCGAGCGTGGAGCAGAGGGTTTCGATGACCATGTCCAGCGCGGTGGCTTGGGTGTTGACGCAGGACTGGGCGGCGGCGCGGGCTTTGGTCAGTGCGTTGATGTCCGAGAGCCAGCGGTCGACGGCCTTGGTCAGATCGGGCGCTGACTGGACCTCGATGGCGCCGCCAGTTTCTATCAGCGGGGCGAAGGTTTCCGCGAAATTGAAGGTGCCCGGGCCGGTCAGGACCGCGGCTCCGGCTTGCGCGGGTTCGAAGGGGTTGTGGCCTCCGATCTCTTTGAGGGAACCGCCGAGGAAGACGATGGGGCAAAGGGTGTACCATGTGCCCAACTCGCCCAGCGTGTCGGCCAGGTAGATTTGAGTATGTCCGGTGATGGGCTGGTCGGCGCTGCGCAGGGCATGTGTAAGGCCTTGGGCACGGATCAGATTACCGATTTCGGTGTGGCGCTCGGGGTGGCGCGGGATCAGCAGAAGCAGCAGATCGGGCCGGCGGTCGAGCAGAGCTTTATGCGCGGTGAGAACGGTTTCTTCCTCACCCTGATGAGTGGAACTGGCGATCCAGACCGGGCGATCGCCGATCTGCTGCTTGATCTGAGACAGCGTTTTTGTGTCCACAGGAAGTGGGTCGGACAGGGCCTTTAGGTTGGTGCCGGGTTGTACCTTCTCAGGAGCGGCACCCATAGCGATCAGGTTGCTGGCGGTTTTCTTGTTCTGGGTCAGGAACAGGGAGAAATGGTTCAGGAGGAACCGGGCAGTCTTGGGGCGCTTCGTCCAACCGGCGACGGATTTCTCGGACAGGCGCGCGTTCAGCAGGGCCAGCGGTGTTCCGCGTCTTGAGGTCTCGACGATGAGACGCGGCCAGATTTCGCTTTCGACGAAGATGGTGGCATCCGGTCGCCAATGGTCCAGAAACCGTCGCACCGGTCCGCCGCTGTCGAGCGGAGGGTATTGGTGGCGCGTGCGCGGGGGCAGGCGTTTGGCGATCAGCTCGGCGGAGGTCGGGGTACCCGAGGTGATCAGGAACTCGGCATCGGGCAGGCGTTCGCCCAGTCGCTTGATCAGGCTGAGGACGGACAGGCTTTCGCCGACGCTGGCTGCGTGGAACCAGATCAGGCGGGTGTTGGGGCGGGGTAGGCTGGCATAGCCCAGCCGTTCCTGCTGTCGCTGTTCGGGCACGTTTGCGGCCTGCAGTTTCACGCGCACCTTACGCCAGATCAGTGGGCCGACCAGAGAAGTCAGGCCGCAGTACAGTTTGTACAGCAGCGTCGGTTGTCCGCCGGGCCGGGACATCTCAGCCGCCGGTATGGCTCATGTGGCGACTCATCTGGCCGTCGACCGCCTGTCTGGAATAGTCGAAATCATGGCCCTTGGGCTTGAGGTTGATCGCCGCGCGGATCGCCTGTTCAAGTGGCTCTTCGGTATCGGGGTAGTCGCGCAATGCGCCGCGCAGATCGGCCATATCCTCTTGCCCGAGGCACATATACAGCTCACCCGTGCAGGTCAGGCGCACGCGGTTGCAGCTTTCGCAGAAATTATGCGACAGCGGGGTGATGAAGCCGATCTTCTGACCAGTTTCTTCCAGCCGGACATAACGGGCCGGGCCGCCAGTGCGTTCTGCCAGATCTGTCACGGTGTAGTGGTTTTCGTATTCCTTGCGCACGTCTTTCAGGGACCAGTACTGATCCAGCCGGTCCTCGTTGCCGATATCGCCCATGGGCATGACCTCGATCCAGGTCAGGTCCATGTCGCGTTCGGCGCACCATTCGGTGATCCGCGGCAGTTCCGGTTCGTTGAAACCTTTCAGCGCCACGGCATTGATCTTGATCCGCAGTCCTGCTTTTTGCGCCGCGTCGATGCCGTTCAGCACTTGTTTCAGGCGGCCCCAGCGCGTGACCTTGGAAAACTTGTCTTCGTCCAGCGTGTCCAGCGAGACGTTCACCCGGCGCACGCCCGCCGCATAAAGATCATCCGCGAAACGGTGCAGTTGCGAGCCATTGGTGGTCAGGGTCAACTCTTTCAACGCGCCGCTGTCCAGATGCCGCGTCATGTTGTGGAAGAAGGACATGATGTTTCGCCGCACCAGCGGTTCGCCACCAGTGATGCGCAGCTTTTCGACACCCATGTTCACGAAGGTGGTGCACATGCGGTCAAGTTCTTCCAGCGTCAGCAGGTCCTTTTTGGGCAGGAACTTCATGTCCTCGGACATGCAATAGACGCAGCGAAAATCACAGCGGTCCGTGACGGAGACGCGGAGATATGTGATGGCGCGGGCAAACGGGTCGATAAGCGGAGCTGTCATGGCTTATAGGTAAAGCGCAGGCGGGGACGCGGCAAGAGCGATCTGCGTTTTGGACTGGTACAGATAGGCGCAGGGCCTTACGCTTTGCGCATGAGATATGCGTTGTTTTTGGTGTGCGGCCTGATCGCGGGTTGCGATGCTGTCCGGTCGACGACGGATCGGGTGTTCGGGGGCCCCTCGGCGCAGCCCGAGGTCGCGCCAGCGGTAGAAGTTACCGAGGAGCCGCCCGCGCCGGTGGTCGGTGATGCAGGATGGACCGGAGCCAAGAGGACGATCGCGGGTCTCGGGGATCCGAACGCGCCGGGGCGCTGGTTGCAGACGCCATTGGTGAAGGTCGAAACCAATGGTCGCGTGGTCGTGCCGCGCACCGGGGCGCAGGCCTATGTGACGCTTGTGCCCGCGCCCGGGCCGGAAGGGGGCGGCAGCCGCCTGTCGCTTGAGGCGATGCGCGCCTTGCTGATCCCGTTCGATGAACTGGTCGAGCTGGACGTTTATTCAGACTGATCCCTCAGGTATTTTCCGGCCTCTTTCCGGGCGAAGGGTTTCATCGCCGCGCCGTGCTGATCCAGAAAATCGACCACCCGTTTTGGGTCATGTTTGGACAGTTCACGCAGCCACCATGCTATGGCTTTCTGGATGAACCAATCCCGGTCGGGGACATAGCCAGCCGCCCAACCAAGTGCCCGGTCTCGGTACGCCAACTCGTCGGGCTTCGGGTGGTTTTGCTTGGTCCACGGCAGGGTGGCGACCAGCGCCGCGCGCCGGGTCCACATGTGATCGGACAAAGTCCATTGTTCGACCTGATCCAGCCTTGACGGGTCGGCAGACAATCGCTTCTGCATCGCCATGCAGGCATGATCGGCGATGGCCCAGGCATCAAAATCGGGCACCCAGCTTTGCAACAGGTCCCAAACGCGGTCATCGGGCCGGATACGCGCCTGAGTCAGCAGCTTCGCCGCTGCCACGCGGGCTTCGTGGATGTCTGTCTGCCAAAGGGCCGAGGCCAGTTCGACCCGCTGGGGCAGGTCGAGCTCGCGCCGCCATTCTTTGGTCAGATCGTTCAGGATCGGGTTGGCGACGCCCAGATAGGTGCGGTCAACCTTGTGATAGGCCGCGACCTGCTCGGCCCGCGCCGGGTCGGCATGGGCTTTGATCTGATCCAGATGGGTCCTGAGCAGAGCCGCGCTCATTCAACGGTCACGGATTTCGCCAGATTACGGGGCTGGTCTACGTCCGTCCCTTTGGCGACGGCGGTGTGATAGGCCAGAAGCTGCGCCGGCACCGAATACAGGATCGGGGCGACGCTGGTGTGGATATGCGGCATCCTGATCGTGCTCCAGACCCCGTCCTCGGCATCGGCGATGCCGTCATCGTCCGAGACCAGAATGACCTTTCCCTTGCGGGCCATCACCTCTTGCATGTTGGAAACCGTCTTATCGAACACCGCGTCGCGCGGGGCCATGACCACCACCGGCATGTGCTTGTCGATCAGGGCGATGGGGCCGTGCTTCAGTTCGCCCGACGCATAACCTTCGGCGTGGATATAGCTGATTTCCTTGAGTTTCAGCGCGCCTTCCATCGCCAGGGGATACATCAGGCCGCGGCCCAGAAACAGAACATCGCGCGCCTCGGACAGGCGTTGGGCGGCCTGACGGATGACCTCGCTCTGATCCAGTGCGGTGTTCAGGACGGCAGGCAATCCGCGCAGGGCGGCGGCGTGGTCGGCCAGTTCCTCGTCACTTAGTGTCCCCCGGTCGGCGGCCGCCTTCAGGGCCAGCATCAGCAACACGCTCAGCTGGCAGGTGAACGCCTTGGTCGAGGCCACGCCGATCTCGACGCCTGCATGGATCGGCAGCGCCACATCGCTTTCGCGCGCGATCGAGCTTTCGGGCACATTCACCACCGAGACGATCTTGTCCGCCTTGCCTTCGCAATAGCGCAGCGCCGCCAGCGTGTCGGCGGTCTCGCCCGACTGGCTGACAAACAGGGCCAGCGTACGGTCGGTGATCGGAGGCTCGCGATAGCGGAACTCGCTGGCGATATCGACCTCAACGGGCATCTGCGCCAGCTGCTCGAACCAGTATTTTGCGGTGAGGCAGGCGTAGTAGGCGGTGCCACAGGCCACCATCGTCAGCCTGTCCAGCTGCGAAAAGTCCAGCTCGTCGGGCAGGATGACGCGATCGCCGCCTGTGGGCAGATACGAGCGGATCGCCTCGGCCACCACGACCGGCTGCTCGGCGATTTCCTTGGCCATGTAGTGCTTGTGCCCGCCCTTGTCGGTGCGCGCCTGATCAATGCGGATTTGGCGCATCTCGCGGTTGGCGATCTCACCGGCCTCGTTGCGGATTTCATGTGAGGTGCGGGTCAGAACCGCGCGGTCGCCTTCTTCCAGATAGGTGATCCGGTCTGTCAGCGGTGCCAGCGCAATCGCGTCCGAGCCCACATACATCTCATCGTCACCATGACCGATGGCCAGAGGAGAGCCCTTGCGGGCGGCCACGATCAGATCGTCCTGCCCGTTGAACAGGAAGGCCAGCGCAAAGGCTCCGTCCAGCCGATCAATGGTCTTGAAGGCGGCCGCGACCGGGTCAAGGCCCGATGCCATGTGGTGTTCCGTCAGCAGGGCAACGGTTTCGGTGTCGGTTTCCGTCTCGAACCCGATCCCATGCGCGGCCAGTTCGGCGCGCAGCTCGCGGTAATTCTCGACGATGCCGTTGTGCACCACCGCGACCGGCCCGGCCTTGTGGGGATGAGCGTTGCCGACCGACGGCGCGCCATGGGTGGCCCAGCGGGTGTGCCCGATGCCGGATTTGCCGGGCA
The DNA here is from genome assembly GCF_056542385.1 of Ruegeria sp. AD2(2025). Lineage (NCBI taxonomy): Bacteria > Pseudomonadati > Pseudomonadota > Alphaproteobacteria > Rhodobacterales > Roseobacteraceae > Ruegeria > Ruegeria sp. AD2(2025). Next base: position 367,024 of record NZ_JBQFZS010000004.1, read on the forward strand.
GGGGATCATGCACCAGCAGATCGCTGAGATTGACCAGCTTGCCCACGGCCCGCCGTCTGTCCAGCGTGCCGTCATTGACGGTCGCAATCCCGGCGCTGTCATAGCCGCGATATTCAAGGCGCTTCAGCGCCTCGACCAGAATGGGGGCTGCTTCGTGACTGCCCAGAACACCTACGATTCCACACATGGTTCAGGCTCCTCCGTCGCGGCGCGCTTTTTTCGCCTTCAGCATATCAAACAGTTTTCGCGCATAACCGGGTTTGTTGTCCTGCCGCGCGCGGGCGACGGCGAGCGCATCCGGTTCCACATCTTTCGTCACCACGGTGCCGGTTGCCGTCATCGCCCCATCGCCCAGCGAGACCGGAGCGACCAGCATCGTGTTCGACCCGATGAACACATTTTCCCCAATCGTGGTCTTGTGCTTCATCACGCCGTCATAGTTGCAGGTGATCGTGCCCGCACCGATATTTGTCGCTGCCCCGACCGAGGCATCGCCCACATAGCTGAGGTGATTCACCTTCGCGCCTTCGGCGATCTCGGCATTCTTGATCTCGACGAAATTGCCGATGCGGGTGTTTTCGGCCAGTTCCGTGCCCGGGCGCAGGCGGGCATACGGGCCAACGGTGGCACCTCGGCTGACATGACAGCCTTCCAGATGGGAAAACGCCCGGATCGTCGCGCCGCTTTCGACGGTTACGCCGGGGCCGAAGACCACGTTTGGTTCGATCACAGTGTCGCGCCCGATGATGGTGTCGGCGGCCAGATATACCGTCTCGGGGGCCATCAGCGTGACGCCCAGATCCAGCAACTCGGCCCGAGCGCGCGTCTGAAAGATCGCGTCTGCGGCGGCCAAATCCGCCCGCGAGTTCACGCCCAATGTCTGTGCCTCGTCACAGGCCACGGCTGTGACGCGAAGGCCGCGATTCCGGGCGATCTCGACAATGTCGGTCAGATAGTATTCGCCCGACGCGTTGTCATTCCCAACCGCGTCAATCAGCGAGAACAGTGCTTGCGCGTCGCAAGCCATAAGGCCTGAGTTGCAAAGGGTTATGGCGCGCTCTTCATTCGATGCGTCCTTGAATTCGACAATCCGTTCCAGCATTTCGCCATTCATGACAAGGCGGCCATAACGCGCCGGGTCCGCAGCCTCGAAGCCCAGGATGACCAGATCGTTCCCGGCTCGCGCGGCGATCATCCGTTCCAGCGTATCGGGTTGCAGAAACGGTGTGTCGCCAAACAGCACGACCGCATCGCCCTCGAACTCTGCCAGCGCATCACGAGCCTGGGCGACGGCGTGCGCGGTGCCCAGTTGCTCTTGCTGCACGACGATCTGCGCGGTCTCGTCCTCGGCCTGTGCCACATTCGAGACCGCCTCGGCCCCGTGGCCGGTGACGATCACGGTGCGTTCGGGCGACAGGACGGCCCCGGCGCGCATGGCATGGACCAGCATGGGGGTTTGCGCGATGGGATGCAGGACTTTGGGAAGGTCAGAGTTCATTCTTGTGCCTTTCCCGGCGGCAAGAATGACAAGGGCGGTGGTCATGAAATCGTTTTCTCTTTGTGTTTTGATGCGGCCCGTTTTATCCGCTGTGATCAAGGGCGCAAGCGGTTCGGGCATCAAAGAAGATTGCCGTTTGCAACATGACACGGCAAAAACCCGCTGAGGCAGGAGGCAACATGCGCACGGTGATCTTCGATCTGGACGGCACGCTGGCGGATACATCCGGTGACCTGCTGGCCGCCGCGAACCATTGCTTCCGGCAGATGGGGCATGGCGATGTGCTGATCCACGATCAGGATGCAGGCGTCGCGCTGCGCGGCGGGCGGATGATGCTGACCCACGGGCTGAAACGCGTGGGTGCCTATGCGGAAGAGACGGTTCTGGCCTACTATCCCATGCTGCTGGACGCTTATGCCGAGGCAATCGACACTCATACACGGTTCTACCCCGGTGCCATTGCGGCGGTCGAGCGCCTTGCGGATGCGGGTTATGGCGTCGGGATCTGCACCAACAAGCCCGAGGCGCTGGCCGATCTTCTTCTGACCCGGCTAGGGGTGCGTGACCGGTTTGCCTCGCTGGTGGGGGCCGATACGCTGACGGTGCGCAAGCCCGATCCCGAACCGCTGCGCGAGGCGGCGCGGCGGGCGGGCGGGCATCCCGATCACTGCGTCCTGATCGGCGACTCGGACACCGACCGGAATACGGCGCGGGCCGCCGGGGTGCCTTCGGTTCTGGTGACCTTTAGCCCCTCGGGCGATGATATGGCGGCGCTGGAACCTGAGGCGCTGCTGCATCATTTTGATGATTTACCGAAACTGGTTTCCGATTTGATCGGAGCGGCGGTGTGATCCCTTGACCCGGGCGGCAGCCGGTATCAGAACAGCCTTATGACCGAGACCTTTACCGGCAGCTTCACCCAGCAGGAACCGATCCCCGATGAGGCCATCGAGGCGGCGCTGGCCGTGCTGAACCATGGTCGCTTGCACCGTTACAATGTCACGCCCGGCGAGTTGAGCGAGACGGCATTGCTGGAACAGGACTTTGCCGCGCAGATGGGCGCGAAATACTGTCTGGCGGTGGCGTCGGGCGGGTATGCTCTGGCCACCGCGCTGCGGGCGGTGGGGGTGCGACCCGGCGACGCGGTGCTGACCAATGCCTTTACGCTGGCTCCGGTGCCGGGGGCGATTGCCTCGGTGGGGGCGCGACCGATGTTTGTGGGCGTGACCGAGGCGCTGACGATTGATCTGGACGATCTGGCGGCCAAGCTGGATCAGGCGCGGGTGCTGATGCTAAGTCATATGCGCGGCCATCTGTGCGACATGGACCGGCTGATGCAGATATGTGATGCCGCCGGGGTTACCGTGATCGAGGACTGTGCGCATACGATGGGGGCCGCCTGGCGGGGGCATATGTCCGGGCGGCAGGGGGCCATCGGATGCTATTCCTGCCAGACCTACAAGCATGTCAACTCGGGCGAGGGTGGTCTGCTGATCACCGATGATCCCGAGATTGCGGCGCGGGCGATTATGCTGTCGGGGTCCTATATGCTGTATGAACGTCATCTGGCCGCGCCGGGGCCTGAAGTGTTCGAGCGGATCAAATATGACACGCCCAATATCTCGGGCCGGATGGACAATCTGCGGGCGGCAATCCTGCGCCCGCAACTGCGCGATCTGGACCGGCAGGTCATGCGCTGGAACGAGCGCTATGCCGAGGTCGAGGCAGGTCTGCGCGGGACACCGGGCCTGACGGTTGTCGAGCGGCCCTCGGACGAGACCTATGTAGGATCGTCGATCCAGTTTCTGCTGCTGGATTGGTCGCCCGAGCGCATTGCCGAGGTGATCCGCCGCTGCGCCGCGCGGGGGGTGGAGTTGAAGTGGTTCGGCGGGTCCGAGCCCATTGGCTTTACCTCGCGCTATGACAGCTGGCGCTATGCGGACAGTGTCCGGATGCCGGACAGTGACCGTATTCTGGCGGGGATCATGGATATGCGGGTACCGCTAACCTTTTCCATCGAAGATTGCCGCCTGATCGCGCGGATCATCCGCGCCGAGGTAGGCGCTGTCTATCAGTCGTAATCCAACGGAGTGCGCTTTCAGCGCACGCTCGATTTTTGGCAAAGCGCCGCCCTTTGCAGGGCGTCGCTTTGTGCACTGTCGTTGACCGGGGAAGGATTCGCTGTTATCTGGTTATTGAACACTTGTTCATTAACTCAATCGGAGGTGCCCCCGCATGTTCACGGCCACAATGCAATTCGATCTGGGCGAGGACGTGAACGCCCTGCGCGAGATGGTCCACCGCTGGGCGCAGGAGCGGGTCAAGCCGATGGCGGCAGAGGTCGACAAATCCAACGCGTTCCCGAATGAGCTGTGGAAAGAGATGGGCGATCTTGGTCTTCTGGGCGTCACGGTGCCCGAGGAATATGGCGGGGCGGGGATGTCCTATCTGGCCCATACCATCGCGGTGGAGGAGGTGGCGCGGGCTTCGGCCTCGGTTTCGCTGTCCTACGGGGCGCATTCGAACCTGTGCGTGAACCAGATCAAGTTGAATGGCTCAGAAGAACAGAAGCAGAAATACCTGCCGCGTCTGATCTCGGGCGATCATGTGGGGGCGCTGGCGATGTCGGAACCCTCGGCCGGGTCGGATGTGGTGTCGATGAAGCTGCGCGCCGAGAAGCGCAACGATCATTACCGGCTGAACGGCAACAAATACTGGATCACCAACGGGCCGGACGCGGATACCCTTGTGGTTTATGCCAAGACCGACCCTGAGGCGGGATCGAAGGGGATCACCGCCTTTCTGATCGAGAAAGAGATGAAGGGATTTTCGACCTCGCCCCATTTCGACAAGCTTGGGATGCGCGGGTCGAACACGGCCGAGTTGATCTTTGAAGACGTCGAAGTGCCGTTCGAGAACGTTCTGGGCGAAGAGGGCCGGGGCGTTGCTGTGCTGATGTCCGGTCTTGATTATGAACGCGTTGTGCTGGCCGGGATCGGAACGGGCATAATGGCGGCCTGTCTGGATGAGGTCATGCCCTATCTGGCCGAGCGTAAGCAGTTCGGAAAACCGATCGGGTCGTTCCAGCTGATGCAGGGCAAGATTGCGGATATGTATACCGCGATGAACTCGGCGCGCGCCTATGTCTATGAGGTGGCCAAAGCCTGTGATCGGGGGGATGTGACCCGTCAGGATGCGGCGGCGTGCTGTCTTTATGCGTCCGAGCAGGCGATGGTGCAGGCGCATCAGGCGGTGCAGGCGCTGGGCGGGGCCGGGTTCCTGTCGGACGCGCCGGTCAGCCGGATTTTCCGCGATGCCAAGCTGATGGAGATCGGCGCGGGCACCAGCGAAATTCGCCGGATGCTGATCGGGCGCGAAATGATGAATGAGATGCGGTGACGAAAAACCCCGCGGCCGGGTAGGCCGCGGAGCTTTGATGTGATTGGATCAGAAGCGATGAACGTAGGACACGCCCACCAGCCAAGGGTCAATCTCGACGGTTCCGATATCGGCACCGTCCAGAGTTGCGTCCGAGTCGATGTCGAACCAGCGCACGTTCAGACGGACCGCACCCGCATCCGAGACGGCATAGTCCACACCGGCCTGCAGCGCGATACCGACCGAGTTGTCAAGCTCGAGGTCGCCCAGCGACGATTGCTCGTCGAAGAAGATGGTGTAGTTCACGCCCGCACCGACGTAGGGCGTCCAGGCGCTGCTGGTCGGGAAGTGATAGTTCAGCGACAGGGTGGGCGGCAGGTGATCGACGCTACCGATCTCGGTGCCCCCAAGCGAGACATCATGGTCGTAGGGGGTCGAGGCCAGAAGTTCGATGCCCAGATTGTCACGGATGAAATATTCGACCGTAAAGATCGGGCGGGTGTCCGAACCGACTTCGGCGTCGGCGCCGGCCAGGGTGCCGTTGTCGGACTTGGGATCCAGATAACCGAGACCGGCACCAAGCGTCCAATCGCCCTGCGATTGGGCCAAAGCGGGGGCGGCCAGCGCGACAAGTGCGGTAGAAAGAGTCAAAGCGGCGAGTTTCTTTGTCATATTCATGCCTTTTGTTTTGTTGGTTCCCAAGTTCTGGGGGCAGGGCGGCGCGGGAACTCTGATCTGCATCAAGTTGTCGTGACAGAGATGAGCAGCGATGCCTGCTCAAAGGCCTGTAAAACAAGGGTGATTGATCATGCATCCCGATAAGGTCATACCGGGTTTGCACCCCGATCAAAGCTGGGCGCTGCCGGATCGGCTGAATATGGCGCGGCAATGCCTTTCGCAGCCGTCCGAGCAAACGGCCATCGTGGACCTGACCCGGGACGGGTGCCGTACAGTTACCTTTGGTGAACTCGGCGCTATGACCGACGGTCTCTCGCGCGCGCTGCTGGGGCAGGTTCAGCCCGGCGACCGGGTGGGTGTGTTGCTGAGCCAGTCGCCCTGGTGCGCGGCGGCGCATCTGGCGATCTGGAAGATCGGCGCGATCTCGGTGCCATTGTTCAAGCTGTTCAAGCATGATGCGCTGGCCTCGCGTGTCGGTGACGCGGGCGCGCGGCTGGTGCTGACCGATGCCGAGGGCGCGGCCTTGTTGGGGGGGCTGGCCCAGCCGCTGATCGTGGATGAAATCGGTGAAGAGGGCGCGGCGGTGCCCTTTGCCGATACCGGGCCTGAGGATCCGGCGGTGCTGATCTACACCTCGGGCACCACGGGCAGTCCCAAAGGGGCGCTGCATGGGCACCGGGTTCTGACCGGTCATTTGCCGGGTGTTTCGATCAGCCACAATCATCTGCGTCCGGGCGATTGCCTGTGGACCCCCGCCGACTGGGCGTGGATCGGAGGGTTGTTTGACGTGTTGATGCCCGGTCTGGCGCTGGGCATCCCCGTGGTGGCGGCGCGGCTTGAGAAGTTCTCGCCCGAGGCCTGCGCCGATGTGGTAACGCGCGGTGGGGTGCGGAATGTGTTTTTCCCGCCAACCGCGCTGCGGATGCTGAAGGCGGCGGATCAGTCGATCTCCGGCCTGCGTTCGGTGGCATCGGGGGGTGAGCCTCTGGGGGCCGAGATGCTGGCCTGGGGGCAGCAGGCGTTTGGCCTGACGATCAACGAGTTCTATGGCCAGACCGAATGCAACATGGTCGTGTCCTCCTGCGCCGAGGATTTCCCCGTGCGCCCCGGCTGCATTGGCAAACCGGTACCGGGCCATGAGGTTGCGGTGATTGATGAGGACGGTCACCCAACTGATGAAGAAGGCGACCTGGCAATCCGGCGTGGTTCGGCCTCGATGCTGCTGGAGTACTGGAACCGGCCCGAGGCCACGGCTGAGAAGTTCCGCGGCGACTGGCTGATCACCGGAGACCGTGGGGTTTGGGAGGGCGACTATCTGCGCTTTGTGGGCCGCGACGACGACGTGATCACCTCTGCCGGATACCGCATCGGACCAGCCGAGATCGAGGATTGCCTGCTGACCCATCCGGCGGTGGCAACGGTGGGCGTCGTTGGCAAGCCCGACCCGCTGCGGACCGAGATCGTGAAGGCCTATGTGGTGCTGAAGCCGGGGGTCGAAGCGACGGGCGCGGAGTTGCAGGCGTGGGTCAAAGATCGGCTTGCGCAGTATTCCTATCCGCGTGAGGTGGCGTTTCTAGAAGAACTGCCGATGACGGTGACTGGGAAGGTGATCCGAAAGGAATTGAAGGCGCGGGCTGTTGGGGAGGCCCAAGCATGACTTGGGTAAACTTTGGCAAGGAAGCGCGGCGTTTGAAAGCTCAAGTGGCGCTGGATGATGCATCTAGCGCAATTTACAAATGGGCTTACGGCCCAATTCAGCCGGGTGGCGAATCCAGAGTAATGTATGTTTCAGCTGTAACCCTCCTGCGAGTCGTTGGCCACGTACTGCATAAAGTGGATTGCAAAAAATTCCCCGAAATTCGGGCTGAGGTCGAAAGCAAATTTCAACAATGGAAGAAGGGCGAAGGTCGAGACGTTATTTTTACCGAGTTCATCGAGAAAGAGAGAAACTTAATTCTGAAAGAGTACGCGCCCAATTGGTCGCCTGACAACGAGGTGGAACTCAAGTGGAGAGCTTTGCCGGCCGGGCCGAACGCATCAGAAGAGTCAAAACAGTTTTCGGAAGCGTTTTTCACGGGTTTGGAGGGTAGAACAATGAAAGCGATACTCATGCCAACAGGACCGTTTGCAGGTTGGTCTTTTGATGAGTTGTTGTCCGAAGCTGCAAGTTGGTGGATGCGGCAGCTCTCTGAAATTGAATCGCTTCTGGAGGAAACATGAAACTCACATCCAAAGCCATGCCCACCTCCGAGGGCTTCAAAGCAAACCGTACTGCTCATCTCGACGCGTTGGCGCAAATCTCGACGGCTGCCGAAGCGGCCCGCATGGGCGGCGGCGAGAAATCTCGCGCGCGGCACGTCTCTCGGGGTAAGATGCTGCCCAGACGCCGGGTGGCGAACCTGCTCGATCCGGGGTCTCCGTTTCTGGAAATCGGTGCGACGGCGGCGCATGGGATGTATGGTGATGCAGCGCCCTGTGCCGGGGTGATCGCGGGCATTGGCCGGGTACAGGGGCGCGAGGTCATGGTGGTATGCAACGACGCCACCGTGAAGGGCGGCACTTACTATCCGATGACCGTCAAGAAACACCTCCGCGCGCAGGAGATTGCCGAGGAAAACCATCTGCCCTGCATCTATCTGGTCGATAGCGGCGGCGCGAACCTGCCCAATCAGGATGAGGTCTTTCCCGACCGCGACCACTTTGGCCGCATCTTCTACAACCAGGCGCGGATGAGTGCGAAGGGGATTGCTCAGATTGCTGTCGTGATGGGCTCGTGCACGGCAGGTGGGGCCTATGTGCCTGCGATGTCGGACGTGACGATCATTGTCAAAGAGCAGGGGACGATCTTTCTGGCCGGGCCGCCTCTGGTCAAGGCCGCGACCGGAGAGGTGGTCAGCGCCGAAGATCTGGGCGGTGGCGATGTGCACACGCGCCTTTCGGGCGTGGCGGATTATCTGGCCGAGGATGACACCCACGCGCTGGCCTTGGCCCGCCGCGCGGTCGGGTCGTTGGGCGGTGCCGGGCTGAAGCCCGGCCTACAGTTCGAGACTCCCGAGGACCCGGCTTATGACCCCGAAGAAATCCTGGGCGTTGTTCCCGCTGATCTGCGCACGCCCTATGACATCCGCGAGGTGATTGCGCGTCTGGTCGATGGTTCTCGGTTCGATGAATTCAAGCCGCGCTTTGGCGAGACACTGGTGACCGGCTTTGCCCATGTCAAAGGCTGTCCGGTCGGGATTATCGCCAATAACGGTGTGCTGTTCTCCGAGGCGGCGCAGAAGGGCGCGCATTTTGTTGAGCTGTGCTCGCAGCGCAAGACGCCGCTTGTGTTCTTGCAGAACATCACCGGCTTCATGGTCGGACGGAAATACGAGAACGAGGGCATTGCGCGACACGGGGCCAAGATGGTGACAGCCGTGGCGACGACATCTGTGCCGAAGATCACCATGCTGGTGGGTGGCTCATTCGGGGCTGGGAACTACGGCATGGCGGGGCGGGCGTATCAGCCTCGGTTCCTGTGGACATGGCCCAATTCGCGCATCTCGGTGATGGGCGGAGAGCAAGCCGCGGGCGTTCTGGCCACAGTCAAGCGCGACGGGATCGAACGGCAGGGTGGCACATGGTCGGCCGAGGAAGAGGCCGAGTTCAAACGCCCGACGCTGGAGATGTTCGAGGAGCAGTCGCACCCGCTCTATGCTTCGGCCCGTCTTTGGGACGATGGCATCATCGACCCACGCAAGTCGCGCGATGTGCTGGCCCTGTCGCTGAGTGCTGCGCTGAATGCCCCGATTGAGGAGACACGTTTCGGCGTGTTCAGGATGTAATGAAAGTTTTCTATGGCTGAGCTTTCGAAGGATAAAATTGCCTATCTCTGGGTAGAGCACAGTAACAAGATGTGGCGCACGGTCTATGCGACACCAATTGTTGCGATACCAGTCATTGCTGGCTGGTTTGCTCTCTATAACAAGGGATTGTCGGGCTTCGCATTTCTCACGGTGTTTTTGGGGGCAATATTGATGCTAATACAATGGGCTATCATCGCGCGGATGGCGCAGTTTGATGGTGCTTTGTTTGGTGCTCTAAAGGCAGATCTTCCTGGTATTGGTGACCCAATCTTCCAACTGGATGGGAAATTCCTCGCACAGTCTGTGCCTGCGATCCTGTTGCTGATTTTCTTCTTGTTGGCAGTTGTTTCATTCACTGTTCCCTTTGCCGAAGTAGCCGGAGAGTCTTGATGTTCAACAAAATCCTGATTGCCAACCGGGGCGAGATTGCTTGCCGCGTCACGGAAACCGCTCAGAAGATGGGCGTGTCCTGCGTGGCGGTTTATTCTGACGCAGATGCCTCGGCCAAGCATGTGCAGATGGCGGATGAGGCCGTGCATATCGGCGGCGCGGCCCCGGCGGAGAGCTATCTGAAGGGCGACGTGATCATACAGGCGGCGCTGGATACGGGTGCGCAGGCGATCCACCCCGGCTATGGATTTCTGTCCGAGAACCCGAATTTTGTGGATGCGGTCGAAGCTGCGGGCCTGACCTTCATCGGGCCGTCTGCGGATGCGATCCGCAAGATGGGCCTCAAGGACGCGGCAAAGGTGCTGATGGAGGACGCGGGCGTTCCCGTCGTGCCCGGCTATCATGGCGACAATCAGGATCCCGAACATTTGGCCGGGGCGGCGGAAACCATCGGCTATCCGGTCCTGATCAAGGCCGTTGCCGGAGGCGGTGGCAAGGGAATGCGGCTGGTCGAACGTCCCGAGGAGTTCTCAGCGGCCTTGGACAGCGCGCGCGGTGAGGCTAAGACAGCCTTTGGCAATGACGCCGTGCTGGTCGAGAAATTCGTCGCCAAACCCCGTCATATCGAGGTGCAGGTGTTTGGCGACGGCACCCATGCAGTGCATTTGTTCGAACGCGACTGCTCGTTGCAGCGGCGGCATCAGAAGGTGATTGAAGAGGCTCCGGCCCCCGGCATGACCGCTGAAATGCGCGCGGCGATGGGGCAGGCGGGCGTGCGGGCTGCCGAGGCGATTGGCTACAAGGGCGCGGGGACGGTTGAGTTCATCGTCGATGCCTCGGACGGGCTGCGCCCGGACCGGTTCTGGTTCATGGAGATGAACACGCGCCTGCAGGTCGAACACCCGGTGACCGAGGCGATCACGGGCGTCGATCTGGTCGAATGGCAACTGCGCGTGGCAGCGGGCGAGAGCCTGCCGAAACGGCAAAGCGATCTGTCCATCAGCGGGCATGCTTTTGAGGCGCGGTTGTACGCCGAAGATGTGCCCAAGGGCTTTTTGCCCGCGACGGGCACTCTGACCCATCTGAACTTCCCGCAAGATTGCCGCGCCGATAGTGGCGTGCGGGCCGGGGATACGATCAGCCCGTGGTATGATCCCATGATTGCCAAGGTCGTGGTACATGGACCGACCCGTGCGGTTGCTCTGGAAAGCCTGCACCGTGTCTTGCGTCGTACCGAGGTGGCAGGGACGGTGACCAATCTTGCTTTCCTGGGGGCTTTGACGCGGCACAGCGGCTTTGCTGCAGGCGATGTGGATACTGGTCTGATCGGGCGTGACCTGGAAAATCTGGTTCAAAAGGCCGACCCAGGCCCTGCGTCCGCCGTGGCCGCTGCGATGACTGCGCTGGGTTTGACAGATGCAGTTTCGGAGACCGGCTTTACCCTTTGGGGACCAATGCACCGCGCGGTTCAGTTGCTGCGGGATGGGGACATCGTCGATCTGGATGTGCAGGTCGACGGGCCTGATCGTCAGGTTTGGGAGGTCGACGGCACGCAGTTGATCGCTCAGCGCAGCGGCGACTGGACCATCGATGGCAAGCCGATGCCCAGTGTCGCAATCGCCGGGTCGCATATCACTGTATTCGACGACTACGGGCAGGTGTTTGAGGTCGTTGACCCGCTGGACCGTGACGCCAGCGCGGCGGGTGACACCAATGTGATCGAGGCTCCGATGCCTGGTTTGGTCAAGGCCGTCTTTGCCTCGGCGGGGCAGGCGGTAAAGGAAGGCGACCGGTTGGCCATTCTGGAAGCCATGAAGATGGAACATTCGCTGCTGGCCGCCCGAGATGGCGTGGTGGCCGAGGTGCTGGCCGGGGCAGGTGCTCAGGTCGAGGCCGGGGCGGCTTTGGTCCGGCTGGCCGAGGATTGATCTGTTCGGGCCGTGCATTGCGTGGCACAGTCATCCGTATTTGAAACAAGAAGAAGCCGGGAAGGGATGCGCTGATGAAAGAACGGGTCGAGATATTCGAGGTCGGGCCGCGCGATGGTCTGCAGAACGAACAGCGCGCAATTCCGGTGGCCGAGAAAGTGGCTCTGGTCGATTGCCTCAGCCGCGCCGGGTTCAACCGGATTGAGGTGGCGAGCTTTGTCTCTCCGAAATGGGTGCCGCAGATGAAGGGCAGCGCAGAGGTGCTGGCCGGAATTGCCCGGGCCGACGGTGTCCGCTATGCGGCGCTGACACCGAATATGCGCGGGTATGAGGATGCGCTGGCGGCCAAGGCGGATGAGGTCGCGGTGTTTGCCTCTGCCTCCGAGGGGTTTTCGAAAGCCAACATCAACGCAACCATCGCCGAGTCCATCGAGCGGTTTGTGCCGATCCTCGAAGCCGCGCGCCATATCGACCTGCCGGTGCGGGGCTATGTCTCTTGCGTGACCGATTGCCCCTATGACGGCCCGACCTCACCCGAAAAGGTGGCCGAGGTAGCGGACGCGCTGTTCGCCCATGGCTGCTACGAGATTTCTCTAGGCGACACGATCGGGCAGGCGACTCCGGACAAGATCGCCCATATGCTGCTGGCGGTGCGTGAACGTGTACCAGTCACCCGGCTAGCTGGCCATTTCCACGACACCAACGGGCGGGCAATCGACAATATCGACGCCTCGCTGGCGCTGGGCGTGCGGGTGTTTGACACCGCTGCAGGCGGGCTGGGCGGCTGCCCCTATGCGCCGGGTGCCGCAGGCAATGTTGCGACCGAGGCCGTGGCCGCCCATCTGGAACGGTTGGGCTATGAAACCGGTCTGGACGCGGCTGTTCTGGAACAGGCGGCAGGCATGGCGCGGGCCATGCGGGCGGAGTAGGATATGTTCGACACAATCACACTGAATACCGATGCGCGTGGCGTGGCCACCTTGACATTGGATCGTCCCGAAAAACACAACGCTCTGTCGGCGCAGATGATTGCCGAGCTCACCCAAGCCACCGGGCAGCTGGCCCGCGATGACTCGGTGCGCGTGGTCGTTCTGGCCGCGTCAGGCAAAAGCTTTTGCGCCGGGGGCGATCTGGGTTGGATGCAGGCGCAGATGGCTGCCGACCCTCAAACCCGCTTTGTCGAGGCGCGCAAGCTGGCCGAGATGCTGAACGCTTTGAACACGCTTCCCAAGCCGCTGATCGGGGCGCTGCAGGGCAATGCGTTTGGCGGCGGTGTGGGGATGGCCTCGGTCTGTGATGTTGCGATCGGCGTCGACAGCCTGAAGATGGGCCTGACCGAGACCCGTTTGGGCCTGATCCCGGCTACGATCGGCCCTTATGTCATTGCTCGCATGGGCGAGGCACGGGCACGGCGCGTTTTCATGTCGGCCCGCCTGTTCGACGCAGCCGAGGCGGTTGATCTCGGCCTCTTGGCTCGCGCGGTACCTGCGGACGCATTGGCCGAAGCGGTCGAGGCCGAGGTGCGGCCCTATCTGTCCTGCGCTCCGGGGGCGGTATCGTCGGCCAAGGCGCTGGTTCAATCGCTGGGCCCGCGCATTGATGATGCGGTGATCGACCATACCATTCAACAACTTGTCGCACGTTGGGAAACCGACGAGGCCCAAGAGGGAATCGGTGCGTTCTTCGATAAACGCAAACCTGTATGGAACAAGCAGGTTTAGCCGATCTAGCTGATCCATCCACATTCCTGACAAGCTGTGGCGGGGCAATTGTAATAATGCCCCCCTGCGCGTTTCTGTTCGGTTGACCCTCTGACCCCGCGCAGATAGAGAATGGCCAGTCAACACGCCAATTGACGGCGCATCCCTTTGGGACAGGCGCAGGAAAGGAGCTATACGTGGAAGACCTGCTGCGGGAGTACCTCCCGATTCTGGTGTTTCTGGCCGTTGCCGTGGGCCTTGGAATCGTCCTGATTCTGGCTGCCGTGGTTCTGGCCGTCCGCAATCCCGACCCCGAAAAAGTCAGTGCATATGAATGTGGCTTCAACGCCTTCGACGATGCGCGGATGAAATTCGATGTTCGATTCTATCTGGTCTCGATCCTGTTCATCATTTTCGATCTGGAAATCGCGTTCCTGTTCCCGTGGGCCGTCGGTTTCCGCGACATCAGCGACGTCGGCTTCTGGTCGATGATGGTGTTCCTTGCCGTGCTGACCATCGGCTTTGCCTATGAATGGAAGAAGGGGGCGCTGGAATGGGAGTGATGACGGGTGCAAACACCGCCGGCGTCGACAAGGAAGTCGCCACCCAGGCCCTGAATGCGGAACTGCAGGACAAAGGTTTCCTGCTGACTTCGACCGAAGACATTATCAACTGGGCGCGCACCGGGTCGTTGCACTGGATGACCTTTGGTCTGGCCTGCTGCGCGGTTGAGATGATGCATACCTCGATGCCGCGCTATGATGCGGAACGGTTCGGCATCGCTCCCCGCGCTTCTCCACGTCAGTCGGATGTGATGATCGTGGCTGGGACCCTGACCAACAAGATGGCCCCGGCGCTGCGCAAGGTTTACGACCAGATGCCCGAGCCGCGTTATGTGATCTCGATGGGGTCCTGCGCCAATGGCGGCGGCTATTATCACTATTCCTATTCGGTGGTGCGCGGCTGTGACCGTGTTGTGCCTGTAGATATCTACGTGCCCGGTTGTCCTCCGACCGCTGAGGCGTTGCTTTATGGACTGATGCAGCTGCAACGCAAAATCCGCCGCACCGGGACGATTGTCCGATGAGTGCTGCTGTGGTCAGGCGCTGGGAAGCCGTGGTCGCCCGGGGTGATGTCGAGGGCTGGATCGAGACGTTTCGTACCCGAGCTTTGCCCGGAATGCGCGCCTTGGACGGGTTCCTGTCGGTTTCGTTCTTGGTCAGACGCGAGCAGGACCCCTGTCACGTTGTCGTGCTGACAAAATGGCGCGATATGGCAGCAGTCGTGGCATATGCTGGCCAAAACGCCAAAAAGACGGTCATGCCTGATTTTATGGCGAAGTTTTTCAAGTCATACGATGCCGAAGCGACGTTTTATGACGAAGTTCTTCAGGAGGGACGCGATGAGTGAAGCACTCAAGGAGCTCGGCGCGCAGCTTGAGCTGAAGCGGACCGATTGCGTTCTGTCCTGGGATGTGACCCATGGCGAACTGAACGTGGATGTGGCCCCGTCGAACCTTGTGGAATTCGTCGAGTTCCTGCGGACCGACCAGAACTGCAAGTTCTCGACTCTGGTTGACATCACCGGCGTCGACTATCCCGAACGGGCCAAGCGGTTCGACGTGGTCTATCACTTCCTGTCTATGTACCAGAACCAGCGCATCCGCCTGAGGGTTTCGATCCGCGAGGAAGACATGGTGCCCTCGATCACCGACATCCACCCTTCGGCCAACTGGTTCGAGCGTGAGGTGTTCGATATGTTCGGTATCCTGTTCTCAGGCCACCCGGATCTACGGCGCATCCTGACCGACTATGGGTTCCGCGGCTATCCGCTGCGCAAGGATTTCCCGACCACCGGCTATACCGAGGTCCGCTATGACGAGGCGCAAAAGCGCGTGGTCTATGAACCCGTCAGTCTGGTGCAGGAATACCGGCAGTTTGACTTCATGTCCCCGTGGGAAGGTGCCAACTACATTCTCCCGGGGGATGAGAAACAGGAGTAGTCATCATGTTTGAGTTCCTGATCTGGATAATTCTGGTGGTGGCTACGGTTGTACCGATGATCAAGCTGTTACCGCATTTCGGGATCAACAAGAACTGGGCGTTTGCCTGCATCCTCTCTCCGGCTGTGGTTGTCCTGCTTTGGATGATGGCCATGAAGCTGCAAGAGATGGAGCGGCGCTGACATGATGGGCGAACTGATCATATTGGGCGCGTTGGGCGTCTTGCTTGCAGGGGCCGCTGCGAAAGCGGCCGAAGCCGAAAAGGTCCGGGTCCGGGCCGAGGCAAAGAAGAAACGAGGGCGTTGATGGACGGCTCAAGATACGATGACGGCAGCACGGACGCGCTGAGCGGAGAACAGAAGATCCGCAATTTCAACATCAACTTCGGCCCGCAACACCCTGCGGCGCATGGTGTTTTGCGGATGGTTCTTGAGCTTGATGGTGAAATCGTCGAGCGCTGCGACCCGCATATCGGTCTGCTGCACCGCGGTACTGAGAAGCTGATGGAAAGCCGGACGTATCTGCAGAACCTGCCGTATTTCGACCGTCTGGATTACGTGGCGCCGATGAATCAGGAGCACGCCTGGTGTCTGGCCATCGAAAAGCTGACGGGAGTCGAGGTCCCACGCCGCGGCTCGCTGATCCGGGTGCTGTATTCCGAGATCGGGCGCATTCTGAACCACCTGCTGAACATCACCACGCAGGCGATGGACGTGGGCGCGCTGACCCCGCCGCTGTGGGGGTTCGAAGAACGCGAAAAGCTGATGGTGTTCTATGAGCGCGCCTGTGGTGCCCGTCTGCACGCGGCTTATTTCCGCCCCGGTGGTGTGCATCAGGACCTGCCGCCGGAACTGCTGGACGATATCGAGGCGTGGAGCCACGAGTTCCCCTCGGTCATGGATGACATTGACGGGTTGCTGACCGAGAACCGCATCTTCAAACAGCGCAACGCCGATATTGGCATCGTGACCGAGGATGACATCCAGAAATACGGCTTCTCGGGCGTGATGGTTCGTGGTTCAGGTCTGGCATGGGACTTGCGCCGTGCGCAGCCCTATGAATGCTATGACGAGTTCGAGTTCCAGATCCCCGTCGGCAAGAATGGCGACTGCTATGATCGCTATCTGGTGCGTATGGAAGAGATGCGCCAGTCGCTGCTGATCATCCGTCAGGCCATCGCCAAAATCCGCGAATGTCCCGGCGACGTTCTGGCGCGCGGCAAGATCACTCCGCCGAAACGGTCGGATATGAAGACCTCGATGGAAAGCCTGATCCATCACTTCAAGCTGTATACCGAAGGTTTCCACGTCCCCGCAGGCGAGGTTTATGCCGCCGTCGAGGCCCCCAAGGGCGAGTTCGGCGTCTATCTGGTCGCCGACGGGACCAACAAACCCTACCGCGCCAAACTGCGCGCGCCGGGCTATCTGCACCTGCAAGCCATGGACCACGTGGCCAAAGGCCACCAACTGGCCGACGTCGCCGCCATCATCGGCACGATGGACGTCGTATTTGGAGAGATTGACCGCTAATGCTCCGCCGTCTTCACCCCGAACAACCCGAAGCCTTCGCCTTCACCGCTGCCAACCAGCAATGGGCCGAAGCGCAGATTACGAAATATCCCGAAGGCCGTCAGGCCAGCGCGGTCATCCCGCTGCTGTGGCGCGCGCAGGAACAAGAGGGCTGGTTGAGCCGCCCGGCGATTGAAGCGGTCGCCGACATGCTGGGCATGGCCTATATTCGCGTGCTCGAGGTCGCCTCGTTCTACTTCATGTTCCAGCTGCAACCGGTTGGATCGGTGGCGCATATTCAGGTCTGCGGCACGACTTCCTGCATGATCTGCGGGGCCGAGGATCTGATTGCGGTTTGCAAAGAAAAGATCGCCGCCAAGCCGCATGAGCTGTCAGCCGATGGCAAGCTGAGCTGGGAAGAGGTGGAATGCCTTGGCTCTTGCACCAACGCACCGATGGCGCAGATCGGCAAGGATTATTACGAGGATCTGACCGCTGAGAGTTTCGGCAAGATCCTCGAAGATCTGGTGGCGGGCAAGGTTCCGGTTCCGGGCCCGCAGAACGGGCGCTATGGGGCAGAACCGCTTAAAGGCCTGTCCAGCCTGACCGAGCATGACAGTGGCAAGACCCAGTATAATGCCAGCGTGCAACTGGCGACTGATCTGGGCGACACCGTCAAGCGCATCGACGGGACTGAGGTGCCGATCCTGACCCCGTGGCTGGGCAAGGATGGTAAGGCGGCCGCGACGAAGGCGGCTCCGAAACCGCCCAAGGCTCCGGCGCAGGGCAAACCTGCGGTGAAACAGGTGGCTGAGGCCAAGGAGGCGCAGCCTGAAACGCTGACCGCTGCACGGGATGGCAAGGCCGATGACCTCAAGATGCTGAAGGGCGTGGGGCCGAAGCTGGAAGAAACCCTGAACGGGCTGGGCTTTTACCACTATGACCAGATCGCGAAATGGACGCCGGAACAGGTGGCCTGGGTCGATGCGCGGCTGAAGTTCAAGGGCCGGATCGAGCGCGACGGCTGGATCGAACAAGCCGCCAAGCTGGCCGCCGGGGAAGAGACCGAATTCGCCAAACGTGCCAAGGAAGACGGCACTTACGAGGACTAAACGGGTGCCCGTCCGGGGCATCGGGATGAGATGGACAAGGACAAGGAACTGGCCATAGCCCGCAAGGGCCGTCATATCGGCATCGTCATCGCCGTGACGATGGTGATCTGGCTTGCCATGAACCTGTTCATCGGCCCCGCATTGGAGCTGACGGCACGCCATGCGCTGCTGTTTGATTTTGCCGCTCTGGCAGGATTCATCTATGCGGGCGTCAACATATTTCAACTCTGGCGTATGCGTCAGGAGAGCTGAGGGTAAGCGATGCTGAAGGATCAGGACCGGATCTTTACCAACATCTACGGGATGCATGAGCGCAGCCTGAGGGGGGCGCAGGCCCGGGGGCACTGGGACGGCACCGCTGGCCTGATCGAAAAGGGCCGCGACTGGATCATCCAGACGATGAAGGATTCCGGTCTGCGCGGTCGTGGCGGGGCGGGCTTTCCCACCGGTCTGAAATGGTCGTTCATGCCCAAGGAAAGCGACGGACGTCCGGCTTATCTGGTGGTGAACGCGGATGAATCCGAGCCCGGAACGTGTAAAGACCGCGAGATCATGCGCCATGATCCGCACACGCTGATCGAGGGCTGCCTGATCGCCTCTTTCGCGATGAACGCGCATACCTGCTATATCTACATCCGCGGCGAATATATCCGCGAGCGTGAGGCGCTGCAGGCCGCGATTGACGAGGCTTATGATGCGGGCCTGCTGGGCAAGAACGCCGCTGGCTCGGGCTGGGATTTCGACCTGTTCCTGCATCACGGGGCAGGCGCCTATATCTGCGGTGAAGAAACCGCCCTGATCGAAAGTCTTGAGGGTAAGAAGGGGATGCCGCGGATGAAACCTCCGTTCCCGGCGGGGGCGGGGCTGTATGGCTGCCCGACTACGGTGAACAACGTGGAATCGATTGCCGTTGTGCCGACGATCCTGCGCCGGGGCGCGGACTGGTTCGCGGGCTTTGGCCGTCAGAACAATGCAGGCACCAAGCTGTTTGCGATCTCGGGCCATGTGAACAACCCCTGCGTCGTCGAAGAGGCGATGTCGATTTCCTTCGAGGACCTGATCGAAACCCATTGCGGCGGCATTCGCGGCGGCTGGGACAATCTGCTGGCGGTGATCCCAGGTGGCTCGTCCGTTCCTTGCGTACGTGGTGAGAATATGCGCGATGCGATCATGGATTTCGACTATCTGCGCGGAGAGCTGGGCTCGGGCCTGGGCACCGCTGCCGTGATCGTGATGGACAAGTCCACCGATATCATCAAGGCGATCTGGCGGCTGTCGAAATTCTACAAGCACGAGAGCTGCGGCCAGTGTACGCCGTGCCGTGAAGGCACCGGCTGGATGATGCGCGTGATGGACCGTCTGGTGCGCGGCGAGGCGGAACTGGAAGAGATCGACATGCTGTTCGACGTAACCAAACAGGTCGAAGGTCATACGATCTGTGCGTTGGGTGATGCGGCAGCCTGGCCGATCCAGGGCCTGATCCGCAACTTCCGCGAAGAGATCGAAGATCGCATCAAGGCGCAGAAATCGGGCCGCACGGGCGCGATGGCGGCGGAGTAGCGATATGGAAGCCTATGCGGAATACGGCCACGCGATTGCGTCTGTAGTGATTTTCACCCTGATCGTCTTGTTCCTGTCGCCGTTTTCGGCGCTGGCAAAGCAGGGCAAAGGCCTCGCCCCCGGTGCGACGCCTGATCAGGACTATGCCGACAAGGCCTATCGGCTGAACCGGGCCTATCTGAACGGCACGGAAACGCTGCCGGCATTTCTGGCGGTGACGATTGCGGCCATTCTGCTGGGGGTCAGCCCGTTCTGGGTAAATCTGCTGGCCTCGCTCGCACTGGTTGCGCGGATTGTCATGCTGGTGATCCATCTGCGTGGGCTGGGTCAGCCGCATAGCGGGGTGCGCTCGGTTTTTTATGTGGTCGGCTGGGCCTGTATGGTTGTGCTGGGCCTGATGTCTTTTGTGGCCGCGTTCTGAGGGGGAATGATGCCGGTATCAAAGTCGCTTCTTCTGCCTCTGGCTACGGTCTTGCTGACCGCCGCTTGTGGCGATGCCCCGTCCAGCGGTACGCGCGTCGCCTTTGACGGCAACTTCTTCCGTGCCTCTGCCAAGCAGGTGGATAAGAAGGTGTCACCCACCGAATTCACGGTGACGGTTAAGGATGTGTCCGCGTCGCTCGACGGTGCGCGCGAGGCTGGTCGGCATGAAGGCATCAAGTTCTGCGTGCAGAATTTTGGATCTTCGCGGATCAAGTGGAAGGTGGGCCCGGATACCGAGCCGCAGAAGCTGCGGATCGAGAAGGATCAGCTGACCTTTGCGGGGACCTGTCAACGCCCATGAACCGCGTTATCGGATATCACGGGCCAACGGGCCGGGCGTTATTGCCTAGCAGCGCAGATGGGGCGCGTCTTGGGGAACCCAAGACGAAAGGAAACCCCATGTCTGCAGTAAAAACGCTTGCCCTGGCCGCCGCCCTGATCCTTCCGGTCGCTGCCGAGGCCAAACCGCCCTTGCGCGAAGTCAAAGAGATCGACAACGAGCTCTATTACATCGCCATCGCAAATGAGATTTCCGAGTACTGCCCGTCGATCAGCGGGCGTCGGCTCAAGGCGATTGGGGTGATGTGGGATCTGCGGTCCAAAGCGAACAAACTGGGATATTCGGACAAGGAAATCCGCGCCTACGTGGATTCGGATGCCGAAAAGGACCGGATGCGCGCCAAAGGCGAGGCGTATCTGGCCCAGAACGGTGTGTCTTACGAAAATCCCAGTTCTTTCTGCACCTTGGGGCGGAAAGAGATTGAAAGAAACAGCGCCATCGGCGTGTATTTGAGGGCGAACTAGACCATGTCTGACCTCCGCAAGGTAAATATCGACGGGCAGGAAATCGAAGTCGATGGTGCGATGACCCTGATCCAGGCGTGTGAGCAGGCCGGGGTCGAGGTGCCACGTTTCTGCTATCACGAGCGTCTGTCGATTGCCGGGAACTGCCGGATGTGTCTGGTCGAGGTTGTGGGCGGCCCGCCCAAGCCCGCCGCGTCCTGCGCCATGCAGGTGCGTGATCTGCGCCCGGGCCCCGAGGGGCAGGCGCCGCAGGTCAAGACGAACTCGCCCATGGTCAAGAAGGCCCGCGAAGGGGTGATGGAGTTCCTGCTGATCAACCACCCGCTCGATTGCCCGATCTGCGATCAGGGCGGCGAATGTGACCTGCAGGATCAGGCGATGGCCTATGGTCTGTCGGGCACGCGGTTCAAGGAAGCCAAGCGGGCGGTCGATGATCTGGATCTGGGACCGCTGGTTGGCACGGCAATGACCCGTTGCATCAGTTGCACCCGTTGTGTCCGCTTCACCACCGAGGTCGCCGGGATCACTCAGATGGGCCAGACCGGGCGTGGCGAGGATGCCGAAATCACCTCGTACCTGAACCAGACGCTGGATTCGAACCTTCAGGGCAACATCATCGATCTGTGCCCGGTTGGGGCGCTGACCTCTAAGCCTTATGCGTTTACCGCGCGGCCTTGGGAACTGACCAAGACCGAGAGCATCGATGTGATGGATGCCTTGGGCTCGAACATCCGCGTGGATACCAAGGGCCGTGAAGTGATGCGTTTTCTGCCGCGCAACCATGATGGCGTGAACGAGGAATGGATCAGCGACAAGACGCGCTTTGTCTGGGACGGGTTGCGTCGTCAGCGCCTGGACAAGCCTTATGTGCGCGAAAACGGCAAACTGCGCCCGGCCTCGTGGCCGGAGGCGCTGACGAAAGCCGCCGAGGCGCTGAAGGGCGCTGAAAAGCCCGCCGGAATCGTGGGCGATCTGGCCCCGGTCGAGGCAATCTTTGCCTTGAAACAGATGATCGAAGGGCAGGGTGGGGTCGTCGAGTGCCGCACCGACGGTGCGAAACTGCCTGCGGGTAACCGAGCAGCCTATGCCGGGACCGCAGCGATCGAAGACATTGATGCGGCTGAACGTATCCTGTTGATCGGGACCAACCCGCGTGACGAGGCCCCCGTGCTGAACGCGCGGATCCGCAAGGCCTGGGCGCATGGGGCCGAGGTGGCTCTGGTCGGGCCTGCGGTCGATCTGACCTATGACTACCATCATGTCGGGGACGACCGTGCGGCCTTGCAACAGGTCGTCGAGATGGGCGGGGATGATGAGATCAAGGGCAAACGCTCGCTGGTCATCGTCGGGCAGGGCGCGCTGCAAGAGGCGGACGGTGCCGCCGTTCTGGCCGCCGCGCAAGCCGTTGCCGCGAATACCGAGAGCGGTCTGATCGTCCTGCACACCGCTGCGTCGCGCGTGGGGGCTATGGATGTGGGTGCCACCAACGAAGGCGGCATGGATGTGGTCTCGGCGGCGGATGTGATCTATAACCTTGGCGCGGATGAGGTCGAAATCGGCGAGGGCGCGTTTGTGATCTATCAGGGCAGCCATGGCGACCGGGGCGCGCACCGCGCCGACGTGATCCTGCCGGGCGCGGCCTACACGGAAGAAAACGGCCTGTTCGTGAACACCGAAGGCCGCCCGCAACTGGCCATGCGCGCCGGGTTTGCTCCGGGCGAAGCCAAGGAAAACTGGGCCATCCTGCGGGCGCTGTCCGCCGAACTGGGTGCGACGCTGCCCTTCGACTCGCTGGCGCAACTGCGCAGCGCGCTGGTCGAGGCGGTTCCGCATCTGGCCCGCATCGACGAAGTGATCGAGAACGAGGTTCAGGCGCTGGACGCTGGCCCTCTGGGCAAGGCCGCCTTCCGCAATACGGTCAAGGATTTCTATCTGACCAACCCGATTGCCCGCGCCTCGCAACTGATGGCCGAGCTGTCGGCGCAGGCTCAGGCACGCAAATCCGAAAAGATCGCGGCGGAATGAACGGGCGCAGGGTCATAACGCGCGAGGATGGGCGGCAGATGGCCGCGCCTGTTTTGCGTGCGAAACTGAAGAATAAGGGTGGCGCATGGACGGCGGATGCTGTTTACACCAACGCGCCGGCCCGTGCCGCCCAAAGCGGCCAACGGAATACCCAAGGTGTGAGGACAAATGGCTGATTTCTTTAACACCCCAGGCGGAATAGCCATCATCATCCTGGCGCAGGTGCTGGCTGTTGTGGCTTTCGTGATGATCTCGCTGCTGTTCCTCGTCTATGGCGACCGCAAGATCTGGGCCGCTGTCCAGATGCGCCGCGGCCCCAACGTGGTGGGCGTATACGGTATCCTGCAATCGGTGGCGGACGCGCTGAAATATGTCGTCAAAGAGGTGGTCATCCCCGCAGGCGCCGACCGCGCAGTATTTGTCCTGGCACCGCTGACCTCATTCGTGCTGTCGCTGATCGCCTGGGCCGTGATCCCGTTCAACGACGGCTGGGTTCTGTCCGACCTCAACGTGGCGGTTCTGTATATTTTCGCCGTGTCCTCGCTTGAGGTTTATGGCGTCATCATGGGGGGCTGGGCCTCGAACTCGAAATACCCGTTCCTGGGGTCCCTGCGGTCAGCCGCGCAGATGATCTCGTACGAGGTGTCGATCGGCCTGATCATCATCGGCGTTATCATCTCGACCGGGTCAATGAATTTCGGAGCCATCGTGGGTGCGCAGGACACCGGGTACGGCTTCTTCGGCTGGTACTGGCTGCCGCACTTCCCGATGGTCTTCCTGTTCTTCATCTCGGCGCTGGCCGAGACCAACCGCCCGCCCTTTGACCTGCCCGAAGCGGAATCGGAGCTGGTGGCGGGCTATCAGGTGGAATACTCGGCCACCATGTTCCTGCTGTTCATGGCCGGTGAATACATCGCCATCTTCCTGATGTGTGCGCTGACCACGCTGCTGTTCTTTGGCGGCTGGCTGTCCCCGATCCCCGGCCTGCCGGACGGAGTGCTGTGGATGGTCGGTAAGATGACGTTCTTCTTCTTCATCTTCGCCATGGTCAAGGCAATCACGCCCCGCTACCGCTATGACCAGCTGATGCGGCTGGGTTGGAAAGTGTTCCTGCCCTTCTCGCTGGCCTGGGTGGTGTTCGTGTCCTTTGCAGCGAAATTCGACTGGTTCTGGGGCATCTTCGCCCGCTGGAGCGTAGGAGGCTGACCCATGACCCAAATCGACTATACCCGCGCTGCCAAGTATTTTCTGCTTCAGGACTTCTGGGTCGGCTTCAAACTGGGGATGAAGTATTTCTTCGCCCCTAAGGCGACCGTGAACTATCCGCACGAAAAGGGCCCTCTGTCGCCGCGTTTTCGGGGCGAACACGCTCTGCGCCGTTATCCGAATGGCGAGGAACGCTGCATCGCCTGCAAGCTCTGCGAGGCGATCTGCCCGGCACAGGCCATCACCATCGACGCCGAACCGCGCGAAGACGGCAGCCGCCGCACCACGCGTTATGACATCGACATGACCAAGTGCATCTATTGTGGCTTCTGCCAAGAGGCCTGCCCGGTCGATGCCATCGTCGAAGGCCCGAACTTCGAATTCGCCACGGAAACCCGCGAAGAGCTGTTCTACGATAAGGAAAAGCTGCTGGATAACGGTGAGCGCTGGGAAGCCGAGATCGCCCGCAATCTGGAAATGGACGCGCCGTACAGATGACTGACACGCCGACAAATCCGTTTGAACTGATGATGAAGCAGGCGCAGGACATGGCCAAGGCGATGAACCCGGCGATGGAGAATTTCTCGCCCAAGGGGTTCGAGGCGCTTTGGCCGACCATGCCCAAAGAGGTCATGGAGATGATGTTCGGCAACACCGTCAACAAAGACGGTCTGGATGCCAAGACCCGTCTGCTGCTGACGCTGGCTGGGCTGACCTGTCAGGGCGCACAGGCCGATACCGCTGTGCGCCAGACCGTACGCCATGCGTTGGAGGCCGGGGCGAGTAAACAAGAGATCGTGGAAACGATCGGTCAGATGTCGGTCTTTGCCGGCATCCCGGCCATGACCCGCGCGCTGGATTTGGCGCAAGAGGTTCTGGGCGATAACGAGGATGAGGATCAATGACCGTCTTTGCCTTCTACCTGTTTGCCATCAGCGCCATCACCGGCGGGCTGTTCACCGTGATCAGCCGCCAGCCGGTGCACTCGGTGCTGTGGCTGATCCTGTCCTTCCTGTCCTCGGCAGGGTTGTTCGTGCTGCTGGGGGCCGAGTTCGTGGCGATGCTGCTGATCATCGTCTATGTCGGCGCGGTCGCGGTGCTGTTCCTGTTCGTGGTGATGATGCTGGACGTGGACTTTGCCGAGCTGAAGGCCGAGATGGCGCGCTATATGCCGCTGGCCCTGCTGATCGGTCTGGTCATCCTGATGCAGTTCGTCATGGCCTTTGGCGCATGGGACAGCGCGCAGGGTGCGGCGGCCAATCTGGCCCAGCCGGTTCCGGCGGGCCGCCACAATACCGAGGCGCTGGGTGTCATCCTTTACGATCAATACTTCCTTCTGTTCCAACTGGCGGGCCTGATCCTGCTGGTGGCGATGATCGGTGCCATCGTTCTGACGCTGCGCCATCGCAAGGACATCAAGCGTCAGGACATCATCGGCCAGATGATGCGCGACCCGGCCAAGGCGATGGAGTTGAAGGACGTGAAGCCGGGGCAGGGGTTGTGAGACACGAACTTTCAAAAGTAGTGGCCGTAACAAGCTGCCTTGTCTCGCTTTCGACGGGTGCCATTGCCTGCCAAAGTGCCGCGCAAAACGAAGGCTTCAAGATGAAGAAGGTTATGCCTGATTGCAGCTTTCGAAATGGCGGCAGAGGTCAATTTGCGATCTTCGGCGGCAAACCGGTTGTCGATATTGGAAATGGACGTATCGGCCAACGCATCCATAGTGGTGAAGGTTGCAGCCCGGATGAAAGCCTTTTCTTCATGAATTGCACTGACGGAACGGGCATCGTCGTGGATGGGTTGCACTACACTTCGGAAATCGCCGGCTACACGCCGAGTTCCATTGACCTAATCCAAAAACCGCTTGGAGAAATTGGGCTGACTCCGGAAACAACGGTTTCCGATGTTCAAGAGGTTGCGACCGATAACCGTTACTCATTCACGAAAGAACTCAGAAATTTCTTTGCTCGAACCAAAGACCACAAGCGCATCGACTACACCTGCGGCTGCAAACTCTACTACCCCGACTCGCCAGGAGCGAAGCTATGATCGGACTTGAACACTATCTTACGGTCGCGGCGACGCTGTTCGTCATCGGCATTTTCGGTCTCTTTCTGAACCGCAAGAACGTCATCATCCTGCTGATGAGCATCGAACTGATGCTGTTGGCGGTGAATATCAACCTTGTGGCGTTTTCCAGTTTCCTCGGCGATCTGGTCGGGCAGGTGTTTACGCTGTTCGTGCTGACCGTTGCGGCGGCCGAGGCGGCGATCGGGCTGGCCATTCTGGTCTGCTTCTTCCGCAACCGCGGCACCATCGCGGTTGAAGACGTCAATATGATGAAGGGCTAAGAGAACTATGGAAACCACCATCCTCTTTGCCCCGCTGGTGGGCGCGCTGCTCTGCGGATTTGGCTGGCGCTTTATCGGCGAGAAGGCGGCCATGTGGACCGCGACGGGCCTGCTGTTTCTGGCCTGTTTGCTGTCGTGGATCGTGTTCTTCACATTCGATGGCGTCACCCAGCAGATCGAGATCATGCGCTGGATCGAGAGCGGCTCACTGTCGACAAGCTGGGCCATTCGTCTGGACCGGCTGACGGCGATCATGCTGATCGTGGTGACGACCGTTTCGGCGCTGGTTCACCTCTATTCCTTTGGCTACATGGATCACGACCCGCAATGGCGCGAGGGCGAAAGCTATAAGCCGCGTTTCTTTGCCTATCTGTCGTTCTTCACCTTCGCAATGCTGATGCTGGTGACGGCGGATAATCTGGTGCAGATGTTCTTTGGCTGGGAAGGTGTGGGCGTCGCCTCATATCTGTTGATCGGGTTCTACTATCGCAAGCCCTCGGCCAATGCGGCGGCGATGAAGGCGTTCATCGTCAATCGGGTCGGCGACTTTGGCTTTGCGCTGGGTATCTTTGCGCTGTTCTTGCTGACCGACAGCATCAACTTTTCAGACATCTTTGCCTCGGCTGCGACCCTGTCGGAAACGAAACTGCATTTCCTGTGGGGTGAGTGGACTGCGGTTGAGGTGATCTGTGTCCTGTTGTTCATCGGCGCGATGGGTAAATCGGCGCAGTTGATCCTGCACACCTGGTTGCCGGACGCGATGGAGGGCCCGACGCCAGTGTCGGCCCTGATCCACGCCGCGACCATGGTGACGGCGGGTGTGTTCCTTGTCTGCCGCATGTCGCCGCTGATGGAGTTCGCTCCGGGCGCGACCGGGTTCATCACCTTTCTTGGCGCGTCGACCGCGTTCTTCGCGGCGACCGTGGGGCTGGTGCAGACCGACATCAAGCGCGTCATCGCATATTCGACCTGTTCTCAGCTTGGGTACATGTTCGTTGCTGCTGGCGTCGGCATGTATTCGGCGGCGATGTTCCACCTGCTGACGCACGCGTTCTTCAAGGCGCTGTTGTTCCTTGGGGCTGGCTCGGTGATCCACGCGATGCATCACGAGCAAGAGATGACCGAATATGGCGGGCTGCGGAAGAAGATCCCCTACACGTTCTGGGCCATGATGATCGGCACGCTGGCCATCACCGGCGTCGGCATTCCGCTGACCCATATCGGGTTCGCCGGGTTCCTGTCGAAAGACGCCATCATCGAGAGCGCTTTTGCGGGTGGCACCGGCTATGCCTTCTGGATGTTGGTGATCGCTGCGATGTTCACCTCGTTCTATAGCTGGCGGCTGATCTTCCTGACCTTCTATGGCGAGCCTCGCGGCGACAAACATACGCATGAGCACGCGCATGAAAGCCCCATGACCATGCTGGTCCCGCTGGGTGTTCTGTCGCTGGGTGCGGTTTTTGCCGGGATGATCTGGTACGGCAACTTCTTTGGTCATGCGGACAAGGTCGGCAAGTTCTACGGCATTCCGGTCGCCGAGGCCTCGGAACACGCCGAGGGCGGAGACCATGCGGCGGATACGGCGCATGGTGATGACGCCCATGCCGACGATGACCACGGTGACGCTCATGCGGATGACGGTCATGGTGAGAAAGACGCCCATGGCGATCATCACTATGTCTTTGCTGGTGAGCCGGGCGAGGGCGCGATTTACATGGGCCCCGAAAACCATGTTCTGGACGATGCCCATGCGGCTCCGGTCTGGGTCAAGGTCTCGCCCTTTGTCGCCATGCTGCTGGGCTTTGTGGTGGCTTATTGGTTCTACATCGTGAACACGTCGCTTCCGGCGCGCCTGGCCGAGAACCAGCGTCCGCTGTACCTGTTCCTCAAGAACAAATGGTATTTTGACGAGATCTACGATGCGATCTTCGTCAAACCCACTCTGGCTTTGGGGCGGTTCCTGTGGAAACGCGGTGATGGCAACACAATCGACGGCTTCCTGAACGGGGTTGCGATGGGCGTGGTGCCCTTCTTCACCCGCCTCGCAGGGAAGGCGCAGACGGGTTATATCTTTACTTACGCCTTCTGGATGGTCTTGGGCATTGCCGCCCTTGTCACCTGGATGTCTATCGGCGGAGGCGCACACTAATGGACAATATCCTATCTATTGTCACCTTCATCCCCGCCATTGCCGCGACCATTCTGGCGCTATTCCTGCACGGGGATGATGCCGCGGCGCAGCGCAATGCCAAATGGGTTGCGCTGGTTGCGACGACCGTGACCTTCCTGGTCTCGATTGGCATCTATACCGGCTTTGACCCCTCGAACACCGGCTTCCAGATGGTGGAGGAGGGCGAATGGCTGATGGGCCTGAAATACAAGATGGGTGTGGACGGGATCAGCGTTCTGTTCGTTCTGCTGACCACCTTCATCATGCCTCTGACCATTCTGGCCAGCTGGAACGTGACCGACCGGGTCAAGGAATACATGATCGCCTTCCTGCTGCTGGAAACGCTGATGCTGGGCGTGTTCATGGCGCTGGATCTGGTGCTGTTCTACCTGTTCTTCGAGGCAGGGCTGATCCCGATGTTCCTGATCATCGGCATCTGGGGCGGCAAGGACCGCATCTACGCCAGCTTCAAGTTCTTCCTGTATACCTTCCTCGGCTCGGTGCTGATGCTGGTGGCGATGGTGGCGATGTATGCCGATGCGGGCACCACGGATATCGAGGCGCTGATGAGCCATCAGTTCTCGTCGGAAAGCTTTAGCGTTCTGGGCATTTATGTCGTCGGCGGGATGCAGACGCTGATGTTCCTTGCCTTCTTTGCGTCCTTCGCGGTGAAGATGCCGATGTGGCCGGTCCATACATGGCTGCCGGATGCGCACGTTCAGGCCCCAACGGCAGGCTCGGTCGTGCTGGCGGCGATCCTGTTGAAGATGGGCGGCTATGGCTTCCTGCGGTTCAGCCTGCCTATGTTCCCTGTTGGCTCGGCGGTGATGACCGATCTGGTGCTGTGGATGTCGGCGATAGCGGTTGTCTATACCTCGCTGGTGGCGCTGGTGCAGGAAGATATGAAAAAGCTGATCGCCTATTCCTCGGTGGCGCATATGGGCTTTGTGACCATGGGCATCTTTGCGGCGAACCAGCAGGGCATTGATGGCGCGATCTTCCAGATGCTCAGCCACGGGTTCATCTCAGCCGCGCTGTTCCTGTGTGTCGGGGTGATTTATGACCGGATGCACACCCGCGATATCGAGGCCTATGGTGGCTTGGTCATTCGGATGCCTGCATACGCGCTGGTCTTCATGATGTTCACCATGGCCAATGTCGGCCTGCCGGGGACATCCGGGTTTATCGGAGAATTCCTGACCCTCATGGGCGCGTTCCAGGTCAACACCTGGGTGACGGCGGTGGCCGCGACCGGCGTGATCTTCTCGGCTGGTTATGCGCTGTGGCTGTACCGCCGCGTGGTCTTTGGCGATCTGATCAAGGAAAGCCTCAAATCCATCACGGACATGAGCTCGCGCGAGCGGCTGATCTTTACGCCTCTGATCGTGATGACCATCCTGCTGGGCGTCTATCCGTCGCTGGTGACCGATGTGATCGGGCAGTCCACGGCCGCGCTAATCTCGAACTATGACACGGCTCTGGCCGCGGCCGAGGCCGCGACCCAGGTCGCATCGCACTAAGGAGGCTTTGGAGACATGATCCAGGCTGATCTGACAATCATCCTGCCGGAAATCATTCTGGCGATCTATGCGATGGCGGCGCTGATTGGGGCTGTCTATACCACCAAGGACGGGCTGGCACCGGTGCTGGTCTGGGCGACGTCTGGCCTGATGGCGGTGCTGGCAATCTGGATTGCGATGAATGGCGACGGTGTGAACGTGGCCTTCAACGGCATGTTCGTCGATGACGGTTTCGCGCGCTTTGCCAAGGTAGCGATCCTGCTATCCGCCGCCGCCGTCCTGCTGATGAGCCAGGACTACATGGCCCGCCGCAACCTGCTGCGGTTCGAATACCCGCTGCTGGTGGCCTTGGCCGCCGTGGGCATGATGATGATGGTCAGCGCGGGCGATCTGATGTCGCTTTATATGGGGTTGGAGCTGCAATCGCTGTCGCTGTACGTCGTGGCCGCCCTGCGGCGCGACAGCGCGAAATCGACTGAGGCCGGTCTGAAATATTTCGTACTCGGCGCGCTCAGCTCGGGCCTGCTGCTTTATGGCGCGTCGCTGGTTTATGGCTTCACCGGCACCACGCTGTTCTCGGGCATCATCCAGACGGTGCATCACGGCGATGTCTCGATTGGCCTGCTGTTCGGTCTGGTCTTCATGGTCTCGGGGCTGGCCTTCAAGGTCTCGGCGGTGCCGTTCCATATGTGGACGCCGGATGTTTACGAAGGCTCGCCCACGCCGATCACCGCCTTCTTTGCCACCGCGCCCAAAGTGGCGGCGATGGCGCTGTTTGCGCGCCTGATGCATGATGCGTTCGGCGGTGTTGTGAAGGACTGGCAGCAGGTGATCGTGCTGCTTTCGGTTCTGTCGATGCTGCTGGGGGCCGTGGCCGCGATTGGCCAGCGTGATATCAAACGGCTGATGGCTTTTTCGTCGATTGCTCATATGGGCTATGCGCTGATCGGTCTGGCCGCTGGCACCGAACTGGGCGTTAAGGCGATGCTGATGTATCTGGCGATCTACGTCACCATGAATATCGGCACCTTCGCCTTCATCCTGATGATGGAGCGTGACGGCAAGCCCATCACTGACATCGACGCGTTGCGGCAATTCTCGAAACGGGACCCGGGCAAGGCTCTGGCCGTGCTGATCCTGATGTTCAGCCTTGCGGGCGTGCCGCCCATGCTGGGCTTTTTCGCCAAGCTGGGCGTGTGGCAGGCGGGTGTGCAGGCGGGGTTGACCGGGCTGGTGATCGTCTCGGCCATCGCTTCGGTCATCGGTGCGTTCTATTACCTGCGGATCGTGTTCTACATGTATTTCGGCGACGAGAACGAAGAGCCGCTGGAAACCCGCTCGTCCCCCGTTCTGTGGGGTGCACTGATGGGGTCGGCGGCGCTGATGCTGATCGGCGTGTTCTATCAGTTCGGCGTCGAAGGCGCAGCGGCTGCGGCGGCGGCAACGCTTGTCAACTAACCCCGCACAGCCGGCATGAGCGACTGGCCCCAAGGGTATGGCCTGCATGTGCTGCAGCAGGTCGACAGCACGCTGAACGAGGCGGCGCGGATTGCGCCGTCGGCCCAAGGCCCTGTCTGGATCATGGCGCATCACCAAACGGCGGCGCGCGGGCGGCGTGGCCGGGCTTGGGCAAACCCCAAGGGCAATCTGGCCGCAACGCTGCTGATGCGCCCCGATGGCCGCCCCGAGGATGCGGCTTTGCGCAGCTTTGTGGCAGCGCTGGCGCTGTTTGATGCCTGCGTGGCGGTGACAGGCCGGGCGGCGGGGTTGTCTCTGAAATGGCCCAACGATGTTTTGCTGAATGGCGGTAAGCTGGCC
Source organism: Ruegeria sp. AD2(2025) (assembly GCF_056542385.1). Lineage (NCBI taxonomy): Bacteria > Pseudomonadati > Pseudomonadota > Alphaproteobacteria > Rhodobacterales > Roseobacteraceae > Ruegeria > Ruegeria sp. AD2(2025). Next base: position 399,000 of record NZ_JBQFZS010000004.1, read on the forward strand.
GGTATACTGCTGGAAAGCACCGGGAGCGGGCAGGGCGTTGCGCATCTGGCCATCGGCATCGGGGTCAACCTGTCCGAAGCGCCCACACCGGACAAGGTCGAACCCGGCGCGGTCCGCCCCGTTTCCCTGCTGTCCGAGACCGGCGCGCAGGTCACGCCCGAGGATTTTCTGACCGAACTGGCCGCCGCCTATGCGCAATACGAGGCTCAGTTCACCACCTACGGGTTCGAACCGATCCGCACCGCTTGGCTGGCGCGCGCCGCTCGTCTGGGCGAGGTCATCACCGCCCGCGCCGGAACGTCCCAGACCACCGGCACCTTTGAAACGGTGGACGCGGGGGGCAACCTTGTCCTAAACACCGCCAAAGGCCGGGTCAGCATTCCGGCGGCGGATGTCTATTTCTGAAGGGGACGCATATGCTTCTGGCCATTGATTGCGGCAACACAAACACCGTTTTCTCGATCTGGGATGGCGAGAAATTCCTGTGCACCCTGCGCACCTCGACCCACCATGCGCGCACGGCGGATGCCTATTTCACATGGTATTCGACGCTGGTGAAACATTACGGGATCGAGGCCGAGATCACCGATGTCGTCATCGCCTCGACCGTGCCGCGCGTTGTGTTCAATCTTCGGGTCTTTGCCGACCGCTTCTTTGGATGCCGTCCGCTTGTTGTGGGCAAGCCCGATTGTCTGTTGCCGGTCAATCCCCGCGTGGATGAAGGGACGGTGCCCGGTCCCGACCGTCTGGCCAATGCGGCCGCCGCCTTTGATCGCCATGGCGGCAACGTGGTGGTGGTCGATTTCGGTACGGCGACGAATTTCGATGTTGTCGCCGCCGACGGGGCCTATGTCGGCGGGATCATCGCGCCCGGCGTGAACCTGAGCCTCGAGGCGCTGCATCAGGGCGCGGCGGCCCTGCCGCATATCGACATCACCCGACCGGAAAAGGTGATCGGTACAAATACGGTTGGCTGCATCCAATCCGGTGTGTATTGGGGGTATTCCGGCCTGATCGAAGGGTTGATCTCACGCGTGAAGGCCGAGTTTGGAATGGCGATGAAAGTCGTCGGCACCGGGGGGCTTGCCCCTTTGTTCGATCAGGCGGATGTGGGCTTTGATGTCATTGAGGATGATCTGACGATGCACGGGCTGACCGTGATCCATCGCTATAACAAGGAAAATGGCTCAGCATGAGCAACGAGAGACTGATCTATCTGCCGCTGGGCGGTGCAGGCGAAATCGGCATGAATGCCTATGTCTATGGGTACGGCAAACCGGGACAGGAGCGCCTGATCCTTGTCGATCTGGGCGTTGCGTTCCCGGACATGGACACCTCGCCCGGCGTTGACCTGATCTTTGCCGACATAAGCTGGCTGAAAGAACGCGCCGACCAGCTTGAGGCGGTTTTTATCACCCACGCGCACGAAGACCATGTCGGCGCGGTTGCCCACAGCTATGAGGCGTTGGGCGCGCCGGTTTATGCCCGCGCCTTCACCGCCAACATCGCGCGGCGCAAGATGGAAGAACACGGCCACCCGACCGAGGCGGTGCAAACCGCGTCTGCGTGGCCCGAGCAGATCAAGGCGGGGCCATTTACGGTTGGCTTCCTGCCCGTATCGCACTCGATCCCCGAAAGCGCGGGGCTGGTGATCGACACGCCTGCGGGCCGCGTCGTGCATTCGGGGGATTTCAAATTGGATGCTGACCCGGTGGTGGGTGAGGCGTTTAACCCCGACCTGTGGGCCGAGGTCGCAAAGTCGGGTGTCAAGGCGCTGGTCTGCGATAGCACCAATGTGTTCTCAGCCCATCCCGGACGCTCGGAATCCGAGGTCGGCCCCGAGATCACCCGTCTGGTGCAAGAGGCCAGCGGAATGGTGATCGCCACGACCTTCGCGTCTAATGTGGCGCGGGTGAAGACGCTGGCCGAGGCCGGGCAGCGGGCCGGGCGGTCGGTCGTGTTGCTGGGCCGCGCGATGCGGCGGATGATCGAGGCGGCGACCGAGACCGGTATCCTGACCGATTTCCCCAAGGTGATCAGCGCGGAAGAGGCCGCAGACGTGCCCCGCCAGAACCTGATGCTGATCGTCACTGGCAGTCAGGGCGAGCGTCGCGCTGCCAGCGCCCAACTGGCGCGGGGCAAGTATCGTGGGCTTGAGGCGAAAGAGGGCGATCTGTTCCTGTTCTCGTCCAAAACCATCCCCGGCAATGAGCGGGGCGTGATCCGCATCATCAACCAGCTCAGTGAAAAGGGGGTTGATGTGGTCGACGACAGCTCGGGTCTCTATCACGTTTCGGGACACGCCAACCGGCCCGATCTGGAGAAGGTCCATGCGTTGGTTGACCCTCAGATGGTGATCCCGATGCATGGCGAACACCGCCACCTGCGCGAACATGCCAAGCTGGCTGAGGTGGGCGGACGTACCGGGATACTGGCCGTGAACGGCACCATGCTGGACCTGACCGGTAACGCGCCTAAGGTGACGGACTATGTTGAAACCGGTCGAACCTATCTGGATGGCTCGGTGAAGATTGGTGCGCTGGACGGGGTTGTGCGCGACCGCATCCGCATGGCGCTGAACGGCCACATCACCATCACGGTCATTCTGGATGAAGAGGATGAGCCGCTGGGAGAGCCCTGGTGTGACACCATGGGTCTGCCCGAGATGGGATCGTCCCGCGCCGGGCTGGTCGAGGTGCTGGAAGAAGACCTCAATCAGTTTCTGATGCGGGCCGGGGCCAAGACCCTGCGCGACGATGACAAGCTGGAAGAAGGCTTGCGCCGGATTGCACGTCAGACCGCACAGGCCGAGATTGGTAAGAAGCCCGAGGTTACCGTGGTCGTCAGCCGGATGCGTTAATCCGCATAAGGCATGGGATAGCCCCGAAGCTGCAGGAACAGGCTGGCCTCTTCGTTGTTCAGAAAGAAGGGTACGGTGTCCGGCGGGTTCGGGTCTGCCGCGCGGGCTGCGATTTCGGCCAGAACAACCTCGGTTATGAAGGGCAGATCGTATTCGCGGGCCTGCCGGATTTTCACCCATTGCAGATGAGACAGCTCATCCGAGGCATGGGTGAAATCATCCAGATCGCCCTGAATGGCGTCGGCATCGACCAGAAAGAACCGCGCATCGAACCGACGGGGCCGCCCGGGCGGGGTGACGGCGCGGAACACGAATTGCAGCGCCGAGGCCGAAGGGACAAAACCCATCTCAGCAAAGCTCTGCCAATCCGTTGGCACGTCGCCCTGCCACGCGCCCGGCTGTCCGAGGATCAGCCCGGTTTCCTCCCACAACTCGCGGATTGCGGCGGCGGCCAGCGCGTTTTGCAGCCCAGCCTGAGACTGCTGCGACAGGCGGTCGGTGCACAGATCGGGCAGTTGAGACGCCAGGGGCACATCTGCGTCCGCCGGATCGACCGCGCCGCCGGGAAACACAAACTTGTTCGGCATGAAGGCCGCATTGGCCCCCCGTTGCCCCATCAGGATCGACGGATCACCCAGTCTGTCCCGCAGGACAATCACCGTGGCGGCATTGCGAATGGCGGTTTTGTCCGCACTCATGCGGTTTTGCCGAACCCGTGCATCCGTCGCGCCCATTGATAGGCCACAACGGCCCCTTTCAGACGTGGCAGCAGATATAGCGACAGCGCCACGCAGCCAATCGAAAACGCGATCGCCATGGTCCACGGATCAGGCCGCCAATGCACGTAAGAGACATGCAGCGCAGGCGCCAGCAGGTGCCCGACGATCAGGATCGTCAGATAGGCGGGCCCGTCATCGGCGCGATGATGAAACAGCTCTTGCCCGCAATGCGAACAGGCGTCGTTTACCTTGAGATAGCTGTGCAGCAGCTTGCCCTCGCCACAGTTCGGGCATTTGCACCGAAACCCCCGGATCAGGGCGGGCTTGGTCGGGCGGTCTTCCTCGATAGTAGAATCGATGGTCTGATCAGTCATTTGAATCTCGCGCGTTTGTCCTGAGGCGATATAGGCCAGGCCGGGCCCTTCGGGAAAGGGGGTGCGTCGCTTTGCGGCGGCATCCCGCAACCTAGCAGGAAACGGGGCTGTTTCAAACAGGGCACGAAAAAGTTGAGCCACGGGCGACGGAAACCTGCCGGCCCCGCGTTTGAACAGTATCAGCGGCGGCACAGGGCCGCGCGTATCAGGGAAATATGTTATGAAAAACGCAAACCTCATCTCAGTCCTCGTTGGAACCGCTGTTGCGGTTACCGCAACCTCGGCCTTTGCCAAAGGACAGCGCGTGACGTTCGAGGAACTCGATATCGACGGCGACGGTCAGGTGACGCTGACCGAGATCACCGAGCAGCGTATGCAGAAGTTCACCTCGGCCGATGCGGACGGAGACGGGCAACTGAGCGTCGAGGAAATGCAGGCGGCGGCTCAGGTCAAGGCCAACGAGCGTGTGACGAAGATGTTCGAGAAGCACGATGCCAATGCGGATGGGTTCCTCAGCGAAGATGAATTGCCCAAACCGCGCCGTGCCTCCAAGATGTTCGAACGCATCGACGCCGATGGAAATGGGTCGATCTCGGAACAGGAATATGCGGATGCAAAGGACCGGATGGGCCGCAAGCACAAGCGGCACCAGAAGTCGGATACCGACAACAACTGATGCGGGATGGAGGATCTGACCTCTTACCGGGACAGGGCGCATGGCGGGTCACCCGCCATGCCCGAGCCCAGCAACGAGGCGTTGCTGGGTCTGTTTGCTGATGGCGATGGCGCGGCGGCCCGCCTGCTGACGGATCGGCTGGGGCCGCGCTGTTATTCGGTTGCCTTGCGGATGCTGGGCAACCGGGCCGAGGCCGAGGATGTGACGCAAGAGGCGATGATGCGCCTGTGGAAGATCGCCCCGGACTGGGTGGCAGGGCAGGCGCAGATTTCGACCTGGCTCTATCGCGTGACGCTGAACCTGTGCGTAGACCTGCGGCGCAGGAAGCGGCCCGATCCGTTGGAGAACGCGCCCGAGCCCGAGGACGGTGCCGCCAGCGTGGTCGAGCAGATACAGGAGGTCGCGCGCCGTGATGCTTTGCAAGAGGCGCTGGATCAATTGCCGGACCGGCAGCGGCAGGCGGTGGTTCTGCGGCATATCGAAGAATTGTCCAATCCCGAGATTGCCGGGATCATGGATATCTCGGTCGAGGCGGTGGAAAGTCTGACCGCGCGGGGAAAACGGTCTTTGACGGCGATACTGGCCGGGCGCAAAGATGAACTGGGGTATGAACATGGCTGATCACGACACGGAACTCGAGGATCTGTTTGCGCAGGCGCGTGCCACGCGTGATGTGTTTCCTGACGCGCTGGCGGTCCGCATAGAAACCGATGCCGAGGCGGTGCGTCTGGCGCGTCGCTCCAAGGCCGCGCCATCGTGGCGGCAGCGGCTGCGGGGGATCGGCGGCTGGCAGGGCCTGGGGGGCCTTGTTGCGGCCAGCGCGGCGGGGGTCTGGATCGGGTTTTCGGCTCCCTCCTTTCTGCCGGACCCGGCCGAGTATCTTGTGTCCTCGGAAACCACCTATCTGATGGCTGACCTGAATTTGGACGATGATTATCTGGAGGATGCAGAATGACCGACACACCTGCACCCAAACGTCGATGGATGCCGATTTTGCTGGTTGTCTCGCTGGCTCTGAACCTGCTGGTGGTCGGGCTCGTCGTTGGCACCGCGCTGCGGTTCAAAGGCGGCGACCGCGTCAGCGTGCCCCCCGGTTTCGGGCCTGCGCTGTACTACGCCCTGCCCAAATCCGAGCGCAAAGCCCTGCGCGGAGAATTGTCGGGGCTGCGCGGCAAAGGCTCGCACCGGCGCAAAGAGGACTTCGGGGCGCTAAGCCAGGCGCTGCGCGCAATGCCGTTTGATCCGGTCGCGGTCGAGGCGCTGTTGACGCAGCAGGCCCAGGCCACCGCCGATCTGCAGCAGGCGCTGCATCAGCAATGGCTGGCGCAGGTCTCGGCGATGAACGATCAAGAGCGCGCGGTCTATGCCGACCGCTTGGAAGAGGTGGTCAAACGCGGCCCGCGCAAGCCGAAAAAACGCGACTGAGCCCTCAGGCCGCGTTTTGCCCGACATGCACCTGATTGCGGCCGGCTTTCTTGGCTGCATAAAGCGCCTTGTCGGCCGAGCGGATCAGGGTGTTGACCGGATCGGCCCCCTCGTGCCTCAAAACGGTGGGCGGTTTGCACAGGTTCAAGCCGACGCTGATCGTAACCGGGACAGATCGCGGATGGTCGGGCAGGTGGAACGGTTTGCTGCAGATGCTGGCGCAGATTGCATCAGCATATCGAAGCGCCTGTTTGGCCGAGCTGTCGGGAAGACCAATCATGAACTCTTCCCCCCCGATCCGCGCCACGAACCCGGATGGCCCGGTTGCGTCTTGCAGGCGCCGGGCGGCTTCGGTCAGCACCAGATCTCCGGCGGCGTGACCGAACCGGTCGTTGATGGCCTTGAAGTGATCCAGATCGGCCAGCATCACGGCAAAGCTGCGCCCTGATTGCATCGACTGCAGCGCGATCTGATCCAGCGCGCGCATGGCATAGCGGCGATTGTGCAAACCGGTCAGCGGGTCAATCAGCGATTCGGCCAGCCCCTTGCGCAGCGTCGCCCGCAGGCGGTCATCGCGGGTCTTGCGAGCGATCTGCGTCTCGAGCCTCAGCGAGATTTCATCGCTGCTGAACCCGCCCAGGCAGACGGCATCGGCACCGCTGTCCAATGCCTCGGCGGCCAGATTGGCGTTGTTGTCGGGCAAGACCGCGATCAGGACCGTGTGTCGCGTCGCGGCGCGGGCGCGAAGGTCGGCCAGAACGTGGCGGCCTGACCCGTCTGGGCCAAGCTCGATCACGATGGCATCCGGGGCGGCCCCGGACAGCACGCCCTGCAGGTTGGGCAGGGTGTGGCACGTCAGTTGGTGATGGGTCTGACCGATCAGCGCCTTATTCCACAAGGCCCCCGTGCGCGGCGTCTGTGTCAGGATCGCGATGCGCGCCGTCGGGGGCGGGGCGATCAGCGCGGCGGTGGGCTCGGCAAAGCCGATGGATTGAGGATCATCCCGGACATTCAGGTCCTGCCGGTCAGCGCGGCTGCGCAGCAGGCTTCGGACCCGGGCCAGCAGAAACGCATCCTTGAACGGATAGCCCAGCACATCGTCCAGCCCATCCGACAGCGCCCGCAGCCGGGCCGCCTTGTCGCTCTGCGGGGCAAGGGCGACGATGGGCACATCCGCCAGTGACGGGTCCGCCGCCATCAGGCGTTTGACATCCGCCGCGGTGCCGTCGGGCAAGGTCTGCGCCGTCAGCACCAAATCGGGCCGCGTGCGCCGCAGCAGCGCGGCCAGACCAGCCACCTTTTCCCCCTGCACAACATGATACCAGGCAGCCGTCAGCTGCACCTTGAGCATGATGCGATTGGTCGAAACACCGTCGAGGACCAATATGGTGCCCTGCACAGACATAGCCGTTTACCCGTCAGATTGCATGTGTTGCCAAAGTGTTTATGACTCTGGTTAATAAACCCTTTCCAACTCACAATCTGAGGCCAGTTTATGCCGATCTCTGCCGATTCCGCCGAAACTCTGGCCCTGAAAGTGCTGGAATGGCTGGTCGCGAATGACGAGCTTTTGCCTGTTTTTCTGGGGGCAAGCGGGGCCTCGACCGAGGATTTGCGCGTGCGGGCGGGCGAGGCTGAGTTTCTGACCTCGGTTCTCGATTTCCTGATGCTTGACGATTCGTGGGTGATCGCATTTTGTGACGCCAATTCCGTTCCCTACGAACTGCCGGGTCAGGCCCATGCGGTGTTGTCGGGAGCTTCGGAAATGCACTGGACCTAACCTGCAGGAGCCCCGTTCATGGCCATTGATGCGATTCTGTTCGACAAGGACGGCACCCTTTTCGATTTTGCTGCCACCTGGGGGGCATTCGGTCGTATCGCGCTTGAGCGCCTGTCGGATGGTGATCCGCAGAAGGCCGCTGAAATGGGGCGCTCGATCGGCTTCGACTACGCGACCGAGGCCTATGACCCCGACAGTGTGGTTATTGCTGGCACAGTCGATGAGGTGGCGGATGCGCTGCACCCCCATCTGCCCGACCGCCCCCGGTCCGGGCTTGTGGACATTCTGAACCGGGCGTCCGCCGAGGCGCGGCAAATCCCCGCCGTTCCCCTGCTGCCGTTTCTCGACGGGCTGCGGCAATCCGGGCTGAAACTGGGTGTTGCCACCAATGATGGCGAGATGCCCGCGCTCGAACATCTGGAGTCGGTCGGTGTGCGGAATCACTTCGATTTTGTCGCGGGATACGACAGCGGACATGGGTTTAAGCCCGGCCCCGGGCAGTTGCTGGCTTTCGCAACCCACGTGGACGTGGATCCGGCGCGGATTGCAATGGTCGGAGACAGCCTTCACGACCTGCAGGCCGGGCGCGCTGCGGGGATGGTCACGATTGGCGTTCTGACGGGCATGGCCCCGGCCGAGACACTGGAACCTCTGGCCGATGTTGTGTTGCCGGATATCGGCCATATCCCCGGCTGGCTGTCCGGAAACTGATCGGCCCGCGCCGAAATTCGCCGCTTCGCGGGGCAAAACCGACATCTGTTGTCGCAGACAGAGCGGCCAGCGCCCGTTCTTCGGGGCTTGCTGGGGAAACCCAGAGCGCGGAGGACACCTATGGCTGACAGCAAAACCCGCAAACGCCGCAGCGGTGGCCGCGCTGGCGCTGCGGCCCGTCGCGGCAGCGCCGTGATTGACCAGATGCCGTGGAACCCTCCGATAAATATCGACCAGCCGACCGAACCCCTTGGCCCAGAGGGCGTGGCGGCGATCCATGAGGGCGCGATGCGCATCCTCGAAGAGATCGGGATCGAGTTCTACAACGAAGAAGCCATCGGTATTCTGCGCGAGGCCGGGTGCACCATTACCGGCGACAACGTCCGCATGAGCCGCGACTTCGTGATGGAGATGGTGGGCAAGGCCCCAAGTACTTTCACCATCACCCCGCGCAATCCGGATCACGCGATCGAGGTCGGCGGGCGCAGATTGCTGTTCGGCAATGTCTCGTCGCCGCCGAATTACTGGGACATGGAGATCGGCAAGAAGGTTCCGGGCACCCGGCGGATGTGTCAGGATTTGCTGAAGCTGACGCAGTATTTCAACTGCATCCATTTCGCAGGCGGTTACCCGGTCGAGCCGGTGGATATCCACGCCAGCATTCGCCATCTGGATGTGCTCTATGACAAGCTGACGCTGACCGACAAGGCGATGCACGCCTATTCGCTGGGCAAAGAACGCGTCGAGGACGTGATGGAGATGGTGCGCATCGCCGGCGGCCTCAGCCACGAGGAATTCGAGGCCGCGCCCCGGATGTATACCAACATCAACTCGACCTCGCCGCTGAAACATGACCATCCGATGATTGACGGCTGTCTGCGGCTGGCGCGGCGCGGGCAGGCGATTGTGGTGACGCCGTTTACCTTGGCCGGGGCGATGGCACCGGTGACCATGGCAGGGGCGGTGGCGCAGTCGCTGGCCGAGGCCCTGTGCGCGATTGCGCTGTTTCAGTACGTCCGGCCCGGCATTCCCTGTGTGATCGGGACGTTTACCTCGAATGTCGACATGAAATCCGGCGCGCCTGCATTTGGGACGCCGGAATACATGCGCTCAACCCAGATGACCGGGCAGATGGCGCGGTTTTACGGGCTGCCGATGCGGTCGTCGGGCGTGTGCGCGGCCAATGTGCCCGACGGGCAGGCGATTTGGGAGACGTCGAACTCGCTCTGGGCGGCGGTGCAGTCGGGGACCAATATGGTCTACCATGCTGCGGGTTGGCTTGAAGGCGGCCTGATCGCCAGCCCCGAGAAGTTTGTGATGGATTGCGAGATATTGCAGCAAATCCAGCGCTATATGCAGCCCGAACTTTGCGCGACGGGGCCGGACGACATCGCGCTGGACGCCATTCGCGCGGTTGGGAAAGACGGGCATTTCTTTGGCATCCAGCACACGCAGGATCGCTATACCACCGCGTTCTACCAACCCTTCCTGAGCGATTGGAAGAACTTCGAGGCCTGGGAGGTTGCGGGTGGCATCTGGACTGCCGAGCGTGCGCATCGGATGTTCAAAGAGATTGTGAACAGCTTTGAGCCACCCCCTCTGGACGAGGCGATCCGCGAGGAACTGGCCGATTTCGTCGCCCGTCGGAAAGCGGAAGGGGGCGCGCCTACTGATTTCTGACAGAGGGCGGGTTTCAAGACGTGATTACATCGCATTGTCATTGTCCCACGCCCGGATTTTGGGTGTTTGTTAAGCTTTCTGGGGTCATCTGAGGCGGGTGTCCACTCCGGGGCTTTTCATGCATGGGCTGATCAACAAGGCGATCCAATCCTTTGTCTGCGCGACCTATGGCCGGCAATGCTGGTTTCAGGCGACGCAGGCGGCCGGGTTGGATTTCGACGAGTTCGAGGCGATGTTGCTTTATGATGCGGATGTTTCTGCCCGCGTTCTGGACGTGTTGTGTGCGGAGCTGAGCCGCCCACGTCCCGAATTTCTCGAGGATCTGGGCACCTATCTGGTTTCTCACCCCAATATGGAGGGGTTGCGCCGATTGCTGAGATTTGGCGGGGTGAATTACGTCGAATTTCTCCACTCGCTTGATGATCTGTCCGACCGGGCCAAGCTTGCCGTGTCAGATCTCAGCCTGCCCGCCCTCGAGTTGCACGAGCATTCGGGCACGGAATACCAGTTGCATTGCTCGCCGGGATTGCCGGGTTATTCCAGCGTCATGACCGGAATTCTGCGCGCCATGGCCGACGATTACGGGGCGCTGGTTTTTCTGGATCACAACGGCGATGGCGACGGGGCTCAGGTGATCTCGATCACGCTGGTTGAAAGCGCCTTTTCCGAAGGGCGACATTTCGATCTTGGGGGGCGCGAGGCATGATAGATGCGGCTGGCCTGGCGGGTTTACTGAGGACCCTGTGCCCGATGTTCGTGATGATCGACGATGCGGGACGGATCACGCAAGTGGGGCCGACCCTGCAAAAGCTGCGCCCCGATACCCCTATGGCGGGCCTGAGTTTTCTGGACCTTTTTCAGTTGGACCGCCCTCGGTCGATCCGCTCGGTCGCGGCGCTGATAGCAGCGCCGGGCAAGCGAGTGCATCTTCGGTTCCGAGACGCGCCGCAAACCGCGTTCAAGGGCCTGATCGCCCCTCTGCCCGGCGGTGGCGGGGCGGTGATCAATCTGTCCTTTGGTATTTCGATCCTGGATGCGGTGCGGGATTATGCGCTGACGAGCGCCGATTTCTCGGGCACTGATCTGGCTATTGAACTGTTATACTTGGTCGAAGCGAAATCGGCCGCGATGGAGGCATCGCGGTCCCTGAACCTGCGCCTGCAGGGGGCCAAGCTGGCGGCTGAGGAGCAGGCTTACACAGACACTCTGACCGGGTTGAAGAACCGCCGGGCCATGGATCATATTCTGAGCCATCTGATCTCGATGAAATCGGTCTTTGCGCTGATGCATCTTGATCTGGATTTCTTCAAATCGGTGAACGACCGTCTGGGCCACGCGGCAGGGGACCATGTCTTACAGCAGGCCGCGCGGATTATGCTGGAAGAGACCCGTAGCGCCGACACGGTTGCCCGGGTCGGCGGGGATGAATTCGTGCTGATTTTCAAAGGGCTGACAGATCGGGGCAAGCTAGACGCAATTGCGGCCCGTTTGATCCTGCGTCTGTGCGAGCCGATGCAGTTCGAGGGTGCGGTCTGCAACATCTCGGCCAGCATCGGGACCGCATTGTCCTGCCAGTTCGATGCGCCCAAAGCTGCCGACATCCTGCACGCCGCCGATCTGGCGCTTTACGCCGCAAAGCGCAGCGGGCGATCCTGCCACCAGTTCTATTGTGAGGTCGCGGATGCGCAAGGTTCCAACCAGATCATGTAGGATCAGCATCCCGCAGCGCAGACAGGGTTCGGGCGATATGCTCCTGCACTTGCGGAAGTTCAGAGATCACCGGCGTCACGACCCCCGAGAACCCTGCGCGGGCCAATTCTTCAGGAACATCCTCCAGCACGTGGCCGCCGGTGCAGGCAAAGAAGGGCAGGCAGATCGCTTGGTCACCGGTCCCCGTGGCGGCCTCGGAGATTGATGGAGGTTGTTCGACAAACCCCAGGCGGCTGCTTTTGAACGTGACAAACTGGCCTAAGGCATCGGCAAACTCTTTGGCCACGATGGCCGGATTCGCGCTGCGGCCCGATCCGTGTGCCGCAACGACCAGATCGGTTTCCGCTGCCGACCACCCCCGCGCAGCCAGCGCTGAGTCAAGCGCACCTGCCACCAATGCGGGCAGTTCCGGATCGATGCCCAGAGGGTTGAGGATGTGTGCGGGCCGACCCCCGATCCGTTTGGGCAAGGCGCTGGTCACAAACCAGCCCTTCGCCATGAACAGGGGATAGATGAAGGCCGGTTCGCGCATCCTATCAAGGCAGGCCTCAAGTGCATCCGGAGCGGCCAGCGTAGACGCATGGACCGAGACCCCGTCGCATAAGGCATCAATCTGCCGGGCCAGCGCCTCGAGCGCCGCCTGTGCCGGGGCGGGGTCGGAAGGTTGGCCATGGGCGACGATAACGGCTTGGGGCATCAGGAAACTCCGATCTTGGCCCTGCGATAGATGACCCAGCGGCGGGCAGAGTCAATGCGGGTTGTGCGCTGCTAGGATCCCAGCAGGGCCAGCCAGAACCAGACGGTCAGGATTGACACAGCCGTCCCGATCAGAACCGACGACGCCGCGACCCGCTTGGCGCGGCCATATATATTGGCAAAGATATAGGCGTTGAACCCCGGAGCCATCGCAGCGGTCAGAACCCCCGAGCGGAACAGATCAGGTGGCAGGGCCAGGGATGTCCCGAACAGCCACACAAGGCTGGGATGCAGCAGCAGGGAGATGCCGCAGACAAATAGGATCGCGCGCAGATCGCCCTCGGGGCGGTATTTCACCAAGACGCCGCCAAGCGCAAACAAAGCCCCCGGCAGCGCGGCGCGTGTGATCAGATTCAGGGCGTCATCAACGACTGCGGGGATGCCGACGCCCGACAAATTTACGATGAAACCCAGCCCGATGCCTAGGATCAGCGCATTCTTGAACATGGCGGTCAGCACCGATTTGATCATCTGTGCACCGCCGTGCCCGCGGTGCCGGAACACTTCCATCACCGTGATGCCCACGCCGTAGCAAAAGGGCGAATGGAACGCGATGATTGCGAAATTGCCGGTCAGGTTTTCGGGGCCATAGGCGCGCTCGGTGATCGGTAGGCCCAGCAGGACTGAGTTCGAGAACAGACAGCAGAAACCGATGGCGACGCAATCCTCCCAGTCGCGGCGGAAGATCAGGCGCGCGCCTATCATACCGGCGACGAAACACAGACCGGCGGCGGTGTAGAAACTGCCCAGAAGCCGGGGATCGAAACTGGCGCTGAGGTCAAGGTTGGCGATTGCAAGAAACAGCAGGCAGGGGATGGCGAAGCCCTGTGTGAACTTCATCAACCCGTCGATATGGACCTCGCGGAAGTACCCCAGTCGCGTTGACAGATACCCGGCGCCGATCACCAGAAAGACCGGCAGGATGACGTCAATCAGGCTTTGGAACATGGCAAAGCCGTGGGCAGAGTGTCGGAGGCGGCCAGCGACCCGCCCCCTAAAGCGCTTGCCGGATCACCATCCCGTCGAAGGCGGGCGTGATGTGGTCCGGAGTTTCGGCCTCGACCGTGGCATAATCCATGTCGATATGCATGTTGGTCAGGATGGCGCGTTTGGGTTTCAGTTGCCCGATCCAACCCAGCGTCTTTTCCAGATGCGCGTGGGTGGGGTGGGGCGTGCGGCGCAGGGCGTCGATGATCAGGCAATCAAGGCCCTGTAGTTCAGCCCATGCATCGTCATAAATCTCTGCAACATCCGGCAGATAGGCGAGGTTTCCGATCTTAAACCCTAATGCGTCGATCATCCCGTGATTGACCAGAAAGGGTTGCAGCGGGATTGCTCCGCCCGGTCCGTCGATTTCGAACGGTCCGTCGATTGTGTGCAGATCCAGGATCGGCGGATAAGGCGAGCCCTTGGGCTGCACAAACGCATAGCCAAACCGGCTGAGCAGATCATTCTGCGTATCACCATCAGCCCAGACCGGGACGCGCGCCTTCATGTTGAAGAAGATCATCCGCAGGTCGTCCAGACCATTGGTGTGATCCGCGTGGGAATGAGTATAAACAACCGCATCCAGACGCCCCGTGCCGCTGCTCAGCAACTGGCTGCGCATGTCTGGCGATGTATCGATCAGGACAACCGTGGTGCCATCCGGCCCGTCGCGTTCCACCAGAACCGAGCATCGGCGGCGGGTGTTCTTGGGATTGTCGGGATCACATGCCCCCCACAGCCCGCCCAGCCGGGGCACGCCACCGGATGAACCGCAGCCCAGAATCGTGCATCGTATCTCGCTCATGCGGCGGCCTTGTATGTGGCGGCTTTGGTGAACAACCGGTCGAAATTCGCCTGCGTTTGGGCGGCGAAATCGGCGTAGTCCATCCCGAACACCTCGGCTCCTTTGCGGGCGGTGTGGGCGGTATAGGCGGGCTCGTTGCGTTTGCCGCGATGGGGCGGTGGGGCCAGATAGGGCGCGTCGGTTTCCACCAGAATGCGGTCGATGGGCGCGGCGGCGAAGATATCGCGCAGCTCCTGACTTTTGGGGAAGGCGGCGATGCCGGACATGGACAGGTAAAAGCCCAGATCAAGCGCCGCGCGGGCCAGTTCCGCCGAAGACGAGAAGCAATGCATCACGCAGGAATAGGGAGCGTTGCGGTGCTCCTCGGCCAGAATGCGGGCCATGTCGTCATCTGCCGCACGCGCGTGGATGATCAGCGGCAGGCCGGTTTTCTGGGCGGCTTCGATATGGATGCGCAGCGACTGTTGCTGCACCTTGGCCGACTCCGCCGTGTAGTGGTAGTCCAGTCCGCTTTCGCCGATGCCGACGAATTTCGGATGGCGGGCCAGCGCGACCAGTTCGTCCACGGTGGCCATCGGCTCGTCGGCAGCACTCATCGGGTGGGTTCCGGCGGCGTAGAAGACCGGCGCGTGGGCCTCGGCGATGGCGCGCACGGTGGGTTCGTTGCGCAGGCGGGTGCAGATGGTGACCATGCGGGTCACGCCAGCCTCGGTCGCGCGGGATACGATGTCGTCCAACTGGCCGTCGAAATCCGGGAAGTCCAGATGGCAATGGCTGTCAGTAATTTCGGGGGTGGGGCTCATCAGCTGTGACCGGCGGTTTCCTGTATCTTGAACACCGTATCTAGGACAAGCGAGGCAGGGTCAAGGTTCACCGCCTGCCCATGCCGCGCGCGTGATGTGATCAGCGCGGCGGCCTCGGCCCATTGGCGGGCCTTGTGCGGCGAGCCCGAAAGGCGGGCCAGCGTTTCCGCCTCATTCGGGGCGGCTTCGGGCATAGGGGGCGCGCCGGTTGCGCCGGTCAGGGCAAGGCGGGACAGGGCGATATCAATCAGTGACAACAGCAGGTCGAACCGTTCAGCCGCGCCGCGCTGGGCGGCGGTTTCGGCCAGTTTCAGCGCGCGTTGTCGGTCAAGCCGGGGCAGGGTGCCCAGAATGGCGATCAGTTCGGCATAGAGGTCCAGCCCGCCCAGATTAATCAGGCGCACCGCGTCGCCGACCGAGCCTGCCGCGAGGGCGGCCAAATGGTCGGCTTGCGCGGGCAGTTCCGCGCTGGTCTGCGCCAGCGCGGCCTGCATGTCTTCGACCCCCAAAGGCGACAGGCGCAAGGTTCGGCAACGGGACCGGATCGTGGGCAACAGGCGCGAAGGTTGGTGCGAGATTAGCAGCAGGGTCGTACGCGCGGGCGGTTCTTCGAGCATCTTCAGCAACGCGTTGGCGGCGCTGGTGTTCATCTCATCGGCTGAATCCACGATTACAACCCGCCGTCCACCATCGGCGGAGGACAGACCAAAGAACCGGCCCAGTTTGCGGATGTCATCAACGACGATTTCATTGCGCAGACGCCCCTGATCGTTGACCGAGCGGGTGATCGCGGCCAATCCGGGCTCGGCCCCGGCCAGAATACGATGCGCAACCGGGTGGTCAGGGTCGATCTCAAGCGTTTCGGGCGGCGGGGGGGCTCCGAACAGCCCGCTGTCATCTGCCGGAGGCGTCGCCAGCAGAAACCGCGCGATACGCCAGGACAGCGTCGCCTTGCCAACGCCGCGCGGACCGGTCAGCAGCCAGCCGTGATGCAACCGGTCCGAGGTATAGGCGGTCAGAAAGGCCCGCTCGGCCGCGTCCTGCCCGAACAGTTGCACCGTTTCGCGCGGGTGCGGTGCGCCGGGGGCCTGATCCGGGGATGGGATTTCGTCGCTCATGTCTCGTTCATCGCAGGGCTGTTGTAACGATATCTGTCACATCCTGCGCGACGCTGTCCATGTCTCGGTTGCCGTTAACAACGTGAAATCGGTTGGAGAACTCGTCTGCGAGCGCCAGAAACCCGGCGCGCATCTTCTGTTGCAGCTCTAGCCCGAAATCCTCAAAGCGCTCCTCTGTGCCCTGACGTCCCTTTGCGCGCGACAGACCTGTTTCGGGGTCCATATCGATCAGCAGGGTCAGATCAGGCTCACGCTGGATCATCAGCGCGTGCAGCTGATCGACCATCCCGCGCAAATCACCGCGTGACAGGCCCTGATACATGCGGGTGCTGTCGGCGAAACGGTCGCAGATCACCACCTTCCCTGCGGCCAGAGCGGGCTCGATGGTCCGTTCCAGATGGTCGCGCCGGGCGGCGGTGAACAGCAGAATCTCGGTCTCGGCGGACCAGCGGTCCGGGTCCCCCTGCAGCACCAGCGCGCGGATTTCCTCGGCCCCGGCCGAGCCGCCGGGTTCGCGGGTCAGGACAACCTCGTGCCCCTGGGCGCGCAGGTGTTCGGCCAGCAGGCGTGCCTGCGATGACTTGCCTGATCCGTCAATGCCTTCAAAGGTCAGGAACATTCCGCGTGGGGTCACATTTGCTCCAGCGGTATGTCGATGAAGTCTTTCAGAACGATGCCGCCCACGGTCATCATGCGCACGACAAACCCGCCCTGCGCGACGTCCCTGTCGGCCACCAGGGGGCGGCGGATTTCCGGCAAGCCCTCGGGTTGGATCACCAGTTCGGCCAGTTGCTGGCCTTTTGCGACCGGCGCGTTGATCGGGCCGTCATAGACCACTTCGGCCTTGATGTCTTTTTCACCCAAGACGGGGAACAGCAGGGTCAGGTCTTCTTCCGGCACCAGCCCCACGGTCTTTTCAGCCCCCATCCACAGTCTGGCTTGCGCTACCGGTTCTTCTGCCTTGGCAACTGTCCTCTCGACAAAATTTCGAAACGACCAGTTAACCACGGCCTCAGCCTCCTCTGCCCGCTTGGCGGTGCTGTCGAGACCCGAGAGGACAAAGACAACCCGGCGGTCGCCCTGTTTGGCCGATCCTACCAGACCATACCCGGCCTCTTGCGTGTGACCGGTCTTGAGGCCGTCGGCCCCGATGCCGAGTTTCAACAGCGGGTTGCGGTTGCGCGAGTTCGAGGGCGCGCGGCCATCGAACTCGAACACTTCTTCGGCAAACAGGGGGTAGTATTCGGGGAAATCAGTGATCAGGCGGTCCGCAAGAATGGCCAGGTCGTGCACCGACATCATGTGACCCGCGGCGGGCCAGCCGTTGGAATTGGCGAAATTCGAGTTATTCATGCCCAGTTGTTCGGCCCGCTGGGTCATGAAGCGGGCGAACCCGGCCTCGGTCCCGTCGGGGCTGAGCGCCTCGGCGATCACAACGCAGGCGTCATTGCCCGACAGCACGATGATGCCGCGCAGCAGGTCCTCGACCCGGACCCGGTCCTGCGTGTTCAGGAACATGGTCGAGCCGCCATAGCTCATGGCGTGTTCCGAGACGGGCAGGGTTTCGTCCAGTGTCAGCCGTCCGTCGCGCAGGGCTTCGAACGCGACATAGAGGGTCATGAGTTTCGACATCGACGCCGGAGGCAGCGGCTGGTCGGCGTCCTTGGACAACAGCACCGTGCCGGTTTTCTGGTCCATTACATAAGCGGCCCGTGCGGTGGTATCGAACGCATAGGCGGGCAGGGCCAGCAAGGACAGCCCAAGGGCGAGGCTTGTGGATCGTAGCGCAGACAGCATTATGGGCCTCCTGTTTTCAGTTCCTGGCGGTGAAGGCGTCGGTAAAGCCGAGGTCCTTGACATCGCTCAGCAGGGCGCGGCGTTCGGCGCGGGTTGCGACCGGACCGACCAGAACGCGCCAGACCGTGTTGTCGTCACCTTTCAGCTCAGCAACCTCGGCTGACATCCCGTTGCGGCGGATCTTCTCGGCGGCGCTTTTGGCGTTGGCCTCGACGCTGAATGTCCCGGCCTGAATATAGGGCTTGGCCAATCCGCCTGTCGCCGCCGGAGCAGCAGCGGCTGCCGCAGCGGCGGTTGTCGGCTCGCTTGCCTCGATGGCGGCTGCGGCACCGGCGATCGGGTCCAGAGGGGTCTCGGTGATCGCGTTGGGATCTTTCTTCTGCCACCATTTGCGCTTGGCCGGTTGCTCGGTGGGGGGCGTGATCTCGGGGTCGGACAGGGCTGCGGTCTGGGTGCCGGCCAAGGCGGCCTCGGTCCCGGTTTCGGCCAGCGGGGCGGTGGTTGCTTCAGCTACGGGCTCATCGCTTGGTTTGGGTTGCCACCATTTGCGCTTGGCGGGTTCCTCGGGCGTGGCGGCTTCGGCGGCTGTCAGGTCGGCACCCTCGGTCGCGGCAGAAACAGCCTCGCCGCTGGCAGCGGCTGCGTCATCCGCCGCTGCGGCAACAACGGCCCCGGTGGCCGCGCCTGCGGCAACTGCGGCTCCAGCGGCGTTGGTCTCGCTCGCCGGTTTTTTCTGCCACCATTTGCGCTTGGCGGGCTGTTCAGGAGTCTCTGTATCAGTGGCATCAGTCGCTGCCGTTTCCGTAACTTCCGTCGACGTATCGTTGTCTGGGGCCTCTTCCGCGACCGGAGGCGGCGTTTCTTCGATCACCTCGCGCCGCAGCGCGACGACTTCGATCCGCGTCGGGGCTCCGGCCAGCATCCCCAGCCGTTCCGCTGCAGATGACGATACCTGCAGCGCGGGGCCGGGCAGGTTACGGTCGCGGCGGAACAAAGCACCGGTGACGGATTTGTTGTTCGAGGTGTTCTTGATCAGCACCCGCTCGGGCTGATCGACATCGGGATGTGCCACCCAGATGCCACCCAGAGACGGCCGTCCGTCCCACAAGCCGGCTTCGGTCACCTGAAATACACCGGGGGCTTCGACATCGCGCTGCTGGCCGCTGGTCGACTCGGGGAACAGTTCAAAACGATTGGTGTTGTCGGCGCTGTCGGCTGCGGCTTCCTCGGCCGGGGGTTCCTTTGCGGCGAACCCTTCCTCGCACCCTGCCAGGGCCGTCAAACCCACAGCCAATACCGCCAGCCGCTGCGGCCCAAAGCGTGTGCCCGTCGCTCGCTTCATCGTCTCAATCCCTTGCCTGACAAGGCCATATTGGCCGCGCCCCACCGCCCGTTCGCTGGTTCTTGTTGCCAGTCTGATGCGGTCTTTCCCGCAGATCATAACGCGGGTGCCGGGCCATGGAAAGACTGCTGGTCTCGGTTCGGCAAGAATTCCCGCTTTATGGCTTGCCTCTGTGATCAACTCGCCTTAGACCCGGCCCCACGCGGGGAGGTGGCAGAGTGGTCGAATGCGGCGGTCTTGAAAACCGTTGAACGTGAGAGCGTTCCCAGGGTTCGAATCCCTGTCTCCCCGCCACTGATGCCTGCCTCATTTCATTTGTGTTTTCTGATCTGGACTTGTGGCGCAATTCCCGCGCGTACGCGCTTTCAATCAGAGGTGGAGTAAACCGTACATTCATAGAACAATTCAGGCCCCAGTCTCAGTGCCGTAATTTGTCGGGGACGTTTTGGGTGGCATTTCCCTGACAACCATCGATTTGCAGGGAATTTCTGCGAAGCGGATTTATGACTCAGAACCCATTGTGTCATAAACGCATATTTTTTCATAGCTTATGGGGTAGATTTCCTAAACATCGAAACAGGGAATTCTCGCATGACAACAGGGAATTGTGCAGATGGATCAGGGAGGGCGAACCTTGTATCGGGTAAGCAGAATCTGGAGGTTTCAGAAGTCGAAGTGACGCTCCTGTTCAGTCCAGTCAATTGGGTGGGTCACGCTGACCAGGCGCTTGAGTGTGAGTTCGGGCGGCTGGCTGCCGTCAAGAAGCGCGGCCTGAATCTTCGGAGGGAGAAAGGCGAGCTGAGCGCGGGGTGCGGATGAAGGCGCCGGGAAGGTTTCCCGACGCGTAACCTCCATCAGCTGACCCCCCGGCTTTCAGATCACGGGCCCAGCCATGGGCGCGGATCAGCACGGAGCGGAGGTGACATGTCTCCGGCGATGACCTTGGCCTCGACATCGCGGCGGCGCAGATCGAAGGAGGCGGTGACATGTGTGATCCGCATGCAGATGATCGGTCGAGATGCCAAGTGCGCTTGTGAGGGTTTCACGGATCAATTCGAGGTCGATCTCTCCACCAGCAATTCTACTGCTGACAAGAGTACCAGCGCCGTCCTGAGCGTCTTGGCGCTGAAGCCGGGCTTGGCCAAGCGCTCGGTATAGCGGATCGACACATACTGGCTGCCTGCGGCGCTGAGGTGGACAAGATCACCACTCGGATGCCGTTCGTAGAGATCCGCCCCAGAATAACTGCACGCAGCAGACCTTTTCCAGACGGATATGTGACGCGCAACACGTCTCCATAACCTTTTCTTATACACCCTTTCGGTAGCAAAATAAGATTTCGAACCGATACCACGGAACGTAGTTGTATGTGGAGCGGATTCGCAAAAGAGGTTTATCCATCCCATGCACCTGAACTCTGAGATCATAAGTAATGGAATAGCACATCCGGTGCTTGCCGTGACCGAGGGCGACAGCCCTCTGATGCTGTCCTTTCCGCATTCCGGCGACGTGTACCCGGACGATTTCGGCCATCGTAGCGACCTGACCTATGCGGATGTCGACCACCCATCCGACAAGTACATGGATGAAATCTTTGCCGAGGGGCACAATCTGGGTCTGACCACGATCAAGGCGAATTTTCCCCGCGCCTATGTGGATGTGAACCGGCATCAGCACGACATCGACGCCAACATGCTGGATGATCCCGACAACTGGTACGGGCGGTTTCTGCCCGGCTCGGTCGCTGCGGGGGCCACACTGTTCTGGTCCAAGGCCTACGACAAACCGATCTATGACCGCAAACTGACTTTGGCTGAAATAAAAGGTCGACTGGCGCGTTACTTTATTCCCTATCACCAGACGATGACGTCGCTGGTGGAAGGGCTGCACGCGAAGCATGACGAAGTTTACATCGTCGACTGCCATTCGATGACCCGTTTTGACGCCGAAGCCCGCGGCGGCAAGGAACGCCCGCAGGTGGATATCGGCAACCGCTCGGGCGGGTCCTGCGCGCCTGATCTGACCGAAGAGATGGCCCGCCTGTTTCGCGAGCGTGGTTACGATGTCGGCATCAACAAGCGTTTTGTCGGCGGTGAAATCACGGTGCGGTATGGATGGCCCGAAATTGGCCAACATATCCTGCAGGTTGAACTGCGCCGCGATCTCTACATGAACGAAGCCACCCGCGAGCGGAACGAGAACTTTGACAAGGTTCAGGCCGACTGCGCCGAGATCCTGCGGGAATACAAAGCTTACGTCGAAAATCGGGGGCAAAAACCTGCCCGAGCAGCAATCTGAGATAACAGGAATCGAAAGCCATGAAACAGACCATCTCTGCACTGGCGCTGGCCGCCACCCTCGCCTTGCCCGGTGTGGCAAGCGCCGAAACCCTGCGCATGGGCTTTGCATCCGCGCCGCGTTCGATCGATCCGTACCCATTTGGGGGCACGCCCACCGCATCGCTCAAAGAGCATGTGTTCGAGGCGATGGTTGCAGCGGATGACAGCCCCCTTCTGGCGACGGGATGGGAATGGACCAGCCCAACCACTCTGGAAGTCAAGCTGCGCGACGGCGTCACCTTTCACAATGGTGAGCCGCTGACCGCGCGGGATGTGGTCTATTCGGCCTGCCGGATGATGAATCTGATCGACGGCAAGCGTAACCTGTTGACCAGTTCGATGGGGCCGATTGCAGACGTGGTGGCGGTCGATGACCAGACCGTGAAATTCGAGATGAGCGCGCCCTATCCGCTTTGGATCCAGAAGATGAAGTTCCTGTCGATCCTGCCCGCCTCGGGCGCGGATATTCCTGAGGGACCGATCAAATACGATGCCGAGGGCGACTGCGGCGTCACGGCTTACCCGACCCGCGCCGAATTCGAGAACGGCGACGCGGCGATTGGCACAGGGCCTTACAAGATCTCTCGGTTCGACAAATCGGGCGAGGCCGATCTGGTCAAGAACGATAATTACTGGGGCGAAGCTCCGGAATGGGATGAGGTGGAAATCCGCACCATCGGCAATGCCGGCGCGCGCCTTGCCGGTCTGCTGGCGGGTGATTTCGATATCATCGAAAACCCAACCACTGAAGACCTGCCCGGGTTGGAAGCCAATGACGAGCTGGCCTACACCGCTGTGCCGTCCTGGCGCTCGATCTTCCTTGTTCTGGACGTGAACCCCGAAGGGGCCGGTGGCGTGACAGCAGAAGACGGCAGCGCCCCGCTGGCGGACCCCCGCGTGCGCAAGGCGATGTCGATGGCGATTAACCGTCAGGCCATTGCCGACCGGCTGTTCGGCGGCGAAGCCACCGTGGCCAACCAGTTCGCGCCGAAATACCGCACGGGCGCACCGGAATTGCCGGAATTGGAATACGACCCCGAGAAGGCCAAGGAATTGCTGGCAGAAGCGGGCTATCCCAACGGCTTTACCATCGACTTCTTCGCTCCGTCGGATCGCTATGCAAACGGTGCCCGCGTTGCGCAGGCCGTCACGCAGTACCTGTCGCGGATCGGTATTACCGTGAACCTGAAAACGCAGCCCTGGTCGGTCTTTGCCGGTCAGCGGTCGAATGGCGAGCTTGGTGCGTTCCTTTATGGCTGGGGCCACCCGCAGGGACCCGCTCAGATGATCTCATTCGCGTTTGCGTCGCGGGACAAGGATCTGGGGCTTGGGGCGTCCAACTACTCCAACTACCAAAGCGACGCGTTTGACGCGGCGATGAAAGCCTGGGCGGTGGAAATCGACGAGGCCAAGGCCAACGAGCATGTCGCCGAGGCGATGAAGGTTGTGGTCGAGGATATGCCGGGCATCCCGCTCTACTACCAGCACACAATCTGGGCCCACCGGGCCGATCTGGAGGTCACAGGACGGCAGGATGAGCGCACCAGCGCAACAACCGTAAGCCGCAAATAAGCACAAACCGCCGGGGGTCTCTGGCCCCCGGTTCAAGGTCTGAAAGGGAGGGGCGAGAAATGCTCAATTTCATCCTGAGGCGAACCGGACAGAGCGCTATCCTCGTCCTGATCATGTCGGCTCTGGTCTTTATCGGCATGTATGTGGTGTCTGACCCCATCGCCGTGTTGGCCGGTGAAGATTTCACCGACGAAGATCGGATCGCACTGGCCCGGGAACTGGGAGTAGATCGCCCGCTGGTGGTGCAGTATTTCAGTTTTCTGGGCAACGTGGCGCAAGGCGATTTCGGAACCTCGTTTGTCTACAACCGCCCCGTTATGGACCTGATTCTGGAGCGCCTTCCCGCCACGCTAGAAGTCGCGTTCATGGCCATGTTCATCGGTCTTGTCGTGGGCATTCCGCTTGGCGTCTATTCCGGCCTGAACCAGAAAAAACCAGCGACCAAGCTGACCAGTTTCATGACCACCGTCGGCTATTCGGTTCCGAACTTCTGGCAAGGTGTGTTGCTGATCATGCTGTTTTCGGTGTGGCTGCAGGTGCTGCCCGCATCGGGGCGCGGCGAGACGACCGAGATTTTCAGTGCCGACTGGTCCTTGTTCAATCTCGATGGCCTGTCACACATGATCCTGCCCGCCCTGAACCTGGCGATCTATACGATCTGTATGCAGACCCGGCTGGCACGCTCGGGCACGCAAGAGGTGATGTATCAGGACTATATGACTTTTGCCCGGGCCAAAGGCATCAGCCGCGACCGGATCATCCGCCGGCACCTTGTGCGCAACATCCTGATCCCCATCGTGACGATCACCGGCCTACAGCTTGGCAGCCTGATTGCCTTCGCCACAGTGACCGAGACCGTTTTCTCGTGGCCTGGCATCGGCAAGCTGCTTCTGGACAGTATCCACAATTCGGATCGTCCGGTGGTCGTCGCCTACCTGATCCTGATCACGTTGATGTTCGTGACCATCAACTTCGTTGTCGACGTGCTTTACGCACTGCTTGACCCGCGTATCCGTTACACCTGAGGAGCTGTCTGATGTCGACCACTTCTACCACTGTTGATGCGGGCGTCCTGGCGGACCGCAAATCCGAAGAACCTACCTTCTCCGAAAAGTTCTGGAAGATCTTTCGCGGGCACCCCGCGGCACTGATCGGGCTCGTCGGTATCGTTGTCTTCATCCTGCTGGCCATCTTTGCCCCGCTGATCGCGCCGCAAGACCCTTACGACCAGATGCGGCTGGATATTCTGGACGGGCTGTTGCCGCCCGGATCGCGACTGGGGGATGGAACACTCAGCTTGCTGGGTACCGATGCGCTGGGTCGCGACATCTTTTCGGCCGTGCTTTTCGGCCTGCGGATTTCCATGATCGTGGCGCTGGTCGCAGTCCTTGTCGGGTCGGCCATCGGGGTCTTCATGGGGCTACTGGCCGCCATGAAAGGCGGCTGGGTTGAAACCGCCATCATGCGCCTTGTGGACCTCAAAATGAGCTTTCCCGGCATCCTGCTGGCGCTGATGGTGCTGGCCGTATTCGGGACCGGTATCGACAAGGTCATCATCGCGCTGATCATCGGGGCCTGGGCGACCGAAGCGCGGCTTGTCCGCGGCGTCGCTCTGTCCGAGCTGAAGAAAGAATATATCGACTCGGCTCGGTTGGCGGGCCTCAGCGACGGGCGGATCATGTGGCGGTATCTGTTCCCCAACTCGATCTCGCCGGTTCTTGTGGTTCTGCCGATGTCGATCTCGGGCGCTATCGGGGCCGAGGCAACGCTGTCCTTCCTGGGTGTTGGCGTACCGATTACCGAACCGTCGCTGGGCCTGCTGATCGCCAATGGCAACGACTATATCCTGTCGGGCAAATGGTGGATCAGCATCTTCCCCGGTGTCGTGCTTGTTTCGCTGGTGCTTTGTATCAACGTGGTGGCCGACAGGTTGCGCGACCATTCCAACCCCTATCTGCGCGGAAAGGACTAAGCCATGAGCGATCAATCCCTGATCAAGGTCGAGAACCTGACCATCGAATACCCCATGGCCGACGGTGAAGTGTTCCGTGCCATCGACAATTTCTCGATGGAAGTGAACCGTGGCCAGATCGTTGGCGTGGTCGGCGAAAGTGGCGCGGGCAAGTCAACAATCGGCAAGGCGACACTGGGGCTTCTGGATGAAAACGCCATCATCGACACGGGCTCGGTCATGCTCGAAGAGACAATGGTGTCGCATCTGGAAGAGCATATGTACGCCAAGGTGCGCGGCAACAAGGTCGGCTATATCTATCAGAACCCGATGACGGCCCTGAACCCGGTGCTGACCATCGGAGAGCAGATCATCGAGGCCATCGAAGCCAACACTGACAAACGCGGCAAGGCGGCGCGTGACTATGCCATTGACCTGCTGAAACAGGCCGAGGTGCCATTGCCGGATGAACGTCTGGACAAATACCCGCACCAGCTTTCGGGCGGTTTGTGCCAACGGATCGTCTTTGCCATCGCAATCTGCGCCAAGCCGGACCTTATCATCGCGGATGAGCCGACAACGGCGCTGGACGTGACGGTGCAAAAGGCGGTTCTGGACACGCTGGTTCGGCTGACGCGGCAGGAAAACATCGCCATCATTCTCATCACCCACGACATGGGCGTGGTGGCTGAAATGTGCGATCACGTCTACGTTCTGCGCCACGGCAAGCTGGTCGAATCCGGACCCACCGAACAGGTGTTGCAGCACCCGACGCAAGACTACAGCCGCGAATTGATGGCGGCGATCCCAAGGATCGACCACAAGATCGAGCGCTTTGCCGTGCCGGGCGGTTTGGGAAATGCAGCCGACCGGGAACGGGCCATCAGTTATCTGATGGGGCGCAAGACTGACAGTGGCAAAGAAGGCGAGCCGCTGCTGAAAATTCGCAACCTGTCCAAAACCTTCCTGAACAAGGCGACCGCCCTGAAGGCCGCGTCCGAGTTCAAGGCCGTCGCGGATGTCAGCTTTGATGTCTATCCCGGCGAAACCCTGGGTATTGTCGGTGAATCAGGTTCGGGCAAATCCACGATTGGCCGGATGATCCTGGGCTTGCACACACCCGACCCCGGGCACGAGATCATCTATCGTGGCCGCAACATCGCGGACCTGAAAACGCGCGAGGAAAAGCTGGAACACCGCAAGTCATTGCAGTGTATTTTCCAGGACCCCTACTCGTCGCTGAATCCCCGCATGAGCGCAGGCGAGAACATTACCTATCCGCTCAAGGCGCATGGCGCGCTGAATGCGTCTGATGCGTTGCAGTTGGCTGGCGATTTGATGGAGCTGGTCGGTCTGCCCCGCGCCTCGGCCCGGAAGATGCCGCACGCTTTCTCGGGCGGTGAACGCCAGCGGATCGGCATTGCACGCGCCTTGTCCTTCCGGCCGGACTTCATCTTCTGCGACGAACCGACCTCGGCTTTGGACGTAACCGTGCAGGCGGAACTTCTGAACCTGATGAAGGACCTGCAGGATCAGCTGGGTCTGACTTTGCTGTTCGTCAGCCACGATCTGGCCGTGGTGCGTCAGATGTGCGACCGGGTGATGGTGATGAAATCGGGCCATGTTGTCGAAAGCGGACCCTGCGACAAAGTTCTGGTCGAACCGGAAGACCCCTACACTCAGGGTCTTCTGGCGGCCATGCCCCGCTTCAGCTTCAATCTGGCGTCATAAGCGCTGTTATTGTACCTGCTCGGGCGGCGGTGTTACCGTCGCCCAACAGCACAGAACTATAAGTAATCCAATGAGCCCACGTCCAAGCCGAATCCGTCGTCTGAAACATATCGAAGCCTTCTCGGCCGTGATCTCGACCGGATCGATTTCGGCCGCGGCGCGGCAGCTGGGCGTGTCGCAACCCGCAGTCAGCCAGCTTGTCAAAGCGCTGGAAGACGCCATCGGTGCCCCGTTATTTGTCAGGCGGAACGGCGCGATCTATCCCACGCATCGGGCAGAGGCTCTGAGGGAAGATTCCATAGCCCTTCTTGCGCAGCTTGAACGCTTTCAAGCTCAGCTGAGCCACCAGCGGACCGGGCTGCTGTCAACGGTGCGTATCTCGGCCAGCATGAGTATCGTGAACGAATTGCTGCCGCTTCTGTTCAGCAACCTGACCGTCACGCATCCCGAGATGAAGTTCTATGTCAGTTCTGTCCCGCTAAGCTCAATGCTCGTGTCGCTTTTGCAAGGTCATATCGATTTTGCGCTTCACAGCCGGACCATCGACCATCCCGGGCTGAACAACGAAAAGCTAAATGAATTCCGACAAGTAGCGGTGATGGCAGAAGACCATCCGCTGGCCAGCAAGGAACACATCACGCTTCAGGATCTCGACGGATGCCGCTTTATTAGTTCAACCAAAAGCGATCCGTCTTATCATGATCTGAACGAGCTTTGCCGCCAGGCAAATGTCTCGATGAACCCAGTGTTCCAGTCGCCATTTGCGAGCCTTACAGTCCAAATGGTGCAGCCGATGAAAGCGGTGGCTTTCAGCAGTGAGTTGATTGCGCGTCTGATCGCCGCCCGAACCCACGGCATCGTCATTCGTACGGTCGAAGGGGTTGAGATGACAACGCCCACGTACCTGGCCTGTGCGGACTGGCAAGACGGGACCGAAACTCAGCAATTCCTGCGCGAAGGTATTGCCGAGCTTATCGATACTCTGTTTGAAGATCAGAGCCTTCTCGGCACCTAACCCTCGGCCTTGGGGTTTGACCCCAATCGCCACGACAAGGACCGGGCTTGGCACACGCCCGGTCCTTTTTTGTTATGACATATTTGAAACC
>NZ_JBQFZS010000005.1:0-298211 GCF_056542385.1 Ruegeria sp. AD2(2025)
GCCCCGGGAGAGTAGGTCACCGCCAAACCTAGTAAAAGCCCACTCAACCTCTCTAACACGATGAAACGAACACGACCCGGTCTCAAGTAGCCGAATAGGCGGTAGACCAACCAAAAGTGTCGCGGGATGGAGCAGCCCGGTAGCTCGTCAGGCTCATAACCTGAAGGTCGTAGGTTCAAATCCTACTCCCGCAACCAGCGTCAGAAAATCTCAGTACAGCCCGTTCGATCTATAAACAGTCCACCGGACTGTCAGCGCAACGTTCAAACAAACGCCGCCGAAAGACGGCGCATTCCGCGTTCTTTGGGATCGATCGATTGACCGTCCGGCCACCATGAGCGTCGAAGAAGCGGACGCGATCTGCCTTGAGGGGGGGCGGCGTCTGAAACGGGGATGAGCCTTCGGTTTCAAGTGTTATGTCACCAACACGCGGCTGCAATGCGAAATGACGAAGAAGCAGTTATAATGACGTATTTGGCGTCGTTTTCGTCAAGATAAGCCCTCCTGCGCGGACAAAACGCAGCTCATACTTGTAACAAACAAGATATGGAGGCGCGTTTTGAACTGGAATGTTTGCGTAGTCGGAGCAGGGAAGATCGGTCAGATGATCGCCACCCTGCTGAAATCATCGGCCCATTATTCGGTCACGGTTGCGGATCACGACCTGGTTGCTTTGGCGGCCTTCAAAAAGCGGGGGATTCCCACTCGGCAGATCGATGCAACGGACCCAAAAGGGCTTGAGCAAGGACTTGCCGGGTTCGATGCGGTGATCTCTGCGGCTCCGTTTTTTCTGACACCGGCGATTGCGGGGGCGGCGAAGGCCGTTGGGGCGCATTACTTCGATCTGACCGAGGACGTGGCGGCCACCAATGCGGTGCGCGATCTGGCGCAGGACAGCGCGACCGCGTTCATGCCGCAATGTGGTCTGGCGCCCGGGTTTGTTGGCATTGCCGGTGCGGCTTTGGCGGCTGAGTTTGATGAGATCGACAGCTTGCATATGCGGGTGGGGGCCCTGCCGCTCTATCCGACCAATGCGTTGAAATACAATCTGACATGGTCGACCGACGGGCTGATTAACGAATACTGCAACCCCTGCGATGCCATCGTGAACGGTGAGCGGGTCAAGACCGCGCCCTTGGAAGATTACGAACTGATCGGCCATGACGGGGTGGAGTATGAATGTTTCAACACCTCGGGCGGGTTGGGTACGCTGCCCGAGACGTTGGATGGGAAGGCGCGGGCGGTGTCCTATCGCTCGATCCGGTATCCGGGGCATCGCGATATCCTGCGCCTGCTCTTGAACGATCTGGGGCTGGAACGTCGCCGTGATCTGCTAAAAGAGATTTTTGAGACCGCGCTGCCGCGCACCGATCAGGACGTCGTTCTGGTCTACTGCACCGCCAAGGGCATGGTCGATGGCACGCTGCGCGAGAAATCCCTGATCAACAAGTCCTTTGCCCGCACCATTGATGGTCAGGTCTGGAGCGCGATCCAGATCACCACTGCGGCGGGTGTGCTGGGTGTTGTGGATCTGATGCGGACCGGGGCGCTGCCCTCGAAAGGGTTTGTCCGGCAGGAACAGGTGAAGCTTGCGGATTTCCTGAACACCGAATTTGGCCGGCTTTATCGCGCCGGTGACGTAACCGAACAGAATAAGGCGGCCTGAGATATGAAAGACATCGTGATGACTGCAGAAGCAACTCTGGCGAAACTGGACCTGACGGCGGCTGAGCTGACCGGGGGCACGCTGCGCGTGACGTCTCCGATCGATGGTGGCCTGCTGGCCGAGGTGCATGAGACGCCCGTGGCCGAGATGGAGGCGGTCTTTGCCCGTGCGCAGGCGGCGTTCAAAGCGTGGCGTGTTGTGCCTGCGCCTCAGCGGGGCGAGCTGATCCGGCTGTTGGGCGAAGAACTGCGCGCCGCCAAGGATGAGCTGGGGGCGCTGGTCAGCTGGGAAGCGGGCAAGATCACCTCGGAAGGTCTGGGCGAAGTGCAGGAGATGATCGACATCTGCGATTTCGCCGTGGGCCTGTCGCGGCAGCTCTATGGTCTGACCATTGCGTCTGAACGTCCCGGTCACCGGATGATGGAGACATGGCACCC
Organism: Ruegeria sp. AD2(2025); assembly: GCF_056542385.1. Lineage (NCBI taxonomy): Bacteria > Pseudomonadati > Pseudomonadota > Alphaproteobacteria > Rhodobacterales > Roseobacteraceae > Ruegeria > Ruegeria sp. AD2(2025). Next base: position 2,104 of record NZ_JBQFZS010000005.1, read on the forward strand.
GGCGGGGCCGGTGGGCGTGATTTCGGCCTTCAACTTCCCCGTGGCGGTGTGGTCGTGGAACGCGGCGCTGGCGCTGGTTTGCGGCGATCCGGTGATCTGGAAACCGTCCGAGAAGACGCCGCTCACCGCGATGGCCTGCCAGAAGATTTTTGAGCGCGCACTGGCCCGGTTCGGCGATGCGCCCGAGGGTCTGTTGCAGACCCTGATCGGCGGCGCCGCGCTGGGTGAGGCGCTGGTCGCCAGCGAGGATGTGCCCGTGATCTCGGCCACCGGCTCGACCCGCATGGGCCGCGCGGTTGCGCCGATTGTGGCGCAGCGGTTTGGTAAGTGCATTCTGGAGTTGGGCGGCAACAACGCGATGATCGTTGGCCCCTCGGCGGATCTGGAAATGGCGGTGCGGGCGATTGTGTTCTCGGCCGTTGGCACAGCGGGTCAGCGGTGTACCACGCTGCGCCGTCTGATCGTGCATAACTCGATCCGTGAGGAACTGGTGGCGCGTCTGAAAAAGGCTTATGCGGGCCTGCCCATCGGTGATCCGCTGGCCGAGGGCACGCTGGTCGGGCCGCTGGTGGATGAAGCCTCGGGCAATGCCATGACCGCAGCGCTTGAGGCGGCGAAGGCCGAGGGCGGCACTGTGTTCGGCGGCAATCGTGTGACTGAGGGCGTGCCGGGTGGTGTCTATATGGAGCCGGCCATCGTCGAGATGCCGGGCCAGACCGCGACCGTGAAGACCGAGACCTTTGCCCCGATCCTCTATGTCATAGGCTATGATGATTTCGCCGAGGCGATCGACATTCAGAATGATGTGCCACAGGGCCTGTCGTCCTGCGTGTTCACGCTGAACATGCGCGAGGCGGAACAGTTCCTGACCGCAGCTGGGTCGGATTGTGGTATTGCCAACGTCAATATTGGCCCCTCGGGGGCCGAGATTGGTGGTGCGTTTGGCGGTGAAAAGGAAACCGGTGGCGGGCGCGAAAGCGGTTCGGACGCTTGGAAGGCCTATATGCGGCGTCAGACCAATACGGTGAACTACTCCGCCGAGCTGCCGCTGGCGCAGGGTGTGAAGTTCGATATCTAAGGCATCTCTCCGGCAGCGCCCAGCGCGCTGCCGGGTTCAGTCGGCGAACAGGTAATCCAGTTGCATCACCGCGCGCGCCTGCTCGGCGCTGAGGTCCAGAAATGCGGCAATGGCGGCCTCGTTATCAGCGCGATTCGCAGCCTCGCGCAAATGGAACAATCCATCATGCTTGGTGCCTCTGATCAGTTCCGAGTCATATGCCAAAGCATTGCGCAGAGTCGGCAGCAGGCGCGTGACTGACGCATCCGGGCTGTTCTGCCCCGCCAGCCCCACCCGATGGGCGTGGCCTTTCAGGTAGTCGTCGGAATAGTCGCACTCGATTTCAAGAATACGCGTCTGGGCCTGATCGGCGCAGAAATCCTCGATCACCCCCAGATTGGATGGGTCGAGGCACAGCACCAGCCGGTCCGCGCCAAAGTGATCGAACAGCATCCGCACCACCGCGCGCCGGTGGCGCGAACGTTTCTTCAGTGTGGTCTCGATACCGCCCAGATCGGGCAGGGGCGTGTCCTGTTCGTCAAAGATATATTCGATGCACGGAGTGTCGGTCTCGGACGCGATCTGATCCACCAGCCGCTTGGCCACGTGCCATTTCTTGCAGACGATCAGCAGCACCTGACGGTTCGGGCCCAGCGTATTCCCGGCCTCCCAGAACCGCTGCCCGAAACGCCGCCCGACCCGCCCGCGCCCCGTCAGGAAGTGATAGAGGTTGCGCCCCTCGCCCGAGATATCAAAGCTGACCCCTTCGCTGGCGTATAGCTGACCTAGACGCTGCTTGAGCTCATGCGCGCCGGGGCTGATTTTGCGTGCGAACAGGTAATCCTGCCCCAGCAGCATGTCATAGTGATCATTGTAGAAGGTGACCGGCATCCCATAGTCCGAGAACATCAAGAACGTGAGCGTGCGGTTGTCGATTTCCTGCCGTGGGATCAGGTGGCGGACGAGGGTTTGAAAGAACGTCTCATCCGGAATCCACGTGGTCGAAAAGAACCGGATCACGTCCCGGCGCTGGCGCAGCAGGTCCAGGATCATCTCGACGGTGCGGCGGCGCAGGCACCACCACTGGCTGCCGATCATGATTTGCAGGTCTGCCGGAATCTCGCGCGTCAGGCCAAAGCGCTTTTGGGCCTCGTAAGAGGTGTAGAACAGCCGTGATTGTGTGCGTTCGTTGAAATAATGGCGATAGATCAGCCGGTCTTTTTTCATGCCGGTCTTGATCCAGTTGCTTTCAAAGAAGTCATGGCTTTCGATGAAATCCACGTCGTGCTCATCCAGAAAGCGATGCGCATATTCCGCTGTCTTGATCGCCATGCAATCGCCCGAAAGCATGTAGAAATGGGTGGCGCGGGGAAAGGCCTGAACCGCTGCCTGCAGTGCGTTCAGCGTGGCCTGAACCAGAGACCACTCGCCCCAGCCGCATTTGATGCGCTTGTGGGCAAAGGTGACGTTCGGGTTGTCCTTCAGGGCCTCGCGGATGCGCGTATAGGCCGCCGCGCTGGCGCGGGCGTCGAAATGGATCGCCATGCAATCGCCCGCCGCCGTCAGTAGCCCGGCCTGTTCGATGATCGCGTCAGGGTCTTTGTGACACAGCAGGATATAGGCAATCTTTGCCATCGGTGTTCCGCAATTTCCGTTTCTGCCCGTTTGCAACCGTGATACTGAGGATGAGCGATTGAATAAACAGAATATTTTTGGTTCTTTGGGCCAATAAGCCGAGGTATCACTCGGATACCCGGCCAAGGAGGCGCAGCAGATGGGTTTTCCCGGAACATGGATGACCGAAAGCGAAAGCATGGTGTACCGCGTGGTGCCCAAATGCGCCTGTTCGACCATTGGTCAGATCATGTATTACTCGGATCATGGCCAGTTTTTCGATGGCGATATTCATGACGCCACCGACGGGATGCACAAATGGGCCTTTGGGGCCAGTCAGGACCCGATTGCGCGGAATGTGAAGTCGCACGGATCTTACACCTTCACCTGTGTGCGCAATCCCTATACGCGGATTCTGAGTTCCTTCTTCGACAAGATCTGCGGCATCCAACGCAACGGCAAACGCTATCGCGGAAACCTCGTGCCGACGCTGGTCTACAATTACGGGATCGAAGTGGGCGGAGATGACGGCAAGGGCGAATTCGACCAGATCGCCAGTTTCCGCAGGTTTTTGCTGTTTGCGCGCGATACCATCCGCTGGCGGCGTCCGATGGACCCGGATATTCACTGGTCAGCCATGTCGGGTCATGTCTCGACCCTGATCGCGAATGGTGGTCAGTACGACCACATCTTCTGGACCGAGAAATTCAATGACGGGATGCAGGATGTGCTGGACAGCCTTGAAACCGCGCACCCCGTAACCCTGTCCGAGATTCCACGCTTCAACGAATCCGAGGGCCACGGACCCAAACGCGCGCACCCGGTCGAAGACTATTTCGACGATCTGTCGATGCATCTGGTCTATGAAATCTACAAGCAGGATTTTGAGCTGTTCAAATACGATTTCGAAAACCCGGCGAACAAGATGCCGATTGCCGAGATCGATCTGGACGAGATTCACGCCAAGCTGGGCGACTGAACAGGGGCAGAGGTTCTCCCGCCCATTGTCAATGTTTCTTGCGAAACATCTCCTCTGGTTGGGCCCGGCACCGCGCTTTGCGCGGCGCCGGGCCCAAAGCCGCAAGGGGTATCGGCGGAGCCGATGGCACGTAGCGGGTGCGGGAGTGTCCCCACTTTGCTTCTAAACCTGACGGACCGCACCTTTGGCAGCGCTGGTGGTCAGCTTGGCATAGGCTTTCAGCGCCGTGGACACTTTGCGTTTGCGCGGCGCGGCGGGGTGCCAGCCTTTCTCGTCCTGTTCCTCGCGCCGGGCGGCCAGTTCCTCATCCGATACGGCCAGATGGATGCTGCGGTTGGGAATGTCGATCTCGATCCGGTCGCCGGTTTGCACCAGCCCGATCTCGCCACCTTCGGCCGCCTCGGGTGAGACATGGCCGATCGACAGCCCCGAGGTGCCGCCCGAGAACCGCCCGTCGGTCAGAAGCGCGCAGGCTTTGCCCAGGCCCTTGGATTTCAGATATGAGGTCGGGTACAGCATCTCCTGCATTCCCGGCCCGCCGCGCGGGCCTTCGTAACGGATGACCACCACGTCGCCCTCTTTCACCTTGCCGGTCAGAATGTCGCTGACCGCCTGATCCTGGCTTTCGCAAACATAGGCCGAGCCGGTGAATTGCAGGATATTCGCATCCACGCCCGCCGTTTTTACGATACAGCCGTCGCGCGCGATGTTGCCGAACAGTACCGCCAGACCGCCATCCTGACTGAACGCATGCTCCTTGGAGCGGATCACGCCGCTCTCGCGGTCGGTGTCCAGTTCCTTGTACCGGTTCGACTGGCTGAAGGCCTGCGTGGTGCGGACGCCACCCGGCGCGGCCTTGAACAGGTCCTGCGCTTTTGGGTTGTTGGCGACCTTGATGTCCCAGTTGGCAATCGCTTCGCCCATAGTCCCTGAATGCACAGTGCTGCAATCCTCGTGCAGCAGACCTGCACGGCTGAGTTCGCCGAGGATCGAGAAGATGCCACCGGCGCGGTGGACGTCTTCCATATGCACGTTCTCGGTATTGGGCGCGACCTTACACAAACAGGGCACCTGACGGCTGAGCCCGTCCATGTCGGACATGGTGAAATGCACCTCGCCCTCATGTGCGATGGCTAGCAGGTGCAGCACGGTGTTGGTCGATCCGCCCATGGCGATGTCGAGGCTCATGGCGTTCTCGAAGGCTTCAAACGTCGCGATCTCGCGCGGCAGGAAGCCTTTTTCGTCCAGATCGTAGTGCCGCTTGGTGATCTCGACGATGCGGCGACCGGCTTCGAGGAATAGCTCTTTCCGGTCGGAGTGGGTGGCCAGCGTCGAGCCATTGCCCGGCAACGCCAGACCCAGCGCCTCGGCCAGACAATTCATCGAGTTCGCGGTGAACATGCCTGAACACGACCCGCAGGTGGGGCAGGCGTTTTCTTCGATATGCTGGACTTGCTCGTCGGTGAACCGGTCGTCGGCAGCGGCAACCATGGCGTCCACAAGGTCGATCTTCTTGGCGTCCAGATCTTCGATGTCGATCTTGCCGGCCTCCATCGGCCCGCCCGAGACAAAGATCGCCGGGATGTTCAGGCGCATGGCGGCCATCAGCATACCGGGGGTGATCTTGTCGCAGTTCGAGATGCAGACCATCGCGTCGGCGCAATGGGCGTTGACCATGTATTCGACCGAATCCGCGATCACCTCACGCGAGGGCAGGGAATACAGCATCCCGTCATGGCCCATGGCGATGCCGTCATCCACGGCGATGGTGTTGAATTCCTTGGCAACGCCACCCGCAGCCTCGACCTCGCGCGCGACCATCTGGCCAAGGTCCTTCAGGTGGACGTGGCCCGGCACGAACTGCGTGAACGAGTTGACGATGGCGATGATGGGCTTGCCGAAATCGTCGTCGCCCATGCCGGTCGCGCGCCACAATCCGCGGGCACCGGCCATGTTTCGGCCATGGGTTGAGGTTCTGGATCGGTAGAGTGGCATGATGCTGTTCCCCTGTTGCCCAAGCTGCGATATTGGGTGTGTACGTTATAGCGCACGTAGCATATGTACGTTATAACGCACAAGGCAAATCGCAAGGCACGGGTATGGAATCGGATGAGCTGACGCTGAAATTAAGGGATGTGCGGGCGGCCTCGGGGCTGAGCCTGTCGAAAGTGGCCGAGATGACCGGGGTCAGCAAGGCCATGCTGGGCCAGATCGAGCGCGGCGAATCCAGTCCCACCATCGCGACGCTGTGGAAGATCGCCAAGGGCTTTCAACTGCCGCTTAGCGCGCTGATCGGCACCGCTGGGATGCGGGCTCCGGCGGATGCGGGTGTGTTCCAGACCGTGACCTTTCCCGGCAGCCTTCAGGTCAAGATCGTGTTTCCATTCGACCCCGCACTTAGGGCCGAAACCTTTCACGTCGACCTCTCGCCGAACCAGAGCCATACCTCGCCCGCCCATGCCGCCGGCGTCACCGAGGAAGTGTTCGTGCTGGCCGGCACGCTCGAGGTGCTGCGGAACGGAGACTGGGTGCCGTTGCAGGCCGGGCAGGGGTTGCGTTTCGCCGCCGATCTGCCGCATGGCTATCGCGCCGGGGCGCAGGGGGCTGCATTCCTGAACATGCACCACTATGCGGAACCCGGGCTGGCTGAGATCGCAGAGGCACCGCATGAACGCATTTCTTGATACGCTGACCTGGGCCGATGCGGTTGGCTCGGCAGGGGCGCTGGTGGTTGTGGCCGCCTATTTCGCCACGCAGATGCGGATGATGAATTCTGATGATCTGGCGTTTCCGGTGGTTAACCTGCTGGGGTCGGTGCTGATCGTCTATTCTCTGGTCCACAACTTCAATCTTGCCTCGATGCTGATCGAGGGGTTCTGGATTCTGATCAGCCTCATCGGAATTATTCAGTATTTCCGGCTGCGTCGGGCCTCGGAATAGGTTGAACCTGTATCCCTGCCCGTATAGGGAAAAATCAAGCTCGCTTAGGGGAGGCTTTGATGCAGGACGATCCGAAAACCCTTGTTTCAACCGAATGGCTGGCCGCACATCTCAAGGACCCCGATCTGAGGGTTCTGGACGGGTCCTGGTATCTGCCCGCGCAGAACCGCGATGCGAAGGCTGAATATGATGCGGGCCACATCCCCGGCGCGCGGTTCTTTGATATCGACGATATCTCGGACCACCGGTCAGACCTGCCGCATATGGCGCCTCCGGTCGAGAAATTCATGTCGCGCCTGCGGGCGATGGGCGTGGGCGACGGACATCAGGTGGTGGTCTATGATGGCGCGGGCCTGATGTCGGCGGCGCGGGTCTGGTGGCTGTTCCGGCTGATGGGGCAGGACAACGTGGCGGTTCTGGATGGTGGCTTTCCCAAATGGCAGGCCGAGGGGCGCGCGATCGAGGATTTGCCCCCCGTCATCCGCGACCGCCACATGACCGTGCGCGTGCAGAACCATCTGGTGCGCGACGTGACGCAGGTGTCCGCCGCCGCCAAGCTGGGCGATCATGAGATTATCGACGCCCGGGCCGCCGCCCGCTTTGCCGGGTCCGCGCCCGAGCCGCGCGAAGGTCTGCGTTCGGGTCGCATTCCCGGTTCGCGCAACGTGCCCTTTGGCCAATTGCTGAACGCCGACAGCACCATGAAATCGCCCGCGGACTGCCGCACCATATTCGAGGCCGCCGGTGTCGATCTGTCGAAACCCGCGATCACCTCATGCGGGTCGGGCGTGACCGCCGCGATCCTCAGCCTTGCGCTCGAGCGCATGGGCAAGAAAGACCACTCGCTTTATGACGGCTCATGGGCGGAATGGGGTGCCTTCCCGACCTTGCCCGTCGCAACCGGAGAGAATTGATGTTCGAATATCTCAAACCGCAGCCAGCCGACAAGATTCTGATGCTGATGCAGATGTACCGCGATGATCCGCGCGATCAGAAGATTGATCTGGGTGTCGGCGTCTACAAGAACGCCGAAGGCGTGACGCTCGTGATGCGCGCCGTCAAGGCGGCCGAGCGGCGTCTGGTCGATGAGCAAGAGACCAAAGCCTATACCGGGCTGGCTGGCGATCCGGCCTTTGCGGATGCGATGATCGGGCTGATCCTGGGGTCGTCGGTGGCGCGCGCAAATATCGCTGCCGTGGCAACACCCGGCGGCACCGGAGCCTGCCGTCAGGCGTTCGAGATGATCCGCATGGCCAACCCCTCGGCCCGCGTCTTTGTGTCGAACCCCACATGGCCGAACCACCTGTCGATCCTCAGCTATCTGGGGATGGAAGCCGTGCCTTATCGCTATTTCGACAGCGAAACCCGCGGTGTTGATTTCGACGGCATGATTGCCGACCTCAAGACCGCTGCTGCGGGCGACGTGGTGCTGCTGCATGGCTGCTGCCACAACCCGACCGGGGCCAACCTCAACATGGTGCAGTGGCAAGAGGTCGTGAACGTGATCAACGACCGGGGTCTGGTGGCGATGATCGACATTGCCTATCAGGGCTTTGGCGATGGTCTGGAAGAGGATGCGCAGGCGGTGCGTCTGGTGGCCTCGTCGGTCAAGGAATGCCTGATTGCCGCGTCCTGTTCAAAGAATTTCGGCGTCTACCGCGAGCGTACCGGCCTGCTGATGGCGGTCAGCGCGGATGCTGGTCAGACGGCGCTGAACCAAGGTACGCTGGCGTTTCTGAACCGTCAGAACTATTCCTTCCCGCCCGATCACGGCGCGCGGGTGGTGACGACGATCCTGAACCACGACGCTCTGCGCGCCGATTGGGCCGCTGAGCTGGAAGAGGTCCGCCTGTCGATGCTGGGCCTGCGTCAACAACTGGCCGATGAACTGCAACGCGTCAGCGGTTCCGACCGGTTCGGCTTTGTCGCGCAGCACCGCGGCATGTTCTCGCGCCTTGGGGCCGCGCCGGAACTGGTTGAAAAGCTGCGGGTCGATCACGGCATCTACATGGTCGGCGACAGCCGCCTGAACATCGCGGGGCTGAACGCCAATACGGTGCCGATCTTGGCGAAGGCGATTGTCGACGTAGGCGTCTGACAACAAGTCGATCCCATAAAGAAAACCCGGGCGCAACCGCCCGGGTTTTTTGCTTTTATGTTAGGGGCCTTAGCCCTTGGAGAACTCAGGATACGCTTCCATACCCAGTTCGCCCATATCCAGACCGTTGATCTCTTCTTCCTCGCCAACCCGCAGGCCGACCGTGGCCTTGAGGATCGAGAACAGGATGAAGCTGACCACGAAGACGAAGATCCCGATGGCTGCGAAGCCGATGATCTGGGTCACGAAGTTCGCGTCACCGTTGGTCCATGCCACGATGAAGGTGCCCCAGAAACCTGCGATCAGGTGAACCGGGATCGCGCCGACTACGTCGTCGATCTTCATCTTGTCCAGCAGCGGCACGGTGTAGACCACGATCACGCCGCCGATGCCACCGATGATCAGCGCCTGGAACAGCGACGGGGCCAGCGGTTCGGCGGTGATCGAGACCAGACCCGCCAGCGCGCCGTTCAGCACCATGGTCAGGTCGACCTTGCCGTACATGACCTGCGTCAGGATCAGCGCGGCAACGGCACCGGCAGCGGCGGCCATGTTGGTGTTGGCGAAGATGCGGCTGATATCAGCCATGTCACCGATGGTGCCCATCGCCAGCTGCGAGCCGCCGTTGAAGCCGAACCAGCCCAGCCACAGGATGAACGTACCCAGCGTGGCCAGTGCAAGGTTCGAACCGGGGATCGGAACGACTTTGCCTTCTTTGTTGTACTTGCCGATCCGCGGGCCCAGCACGATGGCACCGGCCAGCGCTGCGAAACCACCTGCGGCGTGGACCAAAGTCGAGCCTGCGAAATCGCTAAAGCCCATCTCTGACAGCCAGCCGCCACCCCACTGCCACGAGGCCTCGATCGGGTAGATGATGCCGGTCAGGACGATCACGAAGAAGAAGAAGGGCCACAGCTTGACGCGCTCGGCCATGGTGCCCGAGACGATCGACGCGGTGGTGGCGCAGAACATCAGCTGGAAGAAGAAGTCCGAGCCGACCGAAGCGTAATCCAGCGCGGTTTCGGTATCCGCCAAACCAACCGGTTCCAGCGAGGTGGGCGAGAAGGCGCCCAGAATGCCGGTGATGGTCCAGCCATCGCCGGGGTACATCAGGTTGAAGCCCACCAGCCAGTACATGATGGCGGCAAACGAAAACAGGCCCATGTTCTTGACCAGCTGCATGGCCACGTTCTTTGACCGCACCAGACCGGCCTCGAGCATGGCGAAACCGGCTGCCATCCAGAACACCAGAAAGCCGCCGACCAAAAACAGCAGCGAGGTCAGGATATATTGCGTGTGCTGCGCGGTCTCGCCGCCAGCGGCCTCTTGCGCAAGGCCCATCTGCGGCAGCGCGACAATCGCGGCAGCAGGGATGAGAGATTTCATCAGGTTCATTTCAAGTCCTCGAATATGAGTGTGGGTGGGGGCGCGTCACAGCGCCTCTTCGTTGGTTTCCCCGGTCCGCACGCGCAGCGCCTGCTCGACATCGAGGACGAAAATCTTGCCGTCACCGATCTTGCCGGTCTTGGCGGTCGAGGTGATGGTCTCGACGATCTGGTCGGCCATGGTGGCGGGCACCACGATCTCCAGCTTGATTTTGGGGACAAAATTCACCGCGTATTCCGCGCCGCGATAAATCTCGGTATGGCCGGATTGCGAGCCGAAGCCCTTGATTTCCGTCACCATCATGCCGCGCACGCCCGCCTCGGTCAGGGCTTCGCGGACTTCCTCAAGCTTGAAGGGCTTGATTGTCGCAATGATCAGTTTCACGTCGTTTCCCTCTACTATTCCGGTTGAGCCGGTATTTCGCACTTGCAGAAAAAGACCCATTTCAGGGGTCAGGCGGAACGATTCCGCGGGGTGGGTCAGTGGAAAATCAGGGAAAGTTGCACATTTTTTGCACAATTTGATGGGCGTGATCAAAAAATAGGCTGATCTGAGAGGGGAAATACCGGAATTTCACACCTCTACATGGCCGCGCCCGCAGGGTATGGTGCGCCAAAAGCAAACCGGGCAGAGTTTGAGCATGACTGAGTCCAAGCGCCGCAAGACGCCTCTTGTTGCGGATAAAAGATACCCCTCGAAAGGGCGCAAGCCCGCAGCGTCCAAGCGCAGCGCGAAACCGGCGGGCAAGAAATCGACCGCGCGCAAGACGGCCACGCGCAAGACCGCGCGCCGCAAGACGCGCCGCCGGTCGGGCGGTGGCGGAGGTGGCATTTTCCGCCGCCTGTTCCGCTGGATCGGGCGGCTGGTTTGGGGCGTGACCTGGCGCGTGGGCGCGGTCTGCGCCCTGTTGCTGGCGCTGGCGGTGGGGGTTGTCTATACCACGCTGCCCGATGTCGATGCGCTGCTGGACGGGCGGGCGCGCGGGTCGGTGACGTTGCTGGACCGCGATGGCAAGGTCTTTGCCTGGCGCGGGGATCAATTCGGCGGGGTGATCACGGCGGACACCGTCTCGCCCCATCTCAAGAACGCAGTGGTCGCCACCGAGGATAAGCGGTTCTATCGCCATTTCGGCGTCAGCCCGCGGGGCGTGGCCAGCGCCGTGCGCATCAACCTGAGCGAAGGGCGCGGGCCCTTGTCGGGGCATGGCGGCTCGACCATCACCCAGCAGACGGCCAAGCTGCTGTGTCTGGGCGTGCCCTATGACCCTGCGGATTGGGAATCCGAGGCCGCGTATGAGGCTGATTGCCGTCAGGGGTCACTGTGGCGCAAGGCGAAAGAGGCCGTCTATGCGATGGCGATGGAAGTCAAGTATTCCAAGGATGAGATCCTGACCATCTATCTGAACCGCGCCTTTCTGGGCGCGGGCGCGCGCGGGTTCGAGGCGGCCAGCCAGCGGTATTTCGGCATTTCCGCCGCCGAGGTCAGCCCCGCCGAGGCCGCCATGCTGGCGGGCCTGCTGGTCGCGCCGACACGCTATGCGCCCACCAACAACCTGCAACGCTCGCAGGACCGGGCGCGGCTGGTGGTTGGGTTGATGCAGGATCAGGGCTATCTGACCGCCGCGCAGGCCAGCGAGGCGCGCAGCCGTCCGGCGGTCTTGTCCGAGGCTGCGGCGGCCCGCGCGGGCGGTTACTTTGCCGATTGGGTGATGGCCAGCGGGCCCGAGTTTTTCACCCGCAACACCACCGAAGACGTGGTGATCCGCACCACGCTGGACCAGCGGCTGCAGAAATCGGCGGAAGAGGCGCTGCAGTTCATCTTTCAGGAAAAGGTGCGCGAAGGGTCCAAGGCGCAGGCGGCCATCGTCGTGATGTCGGCGGATGGGGCGGTCCGGGCCATGGTCGGCGGGCGCAAGACCCGCGTATCGGGCGCGTTCAACCGCGCGACGCAGGCGCTGCGGCAGACCGGGTCGTCGTTCAAACCTTTCGTCTATGCCACGGCGCTGGAGCTGGGTTATTCCCCGCTGGATACGGTGATGGACGAGCCCTATTGCGTCGACATTCCCGGCTCGGGCCAGTGGTGTCCGAAGAACTACACCAAAAAATACTATGGCCGCGTGACGCTGGCGGATGCGCTGAAGAACTCGCTGAACATTCCGGCCGTGAAGGTGGCCGAAATCTCGGGGCTCGAGAATGTGCGCACCGTGGCCAGCGAATTTGGCATCGCCAGCGATCTGGCCGAAGGCCCGGCGCTGGCGCTGGGCGCGTCGGAAAGCACGCTGATCGAGATGACGGGGGCCTATGCGGGTATCCTGAACGGCGGCTCGGCGGTGGAGCCTTACGGTCTGACCGAGCTCAAGCTGCTGGGCGAGACCGAGCCGGTGATGGTGACGACCACCGGCATCGGTGAGCGGGTGATTAACGATAAAGCTGCCAAGCAGCTGACCTGGATGATGGAGCGCGTGGTCTCGCAAGGCACCGGCGCGCGGGCGCAGTTGCCGGGTTGGCAGGTGGCGGGCAAGACCGGCACCACGCAGGCGGCGCGCGATGCGTGGTTCATCGGGTTTACGGCCGATTACGTGGCGGGCGTCTGGATGGGGTATGATGACAACACGCCGCTGTCGGGTGTGACGGGCGGCGGGTTGCCTGCCGAGATCTGGAAAGAGACCATGTTGCGCGTGACCGAAGGGATGACCCCCACGCCGCTGCCGATGATGTCGCCGGAACCACCGGTGCGCACGGCCCAGCCGCGTCAGCAGCGCCGTAAGGGCAATGGTCTTGAAAATGCGATCAACAATCTGCTGAACAACATCTTCGGCAACTGACAGAGAAAAGGCGGTGCACCCGGCACCGCCTTTCTTAAATCAGAGGCTTTCGTCCAGAGCGGCCACGATCGCGTCGCCCATTTCAGAGGTCGACACAGGTTCGACCCCTTCATCCGCCAGCAGATCGGCGGTGCGGACGCCATCGGCCAGAACCTTCTCGATGGCGGCTTCCAGACGGTCGGCTTCATCACCCTGATCAAAGCTGTAGCGCAGCGCCATGGCAAAGCTGAGGATACAGGCAATCGGGTTGGCTTTGCCCTGACCTGCGATATCGGGGGCCGAGCCATGCACCGGCTCGTACATTGCCTGCGGACGGCCATTGGCGCGCGGAGCACCCAGCGACGCCGAGGGCAGCATTCCCAGCGATCCGGTCAGCATCGCAGCACAGTCCGATAGGATATCGCCGAACAGGTTGTCGGTGACGATCACGTCGAACTGCTTGGGCGCGCGCACCAGCTGCATCGCGCCGTTGTCGGCATACATATGGGTCACTTCGACCTCGGGGTAATCCAGCGCCACGCGGTCAACGACCTCGCGCCACAGGATGCCCGATTCCATGACGTTGGCCTTCTCCATCGAACACAGCTTCTTGCTCCGGCGCATCGCCAGTTCAAAGGCCGAGCGCGCGGCGCGTTCGATTTCGGATTCGGTGTAACGCTGGGTGTTGATGCCCACACGCTCATTGCCTTCCTGAAAGATGCCGCGCGGCTCGCCGAAATAGACGCCCGAGGTCAACTCGCGCACGATGACGATGTCGAGCCCCGAAACCACGTCTGCCTTCAGCGACGAGAAGTCGGCCAGCGCGTCAAAGCACTGGGCCGGGCGCAGGTTCGAATACAGGTCCATTTCCTTGCGCAGACGTAGCAGGCCGCGTTCGGGTTTCAGGCTGAAATCCAGATCGTCGTATTTCGGGCCACCCACGGCACCCAGCAGAACGGCATCGGCCTCATGCGCCTTGGCCATAGTCTCGTCCGACAGCGGTTTGCCATGTGCATCGTAGGCTGCGCCGCCGACCAGATCCTCGCTCACGTCAAATTGAAGTCCGCGATTTGCACCGAACCAGTCGATGATTTTGCGCACTTCGGTCATAACTTCCGGGCCAATTCCGTCTCCGGGCAGGATGAGGAGCGAGGGGTTGGTCATGAAGGGTCTCCTTGCGTTTTGTCGCACAGGCCCTAGCGTTTGCGCAGCATCGGGTCAATGAGACGATCCGACCAAACCACAAGGAAAGCACATGCTGATACCCGGAAACGCAGCCCCATCCCTGAAAATCGAAACGGTGGGCCATGGCACATTCGATCTTGAGCGCGACAAAGGCGAAAACGGCACGCTGGTGATTCAGTATCGCGGCCTGCACTGCCCGATCTGCATTCGCCAGATGGGCGAGGTCGAAGCGGCGCTGGATGACTTTGCCGAGCTGGGGATCGAGGTGATCATGATCACCACCGATACAGCCGAGCGCGCGGCTGAAACGGTCGCGAAAGCCGGGGTGTCGAAACTGCGGGTGGGTCACGGGCTGTCGCTGGCCGATGCGCGGGACGTCTGGGGGCTGAATATCTCGGTCGCGCGGGAGGGCAGCGCCGAGCCCGATCTGTTCGCCGAACCCGGGCATTTCTACATCGCCGCGGACCAGACCCTGTATTATGTGTGGCAGCAAACCACGCCCTTTGCGCGACCTGCCATGTCGGACATTGTCGGCGGGTTGAAGTTTACCCTGGCCAACAATTACCCGCCGCGGGGCACCTATACCGGCGCGCTTTGATCCCCGGCTAACCTGCCGGGACAAAGGCTGGCGCAAATGCTGCGCGCAGCCATTCGACCGTGACTTGCACACGTTTGTAACCAACCGTGTCGGGGTTGAGATAAAGGTACAGCGCGCGGCTGAATTCGGGCCGCCCTTGTCCGACGCGGACCAGATCATCGCGCCCTTCGGCCAGACACATCGGCAGCAGCCCCTTGCCCACCCCAGCGGCGACAGCCGCCAGCAATACGCTTGCATCTGTCGCGGTCAGGCGAATGGTATCGGCCTCGGCGCTCAGGCGGTCCATGGCGCGGCTGATGATCGGGCGGCTGGCCTCTTCGTCGAAGAATGCGACCCAGTTGGTCGGGTCAGCCTTTAGCCGCGCTGCGCGATAAACGGCGTACGGTACCTGTCCCAATGTGATCGTATATTCTGCGGATTGCGGCGGCACTTCGAACCAGACCTGAACCGAGGCCTCGCCGGTGACTTTTGCAGCGGGCGGGCGTGTCAGCAGACGCAGGTCAAGACCGGGGTTGTGCAAAAGGAAACGATCCATCCCTGCACACGCCAATCGCTGCATTGTCCATGCGTTCCCGATGATCCGCATGGTCCCGACCGCCCCGGATTGCGAACGCGAGATGTCGTCGGTCATCGAGTGGAAACTGGCCTCGATCTCTTCCGCGCGCCGGATCGCGATGGCTCCCGCCTCGGTTGCGACAAAGCCGGACTTGGCGCGGATGAACAGGATGGTGCCCAGATCGCGTTCCAGTGCCGTCAGCCTGCGCCCCATGGTCGTTGCGTCCACATCCAAAAGATGCGCCGCCCCGGTCAGGGACCCCGCGCGGCTGATGGCAAGCAGTATCTTAAGGTTGTCCCAGTTCATGGCTCTGGCCTTTCAATCAGAATCCTGCAGATATGCATGATCTTCATGCAGGTTGATGGCTTTTTGTCCAGATATTTCCGCATTAAAGTCGCGCAACCCAGAAACCATCGGCCATTTCCGTTATTTCACAATGGGTTATTGATGCACCTTTTTCGAAGGTGGTGGGGCCTGCCTCAGAGGGGGCCCGGCTTAAAAGGAAACATGAATGCGAGACTTCTCAAAACTTTTGTCGGCGACGTGCTGCCTGGCGTTTATCGCGGCCTGCAGCCAGACCGAGGCGCCGGCCCCGGTTCAGGCTGAACCGATTTTTAACAAATATGGCCATGTGGTCGGGTGCTCGGACGGCTCGACCCCGGGTGATGCGGATGCAACCAATCCGTGTCGTCAGATCCCGCCGCCGCCCCCACCGCCGCCGCCCCCACCGCCGCCGCCGGATGATTGCGTCGAGGTGTCGACCGGCATTCCCTGCCCACCTCCGGGTGAAGGGCGGGACGGAGATGACAGCTCCACCGGTGGCGGTGGCCGCGATCCCGATGGAAGTTCGACTTCGGGCGGTGGCCGTGATCCTAGCGGAAGCTCGACCACGGGCAGCAGGCCTGATCCGACGGGCGGATCATCGACTCCGGGTACGCCTCCTGGATCGACACCCTGATTTTCCATTGTTTGGGTAACAAGTGCGTCTGTTTGAAAGACGATCCTCGTGATGAAATTGGGCCACCTATCGGTGGCCCTTTTTCTGTGTGGCACTGGTCTAACGATCCAGTAGATCGACCCAGACCAGTCGATGGCGACTGGCCGTTTCTGCAACTGTGCGGGCAGACGGCGCAGGCCAATGGACGCCAGCGTCCTGCACTTGCCAATCTGCCGATGGCAAAACGTAATCCACCCGCATTTCGCCGACCCCTTTCCAGAACACCGTCGCGCCCGAGCCTTCGTCATCGATGGGTTCGGGGTCTTGCAGTTGAGGATGGGTCAGAAGGGAGCGGATCGCCTCGGTGCGGCCCTCGCCACGGCTCGGGTCGAGATTGGCGTCCCCCGCAATGACAAAGCGGCCCAAGGGGGCCGGTCCCAGTTTGCCGTCCAGAAGCAGGGACCAGAACCGCACCTCGTCCCGGTTGCGGAGCCCGTTGCGGTCTTCGGGCCCGCCGAAAACCGGGGGGCTGGCGTGGAAGGTCATGATCTGCAGCGGCCCGCCCGGCGTCTGGATCGGGATCACCCAATGCGCGGTGGAAGATAGCCGCTGTATCGCCTGCGCTTGCGCAGATGGAAACGGCGCGCCCTCGACCGTTGGCAGGATCGCCCCGGGCAGATCGCGCCACAGGATTTCGGAATAAGACAGCACCTTATCCGCGGCGATGGGATAGCGGGACAGGACCGCCAACCCGTTCTGGCCGGTGAACCTGCCCCAACCCTGCGCATCGCCCGGACCGCCGGTCTGACCGTCTCCGTCCAGATCAAGATCGGTCTCAAGCCCTGAATTGGGCCTTGCCGTAAAGCTGTAGGGATAGCTCAGCCCGTTCTCGTCCAACATCGCTGCCAGCGCGGCAAGCGCATGGCCCTCCAGATCCCAGTCGATGCCCTGCAGGGCCACGATATCGGGCCGGGTTTCAGTCAGCACCTGCACCACCGCGCGGACCTGCGCATCGCCGCGCCGAATATCGCGCAGCAGCAGGCCCGGACCGTCGCGGCCAAGTTCGGTGTTATAGCTTGCAATGCGCAAAGTATCTGCCTGCGCCGCGAAGGGCAGCAACAGCAGAACAAGCGCCCGGATCATGCGATCTGGGCAGCCTCGGTGGTAGAATAGGCGCGCCGTTTTTCTACGATCAGCCCGGCAATCCGCAGCGTTGCCATGCCGCGCATGATCATACTGGCCGGCAGGAAGGCCCAGGCACACAGCGTCCAGATCAGCGTCTGCGGGTTGCCCAGCGCAATCGGTGTCACAAACGCGGCCAGCAGTTTGATCAGCGCAGGGATCAGGAACGGCAGCAGCGCTCCGATGGCGATGTTCAGCCGGCCGTCGCGCTGCAACCGGGTGACGACATCTCCGCCCTTGGTGGGGTCGAACAGCGGCAGGTTGGTCCAGACGTTGAAGGCGCCGTTGCCCGTGGGCCAGCCGCGCAGTTTGACCGCGTATGCAAAGCTGGCAATCGTCACCAGCGCGGCGACATAAGCGACGCTGGCCGAGATACGCACCAGTTCGATCAGAGGCTGACTTGCATCCGCGGGCAACATCAGCACCACCAGACGCACGGGCGAATAGGGGAAATCGAGCACGTTGGCGACCATCAGACCGGTCGAATAAAACAGGCTGGTCAGGCTTGAGGGGTCATAAGCATTCTTGCAGATCAGCGTCAGGAAGGTGACCATCGACACCAGCCCGACAAAACGCAGCCGGTTCACCGGCGGCGCATCGCGGAATTCGATGAAACTGGGAAAGGCCGAGTTGTATTCGGAGAACGTCAGAAGGAAGGCAAGAATCGCCACAAAGACGACGATCTCGGTCCCGTTCGATGTCGATGCGGGAAGGTATAACGCAGGGGTGAGCACCATAAGTGCCACCAATAGTCCACGTATCGCCGCCCCCGATGTGCGTGCAATCACAATCCGAACCCTTTCCAAACCGGAGCAGCCGAATTCTCAGGTCGGCTTTCGCTTCCAACTTGTGCTCACCGTTCTTTTCGACGGTTACCTCAATATCGCCAACATTGACGATAAGCGGTATTTCGCTCAAGCCGGAGTGCAGAAAACACTTAATTTCGGGCAAAATGATGGCGCAACTGGTGCGGGATTGCATCATTTTGGACGCAAATCCGGCGTGTATCTCAATGTGATACCTAGATGTTGTGGTTTTTCAAGGATCAACCCCAATAATACGAACGGGGCCGCACTTGCGACCCCGTCAGGTTGAGTATCCACAGATTCGCCCCCGGAATCATACCCAGGGGCGGGCCTGACTTGCGTGATCCTCGAACTTGTCGATGTGGTGGTCTTTTTCCATGGTCAGGCCGATATCGTCCAGACCGTTCAGCAGACAGTGCTTGCGGTGCGGGTCAATGTCGAATTCGATCACAACCCCGTCCGAGGTGGTGATCTGCTGATCTTCCAGATGCACGGTCATGCGGGCGTTTTCACCCTTATGCGCGTCCTCCATCAGGATCACGTGATGCTCTTCCTCGACCACGATGGGCAAGATGCCGTTCTTGAAGCAGTTGTTGAAAAAGATGTCGGCGAAGCTGGTCGAGATCACGACCTTGATGCCGAAATCCTTGATCGCCCAGGGCGCATGTTCGCGCGATGAGCCGCAGCCGAAATTGTCGCCCGCCACCAGAATCTCGGTGTTGCGATAGGCGGGCTTGTTCAGAACGAAATCCTCGTTCTCGCCGCCATGCTCGTGATAGCGCATCTCGTCAAATAGCACGACGCCAAGGCCGGACCGTTTGATGGTTTTCAGGTGCACTTTGGGAATGATCATATCGGTGTCGATATTGATCAGCGGCATCGGGGCGGCCACCCCGTGGACTTTTTCAAACTTTTCCATCTTTACACTCCTGCGGGGTAGGGCCGCGCCCGTGCCTCGCGTTTAAGCTTCTTTCGTTTCGTCTTTGGGTGCGTTCTTGACGAAGAACGCCATGAAGATCAGGCCGAACCCGTTGAACAGCATCTCGATGCCCAGCAGGATGCCCAGAAGGCTCAGCAAGGCTGCTGGTTCCGCGGCCGCGTAAGACCAGATGATACCGGCCAGCACGATCGACAAGATGCCTGAGATCATCGTGGGCCAGAAAAACTGCGTTCCTTTCATCTGGAACGACAGAATGACCCGCGCGATACCGCCTGCCATGAACAGGATCAGCATCACGGTCGCCAGCGTCAGCGTGCCTTGCAGCGGGTGATCCAAAAAGGACCAGCCCAAAAACAGCATGACCGCACCCATGATGAGCGACAGGATCTTGTTGCCGGTGCCTTCAACGGTAAAGCCACCGACGATCTGCAGCGCCCCCGCGATCAGCAGCAGCACGCCAGTCACCACGGTCACCGCGACGGAGGCCACTACAGGTGCGCCCAGCACGAAGATGCCGAACGCTATGGACAGAAGCCCCAACAGGAGCCATTTGATCCAGTCACTCATTTGTTCAATCCCTCAAATATCTAGATATGAGCGGACCTTACATCAATTCACGGACGTCTGTCAGCCGTCCCGTGAGTGCCGCTGCGGCAGCCATCGCCGGGCTCAGCAGATGGGTCCGGCCACCCCGTCCCTGTCGCCCTTCGAAGTTGCGGTTCGAGGTCGCGGCACAGCGCTCGCCCGGTTGCAACTGATCGGGATTCATCGCTAGGCACATGGAACAACCCGCCAGACGCCATTCAAACCCGGCCTCTTTGAAGATGTCCGCCAGACCCTCTTCTTCGGCCTGAGCCCGAACAAGGCCCGAGCCGGGTACGACCATGGCGCGCATGCCGTCCTTGATCTTCTTGCCTTTCAGGATTTCAGCCGCCGCGCGCAGATCCTCGATCCGGCCATTAGTGCAGGACCCGATAAAGACGGTATCGACCTCGACTTCGCTCAGCTTCTGACCGGCTTCCAGTCCCATATATTCGATGGATCGACGGGCCGCATCGACCTTGCCACCTTCGAAATCTTCGGGGTGCGGGACGGTCGCGGTGATCGGCAGCACGTCTTCGGGGCTGGTGCCCCAGGTTACGACAGGGGCGATATCTTCGCCGCGCAGGGTCACGACCTTGTCGAAATGCGCGCCCTCATCTGTATAGAGCGTTTTCCACCAGTCCATCGCGGCCTCCCATTGTGCACCCTTGGGCGCATGGGGGCGGCCTTTGACATATTCAAAGGTGGTTTCATCCGGGGCGATCAGGCCCGCGCGCGCGCCGCCTTCGATGGCCATGTTGCAGACGGTCATGCGCCCTTCCATCGACAGATCACGGATTGCTTCGCCGCAATATTCGATGACATAGCCGGTGCCGCCGGCCGTGCCGGTCTCACCAATTACGGCCAGAGTGATGTCCTTGGCGGTCACGCCCGGCTGCAATTTGCCGGTGATTTCCACCTTCATGTTCTTGGACTTCTTCTGGATCAGAGTCTGGGTGGCCAGAACGTGTTCGACCTCAGAGGTGCCGATGCCGTGGGCCAGTGCGCCGAACGCGCCGTGGGTGGCGGTATGGCTGTCGCCGCAGACAACGGTCATGCCGGGCAGGGTCCAGCCCTGTTCAGGGCCAACGATGTGGACGATGCCCTGACGGACGTCATGCACCGGGTAATAGTGAATGCCGAAATCCTTGGCGTTCTTGTCCAGCGCTTCGACCTGAATGCGCGATTCCGGGTTTTCGATCCCGTTCACGCGGTCCGGCGTGGTGGGCACGTTGTGGTCCGGCACGGCAATCGTCTTTTCCGGTGCGCGCACCTTTCGGCCCGCCATGCGCAGGCCTTCGAACGCCTGCGGGCTGGTCACTTCGTGCACCAGATGGCGGTCGATATACAGCAGGCAGGTGCCATCTTCGGCCTCGTGGGCGACATGGGCATCCCAGATCTTGTCATAGAGTGTTTTGGGGGACATCGGTCCTCTCCCCGTATGTAATGAGAAATAGCTGGCGAGGTGGCTTAGGCCGCGGATAGGCGGGCCAGAACCGTGCGGGCAGCCCCAAAGAACCGTTCACGCAGGCGCGCGCGATCTTCCAGATTCTGTTCTTGGGCCACATTGAGTCTCATGCGCACCAGATATATCGGGGTTTGCCGTCAATCAAGGTTCAATCCGGCCACGGGCTTGCAACGCCTCGTGTGGATGGTCAATCTGGGCGTTATGAACCAGGACCTCATTCCGGAAACGCTGTCCGAGCTTTACGCCAACATGGTGGCGGCCTTCTCTTCCCAGTTTGAAAACCTGATCGAGCTGATCGTGACGCCGGGCTGGCGCCAGTATCAGCTGGTTATCATCCTGTTCCTGTGGGGTCTGGCCTTTCTGCTCAAGCTACTGACCCAGCGCAGGTGGGAGGCATGGGCCCGCGCGCGGTCGGGTTGGCCAAAGTGGCGGCTGCGCATCCTGATTCAGTTCATGCGACGCCTGACACTGGTGTATTTCGTTGTGTTGTCCTGGGGGCTGTATCTGATCATGCAGCAGGTCACATGGCCTTCGCGCAGCTATATCATTGGCGTGTTTGCGACTCTTGCAGCGGCATGGCTGGCCATCGCTTTGGTGTCGCGGCTGGTGCGCAACCGGACCTTGCGGCAGATTTTCAAGTGGTCGATGTGGGTCTATGCCACGCTGGCTGCACTGGGGCTGACGGACGATGTGGCCGATTTCCTGGACGGGGTTGCGGTCTCTATCGGCGATCTGCACATTTCGGCGCTGGGCATCATAAAGGCCGTTCTGCTGATCGGTATCCTGCTGACATTGGCCCGGGTGGGCACCCGCGCAGCCGAGAGGGGTCTGAAAAGCAACGACGATATCACGCCCTCGATGCAGGTGCTGTTGGCAAAGGGTATTCAGGTCCTGCTTTATGGCGCGGTTTTCATGGCCGCGATCCGCACGCTGGGGTTTGATCTAACCGGTATTGCCCTGCTGTCCGGTGCGATTGGTGTGGGGATCGGTTTCGGGCTGCAGAAAGTGGTCTCGAACCTGATCTCGGGCATCATCATCCTGATGGACCGGTCGATCAAACCGGGTGATGTGATCTCGCTGGGCGACACGTTCGGTTGGATCAATGCGCTGGGTGCGCGCTATGTGTCGGTTGTAACGCGGGACGGGCGGGAATACCTGATCCCGAATGAGGATCTGATCACCAATCAGGTGGTGAACTGGTCGCATTCGGACAAGTTCGTGCGCCTCGATCTGGATTTCGGAACCAGTTATGGCGATGACCCGCATCTGGTCCGTGCCACAGCGATCCGTGCGGTGAAATCGGTGGATCGGGTCCTGACCAGCAGCAAGCACCAACCGGTCTGCCATATCACCAGTTTCGGGGACAGCAGCGTGGACTATCTGTTGCGGTTTTGGATCAGCGACCCGACCAAGGGGCTGACCAATATCCGGGGTAATGTCTATCTGGCCCTTTGGGACGCGTTTCAGGCCGAGGGCATCTCGTTACCCTTCCCGCAGCGTGAAGTACGCTTGTTGAAAGACGACGCAGAGACGCAACAACTCGCCAAAGAGTGAGCGTGCGTCAGGCACCTCTGAGGCGCTTTCATTGAAATGTTGCATTCCCCTTGTTACCTTAATAGTACCCCAGCGCCGGGGATTTGGCGGCGCGCAGCAAAGGAGGACTATGTCCTGTCTCTACATACCCAGGCGGGTTTGCCCGCCGAAGACGGGGCCAGCGTAATGGCCCACTCTCAGTCAATCAGCGACAAGCTGCTTGAGCGTATCCTTTCCTCACTTTCCGATGACAAGGCCGAAGACGTCGTGCAGATCAACCTGCAAGGTAAGTCTTCTGTTGCGGATCACATGGTGATTGCCTCGGGTCGGTCGACGCGTCAGGTCTCGGCCATGGCGGAAAAGCTGACGGATCGCATCAAGCAGGAATTCGGTTTCACCTCGAAGGTCGAAGGCAAGGATGCCGGCGACTGGGTGTTGATCGATACGGGCGACGTGATCGTCCATATCTTCCGCCCCGAAGTGCGTGAATTCTATCAGCTGGAAAAGATGTGGCTGCCTCAGGGCGGCAGCGCCTCAGCCAACTGAGGCGCCATCCCGGCCCGTATTGAAGGGTCGGAGGCGAGAGAGACATGCGTATCAGCATCGTTGCGGTCGGGCGATTGCGCGCCGGACCGGAGAAATCCCTGCTTGACGATTACCTGACCCGATTTGACAGGACCGGCCGTGGCCTGGGCCTTGGTCCCGCGCGGGTGATCGAGGTTGAGGACAAGAAAAACGCAGGTATGGGGGCCGAGGCCGCGTTGTTGCGCAAGGCGCTGCCCAAAGGCGCGGTGATCTGCACTTTGGACGAACGCGGACGGGTGATGTCCTCGCCGGAATTTGCCAAAAAGCTGGGCGGATGGCGCGATGCCGGACGTCAGGATCTGGCGCTGATCATCGGCGGAGCGGATGGAATAGACCCTAATCTGCGGGCTGAGGCCGATTTTTCGATCTCATTCGGTGCGATGGTCTGGCCCCATATGCTGGTCCGTGTGATGCTGGCCGAGCAACTGTATCGGGCTGCAACCATCCTCTCGGGCGGCCCTTATCACCGGGTCTGAAACATGGCGCAGCTTCTGATCGTTTACCATTCGCGCACCGGCGGTGCCCGGCAGATGGCGGAAGCGGCTGCCGAGGCAGCAAATTCCGAGGCGGATACGATCCTGAAAACCGCCGATCAAGCGGGGCCGGAGGATCTGCTGGCCGCCGACGGCTATATCTTCTGCGCCCCCGAGAATCTGGCGGCAATTTCGGGTCTGATGAAGGAGTTTTTCGACCGCACCTATTATCCAGTTCTGGGCCGGATCGAAGGTCGCCCCTATGCCCAGATGATCTGCGCCGGGTCCGACGGGCAGAACGCGGCCCGTCAGATCGCCCGCATCGCAACTGGCTGGCGGCTGAAAGAGGTGCAGCCGCCGCTAATCCTCTGCACCCACGCGCAAACGCCCGAGGCTATTCTGGCCGAAAAAACCATTCAACAGGATCAGCTGGACCAATGCCGAGAGATCGGCGCGGCGCTGGGCGCGGGTCTGACGTTGGGTGTGTTCTAGTTCAAATCAACCACAAAGGTCTCTTTCGCCCAGCCATCCACATTGGTGCGGGCCTGAACCTGTACCTGAGACGTGCCCGCCGGGATCGCGACACCGCTGAGTGACCGGGTAAAGGGCTGTTCGTTCTCATGCGGGTGATGCAGCACGCGCATCCCCAGCTCTGCTCCCTCCATATCCAGCACGCGCCAACCGTCGGCATAGTCGTCCCAACCGGTTTCCGGATGCGAGACGGTCACGTCGAATCGCCAGGTATCGCCGCTCTGCCGGGCGGTGACATTTTCGATCACGGGATCGTCGGCAAGGGCGGGGCTGGCCAGAAGGGCGGCAAGAATCACATATCGCATGGCGTGAATATACGCAGGGTCGCGGGGCGATCCGATCACGTCTTTGTGTTTGGCGGCAGGGTCATCAATACACCCAGCGAATGCGAGGCGAACTCGCGCCGATAGAGCACACCCAGCGTCAGGACCGACCCGATCATCAGAGCCACCGGGCCCAGAATCCACGCCACCGAGGCCAGCGCGAAATAGGTGGCCCGCAAGGCGCGGTTGAAACTGCGTGAGGCGGTAACGCAGATCTCGGCGGCCTGCGCGGCGCGGGGATAGGCGTGCGGGTCGGTGTCATCGTTCGGCACCGCCGCCATCAGCACCGCGCAATAGCCGAACAGGCGGTGGGCCCAGACATATTTCAGAAAGGCGTTAGACAGAAACAGCAGCGTGATCAGGATCTTGATTTCCCACACCAGCGCCGGCGCGCTACCGATGGCAAGGTCCTTGGCAACCCCGGCCAGACGCTCGGTATTGCCCAGCAGCGCCAGCGCGCCGCCGATGCCGATCATCGTGGTCGAGGCAAAAAACGTGCTGCCCTGCCGCATGTTGCCAATCACATGAGCGTCGAACATGCGCGGCTGCCGGGTCACCATCTCGCGCATCCAGTTGCGGCGGAAATCGTCCATCATCATCGAGACCGACGGCTTGCCTGCGGGCGCATTCTCGATCCGCCAGCCGATCCATTGCCAGGCCCCCACAAGCAGCGCAATGGCCGCATAGTCGAGCGGGGAAAACAGAAGGGCACGATCAATCCAGGTCATGCGCGCGACAGTAGGCGGGGCAGCGCAAACTTGCCAGATGGGAAAATTGGTAATATCTTTTTACCAAATGGAGGGTCCGTCATGGAGATGCCGCAACCAAACCCCAAGGTACTTGCGCGCAAGAACGCCATCGTCGCGCGTCTGCGGCAGGTGCTGCCCGAGGATGCCATCATCCACGACCCGCATGAGACCCGCGCATATGAATGCGACGCGCTGACCGCATATCGGTGCCCGCCCATGCTGGCGGTGCTGCCATCCAGTACGCAGGAGGTTTCCGATATCCTGCGCATCTGCCACGCCGAAGGCGTGCCGGTGGTGCCGCGCGGGTCGGGCACCTCGCTGGCGGGGGGGGCGCTGCCGACTGCCGATTGCGTGATCCTGGGCGTGGCGCGGATGAACGACGTGCTGGAGGTCGATTACGGCAACCGATTTATCCGGGTGCAGACCGGTCGCACCAATCTGAGCGTCACCGGCGCGGTAGAACAGGACGATTTCTTTTACGCTCCCGACCCCTCGTCCCAGCTTGCTTGTGCGATTGCGGGCAACATCGCAATGAACTCGGGCGGGGCGCATTGTCTGAAATACGGGGTGACGACCAACAACCTGCTGGGCGTGACCATGGTGCTGATGGATGGCCGCGTGATCGAGATCGGCGGCGCGCATCTGGATGCGGGTGGGCTGGATCTGCTGGGCGTGATCTGCGGATCCGAGGGTCAGCTGGGCGTGGTGACCGAGGCGACTTTGCGCATTTTGCGCAAGCCCGAGGGCGCGCGGCCGGTTTTGATGGGGTTTGACGACAATGAGGTGGCAGGGCAATGCGTCTCGGACATCATCAAATCGGGGATTTTGCCGGTGGCGATCGAGTTCATGGACCGGCTGTGCATTCAGGCGTGTGAGAATTTCGCCCATGCCGGGTATCCCGATTGCGAAGCGTTGCTGATCGTCGAGGTCGAGGGATCAGAGGCCGAGATCGACGATCAGCTGACCCGAATCCTCGAGATTGCCCGCCGCCACAATCCGGTGGAATTGCGAGAAAGCCGGTCCGCCGAAGAAAGCGCGCGCATCTGGCTGGGTCGGAAATCGGCCTTCGGCGCGATGGGACAGATGAACGACTATATGTGCCTGGATGGGACGATCCCGGTCTCGTCGCTGCCCGAGGTCCTGAAGCGGATCGGGGAACTGAGCGACGCCTATGGTCTGCCGGTGGGCAATGTGTTTCACGCGGGCGATGGCAATATGCATCCGTTGATCCTGTTTGATGCCAATAAGCCCGGCGATCTGGAGAAATGCGAGGCGTTCGGGGCCGAGATACTGAAACTCTGCGTCGATGCCGGGGGATGCCTGACCGGAGAGCATGGGGTGGGCATCGAAAAACGCGATCTGATGGCCCATCAATATGCGCCACAGGACCTTGAGGCACAGATGGCGGTTAAGGATGTGTTCGATCCGGCCTGGTTGTTGAATCCGGCGAAGGTGTTCCCTTTGGATGTGTCCGAGGGGCGGCGGGTGGCTGCGGAGTAGGGGGCTCTGCCCCCGTGGCGCAGGGCGCGCGACTCCCCCGAAGTATTTTTGAACAGAAGAAGTGTTATGGAACCGCAAACGGAAACGGAACTGGCTGAACGGGTAGCGGGGTTGGATGGCCCGGTCCGGACTGTAGGTGGCGGGACGCGTGGGGTGGCCGGGGCCGAGCCTGTGTTGTCTGTGGCGGGGTTGCGCGGCATCACGCTTTATGAGCCGGGGGCCCTGACGCTGGTGGTGCGGGCGGGAACACCGGTGGCCGAGGTCGAGGCGGCGCTGGAGGCGGAGGGGCAGCAGCTGGCCTTTGAGCCGATGGATCACCGCGGCGTGCTGGGCACTGGCGGGGAACCGACCATCGGGGGTGTGGTGGCGGCGAATATCTCGGGGCCGCGGCGGATTCAGGCCGGAGCCTGCCGGGATTTCCTGTTGGGTGTGCGGTTCGTCGACGGGCAGGGGCAGATCGTCAAGAATGGCGGGCGGGTGATGAAAAACGTCACCGGCTATGATCTGGTCAAGCTGATGGCCGGGTCCTGGGGCACGTTGGGGGTGTTGACTGAAGTGTCGCTGAAGGTGTTGCCGAGGCCCGAGCGGGTGGGCACGCTGGCGATTGCGGTGCCGGATGCCGAGGTGGCCGTACGGGTGCTGTCGGCGGCATTGACCTCGGCCTTTGAGGTCACCGGGGCGGCGTATGATCCGGCTGTGGAAAAGGCCTTGATTAGGGTCGAAGGCTTTGCGGATTCGGTGACCTATCGATTGGACAGGCTTGTGGCCGCGCTGGGTGGTTTCGGCACGGTGTCGGAAGAGGCCGATGCGGAAGCGGTCTGGCGGTCCGTCCGTGATGTTCACGCCTTTCAGGGCAAAGGCGGCGATATCTGGCGTCTGTCCGTCAAGCCGGGGGATGCGCCCGAGATCGCCGCGCGGGCCGGGGCCGATCAGGTGCTGTTCGACTGGGGCGGCGGGCTCGTGTGGCTGCGGATGCCTGCGGGCACTGATCTTCGGGGACGGCTTGGCGCGTTTTCGGGTCATGCGTCCCTGGTGCGGGCAGATCGCGAGACGTTCGAGACTCTGGGCCGATTTCAGCCGCAAAGCGCCGAAATTCAGGCTCTGACACAAGGTATTCGGCAGAAATTCGATCCGCGCGGCGTGTTCAATCCGGGTTTGATGGGGTAGGCGATGCAGACGACATTTACCGAAGCACAGTTGCGGGACCCGGCGATCCAGCGCTCGAACGAGATCTTGCGCAGTTGCGTGCATTGTGGGTTCTGTACGGCGACCTGCCCGACCTATCAGGTCTTGGGGGACGAACTGGACAGCCCGCGGGGGCGGATTTACCTGATCAAGGATATGCTGGAAAACAACCGGGTGCCGGATGAAAAGACGGTCCGGCATATCGATCGCTGCCTGTCCTGTCTCGCATGTATGACCACCTGTCCGTCAGGTGTGCATTATATGCATCTGGTTGATCATGCGCGCGAATACATCGAGGCGACGTATAAACGCCCGCTGACCGACCGGTTGTTGCGTTGGCTGCTGGCACGGATCCTGCCCTATCCGATGCGCTTTCGTTGGGCGTTGATCGGCGCGCGGTTGGGGCGACCGTTCCGATTTCTGATGCCGGATGCGCGGCTGCGGGCGATGCTGGATATGGCGCCGAAACATATCCCTCCGGTCAGCCGCAATGACGATCCGCAGCGGTTCTTGCCGTCGGGCGCGCGCAAGATGCGCGTGGCGCTGATGACGGGCTGTGCCCAGAAGGCGTTGAACACCGATATCAACGACGCCACGATCCGGCTGCTGACCCGGCTGGGGTGCGAGGTGGTGGTGGCCGATGGCGCGGGGTGTTGCGGGGCGCTGACCCATCATATGGGCCGGACAAGCGACAGCCACGCAGCCGCGGCCGCGAATATCCGGGCCTGGGCGCGCGAGATCGATGGCGGGGGGTTGGATGCGATTGTCGTCAACACCTCGGGCTGCGGTACGACGATCAAGGACTATGGCCATATGTTCCGCAACGATCCGCTGGCCGAAGACGCCGCGCGGGTGGCGGCGCTGGCCGCCGATGTGACCGAGGTGCTGGCCCGGCTGGACATGCCTGAAGCCGCGCCGAAGGATATGGTCGTTGCCTATCACGCCGCCTGTTCGTTGCAGCACGGGCAGAAGATCACCTCGCATCCTAAGGACTTGCTAAAAACCGCTGGTTTCGCAGTATTAGAGCCTGCTGACAGCCATATGTGCTGCGGCAGCGCGGGCACTTACAACCTGCTGCAACCCGAGATTTCGGCCCAGCTGAAACAACGCAAGGTCCGCTCGCTTGAGGCAAGGGGGCCCGATGTGATCGCGGCGGGCAATATCGGCTGTATGATGCAGATCGGGTCGGGCACGCAGGTTCCGGTTGTTCACACGGTCGAGCTGCTGGATTGGGCGACTGGCGGGCCGCGCCCCCGCGCCATCAGACCTGTGCAAAATGCTGCAGTGCCCGGTTTGCCCTAATTTTGCCCCACCCAGCGCATTAAGGTTGTCGCCGGACCACATGACCGGAGACCCGCGTGCGCAACTGGATCACGGCGATTGTTTTTGGCCTGCTGCCCCTGACGGCGCAGGCGCAGGACACAGGGCTGAAACGCCTCGAGACGACGGATTCCGGGCGCGAATGGATGGCGGTCGGGCGGTTGGATATCGGTGAGTCCGGGTTTTGCACCGGGGCATTGATCGCGCCGAGCCTGGTTCTGACCGCCGCGCATTGTCTTTTCGACAAAACCACCGGTCAGCGGGTCGACCCGTCGCGGATCGAGTTTCTGGCGGGCTGGCGTCTGGGTCATGCCTCGGCCTATCGCACCGCGCGGCGGACGGTGGTTCATCCGGATTATGAATATGACAACAATGCCTCGCCCACACGGGTTCGGCACGATATCGCGCTGATCGAGCTGTGGCGGCCGATCCGCAACACCTCGGTCATTCCGTTTGAGACAGGCCGCCGCCCGACGCGGGGCGAGGATGTGGGCGTCGTCTCATACGCCCATGACCGCGCCGAAGCACCTTCGCTGCAAGAAGTCTGCTCGGTCATGGCCCGGCAGGCGGGTATTCTGGTGATGTCCTGTGACGTTGATTTCGGCGCATCCGGGGCTCCGATCTTTTCCTTTGAGGGCGGTCGCCCCCGCATCGTCTCGGTCGTTGCGGCCAAGGCCGAGATGCACGGCCGCAGCGTGTCGCTGGGCACGGCGCTGGAACATTCTTTGGAACTTTTGCAGGCCGAGCTGTCGGAAGGGCGTGGTGTCAGCGCGTCAACGACGGGCAGCCGCACAAATCCCGGAGCGAAGTTTATCAAACCATGATCCGTCTGTTTCTGGGCTTTGTCCTGCTCATCTCAGTTTCTGCAACCGCCGCTTTGGCCCAGAACGCCGGAAAGCGTCGCCTGACCGACCGTGACGACCTGTATGGATGGGAGGCGATCGGGCGGCTGGATTTCGGTGATCAGGGGTTCTGCACCGGGACGCTGATTGCCCGCGATATGGTTCTGACAGCAGCCCATTGTGCGTTGGACAAGGCCACCGGCAAGCCCTACGCGCCCGGCGAGGTCACCTTTCGCGCGGGTCTGAGCGATGGTGAAGCGCTGGCCGAACGCAAGGTGATCCAGATCGCGGCACACCCTGATTTCGTGGTCAATCGGCCGGTGTCCGCCCCGCGTGTCCGGGTCGATGTGGCCCTGATGCGGCTGGACGAGCCGATCCCCTACGCCATTGCCAACCCCTTTGCGCTGCACAGCGGGCGGGTCAGCGGCAACGAAATCAGCGTGGCCTCGTATGGTCGCGGGCGGGCCGAGGCTATCACGCGCCAGCGGTCCTGCCGTATCCTGCAGCGCGGGCAGGGGCTGATCAGCTTTGACTGCGACGTGACCTTCGGGTCCTCCGGGTCGGCCATTCTAGCGAAAAACGGGCCGCGCTGGCAGATTCTGTCGGTCGTCTCGGCGGTTGGAACGGATGGTCGGCAGAAGGTCGGATACGGGATGGAACTGCCCGCCGTTCTGGCCGAGCTCAAGGCCATCATGCGCCGCGATGCGCCCCGGCCCACGGCCACGATCCGCCGGTTGCAGCCGGGGTCCGGCAAATCCACGTCGGGTGCGAAATTCATCAGTTCCGGTGGGTCTTGAACCACGCCAATCCGCTTCCCATCTGAGATGTATCGGATCGCCTGCACAGGGGTCCGTCACATCATCGCCCGTCCATTCGGAGGGCACCCAATCGCAAATCGCTCAAGGATGAGGATATAGACATGCGTACTTTTGACTTTGCTCCGCTGCACCGCGCCACCATCGGTTTTGATCGCGTCGCCGACATGATGGATCGTGTTCTGACCAACGACGTGGCCCAGCCCAGCTATCCGCCGTACAACATCGAAAAGACCGAAGCCGATACTTATCGCATCTCGGTGGCCGTTGCCGGTTTTGCCGAACATGACCTGTCGGTCGAGGTGAAAGAGAATTCGCTGGTCGTCTCGGGCAAGAAAGCCGCCGAGGACAAGGACCGCAGCTATTTGCATCGCGGCATCGCCACCCGCGCGTTCGAACGCCGCTTTGCGCTGGCCGACCATGTCCGCGTCATTGGCGCGAGCCACGAGAACGGAATGCTGAACATCGACCTCAAGCGCGAAGTGCCCGAGGCGCTGAAACCGCGCCGGATCGAGATTTCGTCCGGCAAAGCCATCGAAAAGGATGTGGTCGACGCCAAGGCCGTGAACTGAGGCTATTGATCACGCGGCGATAATCCGGCCTCTCTGGGATTATCGCAGCCCACGCCCCGCGTTCCTCCAGACGCGGGGCGAAGTGTTTTTGGCCCGCGCGGGCCATTGATGGGCGACGAGGCACAAAAATCTGGCAATAGGCCCGACCGTCACGTTAGTCTTTTTGGCAAGACCCCTTTATCGATCTGCCAAAAAGGAAAACGTGACCGATGTTCCCGAAAATTGTCTCTGCCGGCCTCTGCTGCACTGTATTTGCTCTGACCTCGGTGGCTGCGGCCCCCGCCAAGGCAGACGACACCGGTGCGCTGATCGCCGGGGTTGCGCTGGGTGTGTTGGGGGCGTCGATTGCCAAGCACCATCACAAACATGGATCGCACTATCAGAAGCACCCTCATGTCTCGCCCGAAGAGAACGCCATCGGTCTGTGTATGCACCGGACCCACACGGCCATGTCCAATCAGGGATATTATGCCGTCGATTTCGAGCGGACGCTGTCCTACACGACCAATGCCGATGGCATTGACCTGATCGATCTGGAGGTCGCCCGGTCCAGCGACAGCACGGATGCGCGCAGCTATATCAAGGCGCATTGTGCGATCCAGAACGATCAGGTGGTGAACTTCCGGTACTCGAACTACTGACCCGATCCGGCGCGGAAAACGGCGGGCCGTTGCATTCAGGTCGCGGCCCCGAATGCGCGTGTCCGCGCCGGTTGTCCCCGTCTTTTCTTTCGCTGCGTAATTTGCCAGTCTTTGCGGGAATTTGGCATCCAAAGGGATGTAAATAGGCATAACATTACCTATATATTGGGTAGATAACACAAAAAAGGGATAGCAGATGTCGAACCAGCAGTTTGAAGCCTTGATTCAGGAAACGCAGACCAAGGTGCGCGAAAGTCAGTCGCAGATCGAGGGGCTGACCTCTCGCATCGAAGCGGCGCGGGCCAAGATCGGGACAGCCGAGGCTGATATCGACATCGAGAACGCCACTTTGGAGGACGTCCACGCCCATACCGAGGTGATGAACGCCAATATTGCCGAGCTGATCATGGGGCTGGACGACGTCACCAACGCCTTTTCCAAGGATTTCGATGAGATGCGTTCGAAAACCGGCTGGGAGTCGTTTGTCGGCATCTTCGCCAAGGCCAAATCCGAGTCGATGCGGCAAGAGCGGATGCGCACCGCCAATATCGATGACAAGCTGCAGGACCTGATCGCCAAATCCGATGTGATCGTAAAGCTGCTGGAAGGGCAATTGTCGGTACTGGAAGAACAGCGTGTGAAGGTCGAAGACAACCTGACCGTCACGCTGGACGACCGCGAGGCTACCGTAGCTGAACTGGAAGCGTTGCGCGCCGAGATACAAGGCATGGACCCGGCGATCATAACACTGGAAAACAAGATCAGCGTCGAACAGGATGCCGCCGCGCGCACCCAGTTAGAGACTGAATTGGCCGAGCTGAACAAGCAATACAACGCCAAGGTTCAGGAAGAACAGGTCAAGCTGGCCAAGTCTCAGACGCTGGAGCGCTATATCGAAAAGGGCAAAACCTGGGTCGATTCCCTACAGAACCAGGCGGCGACGCAGATGGTGCTGATCAACAAGCTGCAGACAGACACGCAACAGCGCGTGGTGCTGTATGACGCCCTGACCAAATCGCTGAAAACCGCGCAGCAGCAGGACGTTGCCCACCGCATCAACGAGATCGGCGTGCAGACCGACCAAGAGGCGCAAACCGCCATGGCCGCCATTGGCACTGCGACCAACCAGAAAATGGCCGACATGCTTGAGGCGCATGAGGACCACATGGTCTTTGCCCGCGATGTGCTGGAGAAAAAGGCCAAGGCGGACGAACGCTTTGCCCGCCGGTTTGCCTCGATTGTCGAGAAGCATGATAAGAATTTGTATGGCGGATGAAGTGGTTTAGCCAAAAAGACTTTAGGCTGCTCAGAATTGGCCTCTTTCTCGTGGTTTGGCCGTTCCCTGTCTATGGCCTAACGGCCCTTCTGCATGAAATCGGTGTCGATGGCGGAGCTTATAAGCTGCTCGGCTTCCTCACTCTATATGTCGGGCCGGGTAGTGTAATCTTCGGGCTTATCATCTTCGCATTGTACCTGATCTCGGAAGTTCTTCTTTTGCCTTGGCGGCTTCATCAATGCCGCACAAACGGGTGTAATAAATCTGCCAATGACTAACCCCACCCACGACCATGTCGGCCTGACCGACACCTTCGCCTCGCGCCGCTATTTCCGCAAATTCGAGGTGATCACTGTCCACCTCCTGCGCGTGGCCGCGACGATGGAGGCCGAGGGCGCGATCAGCAAGCAAGAGGTGCGGATCGTGTCGCGCTACCTCTCGGGGTTGCTCTACACCTTCCGCGCGCTGAGCATGAAATACCTGCTGGTCGGGCGCGATACGGGGCGCTTCTTCGGTAGCCTTGCCATGGACAAGCGCGACAGCGGGTTTCCGGTGGCGGCCGAGTTGTTGACCATGGCCAACGACGCGCAGCAGGCGCAGGTGCATCTGGCGAATATGCCCTCGGAAGATGACTTAAAAACCGACATGGTGCGGACGATCATTGGCGATCAGGAAATCCCCACCAAGCTGCAATTCGCGCTGTCGCAGAGGCTCTATTACGAGGAATTGCTGAAAGGTCAGCTGTTCTGGGCCCGCAATGATCCCGAGTGCCACTGGATCGGGAATGAGGGCGACCGGCGCAAGTTCATGATCCACTGGGCGGTTTATGACAGCCAGATCAACCTGCCGGTCATCTACCTTATGCAGTTGGAGGATAGCGGCAAAACGGCCCTGCCCAAGGACCAACGCCGCTGGCCCGAAGTGCAGGCCCACCTGATGGCGCAATCCTTGGGTGGGTTGAAACTGGTGACGATTGCGAAGGGCTTCGATCAGGATTTCGACGACCTGCACCCCAAACATCTGCGTCGCATCCACGTGGGGCCGATGTATTCCTCGGCCTATACCGAGCAATCCGGCCCTCTGAGGCAGGTGCTGGAGGACGCACAGGCGCCGCAAGGTCAGGATTGGGCCTTGGCCTGGACCACCGAAGAGCTGGAAAGCGAGGAGGTGATTCAGGAGCGATCCGGCTGGTTCGGGACAGTCGATCGAGAGGTTTTTGCATTGGATCCGTTTGGCGGGCAGGGGGCTGAAACTGGGGCCACGCGCACCCAGCGCTCGATCATCCTGCCACAGCGTCCGTTTCAGGTACTGGCCGAACGGAATCCACCGGGCTTTGCTGATGTCCGCAAGTTCGTGGTCAGCAAGTCAGGGCAAGTGTTGCGATACTGAGATTCTCGCCTACGGCGACCGTATTTTGAACGAGAAGAAGCAGAGTTGAGCAGATGAGTTTAACGTCAGATCAGATGGAATTGCGCGAAGACGACATTCGTAAGCATTACCCGGCAGCGACGGCCTTGTTGAACGGGTTCGAACACGCGCCGCGCATTGCGAAACCGGTTGATGTGGCGGTCGAGCGGTCCTCGGGCGTGTCGACGGGGCGGCGGTTTCGGTCCACCACGCCCGGTTTGGTGACACGCCGCACCGCGCGGGCGGATGGGGTGCATCTGGTCGAGCGGATCGAAGCGTCGGATGATGGTGATACGCTGGTCTCGCCCCCTCAGGCCACGGCGCAGCAGGCCATTCGGCGCGCGATTGCCATCGCTCTCGCCGTTGCCGAAGCATATGCGGAGCAGACTCCGTTGGCCGATTTGAAGCGGGCCAATCTGGCGGGGGATTTGCCGGTTGCGCGCAAGACCGAGTTTTCGGAATTGCTGACGGCTGAGGCTTTGATCACATCTCATGTGCTGGGCAATGCGCTGGCTTATCTGATGTCGTCTCATCTGGGCGAAACCACGGTTGATCTGGGTGAGATCGAAGAGGTGTTGACGGACAATGGCCAGCTTGCCCTGCACGGCACCTTGTGGGAGCTGGATCAGGTGCTGGCGAAACATGCCCCCGACGATGCCCACCTGATCGCGGCGACCAGTGCCTATGCCGAGCAGTTGATGGACAAGGTCGCCCTGCGCGCGCAATCGGCTGGCCATTTGGCCCCGTTCCAAAACGCGGCCTGGCATATCGAGGCTGACGACCTGACAATCCGGGGGTTTGAGGCGGCCTCGAAGGCAAAATCCACCAAACTCACCATGACGTTCAAGAAACCGAACGAGGTGGTGGGTAACCATATCGCCAAGTATCAGGCGATGAAACTGGCCAAAATGCTGATGGCCTATGACTTCGACCGCCGCTTGAACCCCTTTGCGGAACTCGGCGGGTTCATCTTTACCTTCATGGGCGATGGCAAGCCGGGCACCGGCAAGACCACTCTGATCCAGATGATGGCCGGGCTGATCAACGATTATTGCCAGAACGCGGGCTACCCGTTCCGCTATCAGAACCTGAGCACCGACAAT
The DNA here is from genome assembly GCF_056542385.1 of Ruegeria sp. AD2(2025). NCBI lineage: Bacteria > Pseudomonadati > Pseudomonadota > Alphaproteobacteria > Rhodobacterales > Roseobacteraceae > Ruegeria > Ruegeria sp. AD2(2025). The sequence goes on from NZ_JBQFZS010000005.1 coordinate 38,090, forward strand.
ATCGACAGCTATCAGGGCAAATCCGGCCAGAACGCCAAGGCGTTTATCAACACGATCATCGACCCCTCGGTTATTGGCTTTGGCACCATCGACGATATCGACCAATTGGCGGGCAAACGCGGCGACCGGCAATCGTCAGCCGGGCAGTTGGAAATCACCGCCGTGCTGATGGAGAGCTTTGCGGGTGCCAACACCGTCGTGCGCGGCAACTGCACCTTTGGCATGTTCTCGAACTACCCCGAGAACGTGGACGACGCCCTGCGCCAGAGGGCGGGCGCGCGGTTTCTGGTGGACGGGCCACAAACGCGAGAGGATTACATCGACATCCTGCACCTGCTGATGGGCCGCAACCACGACATCCCGCTGGGCGAACACGATGCCTATGCCGCGCAGGAGATCAAAAAGGCCGTCGCCGCCAGTTTCGAAAGCCATTCCCGCCCGCATGAGGACGCCTTGTTGCAGGTCTATGACCGGGTTTCGGCTCAGATCGGCCAGATGGACACGATTGCCAAGCTGGGCACCTACCTCAAGGCGATCCAACAGGCGGATGAGCGGTTTACTGGCCGCGCGATCAAGAACATCACCGACGCGGTCAAGGTCCGCGCGATGGATTTCGAACTGCCTGATGAGTGGATGGAGAACCCCGACCTGTTCCTGTTCCGCGACTATGACACCAAGAAAGCCATGATCGAGGACCTGCGCCAGCCGATCACGGTTGAGATGGTGATGCAGGAGATCAACCGCTACGCCGACAGCGAATTCCGCTATGCCGACAAGAGCGATGAGGTTGCCATCGAGAACGCCGTGCGTGAGATGGGTCGGATGGAAGAGGCCAAGCGGCGGTATCTGGAGGGCAAGGGATAATGCTCGTCTACGCGATTTCGGGTTTTGCGCTTGTATTGGGCCTGATCCTGCCTCTGCGTTGGGGTGTGATCGGATTTCTGGGCGCCGTGGCGATGCTGTTCCTAACTCAGTTTGGCGTGAACGCCGGCAGCGGGTTCGAGGGCACGACATGGGAAGAGTCGCTGATCCTGTTTGAAGGCAGCGTGGTGTCCTACATTGGGTTCAACCTGCAGATTACCGCGCGCGCATTTGCGTTGCCGTTGTTGGTTTTGGCGACGGTGGTTGTTGGCCGTAGCAATACGGGAGTTAGCTGAATGGCGTGCAACACAAACCAGTCAGAGGGAATGCCTAAGTGTTAGATTTTGTCTACCTGGTAGCGTGTGCGCTTTTTGCCTTTATAGGGGCCAAATTTGTGCTTTGGGTGATCAGGCGCAGCTTGCCTGTTCCTCTAGGTGGATTCATGTGGCTGCGGTTCTTTTCTTGGTCGTCGGCCAGTCTGGGTGTGGCGGTTTCGGTGTATTTCTTTTTGATAGTTGCATCTGGTATTTTAATTTTTGATTTCTGGGAGTTGGGTGAAAGACTGGAACCCTCAGTGATTTGGTTTGGAGGCATCATCCTGTCTGCGCCCTATTGGGTAGGTTTGATCAAAGGAATCGACATTCAAGTCACGTATCGGTGGTCACAATGATCCGCCTCATCGAAAAAGGCCTGATGTTTGGCAACCTCGTCCACATCTCCAGCCCGGCCTTGGTCGAGCGGTACAACCGCGCGCTGCAGCATCTGGCCGGAAAGACCACGGCGCTAACGGATTTCCATGTCGATATCTCGGGCTATTCGCCAGAGGTGGGAATTGAGCTGGAGGACGAGCTCTACCTCAACCCCAACGGGGTCAACCGGCAGTTCATCCTGCTGACGACCGAGCAGAAACGAGCGCCTTTGCTGAACGTCAAATTCTCGACCTCGCGCGATATCCTGCGCGAATTCATCGAAATGAACGAGGCGCAGCTGTTTGCCCTGACCGCCACGGATGCGGTGGCTGGAGAGCTGGTGAACTCGGTCTTCAAACTCACCACGCCGGGCGACTTGCTGAACCTGCGCAAGATCGAGATCGAGGCGGACACCGCAGGCGGCACCCTGCGCAAGGCTGAACAACTGGCGGGCATGGTCGAGCGGTTCAAGACAGAAGAAGACGCCTGGTTCGACGATGTGCTGATCGCAAAGATGATCGAAACCGCGAAGGATACCGGCGACGTCACCCGCAACCCCGTCCGCCTGCGTCACACCGCATTCGAGCAGCGCAATTTCTGGACGGCGCATTTCGGCGGGCTCTATCTGTTTCCGGATCTGGATCATCCGGCGGTAATTTGCATGGGTGAAAAGCCGGGTGACGCGCCGGTCAAATACGTCTTTGACCTGTCGCAGCGCAATCAGATCGCCAAATTCCTTGGGTTGAACGGGCTGGTGGAAACGATCATCGAGGCGCGCGGCGTCGATTCCGCCGCGATCCTGCAGCAAAAGATGGATTTCCTGACAATCGCGGCCGCGGCAGATGCGGATGTCGATCTGACCGGGCTGGACCGCAGCGACATGCGAAGGCTGGCCCGCGCCCATGCGGACCGGCTGCCGCAAGCGTATCACGGGCTGGCGCAACTGTTGCGCTGGGCAACGGACGGAGGGCCCTGGCCGCGCATCACTTCGGACCATCCGGCTTATTTCTACACCTTGCGCGCGGCGAATACGCCGAACCGTGATCTGGTGAACATGCTGCTGGCGGAACTGGCCCCGCTGGACCCGCGGCAGATGTTCATCTGCCACAAAGAGCTGTTCTACAGCACCTACGCAACCTGGCCCGAGGCCAAGAAAGCCTATGTTGCTGACTTCCTCGCGCGGGAATATCAGGTGGACAAATCAGGGGCTCGCGCCGCACTGTTCGGACACGAGCCGGATATGAGCGGCGATGACCGTGCCAGCGATGACCTGATCGCCCGCGTCGGTCCCTGGGGCGCCGTTGGGAGGCATTGAATGATCGTCGCTATTCGATTTCTGATCCCGCTGCTGATCGTTCTGACCGTGATCTATATCGGCCTGTCGATCTATTCCCGCCTAATGCGGCGGCGCAAGCTGATCGCTCATTGGGAGGCGAAGGGGCTGACCGGTGACCGCGATGCATTCGTCGCGCGCGGGTTGAAGAAATACGACAGCTCTTTCCGCCGAAAGCTGTTGTTGGGTGTTTATGTCGTACCGCTTGGGGCGATTGCCCTGCTGATCTATATTACCAATTTCATGTGAGGGCCGGACAGATGGTCTATGTCAAATGGGCGTTTATCATAGTGTTTTGGGGGCTTGTCGCCTCGGTGCTGGAATATACCCTGCCACAGCAGGACGTGGTGCGGATCGTCAAAACCGAGGTGCGGCGGGTCGATTTCGGTGAGAACTCGATTTTCTGGGCGCAACAGGATACCGGCCAGGAAACCGCGCAAACCGTGAACCGTGATGTCCGTTTCGTGGAAACCTTCCGGCCCAACGGCAAACCGCGCGTCTATCGCAACGAGGATACCGGTTGGGGCTGGCCGCCCTATTTCAAGCTCGACAGTTCGAACCTGCAGGCAGAACTGACCAATCTGGTCTCGACTGCGGATAACCCGCAATGGGTCGTATTGCGCCACTATGGCTGGCGCAATCAACTGATGTCGATTTTCCCCAACGTCGTGTCGGTGCGTCCGGTCGATAGCCCGGACGTTCGGATCATCCCGTGGTTCAACATCATTTTCCTGACTGTCTTCTTTGCAATCGTCTGGGCGCTTTGGGTGCGGTGGCGCAGATTCCGGAAGCGCCGCATCGACCCGATGATCGAAAATGTCGAGGATGGCCTCTATGCCGCGGGCGACGCGATTCAAGAGCGCGGCAGCAAGGCCCGCCGCTGGCTGGACAGTTGGAAGGCCAAATAACGCGCCACATGCCCGGCATCATCTGACGATGAATTCCGCGTGCAGGGCCCCGGCGGCTTTGATCGTCTTGAGAATGTCGATCATGTCCCGCGGAGACACCCCAAGCGCGTTCAGCCCAGCGACCACCTCGGACAAGGTGGTTGCCTCGGGGATTTCGGCCAGACCTGTACCTTCTTCTTCCTCGATGCCCGCGATGGTGCGCGGCACCACAACTGTTTCGCCACGTGCAAAGGGGTTGGGCTGAACTGCGATTGGGGCCTCCTCGACCGTCAGGGTCAGATTGCCCTGAGATACCGCCACGCGCGAAATCCGGACATCCTGCCCCATGACGATGGTGCCGGAGCGTTGATCAACCACGACTCGCGCTCGGGTTTCAGGCTCGACCAGGATGTTTTCGATCCGACCAAGAGCATGGGCTGTCGATACCGCCTGCGTTGCGGCAATGTTCAACTCAACTGTGCCGGAATCGCGCATGATCGCAACGGCGCGGTTGAATTCGGTGTTGATCGCCGCCTCAATCCGGCCGGCTGTGGTGAAATCGGGTTCGCGCAGGGCCAGCCGCAGTTGCGTCAGGCTGGCGAGATCAAAGTCGATCTCGCGCTCGACCCGCGCACCCGAGGGGATGACGCCCGAGGTCGGAACGCCGCGCACGACAGACGCGGCTTCGCCCTCGGCGACTGCGCCTCCGGCCAGAACGGTGCCCTGCGCCACCGCGTAAATCTGGCCGTCTGCGGCGTTCAGCGGTGTCATGATCAGGGTGCCGCCCAACAGGCTTTTGGAATCGCCAATGGCTGACACGGTGACGTCGATCTGGCCGCCAACGCGAGCAAAGGGCGGTAGGCTGGCCGTTACCAGCACGGCGGCCACGTTCTTGGGGCGAAAATCCTCTCCGGTCACGTTGACGCCCAGACGTTCGAGGATATTCGACATGATCTCTTCGGTGAACGGAGAGTTGCGCAACCCGTCGCCGGTGCCGTTCAGCCCGACCACAAGCCCGTACCCAACAAGGTCATTGCCGCGCACGCCGTCGAAATCGACCAGATCTTTCAGCCGGATCGCCCCGGCGGTGGCGAGGCTTGGCAGCAGTATCAGCAGGAGGGCAAGAATTTTCATCTCAGGAAATTCACCAGGGACAGGTTGGCGTTGCGGACGGTCACGGAATAGAGGCTTTCCAGTTGAAATTGCACGGTCTGCAACTGGGCTGCGGTTTCATACGGGTCAGCGGCGATCAGCGCATTGCGCGCGTGTTCGGCGCTGGTTTGCGCCGCCGCATTGCGCGTCGCGGCCTGTTCGACGCGGGCCTCGGCTGCACCCACCTGCGCGCGCAGCTTGACGGTTTCGTCCTTGGCATTTGCCAGATCGACGCCAAGATCCTTGAATAACGCCGTGCGCTGATCCTGCGGCAGCCCAAGCGCGGTGTCGGATACCAGTGCTGCCACCGCAACATCGCGCAACGCGGCCTTGAAGGCCGGATCAGTTGCGGTGATCGGCAGCGATATCCGTTCATTTTCCGAGATTTGCATCGGCGACAGCGGCGTGGCCGAGCCCTGATACATCACCGCATCAAATCCGGTGGGATCATTGAACCAGTCCTCAGCGACCTGCCGGATATCGGTGGCTGTGACCAGCCCGGTCAATTCGGCTTGCAGCGCGCTCAGCAGCGCCTCGGCCGAGGGCAGGGGCGAAACATCCGTCGCTGTGCCCGAATACAAGCTGCGCCCGCCGGTCCGGGTGTTGAGTGCCGAGACCATCGTGTCCAACTCATTCCGGGCCTGCACCGAGGCCTGTTCATGCGTCACCGCCTGATTTGAGGTGCCAAAGGATAGCAGCGCCGCCGACAGTTCGCTGACCGAGCCGCTGAAGGTCGTCATGCTCAGTTGCATGGTGTCGGTGAACAGGCGCGCTTCGGCAGTAGCGACACCAAAGGCGTCCAGCCGTTCCAGACGACGGTCCAGATCCAGCAGGTGCGAATAGTCTCCGCCCAGCCGGGCCGAGACATCCTGCACCTTGCCGGTCGACATCTCATAAGACAGCGTTTCGATCTGGGTTTTGATCTGGGTGCTGCGGGCGCGCAGGGTCAGCCCGCGGGCCAGATCGCCAATTGAATTCAGTGTCATGACTAGAGCCTCAGCAATGTGTCCATCAGTTCATCAACCACCGCCACGATCCGGGCATTCGCGGCATAGGCCTGCTCGATCTGCATCATGCGTTGCAGTTCCACATCGCTGTCGACACCCTGCTCGGCCACGATCTTCTGCATCTCAAGCTGCGCATTGGCGGCGAAGGTCTTGCGGGTGTCTGAAGCATGAGCGTCGGTGCCCGCCTTGGACAACAGCGCCTCAGTGATCTCTGGGGCGCGCATGTTGCCGGCGCCGAAACCTGCGCCGGTGATCGGACGGGCGTCGGCCAGAATAGCGCTGAACGCCTGCAACTGATTGGCGTCGCCCGGGTTGCGCGGCAGCGCCGCGCCCAGACCGGCGCGCAGTTTCCAACTGGCGCCCCCCGCATCGGGGTCAACCGCCGCGTTCAGGTTGATCCGCGAGGCCAGCCCAACCTGCATCGCCGGATCGAAGCGGTTGCCGTCATCGGTGAACAGGCCCGGATCGGTTGCGGTGACGGTCGGGTCCAGACCGGCTGTTTCGAACCGTTCGATCAGGTCGCGGGCGACCGCGTCCAGATCGGCCTGAGCCTCGACCGCCAGATCATCGCGGATTTCGAACTGCGCCATCAATGCGCCGCCGCGGATTTGGGCATAATCGCCGCTGATGCGAACCGGGTTGCCGTTGACCTCAAGCCCCGAGAGCAGCCCGTTGCCCACGGTCATGTGCGGCATGGTCTCGCCCGTGGTGGCAAAGCTGAACTCGACCGCGGTGCCTTCCAGCAGGATCAGACCCCCATCAGCGTAGAGCGACACCTGATCGTTGTCCCGGGCAATCACGTTGACGGGCACCAGTTCATTGACCTGATCGATCAACACCTGCCTCTGGTCCAGCAGCGCACCGATGTCGCCGCCCGAGTTCCGGATGGTGGGGATGCGGGCGTTCAGCGCCTCGATATCCTGCAGCGCGGTGTTCAGCGCGGTGACCTGCTTGCCGATTGTGCGGTCCGCGGCCGAGCGGGTTTGCCGTACCCCCTCGGACGCCGCATTCATGGCCACGGCCAGATCACGCCCGGTGCGGGCGACCTGATCCAGACGCTCGGCGGATTCGGGCAGGCTGGCGGCGGTGATCAGGCGGCTTTCGAATTTTGCCAGCCGCGCAGACAGCGAGGCAGCATCGTCCGCGGTGCCCACAAGGCTTTCGAACGTTGCGTGAAATTGGGCAACCGCGCTGGTCGCCGCGAGATCAGAGGTGGTGGCGCGCAGGTTGGCGGCCAGCACCGGATCCTGGTGCCGGGTGATCCCGACGACCCGCACACCATTGCCCGAGACTGGGCTGGTCGCCAGTTCAAGTGACCGGCGGGCATAGCCCGGCGTCAGCGCATTTGCGATGTTGCCGGACACGACCGCAGCCCCGCGACTGGCGGCGTTCAGCCCGCTGAGCGCGTTGTTCAAAGCCGTCGACATATTCATCGGACAGTTCCTTTCCGCCGGTCAAACCCCGGATCAGCGTTTGATATTGGTGGTTTCCTGCAGCATCTCGTCCACGGTCTGAATGACCTTGGCGCTTGACGAATAGGCGCGCTGCGTCTGGATCATCGAGGTCAGCTCGGTCGCCACATCAGTGGTCGATTCCTCGCGCGCGAAGGACACCAGGTCGCCGGTCGGCCCCTCGCCTGCATTCCACAGAAAAAACGTGCCACTGTCGCGAGAAGGCGCGTAAGTCTGGCTGTCCAGCGCCGTCAAACCGTTGGGGTTGGGCACATCGGCCAGCGGGATCTGGAACATGCGGCGGCTGACGCCGGTGTCATAGAACGCATAGACATAGCCGTTCTCGTCAACTTCGACGCTGGTCATCGTGCCCACGGCCGAGCCGTCGCGGGTGATCGAAACCGGCGCGAACGTGTCCGAGAGTTGCGTGATCCCGTCCGAATCGCCGATCTGGCCGATATTAATCTCCATCGGCCCCCCGGCGACGTTGACGATGAAGCTGCCGGTCGTCGGGTCGTAAGCTCCGCCAGACACGGCGGCGACGCTGGCCAGCGTGCCCCCGGCCGTGCGGCTGTCGGTGAAGGTCAGGGTATATTCCCCGACCACCGCCCCGCCCGAGGCGGAATCGCGCAGCCGCAAGGTCCATTCATTGCTGGACCCGGTTGCCGGGACGGTGGGAACCAGTTCGATATCGACGCTCTCGGATTTGCCTAGATTGTCGAAATATTCGACCGACAAGGGCTGTGTATCGCCCGGCGCGCCCGCATCCGTCGCGGTTGCGGGCAGGTTCATGCGCAAGTTCATCTGCGTGGTTGGCGCGCCTGACAGTTGATTGACGCTTAATTGAACAGGTTCAAGCGCTGCAGGCGTGTCGCGCGGGACGCTGGGGATCGAACCATCGGCCGCTGCGCGCCAGCCCAGCAGCACGAGGCCGGATTGCGTGACCAGATACCCTTCCTCATTGGTGCGGAACGAGCCGGTGGTGGTCAGCAACATCTCATTCGAGCCGGCAGCGATCTGCGAACTGGGCCGCACCGGCAGCATCCCGCGCCCGCGTACGGCCAGATCGGTTGAGTTGTTAGTTGTCACCAGCGATCCGCGCTGGTCGATCAGGCGCTGACTGGTCGTTCGAACACCGCCTGCCGAATAGCTTCCGCCCTGGCCGGACGTGACCATCGAATGAAAATCGGTCTCAACCCGCTTGTAGCCAAAGGTCGACGAGTTGGCGATGTTGTCGGAAATCGTCGCCAGCCTGTTGGCGTTGGCCTTCAGCGCCGCCACACCGGCATTCAGCGAAGAGGAAATGGTCATCAGCGCGCCCTTCTGTTGCGTCAGTCGTTGATGCAACAGCTAACGCGCCGCCCCTTAACAGCGCGCTAACAGCTAAAATGCCGTCTATCATTTTGCAGTTACGGATTGCGCAGGAATACGATTTCGATGCGATTGTTGCGCACCGCCATCGGGTTCGCGGTGGCCAGTTCCCGGTCGGCATGGCCCGTCACGCGGTCCATCCGGGCAGCCTCTACGCCCTTGCCCTGCAGCAGTTGACGCGCCACCTGCGCCCGCGAGGTGGATAGGTCCCAGACCGGGTTTTTCGCCAGTACCACCGGGGATGACCGGACATGCCCGTTCACCGCAATCGCATTCGTCACCAGATCAGAGGACCGCGCCACCAGCAGCGCCAGCGCCCGCATCATCTGCGTCGGAGTGCCCGTGCCCGATTCGAACAACGCCTGATCTTCGGTATCGAACAGCTCGACCACGAGCCCTTCATCGGTGACGCGGGTGACGATGTGCTCGAGCATCTTGTCCGAGACAATGCTCTCGCCCGTGCGACCCAGCAGCTGCGCCTCGAGCGATGAGAAATCCTCGGACGTGCCATTGTCGCCGCCCCGTGCGTCGACACCGGTTGATCCACGCGCCTGATGGGCCTCGGTCGGGTTGCGGCGGGTCGCGCCCGAGCCGTTCATCACCAGCGTCTTTTCCGAGAACATATTGTCGCCGCCAAAGGCCCCGTCACCGCCCCCCGATACCGGGTTGACGGGGATCGTCGGCGAAAAGTAATCCGCCAGCCCCTTGCGTTGCTTTTCCGTCGTCGCGTTCAGCAGCCACATCAACATGAAGAAGGCCATCATGGCCGTGACAAAGTCGGCATACGCGACTTTCCACGCGCCGCCATGGTGGCCATCGCCCCCCGACACACGCTTCTTCTTGATGATGATTGGCGCCGCATTGGATTGCGCACCCATCTCCACCACCTTTTTCTCACCCATCCAAAGGCGTAGCAGCGCAGGTCTTAAAGGGGGCTTAACACTTAAAACTGTCGGGAAATCGAGCGGCGATCATCGGGGCAGACCAGCATTTGCCCGGCGCTGGATCACAGACAGGCGGTTGAAGCTGTTCTCGATCCCGTCCGGGTCGGTCTTGCCAAAAAAGTCATCCAGTTCCTCGTGCACGCGCACCGCCTGATCCAGCAGCGGGTCGGCCCCTTCGGCATAGAGCCCGGCCTTGATCATAACCTCGGATTGCTCATAGCTGCCGACCAGCTTGCGGGTCTGTGCGATCATGCGGTTTTCATCCTCGGACGCGGCATCCGGCAGGCTGCGCGAGACCGAGCGGCTGAGGTCGATGGCCGGGAACCGCCCGCGTTCCGCAATCTCGCGGCTGAGCACGATATGCCCGTCCAGAACGCCGCGCAGAATATCTGCCACGGGCTCCTCCATGTCCGAGCCCGCAACCAGCACGCTGAAAACGGCGGTGATATTGCCCTGCACGGCGGTGCCGGGGCCAGCGCGTTCGCACAGGGCGGCAATCAGCGGCGTAACCGACGGCGGAAACCCTCGCAGCGAGGGCGATTCGCCCATGGCCACGGCAATCTCACGATGCGCCTCGGCAAAACGGGTGACGGAATCGGCCAGAAACAGGACGTTCAGACCCTGATCGCGCAGATACTCGGCCACCGCCATCGCCGACCATGCGCAGCGCCGCCGCGCCAGCGCCGACTGGTCCGAGGTCGCGGCCACGACCACCGCGCGCCGCATCCCTTCGGCCCCCAAGGCGGTTTCGACGAATTCGTTCACCTCGCGCCCACGCTCACCCACAAGGGCCACGACCACCGCATCGGCCTGCATCGACCGCGCCAGCGTGGCCAGCAGCGTGGATTTGCCAACGCCCGACCCGGCAAACAGCCCCACGCGCTGACCCTGCACAATCGGTAGCAGGGTGTTTAGGATCGCAAGCCCGGTTTCCATCCGCGCGCCCAGCGGCTTGCGCTCTACCGCGGGCGGCGGCGTTTGCAGTATGTCGCGCGCCTGCGCGCCTGCCAGCAGCGGCTTGCCGTCCAGAGGCCTGCCGAACGGGTCGACCACCCGCCCCAGCCAGTGCATTCCCGGCGCAAAGGCGGGGGTCTGCTCCAGCACCACCGGATCGCCCAGGCTGACCCCATCGGGCGCGGCGCCGGGCAGCATGTGGATAAGGCCCGATTCGACATGCAGCACCTCGCCCGGCAAATCCGGCCCGCTGCGCCGCCGCAAGGTCAGGTGATCGCCGATTCGCGCCTGTCCGGCCAGCCCCTCGATTTCGATGACACCACGCGCCACGCTGGCCACACGGCCCATATGGCGAACGGCGGTCAGTCGGTCGATTTCGCATTTCACAAGCACCGGGTCGAGATCGGACATAACGGGAACTCCAACAGTTTCTGAAAACGGTTTCTAAAGGAATCGGGGTTAAGCCTTGATTGAAATTGATCGAGGGAGAAGCCCCGATGTTCACTGACCTGAACGTCTTTAAGACAGCGTACGCAATGGCAACCCATGCCGGGCAACGGCAGGCCGTCATCGCGCGCAACATGGCCAACGCGGACACGCCGGGCTACCAGCCCCGCGACCTCGAGGCCTTCAAGACAGCTTTTGAAAACACCGGGCACGCCGCCTCGATGACTGCCACACGGGCCGGTCATCTGAATGGCGTAGCGGTCGCGCAGCCCTGGGCCGAGTATGAGGCCACGCCGGCAGGTGACCCGAACGGCAACGGCGTTTCCATCGAAGAAGAGATGCTGAAAGCTGTCGATGTAAAGCGCCAGCATGACCGCGCGCTGGCGATCTACAAATCGTCCATCGGCATCCTGCGCACCTCTCTGGGCCGTGCCTAAGGGGGGATGGCATGAGCGATTTTTCCCATTCCCTGACGGCCTCGGCCAGTGCCTTGCGGGCGCAGGCCGCGCGGCTGCGGCATGTGTCCGAGAATATCTCGAACGCAGATACGCCCGGATACCGGCGCAAGACCGTGCCGTTTGAAACGGTTGAAAAGGGCGGCGCGGAAACGGTGCAGGCGGGCCGGGTCAGGCTCGACCGCCGCGACCTTAGCCGCGTCTATGACCCCAGTCATCCGATGGCGGATGAGACGGGGCATTACAACGGCTTGAATGTCGATCTGATGATCGAGATTGCCGACGCACGCGAGGCGCAGCGCAGTTACGAAGCCAACCTCAAGATGTTCGACCAGACCCGGCAGATGTCGTCGGGCCTGATGGATTTACTTCGCAAATAAAGGACAGCCAGAATGGATATCCGATCTTTGACCGCGGCGCAGAGCTATGCCGGCGCGCGCCCCGCCACGCAGGCCGACCCCGATCATGCCGGACCGGCGCAGGGGCTGCGGGCAACCTTTCAGGATTTTGCCGCAACGCTGAAACACAGCGAGCAGGTGGCGCAATCGTCGATGGTGGGGCAGGCCGATCCGCACGCGCTGGTGCAGGCGCTGACGCAGACCGAACTGGCGGTCGAAACCGCCGTAATCGTGCGCAACAAGGTGGTCGAGGCCTATCAGGAAATCCTGCGGATGCCGGTCTGAGCCATGCTGAGCGAAGGTCTGTTCTATGACATCGTCCGTCAGGCGCTGTGGGTCGCGGTGATCACCTCGGTCCCGATTCTGGCGGTGGCGCTGATCTCGGGTCTGGCGGTCGGTCTGTTTCAGGCGCTGACCTCGGTGCAGGAGATGACGCTGACCTTCGTGCCCAAGCTGATCGCCATCGTCATCGTGTTCTGGATTTCGATGGGCTTCATGACCCAGACCCTTGTCACATTCTTCACCGGGACACTGATCCCCCTGATTGCCGGAGGCCGCTGATGGACACCGCCTATACCACCCTGTCCCGCCAGTCCGGGCTGATGAACGAAATGCGGCTGGTGGCGAACAATATCGCCAATGCCAACACCACCGGATACCGCCAGCAGGGGCTGGTGTTTTCCGAGTTCATCCGCGACATGCCCGACGCGCCCTCACTGTCGATGAGCCGCGCTCAGGTCCGTAACACGTCGCTGCAGCAAGGTGTGCTGACCGAAACCGGCGGCCAATTCGATTTCGCCATCGAGGGCGACGGGTTCTTCATGATCGAAACGCCGGGTGGCAATCGCCTGACCCGCGCGGGCAGTTTTTCGCTCAGCGCCGAGGGTGATCTGGTGACGATGGGTGGGCATCGGGTGCTGGACAGCAACGGTGCCCCGGTGTTCATCCCTCCCGATGCGGCCAGCATTGATGTAGGCAGTGACGGCACGCTCAGCGTCAACGGACAGCTTCTGAGCCAGCTCGGGGTCTATCGGGTGGCCGAAACGAAGGATCTGGTGCGCGAAGGCAGCACGCAATTTCGCACCGACGCCGACATCGAACCTGTGGCGGAACCGGTCGTTCTGCACCGTTTCCTCGAAGGATCGAACGTCAACGCTATCGAACAGGTGACGCGGCTGGTTGAAATTCAGCGCGCCTATGAGTTGGGCCAGAGCTTTCTGGATGCCGAGGATGAACGGGTGCGCGGTGCGCTCAAGGCGCTGATGCGCTGAATTGTTTAAGGAGATACTGATATGCGGGCTTTGAAGATTGCTGCCACGGGCATGACCGCCCAGCAGATGCGGGTCGAGACGATCTCGAACAACTTGGCGAACATGAACACCACCGGCTACAACGCGCGGCGGGCTGAATTCGCCGATCTGCATTATCAGCAGATGGCGCGGGCGGGAGCGGTCAATGCCTCGGACGGGACTGTGCTGCCGACGGGTATCCAGCTGGGTCTGGGGGTACGTCCATCGGCCGTAACGGTGCAGCTGGAACAGGGTGGGCTGTCGGCGACCGGCAGCGATCTGGATGTGGCCATCGAAGGACGCGGTTATCTTGAGGTGACCTTGCCCAATGGCCAATCGGCCTTTACCCGCGATGGTAGTCTGAAGCGGTCAGCCGAGGGGTTGATCGTCACCTCTGACGGGTTCGCCGTCGCTCCCGAGATCACCATTCCCGACGATGCAAGATCGATCTCGATCAACGCCGCGGGCGAGGTTTACGCTTATTTCGACGATACTGCCGAGGGGCAGTTGCTGGGCGAATTCACACTGGCCAGTTTCTCGAACGCCAAGGGGCTGGAAGCGGTGGGCAGCAACCTATTCAAAGAGACCGAAGCCTCGGGCGCGCCGGTGGTCGGAACGCCGGGCGAGGATGGGCTGGGGACCTTGCGGCAGGGGTACCTGGAGGACAGCTCGGTCGATGCGGTGCGCGAGGTGACGGAATTGATCGAGGCGCAGCGCGGCTATGAGATGAACGCCAAGGTCATCTCGGCCGTCGATCAGATGATGGGCGCAACGACGCAGGTGCGGTGATGCGGGCACTGATCTGCCTTCTTGCGCTGATACCCGCCGCGACATGGGCCGAGATTGTGGTGCCGACCCGGGCGATCCGTGCAAAGGAAATTATTTCCGCTGCGGACCTTCAGATCAAAGCCACCGATGTGGCGGGGGCGGTTCGGGATATCTCGGATCTGATTGGGCAAGAGGCGCGCGTGGCGCTGTACCCGGGGCGGCCGATCCGCCCGTCGGATATCGGCCCGCCCGCCATCGTGGACCGCAACGATCTGGTGACGCTGGTCTTTGATAGCGTCGCACTTTCGATCAACGCCGAAGGTCGAGCGCTGGGTCGGGGGGCCGCAGGTGATCGGATCCGTGTGATGAATCTGTCGTCGCGCACAACGGTAACGGGCGTGATCCGCCCCGATGGTCAAATCGAGGTCAAGTAATGTCTAAAATAATGAAATGTATGCTCTTTGCCGTTCTGGGCGTTGCCGCTTGTGGTCGGCTTGATCATCTGGGCAAACCGCCCAGCCTGACACCCAGTACGGAATCGCCCGAGCATGTTGCGATGCTGTGGCCCGGCCTGCCTTTGCACAGCCAATCCCAACGCACCGTGGACCGCGCTTCCTTGTGGAGCGGCGGGCAGCATTCCTTACTTGGGGATCAGCGGGCGATGAAGAAAGGTGATATTCTGACCGTGGTGATCGAGCTGGACGAAAAGGCCGAAATATCGAACGACACCAACCGATCCCGCGCCGGGTCGGAAAGCCTTGCTGTGCCCAGCCTGTTCGGCCTGCCGCAACGCGCGGCCGAACGGTTGCCGGACGGAGCGTCGCTCGAGGAGGCGGTATCGATTGACTCGGCCTCTGTCAGCAAGGGCAAAGGGTCGGTCAAACGCAAGGAAAAGCTGACCCTGCGGGTGGCGGCGACGGTAGTCGATGTGCTGCCCAACGGGGTGCTGTCGATCACCGGTTCGCAAGAACTGCGGGTGAATTTCGAACTGCGTGAACTGCTGGTTGCTGGCTATGTCCGCCCTCAGGACATCTCGCGCCAGAACGAAATCACCTATGACAAGATCGCGTCGGCGCGGGTGTCATATGGTGGGCGCGGTCAGATCACGGATGTTCAGCAGCCGCGATACGGGCAGCAGGTTCTCGATACGGTTCTGCCGTTCTGAAGGGAGGATGTGATGGGAAAACTGTTGCCGATCATCTGTCTGGTCACGGGTCTTGCTGCGGGTGTCGGGGCTGGTGTTGTCCTAGCCCCTTCGGACAAGGTCGAGGAAAAGGCCGAAGCCAAGCCGGCCAAGTCTGAGGCCGGACAGCAAAAGACCTCAAAATCCGGGAAAAAAGATGAAAAGAAGACGCAGCAATATCTGAAGCTGACCAAGCAGTTCGTGATCCCTGTTGTCTCGGAGCATGAGATATCGGCCCTGGTCACCATGTCGCTCAGCCTCGAGGTGCGTTCGGGTATCGAGGATGCCTTTTACGAGATCGAACCAAAGTTGCGAGACAGGTTTCTGCAAGTGTTGTTCGATCACGCTAACAGCGGTGGATTTGACGGGGCTTTTACCCGCTCGGATAACCTTCAGGTTCTGCGCGCGGCATTGCTGGAAGTTGCGCAAAAGGATCTTGGTCAGGATGTCTCGAAGGTGCTGATCACCAGCGTCAACCGACAGGATACCTGATCGCAGCCCTATTCTTGCGCCGCGCGGCGCTTGCTTTGCTGCAGGCGCTGCGACAATTCCGTCACCGCTTGCTTGCGCCCGAAAGCCCGCCGCAAGTCGTCCATCACTGCAATTTTTTGCGACCGCAGGCGCGCCAGCTCTGTGTTCAGCTGCCGCCGTGTGGCCGATTCCCAGCTGTGCCACAACAGATCGGTGCCGGTGATGCGGTAGCCATCGGTGTCTGCACCTTGCGACTTTACCTCGGCCAACTGGCGGTCCAGCCGGGCCAGTTGCTGCAACAGCTTCGCCTCTTGCCTCAGCAGCGGGCGCAGCTTCTGGTGCTCGCGCTGATAAGCCGCTTCGGTCACGGTCAAAAGGCCTGTCATACGGTCGCGCATCATATCACCTGCCCCTTGGCGCGTTTGCGCATGGCTTCGGCAAAGCGGATCGCGGCAGCGACGGGACGATAGTATTCCTCGGCGATCTCCTGACCAATCTCGACCGTCGCGTGCAGCGCGCGCGCGGTTGGCGGGTCCGAGTGGATGGGCACCCCAGCCTCGCCCGCCGTAGCGCGGATCGTGGCGGCCACCTGATCGACCCCTTTGGCGACGCAAACCGGCGCGGTGCCGCTGGCGCGCGACCATTTCAGCGCCACCGCGTAATGGGTCGGGTTGACGATCACCACATCGGCCTTGGGCACATCCGCCATCATCTGGTTGGTAGCAATGTCCTGCGCGCGCTGGCGGCGCTGCTGTTTGACATGCGGGTCGCCCTCGGAATCCTTGGTTTCGTCCTGAATTTCCTTGCGGGACATGCGGTTCTTGCGCAGATGCTCGGCATGTTGCCACAGATAGTCGATCACGCCGATCGCCAGCGCGATTGTGATGACGATGAACAGGAACCGAAACAACAAGTTCATCATCAGCAGGATGGACGCGCGCGCGGGTGCCGCGCTGGCCGAGAGGATCTCGGGCAGGTTCGCACGCAGAAACAGGGCCAGGCAGGCCCCGTAGATCAGTAGCTTTACAAAGCTCTTTGCGAATTCGAACAGGCCGCCCCGGCCAAATTTGTTCTTTGCATTCGAGGGGATCGAAATGCGTGAGGTTTTGGGCTTCAGCTTATCGGGGGCAAAAATCAGGGCGCGCTGCGCGATCAGGCTGAGCACCACCGCGACCGCGGGCACCACGAACAGGGCGGCGACGGGCACCAGCGTGGCACGGAGGATGCCCGTCACCGGGGCCGTGGCCGGGCCTGTTGTCAGCAGGTCCGCCAGTCGATCCGATTGGTCGATCAGAACCACAAACAGGGTGCCATGCTGTTCCGCCGTATACTGTCCCGCCAGCAGCAGCGCGATGAGCAATCCGGAATAGGCAGCCACCACCGACAGATCGTTGGATTTGGCGACCTCGCCCTTCTTGCGGGCTTTCTCAAGCTTCTGCGGTGTCGCCTCGAAGGACTTGTCGCTGTCATCGTCCTGCCCGCTCATCTTGCGCCCTCAAGCGGGTTCTGGAGGAACGCGAACAGCGCGTCGGACCAGACGGACAGGATCAGCGGCGTACCCGCGAACAGCAGAAACAGACCGGCGAAGGTGATCGCGGGGGCGCCCACGAACGCGACCATCAGCTGCGGCATGGCGCGGTTGATGACGCCCAGCGCCAGATTGTAGATCAGCGAGGCGATGACGAAGGGCATTGCCAGCGCAAAGGCCAGCCCGAAGCTGCGTGAAATCTGGGTAACGCCCCATTGCGTCAGGTCCGGGGCCAGCGGCAGGGTGCCCATCGGGAACAGCGTATAGCTGTGGATCATGAATTGCGCGGCGCGGACATGCAGGCCCAACAAGGCGGCCAGCGCCAGACCGGCCAGCGTCAGCAAGTAGCCCATCGCGGGTACGGGCTCGGCCGCCGCTCCGCCCAGAATTTGCGACAGGGATGTCGCCTGCGCGGCAATCGAACCGGCGGTTTGCAGCGCCAGCACAAACAGGCGCAGGCCGATGCCCAACGCCAGGCCCGTCGCGACTTCGGTACCGATCAGCGCGACCATGCGCCCGAACGCGGGCACCGTTTCGACCTCGGGCACCGCAGGGGCCACGATCAGCGAAAACGCCACAGCCAAACCCAGCTTGACGCGCACCGGGATGCTGCGTTCACCAAAGGCGGGCAGCAGTGACACCATGGTCGACACGCGCAGGAAAATGGCGAAGAGATGCCACAAGGTTTGCCCCAGATGGGGCAACAGCTCGGGCGGCAGGGCGATCACGCGGGCACCGTTCCGACCAGCGCCGGGCGCGCCTCGAGCCCGATTTCCTCGAAGGACAGAACCGGGTTGGCGATGCCGCGGGCATGCATGATGGTGCGCAGCAACCGCCGTCGCCGGGTCGAGGTCACCACCGCGGGGAACAGCCCGTGGTCGGCGGATTTGGCGACGCTGTCATTCACCCCGTCGGCAAGCTTGTTGAACAGGTTCGGCGGCAGCGCCACGTCCAGACCGGCATTGGGGGCGTCGATCTGATAGCTGGCAAAGGTATCCTCCCACTCGGGGGCCAGCTGGATCAGCGGGATCGATCCGTCCTCGCGCTTCATCTCGGCCACCAGTTGAAAACCCAGCCGCTGGCGGACCAGTTCGCAGATGCCTTCGGGCTGGGTTGTGGTCAGCCGCGCCTCGGCTACGCTTTCCAATATCAGCGCCATGTTGCGGATCGAGACCCGTTCGTCCAGCAGCAGTCGCAATACCGCATGCAGGGTGTCGATCGGCACCTTGTCGGGGATCAGTTCGTCGAGCAGCTTGCGGTTGGCCTCGGCCCGGACCGGATCACTAAGGCGGGTCATCTCGGACAGCAGGCGGCGCAGGGATTTCAGCGTCAGCAGGCGCGAGAAATTCTGTTTGATGATCTCAAGCAGGTGGGTCGCCAGAATCTCGGGCGGCGTTACGATGGTGGCCCCGTTCATGGCGGCGGTTTCCTGATCCTTGGGCAGAATCCAGCGGGCGGGGGCGCCATAGACCGGCTCGGTCACATCGGTGCCATCCGGCAGCAGGTCGTGCCCGTCCTGCACCAGCGCCAGCACCAGTTCCGAATTCAGCACGCCGCGCGCTTGTTCCACGCCCTGAACCTTGATCACATACGTTCCGGTGGGCAGGTCGGCGCGGTCTGTCAGACGAATCTCGGGCAGGATCAGGCCGAAGCTTGAGGCGACATAGGTGCGCATGTTGGCAATCCGTGCATCCAGCCCGGTGCCGGGGTTCAGCACCATGCTGACCAGGTCAGGGGCGAATTCCAGATGCACGTCGTCCAGATCCAACACATCTCCGATGGCTTGCGAGACAGGGGTGTCGGCCTCGGGCGCGGTATCTTCGGGGATGTCTTCGGTGTTTCGCTTTTTCAGGCCAGAATAGGCCGCGTAGCCCAGCGCTGCCGCGCCGAGCATGAAGGGCAGAAATGGCAATCCTGGCACCAGCGCAAACAGCGCCATGAGCACCGCAACCGTGGCCAGCGCCGCCGGGTGCCGCCCGAGCTGCGAGAAAATCGCGCTGTCCGTGGCCCCTTGCGTACCGCCCCGGGCCAGCAACAGGGCAGAGGCGATTGAGATGATCACCGCCGGGATTTGCGACACGAGCCCGTCGCCGACGGTCAGGATCGCGTAGGTTTCGAACGCGGATGAGACCGGCATGCCATGGACGATCACACCCATCACGAGACCCATTACAAGGTTCAGCAGGGTGATCAGCAGCCCCGCGATGGCATCGCCCTTGACGAATTTCGACGCGCCATCGAGCGAGCCGAAAAACGTGGTCTCTTGCTGTTCACGCTCGCGCCGTTCCTTGGCCTGTTGGTGGTCGATGGCCCCGGCGGACATATCGCTGTCGATGGCCAGCTGTTTGCCGGGCATCCCGTCCAGCGCAAAACGCGCGCCGACCTCGGCCATGCGGGCGGCACCTTTGGTGATAACCATGAAGTTCACGATCAGCAGCACGCCGAACACCACGAGACCCAGAAAAATGCTGCCGCTCATGACGAATTGCGCGAAGCCTTCGATCACGTCGCCCGCCGCGTTTGTACCGGTGTGCCCCTGTCCGATGATCAGCTTGGTCGACGAGACGTTCAGCGACAGCCGCAGCATCAGCGAGGCAAGCAGGATCGTCGGGAAGGACGAGAAATCCAGCGGCCGTTCGATGAACAGGGTCAGGGTGAAGATCAGGATCGCTAGCGCGAACGAGGCCGCAAGCCCCACGTCGAGCACCCATGCGGGCATCGGCAGGATCATCATCACGATCACCGTCATCAGCGCCAGCGCCAGCAGGACGGTCGGAGAGAACAGGTTGCGGATGTCGATCCGGGGCACGGGGACCTCTTAGTTGAAGGGGATGAACGCGGTGGCGGCGGCAGTTTGGGGCACCAATGAGCCCAGCGCGGTGCGGCTGGCGGGCTCGGACGGGGGGAACAACGGGGCGGCGGTCATGGTGAACGGGTCGCTGGTCACGCGCGGACCTTCCAGTTGCGCCAGCACCGCTTGAAAGCGGTTGGAATACGAGGCCGCAAGATGGTTGGTCCGGGAATGATAGGCCCCGGCGGCGGCGGGCCATGAGCCGAGCTCGGCATAAAGTTCGTTCAGGAAGCGGGCGGCGTAGATGGCATTTTCGTCCGGGTCGAACATGGCGTCGATCGAGCGGAAGGCCTTGCCGTGCCAGCGGTAGTTGATCTGGAAACAGCCCACATCAAAGCTGCGGACACCGGACTTGAATATGTTGAACACATAGGCTTTGGCCTCGGTCGCCGAGGCGAACCAATATCCCTGCCCCTCGCGGTTGATGGCCCAGGGCCAGGGGTGCAGCGCACCATCCACCGTGCGGCCTGTTTCAACCCGCGTGATGGCGCGCAGTACGTCCAGAGGCACGCCTTCGGCCCGTGCAGCCCGTTGCGCGGCCTGATCGCACAAAGCCGCCGTTTCAATGCCCGCCACGGCGTGGCCGGGTTTCACCAGCGCAAGATGCGCGAGCAGCGCAAACAGGATTTCGCGATAGGGCATTCTGCCGGTCCGGGATTCTGATCAATCCCGGCCAAGCTAGCCGCCCATGGGTTTACAGAGGGTTAGCGCCCCTCAGGTCCGGTCGATTTTGCGGCCAAAAACCACACTGGTGTTAGTCCGCAACACGCCGGGGATGCGGGCCAGTTCGTCGACCAGTATATCGAGGTCTTCGATCCTTGGGGCCTCGGCCGACAGAAGCAGGTCGAATTCGCCGTTGATCGAGAGGCAGAGCTTGACCTCGGGGTAGGCCTCAAGCCGTTTGATGATGCGTATGGTTTCCTTTTGCTGGACCTCCAGCAGCACGACGACCTGAACACGCGGCGTGTCTTCGGTTTCGCGCAGAATGACCGAATAGCCTGCGATGATGCCGCGTTCTTCCATGCGGTTGATGCGTTCGTGGACGGTGGTGCGCGCCACGCCAAGCGTTGCGGCGATGCGGGTCGTCGAATCGCGGGCGTTGTGCTGCAGGGCGGCGATGATGCGGCGGTCAAGCTGGTCCATGCGGGCTCCGGGCGTCAGAAGGGGCGTGTTCCGGTTTACGGCAGTTTGCGGGGCAGGCTCAAGACTGGCGAGGGAAATGGGGGTGTAACTCGTCAATGATGATGGGATGGGCATGGGGCGCTGGTCCCGCCAGATGCGGGTGATTTGCGGGCAGGTCGGGGTGGCTGTGCGCGATTGCCGCACGGCTGTTGCGCGGCCAGATGCGTAGTGCAAGCGTCACGCCCATAATCGCGGCAGTGGCCATCGCGGCCATGGCAACGGTGACCCCGAAGCGGGTCATCAACCACCCGGCCAACGGGTACAGCACCAACCAGCAGGCGTGCGACAGCGTGAACTGCGCAGCAAAGAGGGTGGGGCGATCCTCGGGGTGGGCCGAGCGGGTCAGCAGACGGCCCGAGGGCGTCAGCGTGGCCGCATAGCCAAAGCCTACGGCGGCCCAGATCAGCGTCAGTAGTATGAGCGTCATGGGCAGGGTGGCGGACAGCAGGGCGGCGATGGCCATGGCTCCGGTCGCCAGCGCCGCGCCGCTCAGCATCACCTGGCGGTCGGAGATATGTTCCAGCAGCCGGGGCAGGGCGAAGGCGGCCAGCATGGACCCGCCGCCGAACCCGGCCAGCGCGACCGCCACGGCGCTTTCGGACAGGCCCAGATCGGCGCGCACGATCACCACCGTGTTGACGATCACCATCGCGCTGAGCGCCGCAGCGCTCCAGCTGAGCGCCAGCAGCCCATGCAGGCGGGGGGTCTTGAGATAGATGCGGATGCCGCGCGTGGTCCGGTCATAGATGCCGCGCCGGGCGGTGGGTTTGGGCGAGGGCAGAGCGACGGACACCACCAGCAGCGCCGAGGCCACAAACCCAAGGCTGGTGCCCAGAAACAGGCTGTCGAAACTGACCAGCAGCAAGAGGACAGCTGCCAGCATCGGGCTCAGCAGGCTTTCCAGATCATAGGCCAGCCGCGACAGGGACAGGGCCTTGGTATAGTCCTGCTCGTCTGTCAGCACGTCTGGAATGGTGGCCTGAAAGGTCGGGGTGAACCCGGCCGAGGCAGATTGCAGCACAAAGATCAACACATAGACCTGCCAGATATCACTCACGAACGGCAGGCACAGCGCCACCGCCGCCCGGATCAGATCCAGTGCCACCAGCATCTTCCGACGGTCCAGCCGCTCTGCAAAGGCAGCGGCCAGAGGCGCGACGGTGACATAGGCTACCATCTTGATGGTCAGCGCGGTGCCCAGCACCAGCCCCGCGGCCTCGCCTGCCAGATCAAAGGCCAGCAGACCCAGCGCCACGGTGGCCAACCCGGTCCCGGACAGCGCCACGATCTGCGCGGCCAGCAGGTGCCGATAGGTGCGGTTTTTCAGGACGCTGAGCATGGGTCAGAGGTATTTCGTGATGGATTTGAAATCGTCGATACTGTCGCCATCGGCCCCGGCAGACAGGCAGTGATCGACATGGTCGTGGATCAGCGCCCGCTTGGCGTTGGTGATGGCTTTCTCGACGGCGAAAAGCTGCTGCGCGATGTCCCCGCATGGGGCCTGATCGTCCAGCATGGCGATGACCTTGGCCAGATGGCCATGGGCGCGTTTCAGCCGCGCGGTGATCTGTGGATGTGAAGCGTGGGTATGAGTCGTCATGATCATATCCTTATCCCCCCCTTGGGGATAATGTAAAGCCGATGAGCGCGTAGCAGCCCCGCGACCCCGATGACGTTGAGTTTGCCTGCGAAACCCCCTATCTCGGGGGCGAAAGCGCTTGAAGGATATCCCAGTGGCGAACCACCTTTATAAGAATGACCTGCCGGACGGGCTGGATCTGGGCCCGGTCGTGGCCATTGACTGTGAAACCATGGGGCTGAACCCGCATCGGGACCGCCTGTGTGTGATCCAGATGTCGGGCGGCGACGGCAACAGCCATATCGTGCAGGTCGAGAAGGGGCAGACTCAGGCTCCGAACCTGTGTGCGATGCTGGAAAACCCGAATGTGCTGAAGCTATTCCACTTTGGCCGCTTTGACATTGCCGCGATGTACCACACGTTTGGCGCGTTGGCCGCACCGGTCTATTGCACCAAGATCGCCAGCCGTCTGGTGCGCACCTATACCGACCGGCACGGGCTGAAAAACCTGTGCCAGGAGCTGATCGGCGTCGATATCTCGAAACAACAGCAGATGAGCGATTGGGGTGCGGAAACGCTCACCGATGCGCAGCTCGAATACGCCGCGTCGGACGTTTTGTACCTGCACCGCCTGCGGGACGCGCTGGACGGGCGTTTGGCCCGCGAAGGCCGCACCGAGATGGCGCAGGCCTGTTTTGACTTCCTGCCGATGCGTGCGAAGCTGGACCTCGCCGGTTGGCCCGAAACGGATATTTTTGCGCACTCATGACCGATACCGAAGCATTTCTGAGAACCGCCCGACAGGTTGTCACCGACGAAGCCCGCGCGCTGGACGTGCTGGCCGAAGGGCTGAACGAACATTTTGCCGAGGCCGTACAGTTGATCCTGCAGGCCACAGGCCGCATCATCATCAGCGGTATCGGCAAGTCGGGCCATATCGGTCACAAGATCGCGGCAACGCTGGCCAGCACCGGGACGCCCGCCTATTTCGTGCACCCCGCCGAGGCGAGCCATGGGGATCTGGGCATGGTATCGAAAGGCGATGTGGTTCTGGCGATCTCGAACTCGGGCGAAGCGCCGGAACTGGCCAACCTGCTGGCCTTTACCCGCCGCTTTGGCATCCCGCTGATTGGCCTGTCCAGCAAACCCGAAAGCACGCTGATGAAGCAGGCTGACGTGCATCTGCTGATCCCGTCTTTGGGTGAGGCCTGCGGGTTCGGCATGGTGCCCTCGATCTCGACCACGCTGACGCTGGCGATGGGCGACGCGCTGGCGATTGCGCTGATGAAGTATCGGGACTTCAAGCCCGAAGATTTCCGCGCCTATCACCCCGGCGGCAAGCTCGGGGCGCAGCTGTCAACGGTGCGCGACCTGATGCACACCGATACGCCCATCGTGCAATCTGGCACTCCGATGGGCGAAGCCCTGCTGGTCATGAGCCAAAAGGGGTTCGGGGTCGTTGGTGTGACCAATGCTGACGACCAACTGCTTGGTATCGTGACGGACGGCGACTTGCGCCGAAACATGAATGGACTGTTGGATCTGACCGTTGATCAGGTCATGACCGCCGACCCGCGCACAATTGGCCCGGACGAATTGGCTGAGGGTGCGGTAGCGTTGATGACTATGCAGAAGCCCAAGATCACCTGTCTGTTTGTGGTGGACCCGGCCTCGGATGGCCGCACCGAGGGCATTCTGCACATCCACGACTGCCTGCGCGTTGGTCTGGGCTGAGGGGACACACCGGTGGATCGCCATTCCCGATGGGTGCAGTTTCTCAAGGTGGTGTTGCCTCTGGCCGCCATCTTGCTGCTGTCCACCGTGTTCCTGCTGTCGCGCAGCATCGACACAGACGTCTCGGTGCCCTTCAGCGGGCAGGAGATCGACGAGCGGCTGACCGAGCAGGTGGTGACCCGCCCGGATTATAAGGGCGTCACCCGCAAGGGTGAAGAAATCCGCGTCGAAGCCCGCCGCGCCAGTCAGGGCAGCGCCGGTGGCAGCCCCACGGCGGCTGAGGTTCAGGGCCGGTTCGGTCTCAGCAACGGGGGCGAGATCACGCTGGAATCCAACACCGGTATGATCCGGCCCGACAAGGGCACCGCCACCTTTGCCGGCAACGTGGTCATCACCACCGCTGATGGCATTCAGGTCACCACCGATCTGTTGAACACATCGTTGGATGAAATTCGCGGCGATACGCCGGGCCAGATTGACGGCACCGGCCCGATCGGGGACTTCACCGCCGGGCGGATGACGTTCGGAACCGAAAAAAAGGATGGTCCGGTCCATATTCTTTTTACAGATGGCGTGAAGCTGATATACGAGCCGCAAAAAGCTGAAAGATAACCCGTGTTTGATTTTCGTGTCGCCTCTGTTTGTATTGCCCTGATCGCCGCAACTGCGCCCGTGTCGGCGCAAGAGGCTCAGGTGGCATTTGGGGCCGTCAAGGCCGACCCGAGCCTGCCGGTCGAAGTGACGTCGGAGACCTTGAACGTCAATCAGGAAGACGGCTCGGCCGAGTTTGTCGGCAACGTCATCGTCATTCAGGGCGAGATGCGCCTGACCGCGGAACGGGTTCTGGTGATCTACAATCAGGACCGCTCGGCCATCGAACGGATGGAGGCGACCGAGAACGTGGTTCTGGTCAGCCCGCCCGATGCGGCCGAGGGCGACTGGGCCGAATACACCATCGAATCCGGCGTGATCGAGATGCGGGGCAATGTGCTGCTGACCCAAGGCCCCAGCATCATCAGCGGGGATCAGATGGTCGCGAACTTGACCAGCGGCACCGCAACCATGTCGGGCGGCGTCAAGACCATCCTGCAACAGGGTCAGAACTGATGAACCGCCCGAACCTGTCTGTTGCCGAAGGCACATCTGGTCTGAAGATCGAAAAACTGCGGAAATCCTACCGCAAGAAAACCGTGATCCGTGACGTGTCGATGACGCTGGACCGGTCCGAGGTTGTGGCGCTGCTGGGGCCGAACGGGTCGGGCAAGACCACGACTTTCTATTCTGTTGCCGGGCTGGTGTTTCCTGAGGCCGGGACAGTGACCATCGACGGGCAGAACGTGACCACCCTGCCGATGTATCGCCGCGCCCGTCTTGGCATCGGCTATCTGCCGCAGGAAATGTCGATCTTCCGCGGCATGAGCGTCGAGGACAACATCGCCTCGGTGCTGGACATTACCGTTAAACACGCCCATCGCCGCAAGGAGCGGCTTGAGGAGCTGCTGTCGGATTTCTCGATTGAACATTTGCGCCGCGCGCCCGCGCTGGCCTTGTCGGGCGGGGAACGTCGCCGGGTCGAGATCGCGCGCTGTCTGGCGGCTGACCCGAAATATCTGCTGCTGGACGAACCTTTTGCAGGCGTTGACCCGATCAGCGTCGGCGATATCCGCCATCTGGTGGCCGATCTGAAAAAGCGCGGCATCGGGGTTCTGATCACCGACCATAACGTGCGGGAAACGCTCGAAATTGTGGATCGGGCCTATATTCTGCATGACGGTCAGGTTCTGATGTCCGGCACCCCCGATGAAGTGGTCGAAAACGAAAACGTGCGCCGCGTTTATCTGGGGGAAAACTTCCGCATTTCATGAGCTTACGAAGAATTGTGCCCGGTGCATGCCGGAAATCTGGTGGATACGCACCTGTTTTGATTGACTCTTCCCTCGGCTCTTGTCTCAATTGGGGTATGGCAAGTCTTCGGTTCCAGACTGAATCGCTATGCCCCTTCATCGAAGGGGTGGATCAGCGGCAACCGCAGGCTCTGCTGCGACCCCCCACCCGATAAAAATAAGACCGCCGCGGATTGCGGCATCAAAATGGGTGTGAATTGTGAAGGAGATCACATGCGTTACCAAATCAGCGGAAAACAGATCGACATCGGTGCGGCCCTGCAAACTCATGTGCAGACCGAACTGGGCGAGGTTGTGGGCAAGTACGCCCAGCGGCCGACGGATGCCAGCGTCGTGTTTTCCCGTTCGGCGCATGAATATGTATGCGAAACCACCGTGCATATGTCGACCGGCCTGACCGCTCAGGCCAAGGCGCACGCGACCGAGATCTATGCGGCGTTCGAGGGGTGCTGCGACAAGATGGAAAAA
The DNA here is from genome assembly GCF_056542385.1 of Ruegeria sp. AD2(2025). Taxonomy (NCBI): domain Bacteria; kingdom Pseudomonadati; phylum Pseudomonadota; class Alphaproteobacteria; order Rhodobacterales; family Roseobacteraceae; genus Ruegeria; species Ruegeria sp. AD2(2025). The sequence continues at coordinate 64,996 of NZ_JBQFZS010000005.1, forward strand.
CAACTGCGTCGTTATAAGCGCAGATTGAAAGACCACCACAAGGATCGGTCCGAGCCGGTTGAACTCTTCGGCGCGTCCTCATATATCCTCGCCTCTGACGAATCGGATTCGGCTGACGAGCCCGAATCGCTGCAGCCGATGATCGTGGCTGAGATGGAAACCAAGATCCCATCGCTGAGTGTTGGTGAAGCGGTTATGCAGATGGAACTGGCCGGTGCGCCGGTCCTTGTGTTCCGGAACGAGAACAAGGACGGATTGAATGTCGTATATCGCCGCGAAGACGGCAATATCGGGTGGATCGATCCGTAACAGGCAAGGATTATTGGCCTGTCCCCGGCTGCGGGGGCATGGCCCAGGAGCAAGATGATGGAGCTTTCGAGCATTCTGAAGCCCGAAGCGGTACGCGTGTTGTCGTCCGCGTCCAGCAAGAAACGTTTGTTTCAGGAAATCGGTGACATTGCCGGTGCGACGCTTGGGCTTGACGCGCAGGCCGTGGTGGATGGTTTGCTCGAACGTGAGAGTCTGGGTCCCACCGGCGTTGGCCATGGTGTGGCGCTGCCGCATGCGCGCTTGCCAGAGCTGGATGCGGTTTCAGGCGTGTTCGTGATGCTGGAAAAACCCATCGATTTCGGCTCGGTCGACCGTCAGCCCGTTGATCTGGCGTTTTCGCTGTTTGCCCCCGAAGAAGCCGGTGTCGATCACCTGAAGGCGCTGGCGCTGGTGTCGCGCACGCTGCGCGAGCAATCCGTCTGCGCCAAGCTGCGGGCGAATCCCGACCCGGTCAAGCTGTATGCGATCCTGACCGAAGCGCAGTCGATGCAGGCCGCTTAAGGCACTGATCAGAAACAAAAAAGCCCCCGAATTTCGGGGGCTTTGTCATGTCTTGCTGGCTGCGATCAGCCGCCCGTTCCCATTTCCAGCGTCCACCAGATCTTGCCGCCGCCTTCCTGATGCCAGGCAAAGCCCATCTGGGTCGCCTTGGGGTCCATGATGACCGAGCGCGGTCCGGGCTCTTGCATCCAGGCCGCCAGCGTTTCGGTCTCGGTCTCATAGGTTTCCGAGATCGCCTCGCCCAGGAATGTCCCGAAATACCCGACCCGCGCGGCGCGATCGATGGGTGAGGACCCGTCCGATCCAAAGTGCCAGGGTCGGTTCTGGCGGGCCATATCCTTGGAATGGGTCGCCGCCGCTGCGTTCAGCTGTGAATTCAGTTGCACCGTCTGCAGACCCGAGGCCTGCCGCAGCGCGTTGACCGAATCCAACATGCGGAACTGCAGTTTCTCGGGGTTGCCGCGAATCTTGTAGACCGAAGGCAGCGGTCTGCCATCGGCCCCAAGGGCTGTGGTACCCGAATCGGTACATGCCGCCAGCGCGACGAAACAAATCGTTAGAAGGGAAAGAATACGTGTCATGACCGGCCTGAATTTTGTGTCGCAAGGGAAATAACCCGCCTGACGTCCCGGGGTAAATGCACAATGGGCCAAGCGTGCGTGAATCTGCCGGTTTGATTTGCGACTGAAGCATTCTGGCCATAAAATGTGCTGGAATTTGCATTCTTCCTTAACAAAGGACCGCTCGACATGGTCAAGAAAGTCATTCTGCCCTCGACGCGCCGCGGATTTCTGGCAGGCGCAGCGGCCAGCCTCGCCTCGCCCGCGCTGGCGCAGTATATCCCCGGAGATCCCCTGCGGCCCGCCCCCGAACCCGAGGCGCCGGTGCGCCGCAATATGTCGGGTTTCCGGGCGCTGGACTGGCAGCCATATTTCTCGAACACCAATAATGGGGCCATTCTGGTCGATACCGTCTCACGGGCGCTGCATTATTGGTCAGAAGATCAAACCGTGTACAAACTTTACCCATCCTCGGTCCCGCTGACAGAGGAATTGACCCGTCGCGGTCGCACCAGCGTCATCCGCAAGGTCGAAGGCCCAAGCTGGTCGCCGACCCCCTCGATGAAGAAGCGCAACCCGGAATGGCCGGACTATATTCCGCCGGGTCCCGATAACCCCTTGGGAACACACGCTTTGTACCTGAGCTGGAAGTATTATCGCATCCACGGCACCCACGATACGCGCAAAATCGGGCGTCGGTCGTCGAATGGTTGCATCGGCCTGTTCAACGAAGATATTGCCGAGCTTTTCGGAATGGCCAATGTTGGCACGCAAGTGTTGCTAATTTGACGACATTTTCGCGCACGAACCCGCTTGTCGCGTAAGTTACAATTGCAATCCATGGGGATAGCTGATTAGAAAAACTCACGAGGTAAGTCTTAGATGTGCGGTTTCGTTATTGGGAATCGCGCAAATTCTGGAGGTTAATATGAAGAAACTCGTTCTCGCCGCTGCTCTGACTGCTGCTGCTTCGACCGCATATGCTGGCAACCTGGAAGAGCCGGTTGTTGAAGCACCGGTTGTCGTCGAAGAAACCCAAGGTTCGTCGCAGGGCATCATCCTGCCGCTGATCCTGCTGGTTGTTGTTGCTGCAGCTGTTGCCGCAGGCTAATCGACGAGCATTGTCTTAGAGAGAAGGCGGTGGAGCATTCCACCGCCTTTTTTCGTGTCCGGGTGACGCTGCCGAAGGCGCTTTAGTCGAGCCAGCCGCGCAGATTGTCCTCGACCACCTTGCCCAGGGCTGCGATATGCGCGTCCTCATCGTTGAGGCAGGGGATATAGGTGAACGATTCGCCGCCCGCCTCTTCAAAGCTTTCCTTGATCTCTTCGTTGATCTCTTCCAGCGTTTCGATGCAATCGGCGGAAAAGGCCGGTGCGATGACGGCGATGTTCTTTTTCCCCTGACGCGCCAGATCGGCCACGTGATCGACGGTATAGGGTTTCAGCCATTCCTCAGGCCCGAACCGCGACTGGAAGGTCGAGACCAACTGATCATCCGACCAGCCCAGCCGCTCTTTCAGCAGACGTGAGGTTTTGACGCACTGACAGTGATAGGGATCGCCCTGCTGCAGATAGCGTTCCGGCATTCCGTGGTAGGAACAGACCAGAATATCCGGCTTGATCTCCATAGCGGCATAGGCGCGCTCGACCGAGCCTGCCAGCGCGTCGACATAGGCCGGTTCGTCGAAATAGGCGGGCACCGTGCGGCTGGCGGGTTGCCACGGCTCGGCCATCAGGGCGCGGAAGAACTGGTCATTCGCGGTGGCCGTCGTGGCCCCGGCATATTGCGGGTAGAGCGGGAAGAACAGGATGCGGTCGCAGCCTGCTGCCACCATCTCGCGCACCTTTGACGGGGTCGAGGGGTTGCCGTAGCGCATGCAGAAATCGACCATAACCTGATCGCCGTAGTTCTCTTGCAACGCGCTGCGCAGTTTGGCGGTCTGGTCCTTGGTGATCGTCATCAGCGGGCTTTCGCCCTTGTCGTGGTTCCAAATCGATTTGTAGGCCTCGCCCGAACTGAAGGGCCGCTTGGTCAGGATGATCCCCTGCAGGATCGGCTGCCATTTCCACGCGGGATAGTCGATGACGCGTTTGTCCGAGAGAAACTCGTTCAGATACCGCCGCATGGGCCAATAGCTGTAATCGTCCGGCGTGCCCAGATTGGCCAGCAGAACGCCGACGCGGCCCGTCTTGACCTTGGGGTGGTCGGTTGGGGCATGGGTGGGGCGAGTGGCGTCAAACATATGAAGCTTCCTGAATTCTCATGTTCCGGCCTGAGATAAAGGGAAATGCCGGGCCGTCAATCGGGCAGTTTGCCCTCTTCCGTTTTTAGCGCTTCGGCCAGACGCATCTGGGCTGATCCGGGGCGTAGGGGTTTCGGCTGGCTGGTATCCGGGGACCAGCCGGTCAGGCAGATGATCTCGAACGTGGCCGCCAGCCGTCCCGAGGCGGTGGTGAAATGATCTGCATAGATGCGCTGAGCGGTCTCGAACACCGTGCGCGCCGTTGGGCGTTTCAGCCGGTCTGACAGAGCATTGGTCTCACCCATATCCCGCAGATCGCGCATCAGGTGCCAGATATCGCGGTACTCTGCCGTCAGCGGCACGGAGTCCGCCACAGGCAGAGCCAACCCGGCCCGCTGCAACAGCCCGCCCAGATCGCGCAGCTCTGCCATTGGGGCAATGCGCGGGCTGAGGCCGCCGGTCACTTCGATCTCGGCCTGACCCAAGGCGGCGCGCAGCTCGTGCAGGGTTTCGCCGCCAAGGCAGGCCACCAACAGCAACCCGTCGGGTTTCAGGGCGCGGTGGCATTGGATCAACTGCCCCACCGGATCATTGGCACAATGCAGCGCCATGGCGTGGATCACCAGATCATGCGCGCCGGGCTGCAAGGGCAGGGTATCCGCATCCTCGACGATGACCGCATCGCGCAGAACATCGCCCCAGAGCCGCGGAAACGGGCTGATGATCGCCGCGGCCGTAAAGGCTTTGTTAACCATGGAGAGGCGATCCTGCACCTCATCCACCGCCGCGCGGTGCAGAAACAGCGCCTCGTCGCGCGCGCGGGCGCGGTGCAACCGGATGGCGGTGCGGTCAAACAGAGAGGGCGCAGTGGACTCGGGCAGTTTCATAGCTCGCAACTATCGCATGGCGCAGCGGATTCAAACCGCTATCGAGCTGATTTACCCGCCCCGTTGCATGGGATGCGGAGATCTGACGGCTGCCGATTTCGGCCTTTGCGGGCAATGCTGGCGCGATACACCTTTCATTGGAGGCACGGTCTGCGAAAGCTGCGGCGTGCCCTTGCCCGGCGCGCGGGACGGGTTTCGGATCGACTGCGACGACTGCCTGAAAGCGCCGCCTCCGTGGCAGGACGGGCGCGCGGCGCTGCTCTATCAGGGCAAAGCGCGATCTTTGATCCTTGCGCTCAAACATGGCGACCGGCCCGAGCTGGCGCGCCCTGCAGCACGGTGGATGGCGCGGGCGGGGCGTGAGTTGCTAAGGCCCAACATGCTGATCGCGCCGGTACCGCTGCATTGGTCGCGCCTGCTGAAGCGGCGGTATAACCAATCGGCACTGCTGGCCCAGCATCTGGGGCGTGAGCTTGGCTTGGAATGCGTGCCCGATCTGCTGCAGCGCATCAAACGAACCCCGGTGCTGGATGGCAAAACTGCGCAGGAACGAGCAGAGGTTCTGGAGCCTGCTATCGCGCCCCATCCCCGGCGGGGGCATCACATCAACGGGCGGGATATCCTTCTCGTTGATGACGTGATGACTTCGGGGGCGACGTTGGCTGCGTGTACGCGCGTATGTCAGGCCGCAGGGGCAAATCATATTTTCGTGTTGGCTCTGGCGCGCGTTGCCAAGGATGCCTAATTCGCTCAAGATTGTGCGAAACCCGAAGGGACGGAATATGAAACCGGTCGAAATCTATACCTCGCCGCTATGCGGCTTTTGCCACGCGGCCAAGCGGCTGCTGAAACAGAAAGGCGTCGAGTTCAAGGAAGTCGACGTGCTGATACACCCCAAACGCAAGCCCGAGATGATCAAGCGCGCGGGCGGTAAACGCACCGTGCCGCAAATCTTCATCGGCACGCAGCATGTGGGCGGCTGCGATGACCTCTATGAGCTTGAGCGCCAAGGCAAGCTGGATCGTTTGCTGGCGGCATGAAGACCGCTCTGCTGCAGATCACTTCGTCGGACGACCCGGCTGAGAATCTGGACATGGTGCGCGCCCTGATGGCCGAAGCGGCAGATCAGGGCGCGCGCTTTATCCTGTCTCCTGAGGTCACGAATTGTGTGTCCACCAGCACCACGCGACAGCGCGCGGTTCTGCAGCATGAAGAAGGCGACATCACGCTGGCGGGCCTGCGTGAGCAGGCCGCCGCGCTGGGCGTGTGGCTTCTGATCGGCTCGCTGGCGATCAAGACCCGCGACGCCGATGGGCGCTTTGCCAACCGCTCTTTCATGATCGACCCGCAGGGGCAGATCATGGCGCGATATGACAAGATCCATATGTTCGACGTGCAGGTCACAGAATCCGAGACCTTCCGCGAATCGAAGAACTACCGCCCCGGCGACCGGGCTGTGATTGCGCAGACCGATTTCGGCAAGGTCGGTTTGACCATCTGCTACGATATCCGCTTTCCGCATCTCTACGCCGCGCTGGCGCAGGCAGGTGCCCGGATTTTGACGGTTCCGGCCGCGTTTTCGCCCGTGACCGGCGCGGCGCATTGGCAATCTCTGCTGCGGGCGCGGGCGATTGAGACTGGCTGTTGGGTGCTGGCCCCCGCCCAGACCGGAGAGCACCCCAAGACGCGCGGCAAAACACGCTACACCCACGGTCACAGCATGGTTGTCGCCCCGTGGGGAGAGGTGCTGATCGACGCAGGCACCGATCCGGGCATTCACATTTTCGATTTGGATGATAGTTCTGTGACAGAGGCGCGCCGCCGCGTGCCCTCACTGACTCACCTGCGGCCCTTTGACGGGCCCTGATCCAGAACCGGACTTATGACGGACGAGAAAAACGCCCTTGCGGTCACGCTGTTCAGCGAGATCCTGACCGCCGATCAGCTATTGCGAAACCGGCTCAGCCGGGTGCTGCCCAAGGGCATGGAAATTTCGCATTTCTCGGTGCTGAATCATCTGGTTTTTGTGGGGGATGAACGCACGCCGGCGCAACTGGCCAGCACGTTCCACGTGACCCGGGGCGCAATGACCAACACCTTGGCCAAGCTGGAATGGGCCGGATACATCCACATCCGCCCCGACTGGGACGACGCCCGCCGCAAGATGGTCGCCATCAGCCCCGCCGGCCGCCGCGCCCGAGATCAGGCGATTTCGTCCATTGCCCCGCTGATCAACCGCGTGGTCGGAGAACTGGGGCTGGAGCGCGTCCGCAGCACGCTGCCCGTGCTGCGGGATTTGCGGTTGCAGTTGGAGGGGGAGTAGGAAGGTGATGCGTTGGTTTAGGAAGCGACGGAAATCCAGTGGGATTTCAGAGAACGTGACTTCGCCAACCGCTTCGGCGGTACTCGATAATGAAGATCAACAAAGTCGATCTAACCTGAAGACTGCAAAACCGAGTGGAGCAATCTGGGTCAGCGATGTTTACCGAAGACATGAACTGAGCATTGGTTTTGTGACTGCGCCAATGCGAAACAAGATCACTTCGATCAAATTTCGCGACGAAGATGTCGAAATCGCTAAGAAACATCGTGATGGAGATAGAAAAAATTCCCGTGGCGAGCATGTCGATCCAGGCGCGGTGCCGAGTGAACTATATTGGAACCTAAGCGAGGCACCACCTAGCACAATCCCGCCGGTTTTCAGCGCAGGGCACCCAATGTTGCGTGCGGATATCGCGGAGATTTTTAAGCATCATGATTTAGGTCAAGCACGTCTGCAAGAAACGCAGCTTTTTGGTTATGATGCGGAAGCACCGCTTGATTATGTCGCCTATGCTCTGATTTTCCAGAACCAAGGCTATGCTATCGATATAGCAAAGAGCGATGTGGAGCCTGTATGGCCAGGGCGCGAGGTGTTTAAGCCTAAGCCAGATGCCTCTCTTGCAGATTGTCTTGTGCCGGATACCAGAGCGGTAAATGGTCCGGGTGTCTGGATTGATCCCCACATGTTTATGTTTTTTTTCCTTAGTGACGCACTTGGCAGCGAACTAACAGCTGCTGGTTTTGGTTCTGCTTTTGGACTGACCCGTTTGGAGTATTAAGGGATCGTAGGATGGGTTTCTAACCCATCGCTCAAGATCGAAAACGTTTGCAAGATGGGTTGAAAACCCATCCTACCCCGGCTTCACACTCGCCGTCACATAATTCACGCTCAGATCCCGGTCCGAGATCGACCAGTTCCACAGGATCGGGTTGAAGACGAACCCTTTGCGGTCCACCGGTTCCAGCCCGGCCTGGCGCAGCAGGTCGAACAGTTCGTCGGGGGTGATGAACTTATTCCACTCATGCGTGCCGCGCGGCAGCCAGCGCATCACGACCTCGGCCCCAAAAATGGCCATCGCATAGGATTTCGGGTTGCGGTTGATGGTCGAGCAGATCAGCAAGCCACCCGGTTTCAGCAACTGCTGCGATGCGGTCAGGAAGCCCAAAGGATCGGCCACATGCTCGACCACCTCCATATTCAGCACTACGTCGAATTGTTCGCCTGCGGCGGCCAGGTCTTCGGCGGTCGTGTGGCGATAGTCGATCTGCAGCCCCGATTGTTCCGCATGGATGCGGGCGACGGGAAGGTTGCCTTCGGCGGCGTCGGCGCCCACGACCGTGGCACCCAGACGTGCCATCGGTTCGCTTAGCAGCCCGCCGCCACAGCCGATATCCAGCAGGCGCAGGCCCTCGAAGGGGTTCGGAGCGGTCAGGTCGCGGTGAAACTCACCCGCGATTTGCTGGGTGATATAGTCCAGACGACAGGGGTTCAGCATGTGCAGCGGCTTGAATTTCCCGTGAGGATCCCACCATTCCGCCGCCATCGCCTCGAATTTTGCGATCTCGGACGGGTCAACCGTGTTCGGATGCGCTTGCATTCCTGTCTCCGTGTGCTCTTTTACGTCTAAGGACTATATAGGGCCATAATGGACAAGTACCCGGACCAAAAGCGCGCAGTTCAATATCTGTACCCGCCGATTGATCCTTTCGATCAGCGTGTGGTCGATATGGGCGATGGGCACCGTATTTATGTGGAACAATGCGGCAATCCTGACGGAATTCCGGTGGTGATTCTGCATGGCGGCCCCGGCGGCGGCTGCAGCCCGGCGATGCGGCGGTATTTCGATCCTAAAGCCTATCGGGTGATTCTGTTTGATCAGCGCGGGTGTGGCCGGTCGCGGCCTACGGCTTCGGTCGAAAACAACACCACCTGGCACCTGGTGGCGGATATCGAGCGTCTGCGCAAATTGTTCTACATCGAGGACTGGATCGTCTTCGGCGGCAGTTGGGGGGCGACTCTGGCTCTGGTCTATGCGCAGACCCATCCTGACCGGGTCAACCGTCTGGTGCTGCGCGGCGTGTTTCTGGCCACGCAGGCCGAACTGGACTGGTTCTATGGCGGCGGCGCGGGCAAGTTCTGGCCCGAGCAATGGGCCAAGTTCACTTCGCTTCTGCCCGAACATGAGGTGAGTGACGCGATTGCCGCTTATAGCAAGCGCCTGTTCTCGGGGGATCGCGCGACCGAGATACTGTATGCGCGTGCGTGGTCGCATTGGGAAAACGCGCTGGCCTCGATCCACACGAACGGATCGGTGGGGGAAAGCCCGGGGGAATATGCGCGCACCTTTGCGCGGCTTGAGAATCACTACTTCACCAATGCGGCTTTTCTTGAATATGACGGCCAGATTCTGGATCAGATGGACCGGATCGCCGATATCCCGGGCCATGTCGTGCAGGGGCGCTATGACATGATCTGCCCGCCGCAGGCCGCGTGGAACCTGTCGCAGCGCTGGCCCAATGCCGAGCTGAGGATGGTGCGGCAGGCCGGGCACGCTTTGTCTGAACCCGGGATCAGCGCTGAATTGGTCCGCATCATGGATCGCGTGGCCGAGGGGGTGGTATGACCCGGATCGACCGTCGTGCGTTGTTTGCCTCAGGTGCGGCTGCCGCTTTGCTGGCGGCCACAGGGGCATCTTTGGCGGATACGCCGAAAGAGGGCGGCGCGCTGCGACTGGCGGTGCCGCGTGACAACAGTCTGGAACGTGTGGCGCGGGGTGCGGTCTTTGACACGCTGACCGAGATTGCACCTGACGGTACGTTGCGCGGAGAGCTTGCGACGGGTTGGCAAACCGACGCTGACGCTCGAGTCTGGAGTTTCGATCTGCGCGATGATGTCGTTTTCCACGATGGCACCAAGCTGGATATCACAGATGTTCTGGCCGTTCTGGGTGACGTTGGCCGCGCCGAGGCCATAGCCCCGCACCAAGTGCGGCTGCACTTGTCCGAAGGCAATCCTGGCCTGCCATTCCTGTTGTCAGAGTCCCAGTTCGTCATCGCGTGCGATGGCGTGACGCCGCTGGCGCAAGCCAACGGTACCGGCTGCTACCGGGTCGAGCGGGCCGAGGATGAGCGTCATTTGCGCGCGCGGCGCGTGGCCGATCACTACAAGGCCGGATCGGCGGGTTGGGCCGACACGATCGAGATCATCGTGATCCCTGACGCCAAGGTGCGGGCCGAGGCGTTGCGCGATGGCTATGTGGATATCGCGGCACTGCCTGCTGGCGAGGACCTGATTGCGCAGCGAGGCTTGCGGTATCATCCGTCGCAGGCCGAGATGGCGCTGGCTGTGGCCGCGCATGTCGGGATGCCGCGCCAGATTGGTAAGGCTGCGCTGGACGATGGGCGCATCGCCGAACGGTGGTGGCTGGCGTAAATCCGATCACGTTTTACGCCGGGGGTTGCAGACTCGGAATCTCCTGCGTATATGCATCTGCAACAGCGGCGCGTTGGACTTCTGGTCCAAGGCTCCACCGGAAAATACGACGGGCCGCGCGCCCGTTTTTTTGTGCCCGATTGAAGGGTAGAGACCCGAATGACAAACGACCTGATAGCCAAAGCAGCCATCGACCGGCGACTGGCCGAGATCATCACCCCCGTGATCGAGGATCTGGGGTATGAGCTTGTGCGTATCCGCCTGATGAGCGGCAAGCAGACCACGCTGCAGATCATGGCCGACAAGCCCGATGGCGGCATCGAAGTGGATGACTGCGCCGAGATTTCCAACGCCGTCAGCGCCACGCTGGATGTCGAGGACCCGATTTTGGATGCCTATACGCTTGAGGTCTCCAGTCCCGGCATCGACCGTCCTTTGACCCGCCTCAAGGACTTTGAGACGTTTGAGGGCTATGAGGCCAAGATCGAGACCGCCGAACTGATCGACGGCCGCCGCCGCTTTAAGGGCGAATTGGCCGGGATCGAAGGGAATGAGGTTCTGATCAACGTCCCCGAGGGGGATGAGACGATCACCATCGGTCTGCAATTTGACTGGCTGAGCGACGCCAAGCTGGTTCTGACCGATGATCTGATCAAGGAAATGCTGCGCCAGCGTAAAGATGCTGGTGCCTTGAACGAAAACGCTTTCGACGAGATTGAGACCGAAGGGTCCGAAGAGGAGACGAACTGATGGCAATCACCTCAGCCAACCAGCTGGAGCTGCTGCAGACCGCCGAGGCCGTGGCCCGCGAAAAGATGATCGACCCCGGTCTGGTTGTCGAAGCGATGGAGGAATCGCTCGCTCGTGCCGCCAAGAGCCGTTACGGCGCCGAGATGGACATCCGCGTGTCCATCGACCGCAAGACCGGCAAGGCGACATTCACCCGCGTCCGCACCGTGGTCGAGGACGAAGAGCTGGAAAACTATCAGGCCGAGTTCACCGTCGAGCAGGCCAAGCAATACATGGAAAACCCCGAGGTCGGTGACGTCTTCGTGGAAGAAGTGCCGCCGGTTGAAATGGGCCGTATTGCTGCTCAGTCCGCCAAGCAGGTGATCTTGCAGAAGGTCCGCGAGGCCGAGCGCGACCGTCAGTACGAAGAATTCAAGGATCGCGCAGGCACCATCATCAACGGTGCGGTCAAGCGTGAAGAGTTTGGCAATGTCATCGTCGATCTGGGCGGTGCCGAGGCCGTTCTGCGCCGCAACGACAAGATCGGTCGCGAAAGCTATCGCCCCAACGACCGCGTGCGCGCCTATATCAAAGAAGTGCGCCGCGAGGTGCGTGGCCACCAGATCTTCCTGTCGCGCACCGCGCCGGAATTCATGGCCGAGCTGTTTAAGATGGAAGTGCCGGAAATCTATGACGGCATCATCGAGGTCAAGGCCGTGGCCCGTGACCCCGGTTCGCGCGCCAAGATCGCCGTGATCTCGTATGACGGCTCGATAGACCCCGTTGGTGCTTGTGTCGGTATGCGCGGCAGCCGCGTGCAGGCCGTTGTGAACGAACTGCAGGGTGAAAAGATCGACATCATCCCGTGGAACGAAGATCAGCCGACCTTCCTGGTGAACGCGCTGCAGCCTGCCGAGGTCTCGAAGGTGGTTCTGGACGAAGAAGCGGGCAAGATCGAGGTTGTGGTGCCCGAGGAACAACTGTCCCTCGCCATCGGCCGTCGCGGTCAGAACGTGCGCCTGGCCAGCCAACTTACCGGTCTCGACATCGACATCATGACCGAAGCCGAAGAATCGGCGCGTCGTCAGAAGGAATTCGAAGCCCGCACCCAGTTGTTCATGGAAACGCTGGATCTGGACGAGTTCTTCGCGCAGCTGCTGGTCTCGGAAGGCTTCACCAATCTGGAAGAAGTCGCTTATGTCGAGATCGACGAACTGCTGGTCATCGACGGTGTGGACGAAGGCACCGCGCAGGAATTGCAGACCCGCGCGCGCGAATTCCTGGAAGCACAGGCCAAGGCGGCGCTTGATGCGGCGCGTGCATTGGGTGCCGAGGACAGCCTTATTGAATTCGAGGGCCTGACACCCCAGATGGTAGAAGCGCTGGCCAAGGACGATGTGAAGACGCTGGAAGACTTCGCGACCTGTGCCGACTGGGAACTGGCCGGTGGCTGGACCACAGTTGATGGCGAACGCATCAAGGATGACGGTGTTCTGGAACCTTTCGGCGTGACGCTGGAAGAGGCTCAGGACTTGGTCATGACGGCGCGTATCATGTTGGGCTGGGTTGATCCGGCTGAACTGGAGCAGGCCGAAGAAGACGGCGAAGCGACCGACGAGGAGGTCGAGGCCTGATCTCAGGCCTCGGGTGGCTGACATGGGTCGCGGTGGCGTCCATAAGGATCGGTCGGAAGGGCCTGAGCGCAAGTGCATCGCCACGGGCGAGGTTCAGCCCAAATATGGGCTGATCCGCTTTGTGACGGGGCCGGATGGTCAGGTCTATCCCGATGTCGCGGCGAAACTGCCGGGGCGCGGGGTTTACGTGGCGGCGGATCGCGCCGCGCTGGACAAGGCCGTTGGCAAGAAACTGTTCTCGCGCGGGTTCAAGGCGCAGGTCAGCGCGTCGAAGGACCTGACGGATGAGGTCGAAAAACAGATCGCGCGCCGTGTGGTTGAATTGCTCAGCCTGGCGCGCAAGTCCGGTGACGCGGTTGCCGGGTATGAAAAGGTCAAGACGTGGCTGGACCGGGAAGAGGCAAGCGTGCTGATTCAGGCCAGCGATGGGTCGGGGCGCGGCAAGTCGAAACTCAGCACGCCGCACTTCGGTAAGTATATCGGCTGGCTGACTGCGGACGAGCTTGGGGCGGCATTTGGGCGCCAAACGGTGATTCATGCGGCCTTGGCCTCTGGCGGACTCGCCAAACGTGTTGTAGAGGAAGCGCAGCGCCTGCGTGGCTTGCGCGAAACGGATGACGGCGGCAAGGGCCGCACGGAAGGGTAAGAAGCTTTATGAGCGATAGTGACGGCAAAAAGACATTGGGTCTTCGTGGCGGGGCGCGCCCCGGAAATGTGAAACAGAGTTTCAGCCACGGACGCACCAAGAATGTCGTGGTCGAGACCAAACGCAAGCGCGTGGTCGTACCCAAGCCGGGCGCGGCCAAACCAAGCGGTGGTGCGGCACCTTCGGGTGACCCGTCGCGTCGTCCTGCGGGCATTTCCGACGCGGAAATGGCGCGTCGTATGAAAGCATTGCAGGCCGCCAAGGCACGTGAGGCGGAAGAGGCTGCGGCCCGCGAGGCGCAGGAGAAGGCGCGTGAAGAAGAACGCGCGCGCCGCCGGGCCGAGCAGGAAGCCAAGGAGCGCGAACAGCGTGAGGCCGAAGAAAAGGCGCGTGCCAAGGCCGAAGAAGAAGAGCGCAAGCGCAAAGAGGCCGAAGAGGCCGCACAGCGCGCTGCTGCAGCACCGGCACCGGAACCCAAGGCGGCTCCGCGCGGTCCCGCGCCGTCCACCGCCGCGCCCCGCAAGCAGGAGCGCGAGCGCGAGCAGCGTGGCCGTGGCAAGGGCCGTGACGACAACCGCCGCTCGGGCAAGCTGACACTGGGTCAGGCGACCGGTGGCGAAGGCAATCGCCAACGCTCAATGGCCGCGATGAAGCGCAAGCAGGAGCGTGCGCGTCAGAAAGCCATGGGCGGCCCCGTCGAGCGGGAAAAGGTAATCCGCGACGTGCAGCTGCCCGAGGCGATCATGGTCTCGGAACTGGCCAACCGTATGGCCGAGCGTGTGGCTGACGTTGTCAAATCGCTGATGCAGATGGGCATGATGGTTACGCAGAACCAGACCATCGACGCCGACACCGCAGAACTGATCATCGAGGAATTTGGCCACAAGGTCACCCGCGTCTCCGATTCGGATGTGGAAGACGTCATCAAAGAGGTCGAAGATACCGAAGACGATCTGCAGCCACGTCCTCCGGTCATCACCATCATGGGCCACGTTGACCACGGTAAGACCTCGCTGCTGGATGCAATCCGCGACGCGCGCGTTGTGGCTGGTGAGGCCGGTGGCATTACCCAGCATATCGGCGCCTATCAGGTGAAAACCGATGGCGGCACCACGCTGACATTCCTGGATACGCCGGGCCACGCGGCCTTTACCTCGATGCGCTCGCGCGGTGCTCAGGTCACGGATATCGTTGTTCTGGTTGTCGCCGCCGATGACGCGGTGATGCCGCAGACGATTGAGGCAATCAACCACGCCAAGGCGGCTCAGGTCCCGATGATCGTGGCGATCAACAAGATCGACAAGCCCGAGGCGAATCCCGACAAGGTGCGTACTGACCTGCTGCAGCATGAAGTCATCGTCGAGAAGATGTCGGGTGAAGTTCAGGACGTCGAGGTTTCGGCCATGACCGGTCAGGGCCTTGATGAACTACTCGAAGCCATCGCGCTGCAGGCCGAGATTCTGGAACTGAAAGCCAACCCCGACCGCGCCGCGCAAGGTGCCGTGATTGAGGCTCAGCTGGATGTGGGCCGCGGTCCCGTGGCCACCGTTCTGGTTCAGAACGGCACGCTGCGTCAGGGCGATATCTTCGTTGTGGGTGAGCAGTACGGTAAGGTCCGTGCGCTGATCAACGACAAGGGCGACCGCGTCAAAGAGGCTGGTCCCTCGGTTCCGGTTGAGGTTCTGGGTCTCAACGGTACGCCCGAAGCGGGCGACGTTCTGAACGTGACCGAGACCGAAGCGCAGGCCCGTGAGATCGCCGCCTACCGTGAGCAGGCCGCCAAGGACAAACGCGCCGCGGCGGGTGCCGCGACCACGCTTGAGCAGCTGATGCAGAAGGCCAAGGACGACGAGAACGTGGCCGAGCTGCCGATCCTCGTCAAAGCCGATGTGCAGGGGTCTGCCGAAGCCATCGTTCAGGCGATGGAAAAGATTGGCAACGATGAAGTGCGCGTGCGTGTTCTGCACTCGGGCGTTGGTGCGATCACCGAGACGGATGTCGGCCTTGCCGAAGCCTCGGGCGCGCCGGTCATGGGCTTTAACGTCCGTGCCAACGCATCTGCCCGGAACACCGCGAACCAGAAGGGTGTCGAGATCCGCTATTACTCGGTGATCTATGACCTCGTGGATGACGTGAAAGCGGCCGCATCCGGCCTGCTGAGCGCCGAGATCCGCGAAAAGTTCATCGGTTACGCCGAGATCCGCGAAGTCTTTAAGGTCACCGGCGTCGGCAAGGTTGCTGGTTGTCTGGTCACCGAAGGCGTTGCCCGCCGCTCTGCAGGTGTCCGCCTGCTGCGCGACAACGTGGTGATCCACGAAGGCACGCTGAAGACGCTGAAGCGCTTCAAGGACGAAGTGGCCGAGGTTCAGTCGGGACAGGAATGCGGTATGGCGTTCGAGAACTACGACGATATCCGCGCGGGCGACGTGATCGAGATTTTCGAGCGCGAAGAAGTTACCCGGACGCTCGACTAAGGTCTGACAAAACCGAATACGAAAACAGCGGCTTATCGGGCCGCTGTTTTCATTTGATGGGGTCTATTCGCTGCGCGACGACAGAAACGTGCCCGAGGGCATGATGATGTCGAAATGATGCTTGCCCCGCTGCAGATCGAAGCTGACCGAATGCCCCGCCTTGCGCAGCAATTCTGCATAGTCGCGGCTTTGACGGATGAACTCGGGCGTGTCGCGTTCGGCCACCGTCACCCGGTAACGTGGCCCCGGCGCGGGCAGGTTCAGGCAGGGTGAAAGGTCGTGAATTTCGACCTTCGTCAGTTGTAAGGGATCATTCACCGGGGTCAGGCTGATCGGCTCAAGATCATACACCCCGCTGATCAGGATGACATTGCGCACCCGCAGCCCCGCCTGTGCCAGCGCGTTGGACGCACTTGCCATCACCATCGCCGTCAGATGCGCCCCGGCGCTGTGGCCCGAAAGCGTGACATGCGACGGATCAAACCCCAGCGTTTCGGCCTGCGATGCCAGCCACAGCAGGGCGGTGCGGCATTCCTCGACCATCTGGCCCAACCGGGCGTCGGGGGCCAACGTATAGTTCAGCGTGGCAAAAGCCTGCCCGTTCTCGTGCAGCACCGGGGCCATCAGGGCCGAGTCGCGCTGGCTGAGCGCCTGCCAATAACCGCCATGAATGAACACATGCAGCGGGGCCTTGGCACCGGCGGCAGGGAAATAGTCCAGCACCTGCGCCGGGCTGTCCCCATAGGCGAGGTTTTTCCGCACCTCCAGATCGGCCCGCGCCTGTGCGCTGAGGACCGCATAGCTGGCCAGATAAGGCGTCAGATCGCCGCCGACCATCGAACTGGGCGCATATTCCTGCTCCAGCTCGTCTTGTGAAAATCCGCGATACAGCATCAGTCCCCCGCATACATCAATTCGGTGCGCATGTCATAGAGGTCGTGGAAGAACCGCAACTCCAGCGCCTTGCGCAGAAAGGCCACACCGCTGGAGCCGCCGGTGCCGGGCTGCATCCCGATCACCCGCTCGACGGCGGTGGCGTGGTCGAACCGCCAGCGCTGGAACAGCGATTCCACATCCATCAGCTTTTCGGCCAGCGCGTAGAGGTCCCAGTACTTATCGGTGTTGCGGAACACCTCGGTCCAGATTTTCACGATGCGCGGGTCGCCGGAATAGGGCTGGGCATAGTCCCGGTCGATCAGGTCCTGCGGCACGTCGAACCCCTGGCGGGCCAGCATGTGCAGCACCTCGTCATATAGCGAGGGCTTGGTGAGCGCGGCGTTCAGCATCTCCATCACTTCCGCGTCGTGTTCGTGGACCTTCAGGGTCGAGACATCCTTGTTGCCCAGAATGAACTCGATCTGGCGGTAGCCATAGCTTTGAAAGCCCGAAGAATTGCCCAACGCCTGCCGAAAGGTCATGTAATCGGCGGGGGTCATGGTCAGCAGCGTCTCCCACGCTGCGATCAACTGCCGCTGGATCGCCTTGATCCGGTCGAGGTTCTTCATCGCCGGGCCAAAATCGTCCTGCTGAAGAAAGCGGCGCACCTCGACCAGCTGGTGATGCATCAGTTTCAGCCACAGCTCGCTGACCTGATGGATGATGATGAACAGCATCTCGTCCGGCTGGGCGGGGTCCTGAAAGGTCTTTTGCAGGTTCAGCAGCGTCTTGAGCTGCAGGAAATCGCCATAGCTTTTGCGGTGGGTTTCCGCGAAATCCGTGACCAGCGTGTCTTCGATCCCGCGTTCCAGAAAGCGGTCGTCCTTGTCGCTCATGAGGTCCCTCTCAGGTGGTGTGCTGCCCCTGTTTAGGACCTCATTTTGCAACTTTCCAGAGCGTCAGGTCCAATCCAGAACGACTTTGCCCGAGAGGCCCGATTTCATCGCGGCGAAGCCTTCGGCAAAGTCATCGACCCCGAACCGGTGCGTGATGACGCGGCTGACATCCAGACCATTCTGCAGCATGGCGATCATCTTGTACCAGGTCTCGAACATCTCGCGCCCGTAGACGCCTTTGATGGTGATGGCCTTGAACACGATACGCGACCAGTCGACGGGGGATTTACCCGGTGGAATGCCCAGCAGAGCGATCTTGCCGCCCATCACCAGCGCCTCGACCATCTGGTCCAGCGCGGCCTGCGAGCCCGACATCTCAAGCCCCACGTCAAAGCCCTGCGACATGCCAAGCTCGGATATGACATCCTGCAGATCCTCGGTGGTGACGTCGACGGTGCGCACCGTGGGCACCACATGGGTGGCCAGTTTCAGGCGGTCGGCGTTGATATCGGTGATGACCACATGCCGCGCGCCTGCGTGACGGGCGACGGCGGCGGCCATGATGCCGATGGGGCCTGCCCCGGTGATCAGCACGTCCTCGCCCAGCAGATCAAAGCTGAGCGCGGTATGTACGGCATTGCCCAGCGGGTCGAGGATGGCGCCGATCTCGTCGGGGATATCATCGGGCAGGGGCACCACGTTGAAGGCAGGCAGGCGCAGATATTGCGCAAACGCACCTTGTTCGTTCACCCCGATCCCGCGCGTGCCCGGGTCCAGATGGAACTTGCCGGCGCGGCTCTGGCGGCTGTCATTTCCGATCAGATGCCCCTCGCCCGAGCAGCGCTGACCGATCTGAAATCCGGTTACATTGCGCCCGATCTCGACGATTTCCCCGGCGAATTCGTGGCCCGTAATCATCGGAACCGGCACCGTGGCCGAGGCCCAGTCGTCCCAGTTCCAGATATGGATATCCGTGCCGCAAATGCCGGTCTTGTTGACGCGGATCAGAACCTCGTCTGGCCCGATCTCGGGCACCGGGGCCTGTATCATCCACAGGCCTTCCTCGGGTTTTGATTTTTCCAGTGCTTTCATGGTGTTGGGTCGCATCTGTATTACTCCCACAAATCGGTGGACAGGTATTTCAAACCACTGTCGCACATCACAATTGCAACGCAGCCGCCCTTTTCCGGGCCGCGCAAAAGCTCAATCGCTCCGGCAAGGTTCGCGCCGGCCGAGTAGCCGGCGAAAATGCCTTCGGTCCGGGCCAGCAGGCGCCCCCCATCCCGCGCGGCGTCGCCCGAGACCGACAGATGCCCGGTCAGAGAGGTATCGATAAGATGAACCAGATCGCTCATCGCGTAGCCACCACCTTGAATCGGGTGATCCGGGGTGCTGATGGCTTCTCCAGCGATGGCACGCGCGCCTTCGGGTTCCACGGCATAGCAGCGTACTCCGCGTGGTGTCAGATAGGCTGCGGCCCCGGCCAAGGTGCCGCCGGAGCCTGCAAAATCGCAAAAGGCCGTGACGGTGCCGCCGGATTGTTCCCAGATTTCGGGGCCGGTGCCGGTGGCATGGGATTTGGGATTGCCGGAATGGCCAAACTGATCGGCCCGAAATGCATTGCGCTCGGCGGTGATGTGTTGCGCGGCCTCGTCAACCAAGGCCAGATCCGTGCCCGATACCTCGCCGGGCTTGCTGCCTTCGGCTTGCGGAACGATGATAACTTCGGCACCCAGGGCGCGCATCATCCGGGCGCGTTCGACAGAGTTGCCCGCGCTCATGACTGCGACAAAGGGATGCCCCAGAATGCCGCAGACAATCGCCAGCCCCGTGCCCATATTGCCCGAGGTCAGTTCAACAACCGTCTGCCCCGGCAACAGGGTTCCGTCAGCGCGGGCGAGCTCGATGATGGATCGTGCGGCGCGGTCCTTTTTCGAGAACCCGGGCAACAGATAGTCCAGCTTGGCCAGAATACGACCGTCCAGATCAAGCGCTCGGCAGAGGCGGCTTAGCTCGACCAGAGGTGTGTTCCCGATGACCTCAATAACCGAGGGCAGTATCATGAGATGATCCCGAGGTCTTTGCCGACCTTGCCAAAGGCCGCCAGCGCGCGGTCCAGTTCGTCGCGGGTCAGGGCCGCGTTCATCTGCGTGCGGATCCGGGCCTTGCCGCGGGGCACGACGGGGAAGAAAAACCCCGAGACATAGACGCCCTCGTCAAACAGTCTGGCGGCCATGTCCTGCGCCAGTTGTGCCTCGCCCAGCATCACCGGGATGATCGGGTGTTCGCCGGGCAGCAGGTCAAAGCCCAACTTCTCCAGCCCCGCGCGCCAGTATTTGGCGTTGCCGAACAGTTGCGCGCGCAGCATGTCGCCCTCTTCAACCAGACGGATTGCTTCCAATCCGGCGGCAACGATGGACGGCGGCAGCGAGTTTGAGAACAGATAGGGCCGCGCCCGCTGCCGCAGCAGGTCGATCACTGGCTGCGGCCCGGCGATATAGCCGCCGATTGCCCCCCCAAGTGCCTTGCCCAAAGTTCCCGTCAGAATGTCCACATCGACGCCGAAATGATCCGGTGTGCCCGCCCCGTTCGGCCCCACGAAGCCGGTGGCGTGGCAGTCATCGACCATGACGATGGCGTCGTATTTGTCAGCCAGTTCCCGGATCTTTGGCAGGTTGGCCAGATAGCCATCCATCGAAAACACGCCGTCGGTGGCGATCATGATATGCCGTGCCCCATCCTCGCGCGCTTGTTTCAACCAGGCTTCGAGGTCGTTCATGTCATTGTTCAGATAACGATAGCGCTTGGCCTTGCAGAGCCGAACCCCGTCGATGATCGAAGCATGGTTCAGACTGTCCGATATGATGGCGTCCTCGGGTCCCAGAAGGGGCTCAAACAGCCCTCCGTTCGCATCGAAACAGGCGGCGAACAGGATCGCGTCGTCCTTGTTCAGGAATGCGGCCAGCTTCTGTTCCAACTCGCGGTGAATGTCCTGCGTCCCGCAGATGAAGCGGACCGAGGCCATGCCGAACCCCTTGGGCTCCATCGCGCCTTTGGCGGCATCGATCAGCGCCGGGTGGTCGGCCAGCCCCAGATAGTTGTTGGCGCACAGGTTGATGACCTGCCGGTCGCCCACCGTAATCTCTCCGCCCTGAGGCGAGGTGATCATTCGCTCGCGCTTATACAGACCTTCAGCTTCGATCTGGGCGAGTGTGTCCGTGATGTGGGACAGGAATGCATCTGCCATGGCGGCCTCCGGTTTATCTGAGTCGCGTGTCTAACATAGCGGATGTAATTCCCAAATAGGAGAATTACAGTATGAAGGAAAAATATCCGTGAAGGCGGAAAATCGCTGATGTCAGGCGTTCTTGACGATCAGGAACACCCGCGCCGGTTGGGCGGCTGATATGGAATGCGCGATGTCGGCGGCGTAGCGGGCGGTGTCGCCCTGCCCAAGGTCCGAGACCGCGGTGCCCGAGGTGATGCGGACGGCGCCCTCAAGCACGGTTAGTTGCTCGCGCGCGCCGCGCGCATGGGGCTGGCTGTTCAGCGCTCCGCCGGCGTCGAACTGAATGTCATAGACCTCGTGCCCACCGGCCTCTTCCGGGGGGGAGAGGATGCGAATCCGGCATTTCTCGCCCATGTTGTCGATGCTGGGCACCTCGGCGCTGCGCAGCACTTCGATCCGGTCGGCGATTTCGCCGTCTTCCAGAAGCCCGGCGAAATCGACCTGCAGGGCGCGGGTCAGGTTCCACAGGGTCGAGATGGTGGGGCTGCTTTCTCCGCGTTCGATCTGGCTGACCATGGACCGGGACACACCGCTGAGGTTGGCCACGGCCTCAAGCGACAGGCCCTTGGCGCGGCGGGCTTCTTTCAAGCGGGCGGGCAGGCGTGTCAGGATATCGTCTGAATTGTCCGTCATGACGGAATCCATGCGCCTTGCGGGGCCAGATGTCAATTCCACCCGTGACGGGACGTCCCATGGGACAGGGGGATGCTGCAGGTGCATACTGTTTCCGAATCCTGGAGGAGAAAGACATGACCGATATCGTTATTCTCGATGGTGCGCGCACCGCGATTGGCACCTTTGGTGGAGCGCTGGCCTCGACCGCGCCGATTGATCTGGCAACCGTCGCAACCGAGGCGGCGCTGGAGCGGTCCGGGGTTGAGGGGGCGCAGATCGGGCATGTGGTGTTTGGTCATGTGATCAATACCGAGCCGCGCGACATGTATCTGTCGCGGGTGGCGGCAATGCAGGCGGGGATCCCGAACGGTACGCCCGCGATGAATGTGAACCGTCTGTGCGGGTCGGGCGCGCAGGCGATTGTGTCGGCGGTGCAGGCCCTGATGCTGGGCGATGCGGATTTTGCCGTGGCAGGCGGGGCCGAGAGCATGTCGCGCAGCCCCTATATCGTGCCTCAGGCGCGATGGGGCGCCAAGATGGGCGATGTCACATCGCTGGATATGATGCTGGGGGCGCTGAACTGTCCGTTTGGGACCGGGCATATGGGCGTGACGGCCGAGAATGTGGCCGACGAGCATCAGATCAGCCGCGCGCAGATGGATGATTTCGCGCTGACCAGCCAGACCCGCGCTGCAGCGGCGATTGAGGCGGGGCATTTCGACAGTCAGATCGCGCCGGTGCAGGTCAAGGTCAAGCGGGATATGGTGGATTTCAAGGTTGATGAGCATCCCAAAGCCACGACCGCCGAGGCGCTGGCTGGGTTGCGTCCGGTGTTCAAGAAAGATGGCCGGGTGACGGCGGGCAATGCCTCGGGCATCAATGACGGCGCGGCTGCGATGGTGCTGGCGACAGCGGATGCGGCTGAGAACGCCGGGTTGAAACCGAAAGCGCGTGTGTTGGGTTATGCCCATGCCGGAGTGCGCCCCGAGGTGATGGGGATCGGACCGGTTCCGGCGGTGCAGAACCTGTTTGCCAAGACGGGCCTGTCGGCGGGTGATTTCGATGTGATCGAAAGCAATGAGGCGTTTGCGGCGCAGGCGCTGGCAGTCAACAAGGAGCTTGGGCTGGACACGGCAAAGGTGAACCCGAACGGGGGAGCGATTGCTTTGGGACATCCGGTTGGGGCCACGGGGGCGATCATTACGCTCAAGGCGCTGTATGAACTGGAGCGGATTGGCGGCTCGAAGGCTCTGATTACCATGTGTATTGGCGGCGGGCAGGGGATTGCCATCGCCATCGAGCGGCTCTGATCCCGAGCTGGTCAGGGGGGCTGTCTGCCCCCCATCGCGCCGCTGGCGCGATTCCCCCCAAGGATATTTATGGCCAGATGAAGGGACGGATCGGATTTAGCCGAGGGCAGTGATCAGCAGGGTGAGGGCCGCGCCTGCGGCAGCGCCGATGGCGGCGGGCAAGAACATCTGCGAGATCCATGCGACCTGAGGCTCGTCCTTTTGCGTCTGGGCAATTAGCGCGCTTTCCACCAGCGCGGGCAGGCGGGGGCCGAAGCGAGCCAGCACCAATGCGGTTTTGCCGAAATCGCGCAGGACCGCGCGGGGGCCGATGGATTTCTTGATATAGTCCTCGACGACCGGGCGGGCGACTTCCCAGATGTTCATATGCGGGTCGAGCGAGCGCGCGACGCCTTCGACCACGACCATGGTGCGTTGCAGCAGGATCAGTTCTGTGCGGGTTTCCATGCCGAAGCGTTCGGTGACTTCGAACAGGTAGTTCAGCAGGCGGCCCATCGAGATGTGGGTGGCATCCATGCCGAAGATGGGTTCTCCGACTGCGCGCAGGGCGCGGGCGAATTCGTCGACGTCCTGGTTGGCGGGGACGTAGCCGGCCTCGAAATGCACTTCGGCCACGCGTTTGTAGTCGCGGCGGATGAAGCCGAACAGGATCTCGGCATAGACGCGGCGGGTGTATTCGTCGATATGGCCCATGATGCCGTAGTCATAGGCGATGATGTCTCCGTTCGCGGCGACCTTGAGGTTGCCCTGATGCATGTCGGCGTGGAAATAGCCGTCGCGCAGGGCGTGTAGCAGGAACAGGCGCAGGACGCGTTCCGCCAGATCGCGGCGGTTGTGGCCGGCGGCATCCAGCGCATCGTTGTCGCCCAGCGGGATGCCATCGGCCCAGCTGAGCGTCATCACCCGGCGCGCGGACAGGGACCAGACCACGGGGGGGAGCCAGAAGCCCGCGTCATCCTTGGTGTTGGCGGCGTATTCTGACGCGGCGGCGCTTTCGAGGCGCAGGTCGAGTTCTCCGCGGACCACACCGTCGAAATGTTCTATCACTTCCATCGGGCGCAGGCGGCGCGCGCCGGGGGCGCAGAGAGAGACGATGCGGGCGGCGAAATAGAAGGCGTCGACGTCCTTACGGAAGGCGCGTTCGATTCCGGGGCGCAGGACTTTGACGGCGACGTCTTCTCCGCTGCTGGTCAGCTTGGCCTTGTGGACCTGCGCGATGGATGCGGCGGCGATGGGTTCGCTGAAATCGCTGAAGATTTCTGAGACGGGTTGGCCCAGCTCCCGTTCAACCTCGGCCATAGCTTCGGCCTTCGAGAAGGGCGGCAGCTTGTCCTGCAGGACGCGCAGTTGTGCCGCCAGTTCGTCGCCGACAACGTCGGGGCGGGTCGAGAGCACCTGACCGAACTTGATATAGGCCGGGCCCAGAGCGGTCAGCGCGCGAGTTGCGGGCGGCATTTCGGGGTCGCCCTTGTAGCCCAGCCATTGGAACGGTTTGCCCAACGCGTGCGCTACGATGCGCAGGGCGCGTGGGGCCTCGAACGCATCCAGCACCACGTTCATGGCGCCGGTGCGCTCCAAAGTGGCGCCTGTGCGGATCAGGCGGATGATGTTGTGCGGACCGCGCATCTAGATTTTCCAGCCGGAATGCAGCGCGGCGATGCCCATGCTCAGGTTGCGGTATTTGGCGTTTTCGAATCCGGCGGTGCGGACCATCGACAGGAAAGTGTCCTGATCCGGGAATTTGCGGATCGATTCCACCAGATACTGGTAGCTGTCGTAATCATTGGCGATCAGTTTGCCCATGCGCGGGATGACGTTGAAGCTGTAGAGGTCATAGAGCTTCTGCAGCCCGTCATTGGGTAATTGGCTGAATTCCAGCACCATCAGGCGGCCGCCGGGTTTCAACACGCGGTAAGCCTCGTTCAGCGCCTCTTGCGGACGGGTCACGTTCCGGATGCCGAAGGAGATGGTGTAGACGTCGAACGTGTTGTCCTCGAACGGCAGCGCCATGGCGTCGCCGACCACCCAGTTCAGGCTGTCGGCCATTTGGTCGGCTTCGGCGCGCTGGCGACCTTCGACCAGCATCGGCTCGGTCAGGTCCAGAACGGTGGCATGGCCGTGGCCTGCACGTTTGAGAAAACGGAAGGAAATATCTCCGGTGCCGCCCGCCACGTCCAGCAGGCGCTGACCGGGGCGCGGGGCCAGCCAGTCCATCATCGCGTCTTTCCAGACCCGGTGGATGCCCATCGACATGACATCGTTCATCACGTCGTATTTCGAGGCGACCGAGTTGAACACGCCCTGCACGCGCCCGGCTTTTTCAGCCTCGCGCACGGTTTCAAACCCGAAATGAGTGGTCTTGTCGCTGTTGTCGGACATTTGCCTTGCCGTTCGTCGAATTTCGCCTCTGTTATAAGGCCATGAGAGGCGGGCACAATGCGGCCCTTTGGAATGGGAGCCATCTAATGCCCGAATTGCCCGAGGTCGAGACAGTAAGACGCGGCTTGACCCCAGCGATGGAGGGGGTGGTGATCGAACGGGCGGATGTGAACCGCCCCGATCTGCGCTGGCCGTTTCCCGAACTTATGGCCGAGCGGCTGACCGGGCAGACGGTTCAGCGCCTGCGGCGGCGGTCAAAATATATCTTGGCTGATCTCAGCAGCGGAGAGACCCTGTTGATCCATCTGGGCATGTCCGGGCGGATGACGGTGTCCGGTGATCCGTTAGGCCAGTTCGTGCATGACCATCCGGCGTTGCAAAAGCATGACCATGTGGTGTTTCACATGGCCAATGGTGCGCGGATCACCTTCAACGACCCGCGCCGGTTT
Organism: Ruegeria sp. AD2(2025); assembly: GCF_056542385.1. NCBI lineage: Bacteria > Pseudomonadati > Pseudomonadota > Alphaproteobacteria > Rhodobacterales > Roseobacteraceae > Ruegeria > Ruegeria sp. AD2(2025). The sequence goes on from NZ_JBQFZS010000005.1 coordinate 90,569, forward strand.
GGGACGATGGATCTGTTGCCGACGGTCGCGGCAGATCAGCACAAGCTGCTGTCGGTGCTGGGACCTGAGCCCTTAGGGAACGACTTTCACGAGCAACACCTGATCGATGCGTTCAAGGGCAAGAACACCCCGGTCAAATCGGCGCTGCTGGATCAGGGAATCGTTGCCGGTCTGGGCAATATCTACGTCTGCGAGGCGCTTTATCGCGGCAAGGTGTCGCCACGTCGCAAAGCCGGACAGATTTCTGCGCCGCGCGTCGCCGCGCTGGTGCCGATCATCCGGCAGGTGCTGCAGGATGCCATCGATGCCGGAGGATCCTCCCTGCGCGATTTCCGCCAAGCCGATGGAGAGCTTGGATATTTTCAGCACAGCTTTGACGTCTACGGGCGCGAAGACGAGCCCTGTCGCACTGACGGATGCAGCGCGACGATCAAGAGAATCACCCAGTCTGGTCGCTCATCCTTCTATTGTGCGCAATGCCAAAGATAACTTGATCCAGCGCAACCGCGTGGTAAGGAATCGTACCTGAACGGAACAACCGGAAGCTTATACCTCATGGCTTTTGAGACGATCATCGTCGAAATCGAAGACCACGTCGCCCTTATCAAACTCGACCGCCCCGACGCGATGAACGCGCTGAACACCCAGCTGCTGGGTGAACTGTGCACCGCGCTTGAGGATGCGGACGGCAATGACAAAGTGCGCTGCATTGTCATCACCGGCTCGGACAAGGCTTTTGCCGCAGGCGCGGATATTAAAGAGATGTCCGAGATGAGCTTTGTCGATGTGTTCGACATCAACCTCTTTGCGGATGCCAATGATCGCGTCACGGCCATTCGCAAACCGATCATCGCCGCCGTGGCTGGCTATGCGCTGGGCGGCGGGTGCGAACTGGCGATGTTGTGCGATTTCATCATCGCGGCGGATACGGCCAAGTTTGGCCAGCCCGAGATCAATCTGGGCGTCATCGCCGGTCTGGGCGGTACGCAGCGCCTGACGCGCTTTGTTGGCAAATCCAAAGCGATGGACATGAACCTGACGGGTCGCTTCATGGACGCCGAAGAGGCCGAGCGCGCGGGGCTTGTCAGCCGCGTTGTTCCTGCCAAGAAACTGGTGGAAGAGGCCGTGGGCGCGGCCCAGAAGATTGCCGAAAAATCCTTGCTTACGGCTGCCGCGGCCAAGGAGGCCGTGAACCGCAGCTATGAGATGCCGCTGAGCGAGGGGATGCTGTTCGAGCGGCGAGTGTTTCATTCGATGTTCGCCACAGAGGACCAGAAAGAGGGCATGGCGGCGTTTCTGGAAAAGCGCGCGGCACAGTTCCGCGACAAGTAATCCCGTCTTTGGGTGCGTAAACAGGCGGGCTTTGGCCCGCCTTTTTCATGGCCGCAACGCGGGTTCAAGAATCCGCTTGGCAAACTCGGACAACTTGGATAGTAAGCGCCGTCATACATGCGCGTGCGGCCCGCCTGGCCCGACTCACACTCGTGATTTCTGATCCGGTGCGGATAATTCCCGTGGCGCGCAACCCAAGATAACCGTACCGAACAAAGGTCAAAGTCACATGGCAAATTCGCCCCAGGCAAAGAAACGCGCCCGTCAGAACGAAAAGCGTTTCGCCGTCAACAAAGCACGCCGCTCGCGCATCCGCACCTATCTGCGCAAGGTCGAAGAAGCGATCGAATCCGGCGACAAAGATGCAGCAGCCGCTGCCCTGCGCGCAGCCCAGCCCGAGCTGATGCGCGGCGTCACCAAAGGCGTCTTCCACAAGAACACCGCTTCGCGCAAAATGTCCCGCCTGTCGGCCCGCGTCAAAGCGCTGGGCTGATTCTGTGGGAAAACGCGTCAAGCGTTGATCTGCGAAAAAGGCGTCGCCAAGTGCGGCGCCTTTTTCATTGTTGCCCGAAAGCCGCGTCTTCACGAAACCGAGAGATTCTTTCGCCCCGAACGCCGAGTCAATATCAGAGTTTCGTTGCCCGCGGCGGCACCCTGTTGTTACCACTAGATCAGCGATTCACTCGCTTGGGGGGACAGGCTGTTCCAGCGATCTGACTGACGGGCATCGGAAGGATCACGGGAACGAATGTTCGAAAGACCGGTTTTGGCCGGATGGACGATCTGCTCTGGGTTTCGGGTATCCCGACAACTCTGGCCCTGTCGAAACAGTGGAAGTCATGCGCAACCCGGTCTCCGGGTGCGTCCCCTTTACGGGGTGCTGCCTTATTGGGCCGCGCTGGTCTTCGATCTTACCCGCCAGACTCTGTGGTCTGGTGACGGTATCCTTGTGTGTGAACGCGCCATAAGACCCGGAAAACCGGGACATATTAATAAGGCCGCTGGGCCAATAAAGATGGGATGCGTGAGGCGCCGAATGACACAAGAGAAATGGGGACAGTTGCGGAACAAGTTGATGAAGGCTGTTGGTAAGAACAACTTCACCACCTGGATCGAACCTCTGAAATTTGAAGAGTTGCAGGACGGAGTGGCGGTGTTTTCTGCCCCGACCAATTTTATGGGCAACTATGTCAGTCAGAATTTTGCAGACCTCATTCTTTATGAACTGAACACGTCCGGCGAATCCGTCCAGCGGCTGGCGTTCCGCACGGCGGCGAACTCTCCGGCGCGTCCGGCGCAGGCCGAAGCCCCGAAGCCCGCGCCGAAGCCCGCCGTGGTTGACGTGGCAAATGACGCGCTTGAGGCGCTTCAGGCGGCCCCGCTGGATGCGCGGTTCACTTTTGACAGTTTCGTGGTCGGCAAGCCCAACGAGTTGGCCCATGCCGCCGCGCGCCGCGTGTCCGAGGGTGGTCCGGTTACCTTCAACCCGCTGGTTCTGTATGGCGGCGTCGGCCTCGGTAAGACCCACCTGATGCACGCCATCGCGTGGGAGCTGAAAACCAAGCACCCCGAGCTGAACGTGCTGTACCTGTCGGCGGAACAGTTCATGTACCGTTTTGTTCAGGCCCTGCGCGAGCGTCGGATGATGGATTTCAAGCACCTGTTCCGTTCGGTCGACGTGCTGATGGTGGATGACGTGCAGTTCATCGCCGGTAAGGATTCCACGCAGGAAGAGTTCTTTCACACCTTCAACGCGCTGGTGGATCAGAACAAACAGATCATCATCTCGGCCGATCGCGCACCCGGTGAGATCAAGGATCTTGAGGACCGCGTGAAATCGCGCCTGCAATGCGGTCTGGTCGTTGATCTGCACCCGACCGACTACGAATTGCGTCTGGGCATCCTGCAGAACAAGGTGCAGCAATACGCCACCACATATCCCGACCTGACCATCGCGGATGGGGTGCTGGAGTTCCTCGCACAGCGGATCTCGACCAATGTACGCGTGCTGGAAGGGGCTTTGACCCGCCTCTTTGCCTTCGCCTCGCTGGTGGGTCGCGAGATCGACATGGACCTGACGCAGGATTGTCTGGCCGATGTGCTGCGCATGTCCGAGCGAAAGATCACCGTCGAAGAGATTCAGCGCAAAGTGTCCGAGTATTACAACATCCGCCTCAGCGACATCATTGGCCCCAAACGCCTGCGTTCTTACGCGCGTCCGCGTCAGGTGGCGATGTATCTGTGCAAGCAACTGACCAGCCGGTCGCTGCCCGAGATCGGTCGCCGGTTCGGTGGTCGTGACCACACCACGGTGATGCATGGCGTCAAGCGGATCGAAGAGTTGAAAACAACCGATGGCCAGATCGCCGAAGATGTCGAGATGCTGCGCCGGTCGCTTGAAGCCTGAGGTCAGCCCGATTTCCCGCAAAACGCCCCGGACCTCACGCCGGGGCGTTTTCTTGTGCGCTATAGTCCACGGTCGGACCGGAACTGATGCGTAGCGGGCACCCGCCCCTTGACGCCTCGCGTATTCCGACCCAGAAATCCATAAAAAATCCTTGTGCCTCAGGGCTGAGACGCTAACGTGCCAGTCCCGCCCATTTTCGGCACGCAAGTCAAAGGAACAGAGGGTATGAAGATCAGCATCGAACGCGGCACCCTTCTCAAGGCCGTTTCGCAGGCCCAATCCGTGGTTGAGCGCCGGAACACCATTCCGATCCTGGCCAATGTGCTGATCGAGGCCGAAGGCGATCAGGTGCAGTTCCGTGCCACCGATCTGGATATCGAGGTGGTCGACAAGGCCCCCGCGCAGGTCGAGAAGGCCGGGGCGACAACCGTGGCGGCAACCACCCTGCACGAGATTGTCCGCAAGCTGCCCGATGGCGCACTGGTGACGCTGACAGCAGACAGTGCCGCAGGGCGTCTGACGGTTGAGGCGGGTCGGTCGAACTTCTCTTTGGCGACGCTGCCGAAAGAGGATTTCCCGGTCATGGCGTCCTCGGAATATGCGTCGAACTTTACCGCCTCGGCGGCGCTGCTGCGGCGGTTGTTCGACAAGTCGAAATTTGCGATTTCCACCGAAGAGACGCGGTATTATCTGAACGGCGTCTACATGCACGTCGCGGATGGGTCCGAGGGCGGCAAGGTTTTGCGTTGCGTGGCCACCGATGGCCATCGTCTGGCGCGGATCGATGCGGATTTGCCGGATGGCGCGGCGGACATGCCGGGCGTGATTGTGCCGCGCAAAACCGTGGGTGAGCTGCGCAAGCTGCTGGAAGATGACGAAATGGATATCGCGGTATCGGTCAGCGAGACCAAGGTGCGGTTTGCAACACCCGATATCACCCTGACCTCGAAAGTCATCGATGGCACGTTCCCGGACTACACGCGCGTGATCCCGCAGGGCAACACCCGCAAGCTTGAGGTGGACGCCGCCGAGTTCGCGCAGGCCGTGGACCGGGTGGCGACTGTTTCGTCTGAACGCTCGCGAGCGGTCAAGCTGCAGTTGGATGGTGACAAGCTGGTGCTGTCGGTGAACGCGCCGGACAGCGGTGCGGCTGAGGAAGAACTGGCCGTGGCTTATGGCGATGAGCGGTTGGAGATCGGCTTCAACGCCAAGTATCTGCTGGAGATTGCGTCTCAGGTGGATCGCGAGAATGCGGTGTTCATGTTCAACTCGGCGGGTGATCCGACCCTAATGCGTGAAGGCAATGATCAGAGCGCAGTCTATGTGGTTATGCCGATGCGCGTCTGATCGCGCTGGCGCGCGATGCCTCCGGCGGGAGTATTTTTGAAAAGATGAAGGGAGGGGTCATGGGATTGGCCCTGACCGAGCTCACGGTCTCGCATTTTCGGTCTCATAAGCTGGCGCGGTTGGTTTTGGACGGGCGGCCGGTGGCGATCCATGGGCCGAATGGGGCCGGCAAGACCAATATTCTGGAAGCTGTGTCTTTGTTCTCGCCCGGACGCGGGATGCGCCGGGCCAGCGCGGCTGAGATGACGCGGCGGCCCGAGGCGCTGGGCTGGAAGCTGTCGGGACTGTTGCAGGCGCAAGGGCAGGCCTATGAGATCGAGACATGGTCCGAAGGCGGCGCGGCGCGGCAAGTTCGGATTGATGAGAAGGCGGCCAGTCAGATTGATCTGGGCAAGCTGGCGCGGGTGGTCTGGCTGATCCCGTCGATGGATCGGCTGTGGATCGAGGGGGCAGAGGGGCGGCGGCGGTTTCTGGACCGCATCGCGCTGAGCTTTGATCCTTCGCACGCCGAGGCGTCTCTGACCTATGAAAAAGCCATGCGGGAACGCAACCGCCTGCTGAAAGAGCAGGTGCGGGACGCGCATTGGTATGCCGCGCTAGAGGGGCAGATGGCCGAGACGGGACACCGCATTCATGCGTCCCGCCTGACGGCATTGGAGCACTTGCGCGGGGCGCAGGATCAGGCGGAAACCGCGTTTCCTTCTGCTGATCTGGAGTTGGTGCAGACCGAGGGTGCGATGCCCGAGACTGCGGACGACCTGCGCGAGGCGTTGAATGAAAGCCGGTTTCGGGACCTTGCGGCGGGCCGGACCTTGGTGGGGCCGCATCGGTCGGATCTGTATGGCGTGTTCGCGGCCAAGGGGGTGCCGGCCAAGGATTGTTCGACCGGGGAGCAGAAGGCGCTGTTGGTTTCGTTGATCCTGTCGAATGCCCGGGCTTTGGCGGGGATGGTGGGCGCGCCTCCAATCGTGTTGTTGGACGAGGTGGCCGCGCATCTGGATGCTGGGCGGCGGGCGGCGCTGTATGACGAGATTTGCGCGCTGGGCGCTCAGGCCTGGATGACGGGCACCGGGCCTGAGCTGTTTGCGGAATTGGGGGACCGGGCCCAGACGCTGATCGTCAACGACAGCGGCGAGGGCTCGGTCGTGGCCTAGGCGGGCTCGCCGACTTTACGTTCCCACAGGAAGCCGCGCATCACCTCGTCCACCGGCGTCTGCGCCATGTGGTTGACGTAGTTCGACATGGTTTTCTGTGCAAGACCCAGAACCACGTCCAGTACCGCGCGGTGCGAGTAACCTGCGTCGAAGAAGGCCTGCAGCTGTTCGTCGGTCACGTTGCCGCGGGTCTGCATCATTTGCAGGGTGAAGGTGCGCAGCGCCTCAAGCTTGGCCGAGGGCAGCGGCGTTTCGTTACGCAGCGCTTCGGTGATGTCGTCCGAGACCTTCATCATCTTGGCGATGCCGGTATGGGCGGGCACACAGTAATGGCACTCGTTTTCGACGTTGATGGTCTGCCAGACCACGGTTTTCTCGTCATTGTCGAAATCGGTCTGCGTGAAGAGGTGGTGCAGAACCTGATAGCCCTCAAGATGTTGCGGGCTTTCGGCCATGACCTTGTGCAGGCCGGGCAGGCGGCCGAAGGCGGCTTGTGACTTTTCCAGCAGCGGTTTGGACCCTTCAGGGGCGGTTTCAAGGTCGTGGGACGGGAAGTTTGCCATGTCAAAACTCCTGATTTTGGCGCGATGAGACAGAAATAGGGTTTATTGAGCGATCACTCAAGTATATATTTGAGCGGACGTTCAAGAATTGGTGATGACCATGCCCCGCAAACCTTCCTATGACCGGGATGCCCTGATCGAACAGGCGCGCGATATCTTCTGGTGTCAGGGCTGGGCGGGCACCTCACTGAAGGACCTTGAACGCGAGCTCAAACTGAAGCCCGGCAGCTTTTATGCGGCGTTCGGGTCCAAGGATGCGCTTTATGCGCTGGCGATGGACCGCTATGCGCAGGATGGCGTGGCGCGTCTGATGGCGTTGGCGGAAGAGGACGGGCCGCTGGCCGCGCTCAAGGCTCAGCCGCTGCTGGTGATCGCGGGGGCGGACGCCCGGGCCTGTATGCTGGCCAAGACCTTTGCCGAACTGCGCGCCAAGGATCACGATCTGGCCGAGCAGGCGCGCGGGCATATGGCGGCGATGAAAGAGTGTTTTGCCACCCTGTTCCGGCGCGCGCAGGCGGCGGGTCAGATCGGCCCGGATCATGATCCCGACCGGCTGGCGGCGCGCTATCAGTCCGACATTCTGGGCCTGCGTTTGTCGGCCGAGCGCAGCGATGTGGATGCGCAGGCGATTGCCGAAGATATCGCCGCCGATCTCGACCGGCTCTGATCTGCCGACCTGCCCCGAAGACACACAAAATCTTGGGGGAGCGCGTGACAATCCCCACCAGAGAACGTATAAGTTACGAAAATAATATAGGTACTCACGGCATGTCCGAAGACGCACAGGCACCGCAGGAATATGGCGCCGATTCCATCAAGGTTCTCAAAGGGTTGGAGGCTGTTCGCAAGCGCCCCGGCATGTATATCGGCGACACCGATGATGGCTCGGGTCTACACCATATGGTGTATGAGGTTGTCGACAACGGAATTGACGAGGCGCTGGCCGGTCACGCCGACCATGTCACCGTGAAAATCCACGCCGATTCCAGCGTTTCGGTCAGCGATAACGGGCGCGGAATCCCGGTCGATATTCACCCGGAAGAGGGCGTGTCGGCCGCCGAGGTCATCATGACCCAGCTGCACGCGGGCGGTAAGTTCGACAGCAACTCGTATAAAGTGTCGGGCGGTCTGCATGGGGTGGGCGTTTCGGTGGTGAACGCGCTGTCCGACTGGCTGGAACTGCGCGTCTGGCGCAACGGCAAGGAACACATTGCCCGTTTTGAGGGGGGCGAGACGGCTGAGCATTTGAAAGTGATCGGTGAGTGCGGCGATCAGACCGGCACCGAGGTGCGGTTTCTGGCCTCGACCGATACGTTTTCGAACCTCGAGTATTCGTTCGAGACGCTGGAAAAGCGCCTGCGCGAACTGGCGTTTCTGAACTCGGGTGTGCGGATCATTCTGATCGATGAACGGCCGGCCGAACGGCTTGAGACCGAACTGTTCTACGAAGGCGGCGTCAAGGAGTTTGTGAAATACCTCGACCGGTCCAAGACCGCCGCGATGCCCGAGCCGATCTATATCAAGGGTGAGCGTGACGACATCGGCGTGGAAATCGCCATGTGGTGGAATGACAGCTATCACGAGACGGTGCTGCCCTTTACCAACAACATTCCGCAGCGCGATGGCGGGACGCACGTTGCCGGTTTCCGGGGAGCGCTGACGCGGACGATCAACAATTACGCGCAGTCCAGCGGGATTGCGAAGAAGGAAAAGGTCAGCTTCACCGGCGATGACGCGCGCGAAGGTCTGACCTGTGTGCTGTCGGTCAAGGTGCCCGATCCCAAGTTCTCGTCCCAGACCAAGGACAAGCTGGTGTCGTCCGAAGTCCGCCCGGCGGTCGAAGGTCTGATGAATGAGAAACTGGCCGAGTGGTTTGAAGAAAACCCCAATGAGGCCAAGACCATCGTCGGCAAGATCATCGAGGCCGCCTTGGCCCGCGAAGCCGCCCGCAAGGCGCGCGAACTGACCCGCCGCAAAACGGCGATGGATGTGAACTATCTGGCCGGTAAGCTGAAGGATTGTTCCGAGAAAGACCCCTCGAAGACCGAAGTCTTTCTGGTCGAGGGGGATTCGGCGGGTGGATCAGCCCAGACCGGCCGGGATCGCCTGACGCAGGCGGTGCTGCCCCTGCGGGGGAAAATCCTGAACGTCGAACGTGCCCGGTTTGACCGGATGCTGTCGTCGCAGGAAATCGGCAATCTGGTGATGGCGCTGGGCACGGGCATTGGCCGTGACGAGTTCAACATCGAAAAGCTGCGCTACCACAAGATCGTCATCATGACCGACGCGGATGTGGACGGCGCGCATATCCGGACGCTGCTGCTGACCTTCTTCTACCGGCAGATGCCGGAACTGATCGAAGGCGGATATCTCTATATCGCGCAACCGCCGCTCTATAAGGTTTCACGTGGAAAGTCAGAGGTTTACCTGAAAGATCAAGCCGCTCTGGACGATTACCTGATCCATCAGGGCGTTGAAGGTGCGGTGCTGAAACTGGGCTCAGGCGAGGAAATTATCGGGCAGGATCTCACCCGGGTTGTGGACGAAGCACGGCAGCTGAAACGCGTGCTGGACGCCTTCCCGACGCATTACCCGCGCCACATTCTGGAGCAGGCCGCCGTCGCTGGGGCCTTCGTGCCGGGCGCGGTTGACGCCGACCTTCAGGGCGTCGCTGACAAGGTCGCGGCCCGCCTCGACCTGATCGCGCTGGAATACGAACGCGGCTGGCAGGGCCGCATCACGCAGGATCATGGCATCCGTCTGGCCCGCATCCTGCGCGGCGTCGAAGAGGTCCGCACGCTCGACGGCCCCATGCTGCGCTCGGGTGAGGCGCGCAAAACCGGGTCGTTCACGCAAAGCCTGCAGGAGGTCTATAACACGCCCGCCACGCTGGTACGCCGCGATCGGATGCAAGCCATCCACGGCCCGCTGGACCTGCTGCGCGCGATTCTGGAAGAGGGCGAAAAGGGCCTCTCGCTGCAGCGTTACAAGGGTCTGGGTGAGATGAACCCCGACCAGTTGTGGGAAACCACGCTGGACCCCGACGCCCGTACTCTGCTGCAGGTCCGCGTGGACGACATGGTCGAGGCCGATGACCTGTTTACCAAGCTGATGGGCGACGTCGTAGAGCCGCGCCGCGAGTTCATCCAGCAGAACGCGCTGAGCGTGGAAAACCTGGATTTCTGAAGAAATGTAGGTTTGCGCATAACACTTCGCACATCCCATAAGTTTGCGCAGTTCGCCCATAGTCTTGCGCTGCGCGATTGTCGGCATCGGCGACGAATTCAATAAGGCTTGGCTTAGTCGTTGTGGTTACGACCCTTTGCATTTCTCAATCCGCAAAGGGCCACCCTAAGGAATATTGGATTCTCGCGAAGGTCTGCGATGCGCAGAAAGCGGACTTTGCAAAGTCTAGCGGATGGCCCATGGGAGGACGCAGCGACGCCGCTTGCCATGGCATTTAGCGCTGAACACACCTGCCTTGGCATCTCAAAGCATTTTGACGTTCCGGAAAGCGTCCCAACTCAGCAGGTTTCGTGAAATATGACAAGTGTGACACTGAGGTCCGAAAATTAAGTGAGGAACAGCGAAAGTTCTAATCGCCTGAATATCTGCGTATCATAGTCCTTCCTTTGCTTGGACGGATTAACAACACCTCAATGGCCTGATTGCAGGGGGCTGAGTCATGCCTCACTCAGGTAGAACAGGCATATATCTCAGAGCAGATTGGCCAAACAAAACATTTTGGGAAACGTCCTTTCGCTATTTTGAGAACAAGTGTGCCTGAATTAGGCTTGAGTCTTGTTGCGGGTGCATCATGAATGCATACATGGAAACTTGACCCAAGTTCGCGGAACGCTCACGACGAATTTTTGACAAAGGATTATTGACCAGCCAAATTCCATCCGGTTCTGTCGCCATTCTTAGCGGATGCTTCTTGAATACAAACATAGATCTGATGAAACGCCTAAGGTACTTCTCATATTCTTCAATTTTCGCATCTCGAACTGGAAGAGTTACTTTCTTTTTTCCTAAAAGCCCTTTTTTCTCGTATTCGGCAGAGGCGAAAAATGCACCTTTGTGAATTGGCAAAGGAAACTGCCCGGCCACTTGTTTATCAAGCCTTGAATGCGCTTCTGACAACAATGAATTTAAATTTTCGTCGGTAAGGGCTTCTTGCTCTACCCATTTCCAAAATCTTCGATAGCATGTGGAAACGCGTTTATAGTGCTCATCTTTTGAAACGGCTTTAAGCTTTGGAACTTTCCACCCTGGCGTTGTGGATATGAACTCCCCACATTCAGTTAGGTACGTCCGGACCTTACCAGCTAGGCGAACCAATGCACCTCCTTCTTTCAATCTATTGCCATACAAGTACAGTTGATTTCCTTCAGCTTCGGAATATCCCAGTTCGTTAATTGACTTCTCATCCTTCCGATATGAACGTGAGAGATCTTCGCGATTATTGGTCCGTTCTCGTAGTTGCTCGAACAAAACTTCTTGGTTGTGGATTAGGCGGCCATGACTAGTTTGCCCCAAAGAGGTGTGCGGATCGTATACGTCTTTTTTCCAAGTCACTTAACTTCCTCCGAACCTTTATATTGGCTGAGGGGGAACTTTCTACGTCTGTTAAAAAGTCACCCAAGAATGCTGGTCATATCGCTTTCTGTAAGAACTACTGAAATTCGTGTTTAAAAACCCGGACAACCCGCTGATCGTATTTTTCCAATGGCAGCGGAAGAACCGGCCAATGAAAAAATACCAAGATCCCAGTCTTCCCACCAGGTTTGCGCGGTTGATCCCGCTTGCAGCGCTCTTACGAGAGGAAGAACACCAGGGCGCCCTCCTGTTGAGCATTGATTGGCTTCACACGACACAGGCACATTGATGCGGGACGCTGCGTTTCCGTCTATCACAAACCCAAGGAAACCGCTGTTAGCCTGACGCATGGAACTGGGTCGAATGTCTGGCCGGACAACTATTCCAACCTCGCCACTGTTTCCACAGTCTACAATTAAGGTCGAACCATCAGACCCCGCCACGGATGCCGAGCCGGCGGGGCCGCCATCTGGTGAATAAGTCCAATTGGCCAGAGCCGGAAAGGGTAAGTTTACTGTCGCGCAAACAAGGAAAGTTTGAAGGGTTGCGATCCGAGTCATCTTTAATTCTCCTGACAAAAACAGAAACTTGTCATTCCAACGTACGGCTGATCGGCCAGACGACTATTTTGTTTTCGTCCAGCTTTTGCTCCGGGGCAGTGTGCATCGGATGCCAACTGGGGCTAATCGATGTTAGGTGACCGCCCGCCGTCACATTCAGTACGTTTGCCACCCATTCTATCCGAGCACCCTCTGGCACACGCAAAATCAGCCGGTCATTTGAATCTCCAAACCCTGAAAACGCGATGCGCCGCTTCAACCCTGTGATCACAGGCGTCAGAAACACCCCTGAATCAATAATGACGGTATCCGGCACGCCGTCTGGCGCGGCTATGAATTCAATCGATAGCCCGTCAAGTCGGCAAAGGATTGCAACGTCGTTGCCGGGTCCAAGAGTGACCGATCCATTGCCGGTAAAGATATAGGCTGTATCGTTACCAGCGCCCAAATCAACTGAGCTGTGCGAGAGGATGCCGTGTTCGGAATCTTCATCTATCGAATTTAAGATGACCGTTTCATCCTGGCCGCCATACCGAACCTGCAAGGGAGTATGCTCATCCAGATTTGGCAGGTTTTCCGGGCTCGCGCTGCTGGCCGGTAAGTTGGATTGGTCACATACAAGTGTTGGAGGCGTGCTATCCGGTGTTATACCGGCGAGTGTTTTGGCGTTTGACCAACTCTGTTCCGCAAAGGCAAGGTTTTCCGCCGGGACAACTTGGATAGCTGCTTTGCGAACCTCTATATCGTTCAGTAACGGTGCCGGCGGCAAAACGCCGGTTTGAACTGCCGCCTTCAATACAGACGAATCCGGCGCGTTCCCGTGGTACAGCCTGACCAGCAAAGGACCGTAAGTAACATCGGTGCTGTACCCACCCGCCGACGGCTCGACCACCGGTGTAAAGGGTGCGGGCGGCAATATCAGGCGATCCGTTTCCGGTTGAAACTCTGAAACGGAAACCCGCCGTGAGTACCCTTCGGGAATGCCAGCCAGAACGCCTTCTGAAATAACAAGCGTGTCTGGGTCTTCGTCCATTGCGGCATCTCCATTCCCAAGAGAAATACCCGCATCGATATCTTCGACCGAACACAGCACAACGAGATCCGACCCACGGCCAGCAATCAAGGCGCTATCCGGTGCAACGTTGTACAACCACAATTGGTCGTCGCCACCGCCAGCCAATAGTTCATGCCCCTGCCCATCGCCGACATGAACGATCTGATCATCACCGTCCAGCCAGGTGCTTTCCCGTGTGTCATGGCTTTCAGGTGTTACATCAACTTCGGCTGTATCAAGCCCATCAAATTGTCGGATCGACGCGCATGTCCCATTCCTGCTGACCTCCAGCCCGATTTTCCGGTAAACAGACGGATCCGTGGCGCGGTCACCTTCGTGATGATCATCATGTCCGTGCTCGGCATGTTCATCAGAATTGTGGACCATAGCACCATGATCTTCGCGTTGCCGGACTGTCTGCTCTGCAACCACGGCCAACAATTCCAGAGTTCCCGGTGGGTCTGGTTGCACTACCTCTGTTTTGATACCTGTGGTTGGATGCGGTGCGGCCTCATCGGTTATCTGGATGTCAAGCTGAATTGGACCGGCTTGAACGAGTGTTCTCCACGATGAGTCTTCTACTATCTTCGGTGCAACCGACGTTGGCGACCGGAGAATGATACGATCCGCACGGGCGTCAAAGCCGGAGATCATTATCCTTGCGCCGCGGATTTCAATTGGACGACCACCCAGATTGACTTGATTGGTTCCGATTGCCTCTGCCGAAGTGAAGGCGCTGGGATGAATTACGATCAAGTCGGGAACGGAATCCGGAGTCATTTCGCCGCCACTTGTTCCAACCAGGTTGATCGTGCTGACCAGAGAGCAGACATGGATCGTATCGCTCCCGTTCTCGCCGAGAGCATTGCCATGTGGTGAAGGGTTGACGACGAAAATCGTATCATTGCCGTCTCCGGCAGAGCTGACGGTTTCCTCCCCTGGACCCAGCAATACCGTATCACTTTCCTTGCTGTAAAAGTGTTCTGACAGGGGCATGCCAAACTGGAAGTCTGAAAGGGACTCGCGATCCATTTCTGAGCTGATGCTCGACGATGGGCTATCGAAGTCGGGTGCCATAAATTGTTCAAGACATGTAGCGTTTTCGTTCGGAAAACCCTCTGCCAATGCCTCAGAGCGCGCACTTACTAAATGCGCAAACGCGAATGCTGCGATCACTGTGGAAATCAATTTGGAACCAGTCGCGCCAAGCACTTTTAACCCCCAGAAACACCAACTGACTGCCAGATCCACGATTTTCTGGGGGTACATCTAGCTTAAAGAACTAGGTCAAATCGGTTCATTGGCTCCGATGCGAATTGACAATTTTTCGCAATGTCTTCGGCCTAGTCAAATTTCCCAGAACAATAGGACGAAGGTTAGGACGAGGCGCGATTCGCATCAAGTGATGGCAAAAATAGGTTCCACAGAAACACCCTGCTGTCCTAGTGAATAGTGGCTCGTTTTGGCCAAGCAGCACCCTCTATTCGTACCAATCACAATAGATGCTATTCGTCCTAACGTTGCATGACCTGTAATCCTGAGTCACCCGCCAATTGGAGCCGTCAACTTGCACCGACACCCATCTCGGGCCTGAGAGAGTTATCATAGTGTTCAAGAACGCGGTAATGGGCTCCAGCTTCTTATCTCCGAAAAGCGCTCGGCCAGAGAACTGACAGAACACGAGACCGTCTTTTGCCACAAAGCAGTCATGCAGCTTGAAGTCATCGTATTCAAATCCCGCATTCTCTGCGCCCAGGAGTAAACTGTAAACGCCCACTGAAAGCCCATAGTACTTGGACAGGGCGAGTTGCAACTGTTCGGAAGTAGGTTGGCGACCGATGGGCTGACCGTTAGCAACTTCGGCAACACTAGGTGGCGGCGGTTCGTAGTTCGGATCGCTCATAGCGCAGTGTCGAAGAAGCGGTAGCAGATCTACTTCGTATCCACTCAGGTTTGCCCCACCGCCGAGCCTTAAATATTTCTCGCCTTCTTTGAGTATCACTTGCAGGTTTCCGGTTGGCCCTAGGCTGGAGGCAACCTTGCCGTTTGCGGGTACTTCCACCGAAATTCTGAACATCGTTGATGGACCATTCGCCTCATCCAGTGTCGGGACTGCCCCGAGTATCGTTGCTCCGTCCGGCAAAACTGTATCCAGGCCGATTGGGCTGGAAATGAGTTCCACATTTGAAATGTACCCCGGCTTGATAAATTCAGGCACGTCGTCAGTCCCATATGGATTTACAACAAAGGTCATTCGAAGCACGCCCGGTGCCGAGCAATCAAACGTGGAAGCCAGAAAGTCTCCGTATCTCCAGTTATTCTCTTTTCGGTAGGCAAGCACGGGTATGCCGTCGACCGAAAGCAGCGTTACTGAAACAGGCACGCTTCTGCTAAGAACTAGGTTGGTTCCTCCAGCTTCCGCACGTTGAACGAGGTCGCTCAGATAGTCCATTGTAGCGCGGGCTTGATTAGCGTTCTGGGCCGAAGTTGGTGAAGCGACCACAACAACTGCCAGCCATGCCAACAAAATGATCCTGTGAAATGCGATATGCATGATTGCCCCCCTGATACCAAAAACAACTTTGTCAATGTAACGATCTCACTCGACCCAAGTTCAGGCAAGCCCGGCTTCGGAGAATGCCCTTATAAGTGCGAGGTAACTCATCCTTTTCGATGATTATGACCTCAGCAAATTGGTCTACGAGCACAGTTGCCGTCATCAGACCGACCTGCCATACCTGCCCCGACTACAATAAGCGCGTTGCCGTACTAGGCCATCAATCACAGTGGCTCTCATTTTCGTTCGGAACGAAGACTAGATATTCTGGATTTTTTCAGGCTCCGCCGTTTTTCCCCAAAAGTCGGGCGCTCGAATTGTCCCCTTGTCGGGATCTAAAAGCTTATTAGTTAAGGTCCGCTATGGGCTGCGATCAGAAAATTGTGTAAGACGCATCCAGCAGAGTCATGGCTCCCAAAACTACATTCCACCACTGGGTAAACCCGACACCGACTGACAGCTATTTTTAATTCAAGTATTTTATCACAAGCCTCTTGTTCTTCTCGTTGTGCATTTCCCAATAAAGCTTGGTGATCTGACTTGTGATATGGCCGGGAGATCCAGCACCGATATTTTGTCCATTCACTTTGGTCACTGACATGATCCCTCCGGCGGTTGAAGATATAAACACCTCGTCTGCACCCAGGAGTTGGTCTCGGGGTATGTCGACGGCTGAGCAGTCAAATTCCAGGTCCGTGCAAATTTCGAAGACCGTCTGACGAGTGACCCCGAGAAGCACTCCGAGCTTTGGTGTAAGGACTCTTCCGTCGATGACGGCAAAAATATTGAATCCGGGCCCTTCAGACACGTTCCCATTTGTATCGACAAGGATCGCCGTGTCGGCACCGCGGTCGTAAGCCTCATAGAGGCCTCTCACCAGATCCAACCAGTGATAGTTCTTCACAGTTGGATCGACTGAATTAGGCGGAATGCGGACCAAGGATGATATTGCTGCATGTAGCCCATGCTTCGTCTGCTATGGATTAGCCGCCGATCCAAACGGGATTGCGAACGCGATGAACTGATTGATGGCGTCACGTGGATCCCGGCTGAATGTCGGAGACATGCCGCGAGTACAAATAAACTCGACGTAGGCGTTCTTTAACCCGGAAAGTGCGACGCATTTGTGCAGTATCTCGATGATCTGGTCTCGGTCATATTCAATCGACATATGCAGCTTTTCCAAACCTGCGAAGAACCGATCAAGGTGATTTTCGAGTCGAAAGAAGGCTCCGTTCCAAACATGGACGACATCATACGTCGCGTCGGAATGAAGTAGCCCATAGTCCAGCACCGAAATCTTGGCTTCCGAAATCGGCAAATACTGCCCGTCCATGAAAGCCACGCCAGGAGGATATGTTTTAGGGTCAGAGTAATGCTCGGAGAGATTGGGGAAAACAGTCATGAATAGAAGCTACCGGAGTGCGGACAGAAACCGCAATGTCCGTTTTGGGCTGCGAGCCTGAAGCATCTATCTGCAATGAAAAGCTCTCAAACTGGGCTTTAGGGCAATTTAAGTTGACAATTCATCTGTGAAATCGCCGGATTTCTTGAGCAACAATCTTGGAGGTGGTGAACGCTCGCCGCTCCAGCCTATTGCCGACACCGAACTAGGAGATTCGCAATTTCTATCGACAGTTTTGCAGACACTGAGATTGCAAGACACCTGGCCGACGCTGCACGGCGTTGCCGCATAGTTTTCTTCACTGGATTACCAGCATCAGGAAAGTCATTCCTGTTGCGTCAGCAGATATCCATTTCAGTCTCCTTGGAACGTCGCGTGCATATCATGCGTTGGGATACAGGGCTCGCGGCGTTTCAGACCGAAGACATACTCGCAAAGTATCCGGATGTTTCGGATGGAACTCATCCGTTGATCCGAAAGGCAGCCGGGCTGTGGGGGCGGAGAGCACTGGCGCGATGGCTGGCGGAGAATACCGACCCCACAGGCATGATTGTCGGTGAAGTCCCTATCATCGGAAACAGGTTTTCAGAGTTCATCCAGGCGCAGCCCGATCAGATTGAGCCTGCCTTAGCTTCCGAGGAAACCACATTCATCTATCCGGTTCCTACAAAGGGCTTGCGTACCAATCTCGAAGCTATTCGAAGATCTACGTTTGCGAACCCCAGACATCCCGATGAGGCTAGGGACGCGCCGCCGTCCACAATGGAATTGGCTTGGCGCCAGACATGTGCCAAGGCAGCGGAGTTGGGCTTAGTCTCTGAGGTGGACATCCATTCCCCGTATGAGGAGGCGATCTATGTCCGGTTTTTTGAGCACCTGCTGCAACACCGGAACGCCGTCAGAATTGCGGTCGATACGATTTATTCAGATGCCGGGTCAGCCCATGACCTGAATGCGAACATCTTGGAACTCAGTGCAAGCCCGGATGAAGTACGGTGTGTAATCGCAGAGGTAGAGGCTGCTTTTACAGTCGACGAAGCTACCCGAGACGTTGAAAACTGGTATCTGGTGTAGCCTCGTGTAAAAGTTCGCTCTTTGGCGTCTTGGAAACTGCAAAGTCTAACTGTGCTTGTCCGCTTTGGGTTCGCGCCGCCGAAAAAACAAAGCGCAGAGAAACGCGTCATTGAGGCCGCGCTGTTTGGACAAACGAGTTAATGTCGGTGTCAGCCGGTCAATCCTGCCGCCCGTAGCCCTTGGGCAAGACGTTCAAAATCATCTGGTCGCCGCCACATAGACCTGAACCCGCGGGCAAGGCTGTCGACCGTCTCATCCTCAACCACAATACCTCGACTTGTGAACTCATCGTGACGTTCGGTGACAAATTCTCGCAACGCGTCGGAGGCGTCTCGCTCTCGTTTGAGCTGCGCGTAAGACGCGGCGACAAAGGCAGTTGCCAGTGAGTTGAGCCGCGCTGCTCCCATCAGAAAACCAAGCGATGCTTCCAAGTTACCGTTGAAGAATTCGACCTGCCCCATAATCCAGTCGATGGCGGGCGGATGCAGCGGGTCCAGCCCCATAGCTTCCGAAACTACATCGCGCGCCTTTTCGTGCTGGCCTAGCAGTAGGAAAGCATAGCCGCACCAAGCCATCGACTCTGCCTCGCTGTCTATCATCGAAAGTGTCTTGTTGAATTGCGCCTCGGCCTCATCCCAAAGTCCAGCACAGAGATAAGCAAAACCAAGCTGGTCCTGAATGTAGACGTCACGATTATCCAGTGCCACGCCCTTTCGGGCAATTTTCAACGTGTGCGTGGGCGCGTCAGCGTCCGCCAGACCAAGCCACAAATCTATGACATATGTATCTGAAAGATACATATAAGATCGCGCGATGGTCGGATCGAGTGCGACCGCGCGTTCCAACAACGCTCTCGCCTTGGCCGTATCTCGTGCGTTCAGACCATCGCGTAGCGCCTTGCCCTTGAGCATCAGTTCATAGGCCTTCATCTGATCCGTTGGTTTCTGTGTCGAACGGTCGACGACATCGTGCTGGACCCTGCCTGGCAACACTGCGACGATATTTCGGGCCACCTCGTCTTGTACCGCGAGAACATCTTCCAGTTCGTGATCGTATCGATCCGACCAGAGGTGAGTGCCCGTACGCGCGTCAGCGAGCTGTACCGAGATTCTCACGCGACTACCGGCCTTTCGCACGCTGCCTTCAACCAGGTAATCTGCGCCAAGAGCCTCCGCGATTTTGGCCGGATCTGTGTCCTGTGTCCGAAACCTGAAAGACGCATTTCTGGAAACGACCTTAAGTGTCCGAAAACGCGATAAGCCCACAATAATGTCTTCGGCAATCCCGTCGCTAAAGAAGGCCTGCTCGGGGTCATCGCTCATGTTGTTTAGAGGCAAGACAGCAATAGTGGCTTTTCCTGATGATTCAGGCCGAGGCGGTTCAGGGCATACTGCGCTTGACCCGCCAATGCGCCAAGCATGTACCGGTTCGGCAACGTTCTTTACCGTGTGCTGACCAGCATCCTCCCAATCGACCGGTATACGGTTCCCGACCACACGATAAACAGCGTCCGACACCAACACACCGCCGGGCGGGGCAAGCCGCTCCAACCTTGACGCAAGATTCACACCGGATCCAAAAACATCTCCGTCGCGCATGATAATGTCACCAAGAGTGATGCCGATGCGAAAGCGAAGCGGGTCGGAGCCTGCCACTGGCGAATTTTGCCATTCAACCGCGCAGGACACGGCATCGACGGCGCTGTCGAAGCTGGCGAGTAGACCGTCCCCCATCTGTTTGACAATGCGACCGTGATGCCGACCGACAAGCGGAACGACGGTATCGTCAATGTGCGTAGAGAGGATTTCGAGCGTGCCTTTCTCGTCCCGCTCCATCCGAGCGGTAAAGCCGACAAGGTCAGCGATCAGGATGGCCGCCAGCTTTCGCTCCACGTGTTGTCCTCCTTTCTGTTTCATACTGGTCGCTACGTGTTTAGACCATGCGAAAGTGCACAGGGTCGGTTTCTGACATTGCTTGAAGTCGGTTGCAGCGTAGGGGAGCGAATGCCATTCGTCTGTGCTAACAGCTCAGTGGGCAAACGGCCTTTTTGCCCTCATTTTGCTAAAATTCATCGCCGCTTTGGGTTGTTGCTATCCATTCGGGTCGAACAATGGAAACTGTTATATCAAGTGAGCTGGCGTCCATCGGAAAAGGCTTTTTTCATATTCGGTAATTGATTTCGAAAGCCACCTCTGAAACACCTTTGCAGCTGGGCGAACCGGCCCAGGCAACGTGACGAGGTAATATCCGATCTGCGGGATTGGATCATCGAATAGCGCTACGAGATCTCCAGACTTTAATTCATCAGAGATGAATGCCGGAACCGTCGCCCCGACACCATCACCTCGACGGATTCCATCAAGCAGCATGTTGCCCGGCAAGCGAACAACTCTCCTGTCGGCACCAGGTGGTACTCCAACCTTTTCCAACCACAGGTCAAATTCGACCGAAGCCTGTTCCTGAAGAAGAGTAAAGTCGAGCAACTCAATTGGGCCTTTGAGCATCCGTTCCCCAATCAATTCTTTTGCAGCAACCACTGTCAGACAGCCAGGTAGCAACATTTGCGAGACCAGTCCCGACCAACGCCCGGTGCCGTATCGAATGGCTATGTCAACGCCCCCCGGTTTGAGGTCGACTGCCTGGATTGTTGAGTCGATCCGAAGCTCGATATCCGGAAACTCCTGAACAAACGTCGATAGTCGCGGCATAAGGAATGCGCTTGAAAACATCGGTGTGGCACTGACCACCAGTGGGCGAACTGCCTCTGCACTTGATATGCTCTCAGTCAGGGACACCATTGAGGCGAATGCTTCATGTAAACCCGCCGCTAAGAATTCCCCCTGTGCGGTCAGAGCGATACCGTGTCGCGTCCGAGAAACAAGCTGGGTTCCCAGATGCTGCTCCAGTCCTCGGATTTGTTGGCTGACCGCGGAGTGGGTCACATTCAGTGCCGCTGCCGCGCGGGTCAAGTTTCTAAACTCTGCGGCGGCGGCAAAGGCTCTGAGAGACGTCAGCGAGGGTAACGTGTGCCAATCCATAAGTCAGAAAATCTAACAATAGAGAAATATTTACAACTACGCGTTTTCTCAATTCTTACGCATGTTGACGTGGAACACCAATGACCAGAACTGGAGAAAACCATGGCAACGCTTGCGGTACTCGGATTGGGCAACATGGGTTCGGCGTTGGCGCATTGCCTGCTCAATGCAGGTTACAGCGTCTGCGTCTGGAATCGGACACCTAAAAAGACCAGATCGTTTGAAAGTGCAGGTGCAGGGATTTGCGTATCGCCGGAAGATGCTGTTGCGGCGTCTGATTTCATCATCGTCTGTATCAAAAGCCACAAGGAAACCTTCGATTTGGTCAGTGGGCTAAGTGTTTCCTTGAAGGGAAAAACAATCTGCGACATGAGCACCGGCGATACGTCCGATGCCGATACATTAGTCTCATTCCTTAGCGAAAAAAACGCCGACTACATGCTGGGCATGATCAATGCATACCCTTCGGGCATTGGCAGCAGTGACACCACCATCCTGACCGTGGGCAGTGCCGGAACCTGGGATCGCTATGGCGAAGTGATAAGGTCTCTTGGGGGAAAGTCCGCCCAAGTCGGTGAGAAACCCGCAGCTCTTGCAGCACTTTTTGCTGGTCTCTTCACTGTCCGGCAGGGGTTCATGTTTGGGATGATATACGGCGCACTGGTTTGCCAGAAAGGAGGTGTTCCGATGCAGGTCTATGCCGATCAACTCCCTGCCACGATCAAATTGGTAAATGACTATTACGATCTCTTTGCCCGAACTGTTCCGACCGAGGACTATGACGACGCTGAAGCCTCGTTGAAAGTTTACGCATTGGCCCAGGAGGACGCTCTAAAGACCTGCATATCTCTGAATGCACCAGCTGACTTAATCCGAATTATACATGACCGCACAAAAGCCGCGTGGGAAGGTGGATACGGAGACAAACAATTTACCTCTTTGGTCAAGCACATGAAGGATGCCTGCTGATATCGAACGCTTACTGTGAAAATGGTCGTTCGACTTGGACAAACAACCGGTTGAAAAGTTGCGTACATAGGATCGCGAAGTTGCGTCGCCAATGTCCGTTTTGGGTTGCCACCAGCCATTGATGTAAAAAGTAGTGAAAGGCGGCAACGAGCCCAAAGTACAAAATGCTGCGGGCGCAACGAATGTCCGCTATCCAAACTCAAACCGCTCGAAGAACGCCAGACATGCCTTCATCACACCGTAGTTGAGCGCGCTGCGACGTAGGTGGACACCAGCCTGTCTCCTCGGCAGGCCTTGCTCGGTAGGCCGTATGACCAAACCCTCTTTCGCGACACGAGAAGCCAGTTGCAGCGGAGCCGACATGATGAACGGCCCTTCACGGACAAGTTGCAAGCCGGTCGTGAACGAGGTCGTCCGAATGTCGATGACATCCTGGGTGGCAGGTGTGGGTTTAAGCAATGTGCGAAACCTGCTTTCGGTCTCGGGATCGTTGCCGAATATGACCCATTGCTGTCCTGCAAGCTCGCGGATATCGATGGCGGCTTGGCCTGCTGCCGGATGGTCCGGCCGCATAACGACACCGTGCTCCACCTCGGTCACCGTAGTGGATGAGAGTTCGGTCTCCAGGCCAACGCCGTCAAGGACACCGAGATACAGGTCGATCTCGCCGCTCAGCAATGCTTCGCGCGCATGCTGTGTCATATCGGTTTTCAGATCGAGCCGAAGGTCGGGAAAACGGGTTTTGAGTTCGGTGAAAAGGCTCGCGACACAGCTGAGGTGAAAAAGCGGACCCGCTCCAACGCGCAAGACGGAAAGGCCCGGCGATGCGATGGCACCGATCTTCTCGCGTGACAGCCGGTATTCTAGTGCAATCCGTTCGGCATTTTCCAGAAGCATCCTGCCCGCTTCGGTAAGACGCATCCCCCGCCGATCCCGTTCGAAGAGCGGTGTGCCGTAGCTTGCTTCAAGGTTTGCGATCCGCTTGGTGACAGACGGCTGCGTAACGCCGAGCGCATCCGAAGCTTCGGTAAGCGATCCGTGCGCGGCGACTGCGAGAAAGGCGGCGAGGTTTCTTTCCAAGTTATTCACTTTTAGAATGGATATAGTCGATACTTCGATTTTACAGAATTCCTTGAATGTCGCAATGTATGCTTCAGCCGTGGGAATTGCTTTGGGAGGGGCGATGCGGACCGTTTTCGTTCTATTCGACTCGCTCAACCGCCTGGCACTTGGTGCCTATGGCGGAACGGCCATCGCAACACCGAACTTCGACCGTTTCGCACGGCGAGCTGTGACCTTCGACAAATACTATGTAGGTAGCCTTCCCTGCATGCCTGCGCGGCGTGACATGCACACGGGACGGCTGAACTTCATGCATCGACATTGGGGGCCGCTGGAGCCATTCGATGACTCTTATGCCCGCATTCTCAGCCAGAACGGCACCTACACGCATCTGATCTCGGACCATTTGCACTATTTCGAGGATGGCGGTTGGGGTTATGCGAATGCCTTCGATAGCTGGGATTACATACGGGGCCAGGAATACGATCCGCTGAAGGTTCTCGTGGCACCGCCGGTCGACCGACTAAGGGAGGCATTTGACGCGCGGCACTATCCGTTGGACGGACTGCCAAACGGCACGGCAACACGCGGAAACTCCTCAAAAGTCGCTTGGAAGAAATCCCGCGCAGCAATCAACGCCCAGTTCCTCGAAACCGAAGCTGATTTCCCAACTGCAAAGTGTTTCTCTGCCGCCTTCGAGTTCCTTGATCTCAACCGCGAGTCTGACGACTGGTTTTTGCAACTTGAGTGCTTTGACCCACATGAGCCCTTCGTTGCGCCGGAGCGGTTCAAGGAGGCCTATCGAAGCGGATACAAGGGCAAGATCCTTGATTGGCCAATTTACGAAAAGGCAACGAACTCCGCCGAAGAGATCGCCGAAATCCGAGGTAACTACGCTGCCCTTGTAGCCATGTGCGACGAGTATTTCGGCAAGTTACTGGATTACTTCGATGAACACGCGCTCTGGAACGATACCTGTCTGATCTTGACGACAGATCACGGGTTTCTACTGTCCGAACACGACTGGTGGGGCAAGAACCGAATGCCCTACTACGAGGAAATCTCGCACATTCCCCTGATGATCGCGCATCCGGATGGCGAAAGAGGGACCCGGCGGGCCGCTTTATGCCATACACCCGACTTGATGCCGACGATGCTCGACATTCATGGTTGCAAGGTTCCTCCTGGTGTCACCGGAACGTCGCTGGTCCCCTCCCTGACCAGTGATGTTCCGGGGCACGCCTCCGTCGCACTTGGCATGTTTGGCGGGCCGGTCTGTGTAACAGACGGGCGCTATAGCTATTTCCGATATCCCGAGGAAGAGGAAGGCTCCGAACTCAGTATATACACGCTGATGCCGACTCACATGACAGGTCCTTTCGACGTCGGCGAATTGCGGTCGGCGGAGCTGGCAGGGCCGTTCGACTTCACTAAGGGCGTCCCGCTTATGAAGCTCACGCTCGACTCGAAGAACAGCCAAGTCGGGCAAGACGGTCAAACGCTCGAAGACTGCGAAACTGCGCTTTACGATCTCGATGCCGACCCGGGTCAGACGCAGCCTGTTCGCGACTCTGCCATCATCGCTCGGCTTTCGGCGCACATTTCCGCACATTTTCAGAGGCACGACGCACCGCTCGAAATCTATGATCGGTTTGGGCTGTCCGATCCGAATTCCAAGAAACGCCCCATCAAGGACGTTGACAAACACACTGACAGGAGGAGACCCAAGTCATGAAAAAACCACTCAAAACCCTGACCGCTGCGGCTGTAGCTGGGCTTACGGCGACCGCTGCTATGGCCGAATTCCCGGAGCGCACCATCGAAGTCATTCACCCCTGGGGACCCGGCACAGGCTCTTCGGTGAGCCAGGTCATTGCCAAGGCAATGGGCGAAGAGCTTGGCGTCGACATTACCGTTCTGTCGGTGACGGGTGGACCGGGCACCAAGGCGCAGACGACCGCCATGAGCAAACCGGCGGATGGATACACCATCATGGATTCTTACGTGGCTCCGCTGGTTCTCGCACCGATCCTGGGTAAAGCCGAATGGGACTACACAGAATTCACGCCACTGCAATCGGCTCATTCGAACGCCTTCGCAATTGGCGGGCGCACCGAGGAGAGCCGCTGGGACGACTTTGCCGGGCTTATGGAATACTGCGCGGCCAATCGTGGAGAGCTTCGCTATTCCTCTGGTTCGCGAAACAACCTGCCGCACATGGTGATCTCGAAGGTGCTTCAGGCGCATGACTGTGTTGCCCAGAACGTGCCCTACACGCAGGACGGTAACGCCGCAAAAGACTTGAAATCTGGCGTTCTGGATTTCTCTTTTGTAAATGTCGGCAATTACAAGTCCGATCCATCCGCGTTCAACATCATGCTGGTTCTGTCCGAACTGGAAGACTCTAAAGCGGCATTCGACGGCGCGCCCGGACTGGATGACATTGAGTTTGACACAGGTCTATCCAAACTGGGCCCGATTGGCTGGACATGGTGGATTGTTCACCCGGAAACACCAGCGGACGTCGTGGACAAGCTTCGCGAAGCAATGGCCGCGGCAATGGCTCGAGATGATGTCAAAGCAGCAATCCGGCAAGTTGGCTTCGTGCCTTTGCCCTATGACTACACCATGTACGACGAGGTTGTCGGTGGTGTGAAAGACCAACTCGGGGCCATGGGCAGCGCACTGGAATGGGAAGAAGAAGAGCTCAAAAAGCTGCAATAAGATGAAGCTGTCGGCCAAGCTTGCAGAATGGACGGGGCTCGCGTTTTTCGCGGGCCTCGGTGCGCTGGTCTTCCAACAGGTAGCGACGTCCATGGCCGCGCAAGGGATTGCATCTGGCGGCCCATATGACAACGCAGCCAGCTATCCGCGCAGCATCGCGATACTTATGTTGGGGCTTCTTGCGGTCCAATTGGTCCGCAATTTCACCTCAAGCGATGCAGAACAATCAGAAACTAAATCTCCTGCGGCTTTGCGGAGGTCAGCCGGTTTGCTAGCCATCTTTACAACCTACCTGATTTGCCTCGGTTGGCTGGGATACCATCTTGCAACTGCGCCCATGGTGGCGGCAGTCATGATGCTCTGCGGAGCCCGCAACGCCGGCATTATTGTGGGATTCGCGCTTTCATTGGCCTTTGTTCTGGCATTTGTCTTCGAAAAGGTCCTGAACGTCGTTCTGCCGGGCGGCATCTTTGGTCTGAATATCCCCTGGTGAGCTTTGATGTTTGAATCCCTTCTCGGCGGCTTTGAGCTGTTTTTCTCGCCCCTCGCTATTGCTTTGACCTTCGCGGGCATCCTGATCGGTTTGCTTGTCGGTGCCTTACCGGGGCTCGGACCCTTGATGGGTATCATTCTGCTTTTACCGGTGGCCATAGGCCTGCCGCCCCTAGCAGGGATGGGTTTCCTCATTTCCATTTTCGTCGGAGGCTCCTGCGGAGGCGCTGTGTCAGCAATTTTGCTTCGAATACCTGGCACACCCATCGCAGCAGCTACGTTGCTAGACGGTTTCCCAATGGCCCAGAAAGGTCAGGCCTCCAAAGCTATTGGCCTTGCGCTTGCGGCATCCTCATTGGGTGGGCTTGTCGGCGGCGTTGTTTTGATCACCGCTTCGCCCGTACTCGCGTCCTTTGCCAGTAATTTTGCCCCACCCGAATATACAATGCTGGCCGTCACCGGGCTATTGACCATTTCGCTGATTTCCGAGGGCACTTTGGTAAAGGGCCTGATGGCCTGTTGCTTTGGTCTGCTATTGTCGACCATCGGATCCGACGCATTCTCAACGGGGTATCGGTTCACCTTCGGGTCGCACCACATGCTTGATGGGTTCCACATAGTTGCCGTAGTCGTCGGGCTCTTTGCGATCTCCGAGATGGTCTTTCAAGTCGCAAGGGGCGACCTGTTGGGTCGACCCACGATCGAGATCGCCAAGCCCAGTTTCAGATCTGTGTTTCTGGTGATGAGGCACTGGAAGAATATGCTGCGATCGTCTTTCGTTGGTGTATTCTTCGGCTCTCTTCCTGGTGCGGGCGGCGACATCAGTTCGTTCAGTTCTTATGCTATTGCCAAGTCATTCGCCAAACCGGATGAGATATATGGCGAAGGCGCCGAAGGCGGCGTCATTGCGACCGAGGCAGCCAACAATGCAACCGTGGGCGGCACGTTGGTTCCCACGCTGGCCCTTGGCATCCCTGGGGACGCTTCGTCGGCAATACTGTTGGGTGCGCTTTTGATCCTTGGCTTCGTCCCGGGCCCCGAAATGTTCACGATGAATCCAGAGTTCGTGGGGGGCCTGTTTCTCGTCTATATGGCGTCGAATGTCATGTTGCTGTTTGTCGGCATTCTCGCGGCTCCATTTTTTATTCGAGTCTTGTTGATCCCGAAACTCTACCTGATCCCGGCAATTCTCATCTTGTGTTGTATCGGAACGTATGCCCTGCAGGGTTCGGTGTTTGACCTGTGGGTCATGCTGGGCTTTGGGTTGGTCGGCATTCTGTTTCGTTTGGCGAAATACCCGCTTGCTCCGATCGTGTTGGGATTGATCTTGGGTCCAATCCTTGAGGCTAATCTACGCCGCTCGTTGCTGATATCCCGAGATGGCTACTGGATATTCCTTGACCGTCCGGTCGCAGCCGCGCTGATCGTCATCGATTTGGCCATCCTACTCGGATTTGCATTCATCGCTTTTCGAAGTTGGCGCGCAACAAAGCGATCGTTCGGCTTAGAAACGCAAACAGATGACTGAATCACTGCGTCTATGATCAAGTCGAATTTTGGTGTAGGTTTTTGCAAGACAACTACGCAGAAGCGGTCGTTGGCGCACGCGCAGCGAATTAGCGCTATGTCCGCATCTCGGGATTCGCAAAGTCTTGTTTGAAATGTCCGGTTTGGACTGCGACCGGTTTTTGATTTGTAAAGTAGCGAGAGGCGGCAACGAGCCCATTTTGCTCAAGCGACGTCGTACAGCGAATGTCTGGTTGTCTATGCGCGGCCGCACTTAGCGCAAAGCCCAGTTGTGAGATCAAAGTGTGAGGTCCCAGGTTTCTTGCACGCTCTCACTACCAAAGTGATACCCGGAAACGCGCTCTGTCAAAGTGAATCCGAATCTAGCGTAGAGCGCGCGTGCGACTATCTGTGTCTCGTGGGTCATTAACGTCATGCGTTTGAACCCTGATGCACGTGCGTGATTCAGACAGATCGTCATTAAACGCTTGCCCAAGCCCATTCCGCGGGCCTCGGGTTCCAGAAAGAATAATCGCAGTTTCGCGACGCCGGGTTCTTCTGTATTCATGCAAAAAATTGATCCGAGCCGCGTCTCGCCGCTATGAGCAATAAAGGCGCGGTTTCCATCAATGCCTTGGACCGGCAAAAAAGCCGCCAGGATTTGCATGACGAGCATTTCCATGCGGTAATCAAATTTGTAATCCATGTAATAGGTCTCGGCATGCCGATTGACGACCCACCCGGCGTCGCCTGGGGTTAAATCGCGAAATTCGACTGGACCCGGCAGATCAAATGATCTCACCGCCTGCTCCAAAGCCCGGGCGACGCGCCCTGCATCTGCCCCATCCAATCGCTTGTGGACCTCAAGCGCCATCCGGTCGACAAGCTCGCTAAACTTCTGGTGCCCAGATTCAGTAAGATGAAGTTCCTTTTGCCGTGCATCATGTTCAGAAGGTTTTCTTAGAATCCATCCGGATCGCTCAAAGTTCTTCAGGATACGACTGACATAGCCTTCGTCGAGGTCCAGGGCATTGGCGATCAACCGGGCAGTTGAGCCATTTTGCACTCCGATCTCATAGAAAACCCGCAGTTCTGTGAGGTTCATTCCGCTACCGCCGTAGTCGGGGGAGAACAAACCCATTCTCTGTGTGTAGAACCGATTGAAGGCGCGAATTGTCGAGATGTGATCCATTCTGCAATTCCATTTACTTGATAAATTCAAGCAAAATAGAATTACTTGATTATGTCAAGTAAAAGCGCAATACCGTAGTGCCAGCGCAATTTCTGTGTCCTCGAGAGTACAATGGTTAAGCTCGTGTGAAGGCCAAGTTCAAAACTAGTGCTGGCCGTAACCGGCATTCATTCGGTGTCGGCTCAGTCCCGCTCAACCTACCAAGGCATGTACAAACAGACTGATTTTGGCCCGCCGCACCGCCGCATGACCGCTGTGAGCCCCAAGGCTACCGAAGAACCGCCAATTGATCATGATCGCTTTTGTGTAGCATCATGTCATTGAAGGTCATTTCTGAGGGCAGACCAATGGTTCACACTGAAGTTTTTGACACG
Source organism: Ruegeria sp. AD2(2025) (assembly GCF_056542385.1). Taxonomy (NCBI): domain Bacteria; kingdom Pseudomonadati; phylum Pseudomonadota; class Alphaproteobacteria; order Rhodobacterales; family Roseobacteraceae; genus Ruegeria; species Ruegeria sp. AD2(2025). The sequence goes on from NZ_JBQFZS010000005.1 coordinate 119,978, forward strand.
CAGCTAACTGAACTATTTGAATGGCGTCGCGACTTTCATGCGCATCCGGAAATCACATTCGACGTTCATAGAACCGCCGGTTTGGTTGCTAAGCGCTTGCATGAGATGGGTGCCGACGAAGTTCATACCGGCATTGGAAAAACCGGCGTCGTCGCTGTCATCAAAGGCAAAAGCACATCAAGTGAAAAAGTGATTGGGCTTCGGGCGGATATGGACGCTCTACCCATGCAGGAGCAGACTAACCTTCCCTACGCGTCCAAAATCGAAGGTCGGATGCATGCCTGCGGACATGATGGGCACACAACGATGCTGCTGGGCGCTGCTCGCTATCTCAGCGAGACCCGTAAATTCAACGGAACTGCGGTTCTGATTTTCCAACCAGCGGAAGAGGCGGAAGGCGGTGGCCTCGCCATGGTTCAGGATGGCCTGATGGACCGTTTTGGTATTCAAAGCGTTTTTGCACTTCATACGTCTCCTGGTCTGCCCATCGGCCATTTCTCAACTCGCCCGGGCGGCATTATGGGGTCAGCGGACCTCTTTGAAGTACAAATAACTGGAAAAGGCTGCCATGCAGCTTTTCCCCACGAGGGTCTCGATCCGGCCATTGCCGTTGCTCAGATCATCCAGGGTTTCCAGACGATTGTATCGCGTTCAATAAGTGCGTCGGCGCAACACGTCGTTTCAATCACGCAAATCCACATGGGGAATGCAGATAACATCATCGCTGAGACAGCGGAGATCAGAGGGACCGTGCGCAGCCTATCCAGCAAGGCACGTGCTTTGGGCAAACAAAGGATGTTCGAAATATGTTCGGGTGTAGCTTCCATGACGGGTACGGACATCCATCTCATTTACATTGACGATTTGCCGGTGACGGAAAACGACCCGAAACAAACCGACATTGCTATTGATGCGGCCTCCAAACTGGTGGGCTCCGAGGCAGTTGACGGCAACCGAACGCCAACCATGGGTGGAGAGGATTTTTCTTTCATGCTTGAGCAACGTCCGGGCAATTTCATGTTTATCGGCAATGGAGATAGCGCGGCATTGCACAATCCAGCCTTCGATTTCAATGATGACGCACTCGCTTATGGCTGCGCGTACTTTGCTACAATTGTTGAGCAACAGTTAGCGATCTGACCCGCACGGAAGTCCGATTGCCGGAGTCGACAATGGTGCCACCGCCGCGAATTGAAGCTTTGTCCGCATCTCGGAAACTGCAAACTCCAGTTTTGAATGTCCGCTTGGGGCTGGCTGCGGTCAACCATGCTCATAGTAGAGACTGGTGGTACATAGTTCCGCAGAGCAGTGCTGGGGAAATGCTTATCCGGGGCGCTTTGGTTCCTAGCAGGAGAGGCGCTTAGAAGAAGCACGCACTACTACAACGACAGTCGCCATAGACTTCTTATGTCAAATATTGGTTAAGGGCGGCAGGTAGGCTGTACTAGCGGTCTGGGTCTGCATCGAGTTTGCCCCAGAGATCATCAACCATATCTGAGAAGCCATCATTCGAGGCCTCCTTGGGCAGTAGACCAGCTCTTCGCCGGCGTTCGACCTCGGCCATTAGTTCTTCCTCTGTGGCTGTCTCAACCACATCACATCGAAGAGCTTCAATCTCGTCCGCTGTCCACGACTCAAATTTGTCAGCGTAGAAGCCCAGGGAATACGGCGCGTCATCAGAAATCTGCTTGATCATAGTATTCCAAACTTCGCTTTGGTTCGTTTCCTTTTCGACCCTCTCATCTAGTTCGCGGATAGACTTGCGGATCATCGGCAGCAGCTCTGCCTGTGCGCTTTCTTCACCAGCACCAGTCCCTGCAAGCCAAAGGTCTGCGATCTTGCGAACAAGCGACCAAACAGTTTGATTTCGTGGGTGGTCTTCGATTCTGCCGCCAAGGCCTCGTTCTTCAACACCGAGCTGTTCAGATGCCCTCTCATTCATGCGGATATCGTAATCAGACACGTCAGCCAGATATGATGCGTTCTCAGCAATGGCTCGAGCGACCTCGTTTTCGCCGACATAGACAACCACCTTCAACATCCCACTACCCCTTCCTTCGCCGGTTCATCACCCGGTCCAGGTGGCTGTAGTCCAGATCTCGCATGATCATTTGCACTTGCTCTGGATCGACTTCGCGATCTTTTCCAGCAGTGCGGACGATTTGTCTGACGTAGATCGCCAACGCGACAATGATCACGGCGGGTAAGATCAAGCTGAAATGCCCGGGCCCCATCACTAAGGCTTCTTCCTTGGGTCTTCGATCCCGAGGTCGTCGAACACGTTGCCGCTGACATCAGTGATCTCGACATCATCGTCGTCAGTCACTAGATTCCAGTTGTTCTCTTTGACCCATTCATCCCGCCATTTGGGCGCATCGGCCGGACGCTGTGCAAAATCGGCGATTTGCTCGAAAATCATTTTGCGCAATGCAAGCCAGACCTCCGGACCTTCTTTGCGACGAGCTTGCAACTCTGCGATCAAGTCATCCAGAGGAACATCCTGTAACGGGCGCACGAGGATCCCTTCTTCTGAAAAATCATCTGTCATCGCTCAACATCCTCGACACTGATCGTCAAGACTAAGATCTTGTTTGGTTTTACAGTGATCTCTTTTCCTTCAATCTCTCGAAGTTGGCCGCTCACCGAAGTCTCGCAGATTACGAAAATTGGGATTTCCTCTTCTGTAGTCTCGTCACTCATCTGGCTTACCCTTCGGATCAGGCACCTTTCGCGACCGGATCTCATCCGAGGTAATCGGCTTGGTAAGTTTTGCTCGACCGGCCGCAATTTCAGCCTCCCGAAGCCTAAGCAAACGCAAGGTTTGTTCATCCAGCTCAACGTCGTCGTCATCACCCATTAGACTTCTCCCGAGTACAGTAACAGTGAGAACAGAGCACTTGAGACCCGCCGGCTGTCCGAACGATGTCACCAACGTGGCCACACTCTTCACACGTCACACTGCATCGAAATTCCATCCAGTCAGCGTACTCCTGAATGAGATCGTGGTGTCGACTGAAGCCGATGGAAATCTTGCCATCCTGGCCTTTCTTAATATCCAAGATGTGAATAGTTCCAGGGTCCAGTGCCTTGAAATCCTGACCGAAGGAAAGCTTGTGGAGTGCTAACGAAATCATCATGAGCCAGCCTGGGCCGACCGCAGGAACAAGAGATGCGCAATCTGCGGAAACGAGGTCCGGATAGTTTGCCGCAATGTCCAGCTCCAGAGATTGCGGCCAGGATGCTGGTGCGCAATCGTAACGACGACGCAGCTCTGCATTGTAGCACCAGCTGCACAGAGTCGTCACGAAGCCCTGAACATGCTGACGTTGGGCAGAATTAGAACAACCTTCACAAGTTTGCTCAATCTCATCGACGCGCCACTGGATTTCTTCCATCGTAGACTGTTTGCAGCCCGGGCCCTCATAGACGCGCAAGCCTCCCCATTTTTGCTTGATCTGAACGATGGATGGGTACTCGTCACCAAACAGGTCAGGCCGTTCATCGATCAGCCTCTTCACTTTCTCAAGTGCAAGCGTAAGCTGCTCCGCCCAACCGGTACGATACTCACCAAGCTGCTTGACGACGCTTCCGTGAATATCATTCCAATCAACAACACTGCTCATCACTGACCTCCGGGCCCGCGCTTCTTTGAGATCATGTGAAAACTCGGCCATAGCAGTCATCATACGGTAGACCACTTCGTGGTCATCACACTCGACATGCAGACCCTCGGTCGACCATGTGACGTCAGAGACATGCGGAGCTGGGTAGTTGTGCGCCATCATCAAACGCATCTCTTCGGCGTACCAGGCGTCAAATGAGCGGAGATCAACTGGAGCTCCATGGTCCTCGATCACACCTCGAACCTTTTCCCGGAATTCCTTCCAGCTCTTTTCGACATCATCCATCAGTCACATTCTCCAGAACTTGGTCTTGTTGAGATGGAAGACCCCTCTCGAGATCTGGCAAGCCGTACCAGCCTTCGGGTGTGCGTCCGAGGCTCTCCTCGACCGATTGCTTGATGTCTTTGAAATCAATTGCGTTCGTGACGTCGTCCGCCATGTCAGACTCCTCCTGAGAATGGTAGGAGGCGTCGGAATCGAACCGACTCGTGCACTCTAATCTGGAGCAATTACAAGGATATAAGCCTCGCCCGCATACCAATGCTGCCTCCCACGGATTTCGCGTGGGTTATCGACCTCAGGCCGATATTCGATGGCAGTGGATGCGTGTGTACGTCATGACCGGAAGCTGAACCAGTTCGCGCCACCGTGTCAAGTCGGAGTGCGCGGCAACCCGAGATTCACCGCGTAGTTCTGGGAACCTTCTAGCTTAACGTGTGCCCAAATGACTGAAGCAACTTATTTGGAGGGTTGGTTCAGCGCGGGGTCGCTCTCAGAACGTGAAACGATTCGAAGCTCTGTGTTCCGGACTCGATCCCAGACACTATGACGAAGATCAGAAGGAGACAGATCAATACTCACGTCAGTGATCGAGTTCCTGAAGTTAGTTCAAACACTATGGCTTGGCCGTATCCGATTGCCTAACGCCGGTCCAACATAGGATTCCATCCAGCTGCGACGGTTCGATGGTCCGCATCAGATCTTCCACGGTTTTCCGGTCTACTATTCCGTCTCTACTGATATGTTCTATGACGTGATGTATCAGCCGAATGCATATCAAGCCCTCACCGCCGGAGTTTTATTTCGGGATCTATCGCAAGCGTGTAAGTGAACTACGATCATCAAACAAAGGTTGAAACTTGCCGATCAAAGCGCAGTTATGATTGAAGGAAAATGCTATAAAGTTGTGGGGCTTGTACAGAAACTACTTTCAATTGAGCGCGTACATTGAACCGCGTAAACTTTTGGGCAAATCGTGCAAAGTTATGCGCAAACATCGCGCAAAGTTATGGGCGAGCCCACTTGAATTTCTTGAATGAAATCAAAGGAAGGAACGCAGCGTTATGCGCGCACCTACAAGAAACTCGAATGATCGCGCCGCCTCGTGTGGCGCGATTGTCAAAGGGCGATGGCGGATTCGGCGAGATATCCGGAAGTTAACGGGCTCTCGTTGTTTCTTCGAAGCAACTACCGCCGAATGTCAGGGGTGCTGTTTGCATTTCGCTTTGCGAAAAGTTGATGGCGGACCTAACGGGAGTAAGTTCGAACTCTCTCTTTGAGGTTTTAGAGGACTGGGAAGCCCAGTTGAAGCCGCATGAACAAGAGCTACCGGGGATGGAACCATGAGCCATCTTCGACAATCTTTCCCCAAGTCATCACCTGAAACTCGCCTCTCTTCTCCAAAGAGAACGTCGCGCCTAGATCGAAAGAAAACCCCGCCGCCATTCTCCTTGCGTCTGACCAAGGATGAGCGGGCAAAGTAGGAACACGCTGCTGCTGGAATACCGCTCGGTCCCTTTATCAAAGTCAAGCTCTTCGATGGTGATCTCTCACCAGGCAGAACGCGCGGAACCGCACCAGTAATAGACCATGCTGCTTTGGCGCAGGTGCTCGGTCTCCTTGGCAATCTTCGTCTGGCAAATAATCTCAACCAACTGGCCAAAGCCGCAAACATGGGTGCGCTGCCCCTGTCGCCCGAAGTCGAAGAAGAACTGATGGCAACCTGCGCTGCGGTGCTTGCAATCCGCATGGAACTTATGAAAGCGCTCGGCTACGACACTGAGGCCCGCTCATGATCATGGTCGGAAACGCGCGTGGCAACGGTTTGAAGCTGGCGGTGCATTTGATGAGTGACCGCGACAACGATCATGTCGAAATTCATGATCTGCGCGGCTTCACCGCAGACAACCTGCACGGCGCGTTTCAGGAAGCGGATGCGACCTCTAAAGGTACAAGGTGCCAGCAATATCTTTTCTCCCTCAGCATCAACCCACCCGAGACAGAGAGCGTTTCGATCCATCATTTCGAATCCGCGATTGAGCGCGCAGAACAATCACTCGGACTTCAAGATCAGGCTCGGGCGATTGTCTTTCACGAAAAGCACGGACGGCGACACGCGCACGTTGTTTGGTCGCGCATTGATGTTCTGGACATGAAAGCCATCAACCTACCGTTCTACAAGCAGCGCCTCAATGACGTGTCGAAGGACATCTTCCTTGAGCATGGCTGGCGATTGCCGAATGGATATCTGGATAAGCGCAACCGCGACCCACGCAACTTCACGCTGGGTGAATGGCAGCAAGCCAAACGCGCTGGCAAGGATGCACGGGAGATCAAACGCACCTTTCCCGATGGCAGGACGATCTGAATGCCAGAAAGCAACGGTTAAAAGAAAAGCAGGCGCGTCAGCGGCAAGAGTTGATTGAACGACAACGCGCTGAGCGTGAACGGTTGAAAACCAAGCTGGAAACGCGCCGCATCAGTGAAGCCAGAGACCGACAGGCGCGCTTCCGAACAGGTCTGCAAGGGCTATGGGATCGTGTGCGAGGTGAACACAGCCGTATCCGCAAGAACAATGAGCGGGAGGCCTGGGAGGCCCACCTCAGAGACCGTGAAGTTACAGACAATGTGGTCTTTGAACACCTTTCCGAGCGTCGTGCACTCCAGCAAGAGCATCACGCTGAACGAAAGGTCATGGTCTTGCAAAGTGGGGAGTTGACCAAAGACCGCGCACGTTTTGAAGCCCTTCGAGCTGTCCGAAACGGCGTATCTCGGGACGGTCCACAGCATGAGCGATGACCACACGAAACTGAGCTGGGAGGAGCTAAACACTCTGATCAACGAAGCATTGTCGCTCGAACAGGACATTCGAGGCACAGCGCGGCTGCGGCAGATGGAAATTGTGCGTACCATCCGAGCAGGCGCGCTGGATTACAATGCATCAAATGCCAACCACAACGACGCGATGACCGCAGACATGATCATTGCCACCCATATCGTAGTAATAATTGACGACATAAGCCGTTTTGCTCGCGACATTGAAAGTCACTGGACACTTCGCCGTACGCTGAAAGAAATTGGCGGAAAGCTAGAAAGCCCGTCCATCAAGTTCGGTGAAGACTCAGACTCGGTTTTGATCGAAAACCTCCTTGCATCGGTTTCTCAGCACCAGCGACAGAAGAACCGCGAACAGACAAAGAATCGGATGCGCGCCCGAACCATGAACGGATATTGGTGTTTCCACGCTCCTCCAGGTTTCAGGTACGAAAGCGTGGCTGGTCATGGCAAAATGTTGGTTCGCGATGAACCGATGGCCACCATAATTCACGACGCACTTGAAGGCTTTGCTTCCGGACGATTTGGATCACAAAGTGAAGTTAAACAATTCCTCGAATCTGAACCTACTTTTGCCTGTCGTTTCGAGAACGGGTTTGTGCGTTATGAAGAGGTCATCAGAATTTTAACCCGTCCACATTATGCCGGGTACATTGATGTCCCGAGATGGGGCATTCGTCTGATGAAAGGCCAGCATGAGGGACTAGTCTCCTTCGAGACATACACACGCATACAGGAGCGCATCAAGGAAAGTTCCCGCATTGCCGCACGCTCGAACATCAATGAGGACTTCCCTTTGCGTGGCTCTGTCGTATGCGGGAACTGTGACCGTCCTCTTACTTCGTGCTGGTCGAAAAGTAAGACAGGCAAAAAACACCCTTACTACATGTGTTTCAACAAAGGCTGCGTCTCATATCGCAAATCCATCCGGCGCGAAGAAATGGAAGGCGAGTTCGCTGAGCTCCTTGCCGACGTAGTGCCTTCACAGTCAAAAATGTCGGCCGCTAAGCATATGTTTGCCGACATCTGGGATGTACGGCTCAAACGTTCAAAGGAACAAGCCGCTCTCTACAAAGCCAAGATCAAGGAAATCGACGATCAAGTTGAGACCCTTCTCAATCGTTTGGTCGATGCCGAAACCAAATCTGTGATCCAGGCCTACGAAAGGAAAATTGGCAGCCTAGAGGCAGAGAAGCTTCTTCTTTCCGAAAAGGCTGCTGGATCTGGCCGCCCAGCACGTCCCTTCGAGCAAATGTTCGAACTCGCCAACGCTTTCCTTATAAACCATTGTAAAATATGGGAAAATGGTCGCTATGAACTCCAGAAGCTCGTGCTGAGACTGACGTTTTCCGACCGGTTGGCTTATGATCGAAATCGCGGGTTTCGAACCCCTTCTTTATCTCTACCTTTCAAGGCGTTAGGGGGCGAATTCAGTAGTGTTTGTAAAGTGGCGGAGACGAAGGGATTCGAACCCTCGAGACGGTTTCCCGCCTACTCCCTTAGCAGGGGAGCGCCTTCGACCACTCGGCCACGTCTCCGTTGGCGGGTATATCCTTGCATGTCGTCCGGATACAAGGCGATTTTCCCGGCTGGGCGCAATTTTCTGACCCGCCAAACAACGCTCGGATACTCTGATGGCCATCCGTGATGGATCGGGTCCGCTCAGAAATCACATTCGGGCCAAGCCGGGCAAAACCGAAAACTTGCAAAACAGACCCGTTCTGGCGCATATTTGCTTAGATTTATTAAATTCCATGACTAAGCAGAATTGACTTTCTGAGGGACAGATATCGGGCTCGGGGCGGTTTGGACCCCAACAGAAACCTTTTTGGGGGAAAGGGAACTGGTTTTGGCCTGGTTAAGATTGTTTTTTGTTTTCATCGCTCTGTTAGCGATTCCGGCGTTGGCTTCTGCATCAATCGGGAAAGTTCTCAGCGTCAAGCAAGGCGCTGATGTCACTCGGGCGGGCAAGACCATTCGGCTGCGTGAAGGGATGGAGGTCGAGTCGGGTGATGCCATTACGACCAACGGGTCGGGCGTGGTTCAGCTGGTGTTTCTTGATGAAACCAAGATCGCGGTTGGCCCCAATGCGCGGATGGTTCTGGATATTTCCATGCTGCGCGGGAATCGCAAGGCGAAGAACTTCACCGTTAGGGCGCTGGGGGGCAGTTTCCGTTTTATCTCGGGCAAAAGCAGAAAACGCGCCTATTCGATCAAGACCCCGACGGCGACGATGGCGGTGCGGGGCACGACATTCGATATGTGGATCACCTCACAGAACCAGAGCGCCATGCTGGTGATCGAAGGCACCGTCCAGATGTGCGGTCGGCGCGGGTCCTGCCGATCGGCCAGCCGTCAGTGCAGCATGTTTGCCACCGCCCCCGGCGGGCAGGTGGGGCGCGCTGCTGATCAGCAGCAATATGACAAGGCTCTGAAGGGCGGGTTCCCGTTCATCCAGTCACAGAAAGACCTTCTGCCGCAATTTCAGGTGAGTGCTGAGGGCTGTGCCGGCGACGTCGCTGTGGCACCGAGGCGATCGGCCGAACCACGTCCGGAGACGCCGCAAAAGGCCGAGGTGCGCTCCGACCCACCAGCCCGCGAGCGGCGTGCCCCCGAACGCTCGGAGCCGGCAAGGGCAAGCGCTTCGGCAAATGTGGGGGGCTCGGCCACATCCGAGGTTGGCGCCCGTGGCCGGGTGAGTGTTTCGGCCAGTCCGACTGGTGGTGGTTCGGGCGCTCAGGCCACCGCGACGGCGGGCAGCGTGACCGCGACGGCGGGCTGGTAGCGTATTTTCCCTTTCCCCCGGCGCCAGGGAGGCGAGTGTGGTGGGTAAGATAAAAGAGAAACTTGGCAGACGTCTAGCATTTCGGCTGGTGGGGCTGGCTCTGATTCTGCTGGGTTGCTTCGTCCGCGTCATGGACCCCTATCCCATCCAGATGTCGCGGCTGATTTACTTCGATGTCCTGCAGCGGATTGCACCGCGCAGCTATGACCCCGAGTTGCCGGTTCGGGTCGTCGACATTGACGAAAAATCGTTGGCGGAATGGGGTCAGTGGCCGTGGCCCAGGACACAACTGGCACAGATGGTCGCGCGTCTGGGCGATTACGGTGCTGCCGCGATTGCATTCGATGTGCTGTTCGCCGAACCCGACAGGTATTCCCCCGCGCGGTTGCTGCAGGACCCGGCGCTGGCCGGAATCGTCCGGTTGGATCAGGCTGCGCGCGATCTGGACAATGATGTCAGATTTGGGGCCGAGATGGCCAACTGGCCCGTCGTTCTGGGCGTCGCCGCGCGGCAATCCGACAGCGGTGCTCCGGTTGTGCCAAAGGCCGGGCTGGTTGAAATCGGCGAAAACCCGGCGGCGGGGCTGGTGCGTGTCGATCACTGGACCTCGCTGGCCCCGCCTCTGGGGCAGGACGCAGCAGGGATTGGCGGGGTCAACGTGTCGCCGATCGGAGGGCTGGGTGTCGTGCGGCGGGTGCCGGTGCTGTGGTCCGGGCCGGATGGTGTCTTGCCCGCCTTAGGGATCGAGGCGCTGCGGGTGGCGATCGGAGAGCCGGTCATCTTTGCCGAAGGGGCGCAGGACGAGGTCGGCATCATGCTGAGCGTGGCGATCGGAGAGTTTCTGCTGCCCACCACCGAACAGGGCGAGATCTGGGTGCGTTACCGGCGCGATGACCCCGGTCTGTACCTGTCGGCCTATGACGTGATGCAGCAGGGGGACAACCCCGCGCTTCGGGCCGAGATAGAGGGCCGGATCATTCTGGTTGGGACCTCGGCGGCGGGCCTGTTCGACATGCGCGAGACGGCGTTGGGCGAATCCGTGCCCGGGGTGTCGATCCACGCTCAGATCATCGAGCAGATATTGTTGGGCGATATGCTCAACCGGTCCGATGTGACCTCGGCGCTTGAGCTGCTGGCCTTCGTGATCCTTGGCGTGGTGGTGACGGTGGTCATGTCCAGCTTTGGCGCGGTGGCGTCCTTTGTCGCGGGCGGGGTGGCGGCGGCGGCGGTGATGGCGATCAGCTGGTTGGCGTTTCAGAACCAGTCGGTGCTGTTTGATGCCACCTTCCCGCTGGCGGGCGGGATGGCCAATTTTGGGCTGTTGGCCGGATACCTGTTCGCCTCGACCGAGCGCGAAAAGCGGGTGATCCGTCAGACATTCTCGCATTATGTCGCCCCCGAAATCCTCGATGAGATGGAGGCCAATGGCCATCAACTGCTGCTTGGCGGCGAGACGCAGGAAATCACCGTGATGTTTTCGGATATCCGCGGATTCACGCCCTTGTCGGAATCGGTTTCGGCCACCGATCTTGTGACGCTGCTGAACGAGCTGTTCTCGGAGATCGGCGATCAGATTCTGGTGGAACGGGGTACCATCGACAAGTTCATTGGCGATGCGGTCATGGCGTTCTGGAACGCGCCCCTGCCGGTCGAGGATCACCCCTGCCGTGCCGCCTGGGCCGCGCTGAAGATGCGCGCCGCGCTGACGACGTTCAACGCCTCGCCCATCATGCGGGGCCGCCCACCAATTGCCCTGGCGACGGGCTGCGCGACGGGCGCGGCTTGTGTCGGCAATATCGGATCGCGGCGGCGTTTCAACTATACGGTGATCGGTGACGTGGTGAATGTTGCGGCCCGCATCGAACAGAACTGTCGGCATGTGGACTACGATATTCTGGTATCCAGCTCGGTTCAGCAGGTGACCAACTCCGATCTGGCGCTGCTGGAGGCCGGGTTTGTCGATCTGAAAGGCAAGAGCGAACCCGAGCCGGTCTACCTTCTGGTTGGAAACCGAGATCTGGCTCAGGCGGCAGAGTTTCAGGCCCTCAACGCGGCCCATTCCCGCCTGCTGACGGCGATTCGCGGGCGCGAGCCGCAAGCCGCTATTGCCGCGCTCTGTGATGAATGCCGAGTGTTATCCGCAGCGGTCGAGCCGGGGCTTGAGGCCTTCTACCGGTCGCTGCCGGGCCGCATCGCGGATTTCCGGGCCGAGGCGCAGCCCGGGCTGGCCGTGTTCACTCACCACAATGGTGCGCGCAAAGCCGCAGAATAGCGCGATGGCGTTATCTGGGATCAGTCAGCAAACAGGAAAACGGGGCACGACCTGAAATTAGCCGCGCCCCGCTTCAATTGGACAAAAGGAACAATCTCGCCCCCTCGAATACTATCTAAAACAAAACGGGCTAAAACTTTCGATATATTCGAGACCGACCTTCTACCCTCATCGGAATAGCTTCATACTGCACCATCGCCTTTAGGGCGACAGTGATCCAGTTCACATTAACGCGAAATTAGTAAATCAGCGCCAGTCGAAGAAACCGGGACCGGCCTGTTTCAGCAGGGATTCGGCCATGGCGCGGCCCAATGCGTGCCCGTCTTCGGCAGGGCCTGTAGCTTCTTCGCTGATCGCCTCGGACCCATCGGGGCGCAGAACCTCGCCGCGTAGATGCAGCTGACCGTCGCGAATCTCGGCCAGCCCGGCAATCGGGGTTTCGCAGGACCCGTCGAGCCCGGCCAGAAGACTGCGTTCGGCAGCAAGGCGCTGGCTGGTTTCCACATGATGAATGGCCGCAAGCATCTCGGCGGCGCGGCTGTCATCGCTGCGCCGTTCGATCCCGATGGTGCCTTGGGCGATGGCGGGCAGCATATCCTCGGGCGCGATGGCGGTGGCGGGGACGTCTTTCATATCCAGCCTGCGCAGCCCGGCCATGGCCAGAAACGTGCAATCGGCCACGCCATCGGCCAGTTTTTTCAGGCGGGTTTGCACGTTGCCGCGAAATTCGACCACGTTCAGATCGGGCCTGCGGTTCAGCAGCTGCGCCCGACGCCGCAGCGACGAGGTGCCCACCACCGCGCCCTGCGGCAGATCGTGAATGGAATTCAGGCTGGGAGAGATAAACGCATCGCGCACATCTTCGCGCGGCAGGAACGTGTCCAGCACCAGCCCCTCGGGCTGTTCAACCGGCATGTCCTTGGTCGAATGCACGGCGATGTCGATCTCGCCCTTCAGCATCGCCTCTTCGATTTCCTTGGTGAACAGGCCCTTGTTGCCGATCTCTTTCAGCGGTCGGTCCGCATCGATCATGGCGCGGTTGTCACCGGTGGTCTTGATCACCACGATCTCGAACGCGTCTTCGGGCAGGCCGAACGCTTTGCCCAGACGCGCGCGGGTTTCATGCGCTTGTGCCAGCGCCAGCGGCGATCCACGGGTACCGATTTTGAGAGGCGAGGCGGGGGTGGGCAATGTGAGACTCATGCGCACAGCTTTAGTCGCGTCACATTGCCCTGACAATGGGGGCAGAGCTTGACAAATTGCCACTGAGGGACGACCGGTGACGCCAGACCGGAAGATTGGGGGCAGGTATGGCCGAAACAAAGACATTGCTGCGGGCGCTGGCGGGTGAGGTTCAGGACGTTCCGCCGATCTGGATGATGCGTCAAGCAGGGCGCTATTTGCCCGAATATCGCGCGACCCGAGCACAGGCCGGGGATTTCCTTTCGCTGTGCTACAACCCCGAACTGGCGGCCGAGGTCACTTTGCAGCCCATCCGCCGCTATGGCTTTGATGCGGCGATCCTGTTTGCCGATATCCTGCTGGTGCCGCAAGCGCTGGGTGCTGATTTGTGGTTTGTCACCGGCGAAGGCCCACGCCTGTCGACGATCACGCAGCAATCGGATTTCGACGCGCTGAAACCGGTTGAGGATATCCACGAGACGCTCTCGCCGATCTATGAGACCGTGCGCATTCTGTCGCGAGAATTGCCGTCCGAGACCACTCTGATCGGTTTCGCAGGCGCGCCGTGGACGGTGGCCACCTATATGATTGCCGGGCGTGGTACGCCGGATCAGGGGCCTGCGCATGCGTTGCGCGAGGAGAATACCGCTCTGTTCGAGGCTCTGCTGGATCGCATTACGCTGGCGACCATCGAGTATCTGTCGGCGCAGATCGAGGCCGGGGCTGAGGTGGTGAAGATCTTCGATAGCTGGGCTGGGTCATTGAAGGGCGACGCCTTCCAGAAATATGCTGTTGAGCCGTGTCGGGTGATCACGCGGGCCATCAAGGCCCGGCATCCGGGCATTCCTGTGATCGGCTTCCCGCGTGAAGCGGGCGAGGGGTATGTCGGCTTTGCCAAGGCCGCGGGTGTCGATTGCGTGGCGCTGGACAATTCGGTGTCGCCAGACTGGGCGGCTGGGAATGTGCAGGTGGATGGCTGTGTGCAGGGCAATCTGGCCTCGTCTCATATGGTGACCGGGGGGCAGGCGCTGGTGGATGAGACGCGCGCGATTGTCGAGGCGTTCTCGAAGGGGCCGCATATCTTCAATCTGGGGCATGGGATCACGCCGGATGCGGATCCTGAGAATGTTCAGTTGATGATCGATACGGTGCGCGGGCGGTGAGCTAGGTGAGGGGGCCAGCCCCCTCTTGGCCTGCGGCCAATTCACCCCCGAAGTATTTTTGAACAGAAGAAGTTCATGGGAGGTCGTTCAGGATTTCCTGTGCGTGCTCGCCGCGTTTTGGGCTGGGTTTGGGGTGCCAGTCGTGGGTGGAAAAGCGCGGGGCGGCTGCTGCTTGTTTTGTTCCGTCGGGCTCAATCCAGGTTTGGCGGGCGGTATTCATCGGATGCGCTTGCGCTTCGTCCGGGGACAGGACCGGGGCAACGCAGGCTTCGGTGCCGTGGAAGAGGGCTGTCCAGTGGTCGCGGGGCTGGCTGGCGAACAGGGACTTGAGCCGGTCTGTCAGCCGGGGCCAGCAATCGCGGTCGTATTGCCGGGCGAAGTCGGGGTCTTCTGAGAGGCCCAGCAGGTCCAGAAAGCAGGCGTAGAACTTGGGCTCCAGGCATTGCACCGAAATGTGGCCGCCATCGGCGCAGGTGTAGGTGCGGCTCCAATGCGGGCCGTCCAGCAGGCTTTGGCCTCGGGTGTCTGACAGATTGCCGGTTTGGCGCAGGCTCATCAGCAGGTTCATCATATGGGCTGAGCCGTCATAGATGGCGGCGTCGACCACCGTACCCTTGCCGGTGCGCTGCGCGTTGAGCAGCCCGGCCAGAAGACCGGCGACCAGATACATCGCGCCGCCGCCGATATCGCCGACCAGTGTGGCCGGTGTCTGTGGCGGCTGATCCGGTTGTGAGGCGTACCAGAGCGCGCCGGATAGGGCGATATAGTTGAGATCATGGCCAGCGGTTTCAGACAGAGGGCTGCGTTGCCCCCAACCCGTCATGCGGCCATAGACCAGTTTGGGGTTGATCTGGTGGCAGGGCTCGGGGCCAAGGCCCAGCTTCTCCATCACGCCGGGGCGGAATCCTTCGATCAGCGCGTCGGCGGTGGAGATCAGGCGCCGGGCGATGCTCAGGTCTTCGCGATCTTTCAGGTCCAGCGTGATCGAGCGTTTGCCGCGATCCAGCAGCGAGCGTTCGGGCATGCCGGGGGCGATCGCGCCACCTTTGCGGTGGATGGTGATAACGTCGGCCCCCATATCCGCCAGCATCATGGCAGCAAATGGGGCGGGGCCGAGGCCTTCGAATTCGATAATACGCAAACCTGCCAGCATGGGGTCCTCCTGCGGGGCAGGGTTTCGCCCCGGGGTATTGATTGCAAGCAGAGAATCCGGCGCGTCCGCAAATGGGTTGCCTGAGCAACCGTTTCGGGGCTAGGTCGGATGCAGTATTGCGAATGAGGTCTTTTGATGCAGCTGAACGATACCCGCGAAATTCAGGCCCCGCCCGCCGCTGTCTACAGCGCCCTGCTGGACCCTGAGGTGTTGAGAGCCTGCATCGGTGGTGCGCAAGAGATCACGGGCAATCCGGCAGACGGCTATGAGGCCACGGTAGTGCAAAAGGTCGGCCCGGTGAAGGCCACCTTCAAAGGCACGGTCGCCATGTCCGACATGGTCGAGCCTCAGCGCCTGACCATCGCTGGAGAAGGCAAGGGCGGCGCGGCGGGTTTTGCCAAGGGCAGCGCGCATGTGATGTTGGACCCTTCGGACACGGGTGGCACGGTTCTGAGCTATGAGGTCGAAGCCAAGGTCGGCGGCAAGCTGGCGCAGCTGGGCAGCCGTCTGATCGACGGGTTTGCCAGAAAGATGGCGGATCAGTTCTTTGCCAATCTGCAGGCGCATTTCGATGACCCCGCACCGCAGGAGGACACCCCCGAAGGTGAGGCCAAAGCGGGCTGGCTGGGGCGTTTGACGGGCCGCGACTAGCGCGTGCGCAGGCGCGCAGGGCGCTGTGCGTAAAGGGGCTGTTCCCGGCCCCTTGGGCGCGATAGGTTGCGGGGTCAGAACGAGGGGCCACATGACAACCATTCTATCGATCCGGGATTTGCGTAAATCTTATGCCGATGGCTTTGAGGCGCTCAAAGGCGTGACTCTGGACATTGAGGAAGGTGAGATTCTGGCGCTGCTGGGACCGAATGGCGCGGGCAAGACGACGCTGATCTCGACCGTATGCGGGATCACCACGCCGACCTCGGGCTCGGTCACTGTGGGTGGGCATGATATCCAGACCGAGTTCCGCGCCGCCCGCAAGATGATCGGGCTGGTGCCGCAGGAAATCGCATTGGAGCCGTTCGAGAAGGTCTGGAACACCGTCCGTTTCTCGCGCGGTCTGTTTGGTCACGGGCGCGACAACGCGCGGATCGAGGAAATCCTGCGCAAGCTGTCGCTGTGGGACAAACGGCGCAATGCGATCAAGGAACTGTCGGGCGGGATGAAACGCCGGGTGCTGATCGCCAAGGCGCTGGCGCATGAGCCGCGCGTGCTGTTTCTGGACGAACCCACCGCCGGGGTCGATGTCGAGCTGCGCAAGGATATGTGGGAGATCGTGGCCGAGCTGAAACAGGCGGGCGTGACCATCATCCTGACCACCCACTACATCGAAGAGGCCGAGGCCATCGCCGACCGCGTTGGCGTCATCGACAAGGGTGAGCTGCTGCTGGTGCAGGACAAGGACACCCTGATGGCGCAGATGGGCAAGAAGCAGATCGAGGTGATGCTGACCGACCCGATCCCAGCCATTCCCGACAGCCTCTCGGAACACCAGCTGACGCTGAACGGCGAGGGGGACGTGCTGATCTATACCTACGACACCAATGCCGAACGCACGGGTATCACCACGCTGCTGAACGATGTCGCGCAGGCCGGGCTGGTGCTGCGCGATGTTCAGACCCGGCAGTCGAGCCTTGAAGAGATCTTCGTCAACCTTGTCTCGGGAGAGCCTGCATGAACTGGTCCGCCATTGCCGCCATCTACCGGTTCGAAATGGCCCGGTTCTTCCGCACTCTGGCGCAGAGCTTTCTGTCGCCGGTGCTGTCCACGTCGCTCTATTTCGTGGTCTTCGGCACCGCCATCGGTAGCCGCATCCAAGAGGTCGAGGGTGTGTCTTACGGGGCGTTCATCGTGCCGGGGCTGATCATGTTGTCTGTGGTGATGCTGGCAATCTCGAACGCGTCTTTCGGCATCTATTTCCCCAAGTTTCTGGGTACGATCTATGAGCTGCTTTCGGCCCCGGTCAATTTCATCGAGATCGTGATCGGCTATGTTGGCGCGGCGGCGACCAAGGCCCTGTTTGTGGGGGTGGTGATTCTGATCACCGCCACATTCTTTGTGGATATACGGGTCGAGCACCCATTGGCGATGGTGGCATTTCTGGTGCTGACCTGCCTCAGCTTTTCGCTGCTGGGTTTCATTGTCGGCATCTGGGCCAGCAATTTCGAGCAGATGTCGCTGATCCCGCAACTGATCGTCACGCCCCTGATCTTTCTAGGGGGTACGTTCTATTCCATCTCGATGCTGCCGCCCGTGTGGCAGACGATCACCCTGTTCAACCCGGTCGTATACCTGATTTCCGGCTTCCGCTGGTCCTTCTACGGCATCGCAGATGTGCCGATTTTCTGGAGCCTTCTGGCCATCCTAGGCTTCACTGGGCTGTGCCTTGCGGTCATTGGCTGGATCTTCAAAACCGGCTGGCGCATCCGCAGCTAGGGCGTTGCATTTTTGCCCATGAGGTGTGGGAAATTGGTTCACGTCGCGTTTATGGCAATGTCGGTCCCTTGTTAACGGCTCGGGCGCGCTCTACATCGGCATCCATGAAACTAAGCCTGCCGTTCCTGAAAAAGCAGCCCTTTGTGGCCGTGGTCCGTCTGTCTGGCGCCATCGGAATGGCCGGGCGTGGGTCGATGAATGCCACCGCGCTGGCACCGGTGCTTGAGAAAGCCTTTCGCAAAGGCAAGCCCGTGGCCGTCGCGCTTGAGGTCAACTCGCCCGGCGGCTCTCCTGTGCAAAGTTCCCTGATAGGCGCGCGGATCCGGCGGCTGGCGGATGAGTTGAACATCCCCGTTTATGCCTTTGTCGAGGATGTCGCCGCCTCGGGCGGGTACTGGCTGGCGGCTGCGGCGGATGAGATTTATGCCGATGACAGCTCGGTTCTGGGCTCGATCGGGGTGATCTCGTCAGGCTTCGGCGCGCATGTCTTTCTGGCGCGGCAAGGGTTTGAACGGCGCGTGCATACGGCAGGCACGTCGAAATCGATGCTGGACCCCTTTGCGCCCGAGAAGAAAGAGGATGTCGCACGGCTCAAGGTTCTGCTGGGCGACATTCATGAGAATTTCATCACCCATGTCAAAACCCGGCGCGAGGGCAAGCTGGACGCCAATACCGATCTGTTCAATGGCGAGGTCTGGCTGGCGCGCCGCGCACAGGAACTGGGTCTGATCGACGGGATCGCGCATTTGAAGCCGAAGATGCAGGAGCGGTTTGGCGAGAAGATCAAGTTCCGCCGGTACGGAATGCGCAAACCGATCTGGTCGCGGTTTGGTGCCACGCTGGCGGACGATGCGATTGCCGGGCTTGAGGAACGCGCGGCCTTTGCGCGGTTCGGGTTGTAACGTGATCATCAAGGCCGTCACCCTCTTTCTGATCGGCATGGGCGTTCTGGCCATGTTCGGCAAGCTGCGCTTTCCGGGGCAGAAACGGCTGAGCTCGGCCAAATGTCCACGCTGCGGGCGGTTCCGCATCGGCAAGGGCCCGTGTCCTTGTGAAAAGAGGGGACGCGGATGACGGCGTGGCTGTATTCAGGTCTGGGCCTGCTGATCCTGCTGCTGGCCGGGGATGCGTTGGTCCGCGGGGCCGTGAACCTCAGCCTGCGTTTGGGTGTGCCTGCCCTGATCGTCAGCCTGACCATTGTGGCTTTCGGTACCTCGGCCCCCGAGCTGCTGATCGCAATCAGCGCGATTCAGGAAAACGCGCCGGGTATTGCGCTGGGCAATGTGGTGGGGTCGAACACCGCGAATATCCTGCTGGTGCTGGGTCTGCCGGCGCTGCTGGCGACGCTGCACACAAGCGAATGCGACAGCCGCAAGAACTATGTCTTCATGCTGATGGCCTCGGTTCTGTTCATTGGGCTGGCCTTTTGTGGCGTCTTCAACCTGCTCAGCGGGGCGATCCTGCTGGCGGCGCTGGGTCTGGTGCTGCTGAACGCCTTCCGCGAGGCCAAGGCCCACCGCAAGGCCTGTGGCGAGGCCTGCGCCGATGACGACGATCTTGACGGTCTGGAAGAGGCCGACCCCGACATGCCTTATTGGAAGGTGTCGGTCTACCTGATCCTGGGTCTGATCGGCCTGCCGATGGGCGCGCATCTACTGGTGGACAACGCGACGATCATCGCCCGCGACTATGGGGTCAGCGAGACGGTGATCGGGCTAACGCTGATCGCGGTGGGGACCTCTCTGCCCGAACTGGCGACCACCGTGATGGCCGCGCTGCGCCGGCAGGCGGATGTGGCGCTGGGCAATGTGATCGGGTCGAACATGTTCAACCTGCTGGCCATCATCGGCATCGCCACGCTGTTCGGGCGCATCCCCGTTGACCCGGAATTCCTGCGCTTTGACCTGTGGGTGATGCTGGGGTCCTCGCTGCTGCTGGTTCCGTTTGTGTTCTTCAAGCGCGACATCACGCGGGCCTGGGGCCTGATCCTGACGCTGCTTTACCTGATCTACATCGTCAGCCTGCTGGCATGACCTGACCGGAGGACCCACCCATGACCCGAGCATTGGTGACAGGAGCCGGAATACGGTTGGGACGAGCGATGGCGCTCCACCTAGCGCAGCGTGGGTATGATGTGGCGGTGCACTATGCTGCGTCCGAGGCATCGGCGAAGGACACAGTGGCCGAGATACAGGCGTTGGGCTGTAACGCGGTTGCGCTGCAGGCCGATCTGCTGGACGAGGCGCAGGTCAGCGCCCTGCTGCCCCGCGCGGCGCAGGCGCTGGGCGGGCCGATCACCTGTTTGGTGAACAACGCCTCGATCTTTGAATATGACAACATCCATACTGCGACCCGGCAAAGCTGGGATCGGCATCTCGACAGCAACCTGCGCGCGCCGTTTGTTCTGACGCAGGCGATGGCCGAACAGGGGCTGCAGCCGGAACCGGACACGATGGGAGAGCCGCAGGCCACCGGCCTGATCGTCAACATGGTCGACATGCGGGTGCGCAAGCTGACGCCGGAATTCATGTCCTACACCATCGCCAAGATGGGCCTGTGGGCGTTGACCCGTACCGCGGCACAGGCGCTGACCCCCGCCATTCGCGTCAACGCAATCGGCCCGGGCCCCACCCTGCAGGGCCACCGGCAGAGCGCCCAGCACTTCAAGGCGCAGCGCGAAAACACTGTTCTGGAACGCGGCGCAAACCCGTCGGATATCACCGCCGCGCTGGGCTATTTTCTGGACGCCCATGCGGTCACGGGACAGCTTTTATGCGTTGATGGCGGGCAGCATCTGGGGTGGCAGACGCCGGATGTGCTGGGCGTAGAATAGATATCTCTGACGCAAGTTTTGCACCGCTCTCATTTCCGTTACCAAGGCGTTACAAAATTGTATTATTTTTCATATACTTGTCTCGAATTGCAAAAAATATCGCTTAAAATCAGTATGTTAATATGCTGCCTATTTTTTACGCAAATCAACGAATGGGTAAGGATTCAAGGGGAAATCCGCGCGCTGTGAAAGTTATCTGCACACTTATCCACAGAAGTCGTGGATTTGTTTTCGCTTGATCTGGCGCGCGCAAGATTGCAGCCATGGTCAGAGAATCATATCTGAGAGCCATGACCGCCAGTAGCGACCCCAATTCCACCACCCAAGAGACCGGCTATACGTGCATCCAGCGCTATGTGAAAACGCTGGACAGCTCGCCCGGCGTGTATCGGATGCTGGATGCGGACAGCCGGGTTCTGTACGTCGGTAAGGCGCGGAACCTGAAGGCGCGGGTGTCGAATTACACGCGGCCGGGGCATTCGGGGCGGATCGAGAAGATGATCGACGCCACCGCCTCGATGATGTTTCTGACCACACGGACCGAGACCGAGGCGCTGCTGCTGGAGCAGAACCTGATCAAGCAGCTCAAGCCGAAATACAACGTGCTGCTGCGCGACGACAAAAGCTTTCCCAATATTCTGGTCGCCAAGGATCACGCCTTTCCGCAGATCAAGAAGCATCGCGGCGCGAAGAAGGAAAAGGGCGCCTATTTCGGCCCCTTCGCCAGCGCGGGCGCGGTGAACCGGACGCTGAACCAGTTGCAGAAGGCGTTCTTGCTGCGCAATTGCTCGGATTCCATGTTCGACAGTCGCACGCGACCCTGTCTGCTCTATCAGATCAAGCGGTGCTCGGGGCCGTGTGTGGGGCTGATCTCGGAAGAGGGGTATCGCGAAAGCGTGCGCGATGCGGAGCGGTTTCTCTCGGGCCGCTCGACCAAGGTGCAGGAGGATCTGGCCGAACAGATGATGGCGGCATCCGAGGCGATGGAGTTCGAACGCGCCGCCGGTTTGCGCGACCGCATCCGGGCGCTGACGCAGGTGCAGACCTCTCAGGGCATCAACCCGCGCGGCGTGGCCGAGGCAGATGTGATCGGGCTTTATATGGATAGTGGGCAAGCGTGCGTACAGGTGTTCTTTATCCGGGCCAACCAGAACTGGGGCAACAAGGATTTCTATCCTCGGGTCGGGGCCGACGTATCGCCTGCCGAGGTGATGGAGGCCTTTCTGGGTCAGTTCTACGACAACAAGGAACCGCCGCGGCAGTTGATCCTGTCGGACGGGATCGAAAACGCCGATCTGATGCAAGAGGCTTTGTCCGAGAAAGCGGGTCGCAAGGTTGAAATCCTTGTCCCTCAACGCGGTGAAAAGCAGGAACTGGTCGCCGGAGCGTTGCGGAACGCGCGCGAGTCGCTGGCTCGTCGCATGTCCGAAAGCGCGACGCAGGCCAAGCTGCTGCGCGGTGTGGCCGAGGCGTTTGATCTGGACGCGCCTCCGGCCCGGATTGAGGTCTATGATAACAGCCATATTCAGGGCACCAATGCGGTGGGCGGCATGATCGTAGCGGGCCCCGAGGGGTTCATGAAAAACGCCTATCGCAAGTTCAACATCCGGGGCGGCGACCTGACGCCCGGCGATGACTTTGGCATGATGAAAGAGGTCCTGACCCGCCGCTTCACGCGCCTGCAAAAGGAAGACCCGGACCGTGACAAGGGCCTATGGCCGGACCTGCTGCTGATCGATGGCGGCGCGGGGCAGGTCAGTGCCGTGCATGAGATCATGGTCGAGCACGGGGTCGAGGATATTCCCATGGTCGGCGTCGCCAAGGGCGTCGACCGCGATCATGGCAAAGAGGAATTCCACCGGACCGGTCAGCGCCCGTTTGCTCTGAAACGCAACGACCCGGTGCTGTACTTCATCCAGCGTCTGCGGGATGAGGCGCATCGCTTTGCCATCGGCACCCATCGCGCCAAACGGGCCAAGGCGGTTGGGGCAACGCCGCTGGATGAAATCCCCGGCGTGGGGGCTGCGCGCAAACGCGCCCTGCTGACCCATTTCGGCAGCGCCAAGGCGGTCAGCCGCGCCAATCTGGCAGATCTGAAAGCGGTCGAGGGGATATCAGCCGGGTTGGCGCAGAAGGTCTATGATTTCTTCCACGACAAGGGCTAGGCCCGCCGCCCGCGCCACAGGATATAAAGCCCCGAGGCCACGATCAGCGCGCTGCCGATCCACATGGTCTGATCCGGGCGTTCTCCGAAGAACAACACGCCCAGCCCGACCCCGAATAGCAGGCGCGAATACCGGAACGGCGTCACCGATGAGACTTCGCCCGTGCGCATCGCCTTCATCAGCGAGGCATAGGCGACCGCCCCGCAGGACACCGCGCCAAGAACATAGAGGCTGTGGCTGGGGCTGAGCGCAACAAAAGTGCCGCCTTCGAACAGCCAGAACAAACCTCCGGCGATGATGACGCAGATGAACCCGTAGAACCCCAGCACCTCGGTGCCCAGCGTCGCGGGCGCGGCACGGCTGGACAGATCGCGGCCTGCGAACCCGATCATGCCAAGGACCGCCAGAATCGACAGGGCCGAGAAACTGTCGCCCGTGGGCTGCACGATGATCACCACGCCGATCAGACCGATCAGGATGGCGCACCAGCGTCGCCAGCCGACGGTTTCGCCAAAGAACAGCGCTGCCCCGGCGACAACGACCAGAGGCGTGGCCTGCAGGATGACTGTCGCTGAAGAGAGCGGCGTATAGGCGATGGCCAGCACATAGAACATCCGGCCCAGAATCTCGAAAAAGGCGCGTACCTGCATGGGGCGCGACAGCACGTCGGGGTGAAACAGCCGGGTACCGCGCAGGGCTGCGACAGTGGCAAAGATCATTGACCCGCCCAGCCCGAACAGGATCAGCACCTGCCAGATCGGCAGACCTGCGGCGGCGGATTTCAGCAGCGCGTCCTCGACCGCAAATACCGCCATCGCGCCCACCATCCAGGCGCTGCCCAGCAGGTTTGATCTTGGGTCGGTCCGGATATGAGTGGTCATGGGCTTCACCTTTGGTCTGCGGCGCAATCTGACCGCAAACCGCACAAAGGCCAAGGGCTGCGGCGCATTGACCAAGGTGCTGTGATTGGTGATGTTTTTCGATACCCTGTCTTTTCTGTCCTGCGCGCGCGATGTAGGGTCAGGCCATGAAGTGGAACCTGCCCAATATCCTGACCGTGCTGCGCCTGCTGGCTGCCCCCGGTCTGGCCGTGATGTTTCTGTATTTCACCAGGCCTTACGCCGATTGGTTCGCGCTGATCCTGTTCCTGTCTGCCGCGATCACCGACTGGTTCGATGGTTATCTGGCCCGTGCATGGAAGCAGGAAACCAAGATCGGGGCGATGCTGGATCCGATTGCCGACAAGGCGATGGTGGTGATCGCACTGATGATCCTAGTGGGCTATTCGACCGAACACTGGACCCCGTGGCTGGTGCTGCCCGCCACCGTGATCCTGTTCCGCGAGGTGTTTGTCTCGGGCCTGCGCGAATATCTGGGTGACGTGGCCGGAACGCTGAAAGTCACCAAGCTGGCCAAGTGGAAAACAACAGCGCAGATGGTGGCGATTGCGATCCTGTTTTCACAGGGGATTTTCGAGCACAACTTTGTGATGGCCACATTCGGCATGGACCCCACCATAATCGATCAGGTGCTGACGGGGCAGGTCGAGGATTTGAACCATATCCGCTGGCATCTGGAAGGCATGTTCTGGTCAGGCCGCATCGGGCTGTGGCTGCTGTGGATCGCGGCGGCGCTGACATTGATCACGGGCTATGACTACCTACGTAAAGCCATGCCCCACCTGAAGGAGAGCTAACAGATGGACGTGCTGTATTTCGCCTGGGTGCGCGAACGGATCGGATTGCCGAAGGAAAAGGTCGAAACGCAGGCCGCGACGGTCAGCGATCTGGTTGCCGAACTCAGCGCGCGCGAGGACCGCTACGCCGCGGCCTTTGCCGATCTGTCGGCCCTGCGCGTTGCGCTGGACCAAGAGCTGTCGGATTTTGATGCCCCTCTGACCGGTGTCCGCGAGGTTGCGTTTTTTCCGCCTATGACGGGCGGCTGATATGCGGATTGTCGTTCAGGAAGCTCCCTTCGATCTGGGGGCCGAGGCCAATGCATTCGCCGACGGCGATGCCGCAAACGGGGCCATCGTGACCTTCACCGGAGTTGTGCGCGATCTGGCGACGGGTGACCTGGACGTGATGGAGATCGAGCACTACCCCGGCATGACGGAACGTGCCCTGACCAAGATCGCAGAAGAAGCACAGACCCGGTGGTCTCTGGGCGATGTTCTGGTGATCCACCGGCACGGACGGCTGGCACCGGGGGATCGGATCATGATGGTCGCCACCGCCGCGCCGCACCGCAAGGATGCGTTCGAGGCGGCAGAGTATCTGATGGACTACCTCAAATCCCGCGCCCCGTTCTGGAAGAAAGAGCTGACCACCTCGGGGGCCGAATGGGTGGCCGCCAAGGACGAAGATGAGGATGCGCTGGACCGGTGGTAGTATTATGT
The DNA here is from genome assembly GCF_056542385.1 of Ruegeria sp. AD2(2025). Lineage (NCBI taxonomy): Bacteria > Pseudomonadati > Pseudomonadota > Alphaproteobacteria > Rhodobacterales > Roseobacteraceae > Ruegeria > Ruegeria sp. AD2(2025). The sequence goes on from NZ_JBQFZS010000005.1 coordinate 145,096, forward strand.
TAACCTCGCCTTGCGCACCACGGGCGGCATCAAGGCTTGTATAGACGATAGACGTATTTGAGGGGCGCATGAAGAAATCATTGTTCTTCGACCCGGCGCAGCGTTTGCCTTTGGCTTGCTTTGAAGCCAGCCGTGCTTGGTTCTCAGGCGAATTGGATTGTGTGAAGGCGGTGCAGAAACCAAGTCCGCTTAAGTCGGAGGCTTTCGAGGTCTTCTTGAAGACTTGGGGGCTTGCCCGAACGGCGCGGATAACGGGACGCGACGAGTTACGTTCAAAGCTGGCGGAAATCACCGAAAACTACCAAAGCCCTGATGACATCGACCCGCCGAGGCTTGCTCGGGACGTCGAAGGGATTTTTCAGGATCAACTGACGACGGGTAGGCCGTATTCGTTGGTGTCCAAGTATTTGTTTTGCAAAAACCCTCTGAAATTCTCACCCTATGACAAATTCGCCCGCAAAGGGTTGAACATGCACAGCGCGCAGATAGGCGCCGAAGATTATGTTGCATTCCAGAAGGCGTTTGAACGCTTCCACAAAACCACGATTCACGACCTGGAAGAGAGAGGTCTGACTTGGGATCGCTTTACCTTTGGCTGTGACAAATTCGAAAACGAAACCCTATTCAGTCGGAGAGTTGCGGACAAACACCTTATGCTGCTTGGCTGCTTTGGGGATTATCGGATGGCCGGATATGTCAACAAACACGCGTGTCAGTTTCAGCCAGATTTGGTTGCCCAGTTTTCTTGAACTCAATCCGCGTTGTTGATCCGCCCGCGCATTTCCTCGGCCTCTTGCCGGGCCGCGCGCAGGCCTTCCATGGCCGCATCCAGTTCGGCCTCGGTCTGGGTCAGTTGGTTGGTCAACTCGGCCTCGCGCTGCTGCAGATAGGTGATCGCTTGATCGCGGGTTTCCTCGGCCTCGTGCAACTCCTGGCTCATGCGGTCCAGATCGGCCACGTCGCTCTGGCGGACGCGGGACAAGCGATGGGCCAGCCAGTTGGCGAACCAGCCCATGCAGAAGGCGGCGAACAGGATGACGGCGGTGGCGATGATGAATTCGGTTCTGTTCAACTTACTGGTCCTCTGCGCCTGCATCCGTTGCGTCAGTTTCTGGGGTCTCGGTTTCAGCTTCCATCGCCTCAAGCCCGGTTTCGGTGTTGGCCACAGGCTCGGGACGGATCAGGCGGAATTCGATGCGGCGATTTTCCTCGCGGCCTTCCTCGGTTCCATTGTCGGCGATGGGCTGCGTTTCACCATAGCCGACCGCCGAGAAGCTTGAGGTCGGCACCCGCCGCCCACGCAGTTCGTTCAGGATCGACTGCGCGCGCGACTGGCTGAGCTGCTGGTTCATTTCCTCGCGGCCCTGACTGTCGGTATGACCCTGAATCTCAAGACGGATCGGGCCGCACTCGCGCAGGATGTCGGCGATCTGGTTCAGCACATCGCGCGAGTCGGCGGCGACGGTGGCCGAGCCCGGCTCGAATGCGATCTTGCTGGCCGTCTGAACGGCAACGATCTGTTCCTCGCAAAGCTCGGGATCGGGCAAGGCGTCCTCGGGTTCGGGCGGTTCCTGATAGGTGATCGACAGGGTGAAATCCTGCGCCTCGCCCAGCTTGTCCGAGAACAGCCCCGCGATCCGCGCCTTGGCATCGGGATCGTGGCTGAGACCCGACAGCGTTACCGAATCCGGGGTCACGGTCAGCGCCCCGTTATGCAGTTGCGACAGCCCCTCAAGCCCGGCCAGAACGCGCACGGGCCAGTCCGCAGGCAGATCCGGTGCGATACGGGTCGCCGTGTGTACCTGTAGCGAGCCGAAGGCGGCGCGCGCAAAGCTGTCGGTCATGTCGCGCAGGGTCTCGTCGCTGACTCGCCCGCGCAGTTGCACCAGCCCTTCGGGGCTGCGGGTGGCAACGAATTCGACGGGGCCGGTTGGGTCGTCGGGCTCGGGTTCAGGTAGGATGGCGTGCAGAACGAAGACGTCGGGCAGCGTGTTTTCCAACTCGCCCACGATGCGGTCGAACAGCAACGGGCTGGTGTCCTGCGCGGCCACCAGCGTGATATCCGCATCCGACAACGTGACCGAGCCCTGCCCCAGTTCCGCCAGTGCCCGGATGCTGAGCTGTGCCGCATTGGCCCAGCGCGGCGAGGGGACGCCTAACCCGATGGTGCATGACGAAGGCCCTGTCAGCCCGGCTTGTTGTGCAGCGGCGACGATGATGTCGCGCGCCTCTTCATCCTGCGCGGAACAGGCATCAAATTGCCCGCCCTCGGCATTGATCAAATAGCGCAGGGTGAACGGCGTGATCACCGGGCGCGGGGCCGAGATCGCCAGACCGATCCGCAGGCCCGGCGGCGCAGCGCGGCTCAGGTCCTGCTCCAGCCGGTCTTTTTCCTGCTGGCTGTCCGCGATGGCGGTGATGCGCACCAGCCCGGGACTGGCCGAGATTTTGGCGCGCGGCAGATCGGACAGCGCCTGAATCGCATAGGTCAGGGCCATGTCCCAGCCCTCGGGCTTGGGATAATCCGCGCTTTCCATCAAGTCCGAGACCATTGCGTCCCGGTCCAGCCGCTGCAGCCGGTCCATCAGGTCGTCGCGGTCTTCGCTGGCGGGGACCAGCCCGATGATCGAGATGCCGCTGTCATTGCGCAGGATCTCGGCCGAGAACCGAGGTGGGGTCAGGTCGGCGGTGGGCGCGACCTCCATCTCGTCGATGACGCGCGAGGTGTCGACTTCGGTCCCGGCGGCGGTCAGGGCGTTGAACCGCGTGGCCTCATCCGGGGCCATGCCGGTCAGCACAACGCGCAGCCCGTCGGATTCGACCTCGGCCCAGTCGTGCCCCTGCAGGTTCAGCGCCCGGCGCACGGCCAGTTCCGAAGCATCCTCGATCTTGCTGACCGCAAATCCGGCAGCCACCAGCGACAGCACGGCAGACACCGCAAAGATCAACGCAACGGCAAGGGCGTAAGGCAGGCGCATGGGCGGGTTCGAGACCTCTCGGGCGGGTTGGTAGCGGACTCATACAGAGCCAGAACCAGAGGTGCAATCAGAGGAAAAGCGCGACGCAGAGGAAGATCAGCGGAATCAGGCCGGTGTCGCGGTTGGCTCGGAACAGCTGCAGCAGCTTGGCGTTGTCCTCGGTATCGAGGCCGCGCAATTGCCACGCCATATGCCAGCCCATCGCCCACGGCCCACCCAAGGCGACCGCCAGCGCCAGAACCGACGCCTGCGGCATCGCCGCGTCGATGATCGCCAGCCCCATCAGGCTGACCGTGCCGACCAGAAAATACTTGAGCCACCGGGCAGTATCGGCTCCGAACAGCCGGGCGGTGGATTTGATGCCGATTAATTCGTCATCCTCGGCGTCCTGATGGGCATAGATCGTGTCATAGAACAGGGTCCATGCGATGCCCGACAGATAAAGCGTAATCGCAGGCCAGCCGACCGTGCCGGTATGCGCGGCCCATGCCAGCAAAGCGCCCCAGTTGAAGGCCAGCCCCAGAAAGACCTGCGGCCACCATGTAAACCGTTTCGCGAACGGATAGATCGTGACGGGCAGCAGTGACAGCACGCCCATTGCGATGGCCGCCCGGTTGAACGTCAGCAGAATCACCAGTGCCAGCAGGCATTGCAGTCCCATCCAGATTACCGCCTGCCGCACGCTGACCTGACCCGAAGGGATCGGACGCGAGCGCGTGCGTTCGACCTGCCCATCAAAGTCGCGGTCGGTGATGTCGTTCCACGTACAGCCCGCCCCGCGCATCAGGAACGCCCCGATGGCGCAGCCGATGGCGATCCACAGGTCCTCTAACCGTGGTGACCCATCGCTGAGGATCGCCAATGCCAGACCCCACCAGCAGGGAATCAGCAGCAGCCATGTGCCAATAGGCCGGTCCGCGCGGCTGAGCCGCAGATAGGGCCGGGCAAAGGCGGGGGCATGGGTGTCGACCCAGTTGCCGCTGACCGCGTCCGCGACCTGACCGTCTGGTGTTGGGGCATTGCCTTGCATATGTAGGGTCTCATGACTGCGAAGATCAGACTGTATGTAGAGCACCCTTTGGGTCAGGGGCAATCGGTTCCTTTGACGCGCGAGCAGGCGCATTACCTGTTTGGTGTCATGCGCCTGTCCGTGGGCGGGCAGGTGGCGCTGTTCAACGGGCGCGATGGCGAATGGCTGGCCGAGGTGGCCGAGGCCGGGAAGCGCGGCGGGTCACTGACCTGCGCCCAGCAGACCAAACCGCTGCAGATGCCGCCCGATCTGTGGCTGCTGTTCGCGCCCATCAAAAAGGCGCGCACCGATTTCATCGTTGAAAAGGCGGCAGAAATGGGGGCCGCGCGGATCATGCCGGTGCAGACCGAGTTCACCAACTCCGAACGCATCCGGCAGGATCGCCTGCAAGCCCACGCGGTCGAGGCTGCGGAACAATGTGGCGGCACTTTTGTGCCCGAGGTTGCCGATCTGCAACGGCTCGACCGGGTGCTGGACGCATGGCCGAAAGGCCGCCAGCTGATGTTTTGCGACGAGGCTGAGGTCGGCTCGGCCCTGCGGCTGGCCGCGCATGAGAAGGGTCAGCCCTGGGCCATTCTGATCGGCCCCGAGGGCGGATTTTCCGAGCGCGAACGCAAGCGGTTGAGCAGCTTGCCGTTTGCCCATGTGGTCAGCCTCGGCCCCCGCATTCTGCGGGCCGATACGGCGGCGGTTGCGGCCATGACCATGTGGCAGCAGGCGTTGGGGGATTGGGCATGACGTGGCGCGCCGTTGAGGACAGCGATGTGCCGTTGGTCGACGGGTTTCTCTCGCAGCACATCCAGACCTCGATGTTCCCGTTGGCCAATCTGCGCGATTACGGCCTGCGCGCTCCGGACCCTCGCGCGCTGAAAGTCTGGGTGCTGGGTGATCCCCTGCGCGCCGTCTTTGCGATCACGAATGAGGGCATGGTGCTGCCGCAATGCCCCGACTGCTCGGAGGATGAGCTTGCCGGGGCGATTGAACTGATCCGGGGGCATCCGCTGTTCGGCCTTGCCGCCGAGGCAGGGCAGGCGCGGCGGATCATGAAGCTTGCAGGCTGGGAGGACCGACCGGCGACGCTCAACAGTGATGAGCCGGGGTTTTCGCTGGATCTGGATCAGCTTGTGCTGCCCGACCTCACCGGTGCGCGGCTGGTGCCGATGGGTGATCTGGATCGCTCGGTCACCGAAGGCTGGCGGCGGGATTACCTGATCGAGGCGATGGATTTCGATCCCGCGCGCGCCACCGATCAGGCCGGTAAAGACTTCGAAGCTTACACAACACGCGATTCCCATCGGGTGCTTCTGGTTGATGGCGAACCCGTCGCCATGACCGGGTTCAACGCCCGTCTGCCCGAGATCGTGCAGATCGGCGGCGTCTACACCCCGCCTGCGTTGCGCGGGCGCGGCCATGCCCGCCGCGCCGTTGCCCTGCATCTGCTAGAGGCGCAAAACGCCGGGGTCTCTCGCGCCGTTCTGTTTGCCGCTTCCGATTCCGCCGCGCGTGCCTATATCGGCATAGGGTTCAAACCTGCGGGGCATTACTCGCTGATCCTGTTTACCAATCCAAAGGACACGGCATGAGTTTCATCCGACCCGAAGCCAAACTGGCCCTGTGGCGCTGGCGCGAAGTGCTGGTGGCGGGGTTTGTCCTGCTGCTGGGCCTCAGCTGGATCAACGGCCCCGGCGGTTTGCTGGGCTGGATGGGCTGGGTGCTGGTCGTGGTCGCGGCGGCGCTGGCGGTGATCGGCGTGCAACGCGCCCGGTTCCGCACCGGCGCGGGTGGACCCGGCGTTGTGACCATCGATGAAGGCCAAATCACCTATCTTGGTCCGCTGGACGGTGGCATCATCGCCACGCGCGAGATCGAGCGGCTGGCGCTCGACCCAACCTCGCGCCCCGCGCTGTGGGTGCTGGATCAACCGGGCCAGCCAACCCTTCACATTCCAGTGAACGCCGAAGGGGCCGAGGCGCTGTTTGACGTGTTCTCGAACCTGCCGGGGCTGAAAACCGAACAGATGCTGTCGGAACTCAACGGTGGTGCGGCGCATCCGGTGGTGATCTGGGAGAAGACGCCATCGCGCCCGGCGCATATGCGCCTGCATTGACACTGGCGGCATTTCCCCCCACGACTGACCCAAAGACAGACACAGCAGGATCGGAGCACAGGTCTCATGTCCATCCCCCAGTCCGGCGGCGGGCCGATCGAACGCCATGAGCAACTGGCCGAATATCTGGAATCGGGCTGCAAGCCCAAGGCCGATTGGCGCATCGGCACCGAGCATGAGAAGTTCGGATACTGTAAGGATACGCTGAAGCCCCTGCCGTTCGAGGGGACCCGCTCGATCGTCGCCGTGTTAGAGGGCCTGCGCGACCGCCACGGCTGGGCCGAGGTGCGCGAGGCCGACAAGCTGATCGGGCTGGAAAAGGACGGGGCGAATGTCAGCCTCGAACCCGGCGGTGCGCTGGAACTGTCGGGCGCCCCGCTTGAGACCATCCACGAGACCTGTGACGAGGTGAACACCCACCTGCGCGAAGTGAAGGATATCGCCGACGAGATCGGCGTGGGCTTCATCGGTCTGGGCGCCGCTCCGATCTGGACCCATGATGAGATGCCGCTGATGCCCAAGGGGCGTTACCGGCTGATGAACGATTACATGGAAAAAGTCGGCACCATGGGCCGCGCCATGATGCGGCGCACCTGCACGGTTCAGGTCAATATCGATTTCGGCTCCGAGGCCGACATGGTCCAGAAACTGCGCGTGGCCTTGGCCTTGCAGCCTGTGGCGACGGCGTTGTTTGCCAATTCGCCGTTCTTTGAAGGCAAGGTGAACGGCCAGAAAAGCTGGCGCAGCTACATCTGGCGGCATCTGGACGATGCGCGCACCGGGATGTTGCCTTTCGTGTTTGAGGACGGTTTTGGCTTTGAACGCTACGTGCAATATGCGCTCGATGTGCCGATGTATTTCGTCTATCGCGACGGGCAATATATCGACGCGCTGGGCATGTCCTTCCGCGATTTCCTGCAGGGCAAACTGCCCGCGCTGCCCGGTGAAACGCCGACGCTGTCCGACTGGGCTGATCACCTGACAACGGCTTTCCCCGAGGCCCGCATCAAGAAATACATGGAGATGCGCGGTGCGGACGGCGGCCCATGGCGACGGCTCTGCGCCTTGCCTGCCTTCTGGGTTGGCTTGACCTATGATCAGGGCGCGCTGGATGCGGCTTGGGATCTGGTCAAGGGCTGGGATGCCGAGACGCGTGAGGCGCTGCGGGTCGAGGCCGCAAAAGACGGCCTGCAGGCGCAGGTCGGCAGCATCAACATGCACGATCTGGCGCGCGAGGTGGTCAGCATCGCCGATGCCGGTCTGAAAGCCCGCGCCCGCCCCGGCGCTGGGGGTCTGGTGCAGGACGAGACGCATTTTCTCAACGCGCTGAAAGACAGTATCGAAACAGGTCAGGTCCCGGCTGACGAGCTGCTGGAACATTACCACGGCGACTGGAATGGCGATCTGACCCGGATTTATCCCGAATACAGCTATTGATCGCAGCCGTCCCGCTTGCATTCGCGGGGCGGGGCCGATAGCAGGTTGGCGACCAAATTCAGAGGGCGTCATGGACGATCTTAAGGCAAAATATCTGGGGCAAATCGCTGAGGCAGGCGACGAAAACGCGCTTGAGGCGATCCGCGTCGCAGCTGTCGGCAAAAAAGGTGAGGTCGCGCTGAAGATGCGCGAGCTGGGCAAGATGACGCCCGAAGAACGTCAGGTTGCAGGCCCCGCGCTGAACGCCCTGAAGGATGAGATCAACTCGGCCCTGTCCGCCAAAAAGGCCGCTCTGGCCGATGCCGCGCTGGATGAGCGTCTGCGCACCGAATGGCTAGACGTCACCCTGCCGACGCGCGCGCGCCGTCAGGGCTCGATCCACCCAGTCAGCCAGGCGACCGAGGAATTGACCGCGATCTTTGCCGAATTGGGTTTCTCGGTGGCCGAGGGGCCACGGATCGAGACCGATTGGCACAATTTCGACGCCCTGAATATCCCCGGCCACCACCCTGCGCGGGCTGAGATGGACACGTTCTACATGCACCGCGCCGAGGGCGACGAGCGCCCGCCGCATGTGCTGCGGACGCACACGTCTCCGGTGCAGATCCGCTCGATGGAGAAACAGGGCGCGCCGATCCGCGTGATCTGTCCGGGCGGTGTGTACCGCGCCGACTATGACCAGACCCACACGCCGATGTTCCATCAGATCGAGGGGTTGGCGATCGACAAAGACATCTCGATGGCGAACCTGAAATGGGTTCTGGAAGAGTTCGTGAAGGCGTTCTTTGAGGTCGAAGATGTAGAACTGCGCTTCCGCGCCTCACACTTCCCCTTCACCGAGCCGTCGGCCGAGGTCGACATCCGCTGTTCCTGGGATAACGGTCAGCTGAAGATCGGCGAGGGCGACGATTGGATGGAGATTCTGGGCTCGGGCATGGTCCACCCCAAGGTGATCGCCGCCGGTGGGATTGATCCGGACGTCTATCAGGGCTTTGCGTTCGGGATCGGGATCGACCGTCTGGCGATGCTGAAATACGGCATTCCTGACCTGCGGGCGTTCTTTGATAGCGACCTGCGCTGGCTGCGGCACTATGGGTTTGCGGCGCTGGATATGCCGAACCTGCATGGTGGTTTGTCACGGTGACTTGGGAAGCTGCACTCATTGGGTTTTCGGGCTTATGTTTGAGTGCAGCTAGTTTCTTGTTTGGGAGAATGTTCAGCCAATCCGAAGCAGTTCTCGCCGAGAAACGTCGGTTGTACGAAGAATGCTTAAGAGAATTTCCAGTACCAAATGACGCTTACCTAGACTGGACGCCGGAACTGGAAATGGCACGTTCTAGCACGGTTAGGACAGTGGGTGGGCCGTTGATGCTTTATGCCTCTCCTGCAGTTGCCTTTGCCGTTTCGCGTTACATCACTATTTTTGACGAAGCGGACAAGGAGCTTGGGCCGGAGTCCGAGCCACTGCACCCTAAGTTCAAAGATCTGGCTAAAGCCCACAATGATATGATTTTAGAGATGAGCCGCGATGCCTTGGGATGGTCGATGTTTGGGTATCGGGGAAAGTCCCGAATTCCGTCTGACTATCTTGAGCAAGCAAGAAAGAACAGGTTGTAGTTCGCGCGGGGCAAAGGCCGATAGGCCGCCGCGCTATCGCCAGACCGCCCGGACGGGCTGGCGATTTATCTCCGGCAGCGCAACGCTCGAACAGCGCGCGGATTTGGCTGGCATAAAGTGCCCAATACAGACCGAGGATCGCCACCCCGCGGTCTGGCGACAGCGCGGCTTGTTACAGGTTCCCACAGGGTTGTGACGTGACAGTTTGCGTCAGGCGGCTAGGCTCCGGCCTATGATCTATCGACTGATTTTCCTGCTGCTCACCGCTACCCCGGCACTCGCCATGGGGCCTTGGAAATCCGACTGCCATGGCGATACGGCCTGTGAGGTCGGCGACCGCTCGTACCATGTGCTGGAACCTGAAGGGTGGGACGGCGAAACGCCTCTGCCCGTGTTGTTGCATTTCCACGGCTGGGCGCGGCAGGGGACCGTGGTGGTGAACCATGAACGCATTGCCGGGGCGACCAAGCTGCGGGGCGTGTTGCTGGTGGCCCCAAACGGGCTGGGTAAAAGTTGGGATTTCTGGACCTCGGGCACAGGTGATGTGCCCTTTGCCGACCGCGTGTTGGAGGATGTCGCCAAGCGCTATCCGGTTGATCCGGAGCGTATCTATGTCTCGGGCTATTCCTTCGGCGGCGCGATGGCGTGGCGCTATGTCTGCCAGTCGGGCAATGACGTCGCCGCCTTGCTGGCCGTCGCCGGCAGCATTCGCCAGACTGAGGATTGCCCTGAAGCCCCGAGTGAGGCGCGCCATGTGCATGGCCTCAGCGATACAGTGATGGATTTTCCCTATGGCGCGAATGGTGACACGACCTATCCGGTGGCTCTGTGGCGCGCGAAATACGACTGCCACGATGCCACTCCGCGCGGGGATTGGAGCGTTGTGCCGATCCTGACCCTCAGCCGGGTGGAATGGACCGATTGCGCGCGCGGGCAGGTCACGCTGGACACCCATCCGGGCGGGCATTTCATCCCCCATGGCTGGATCGGCTGGCAATTGGACGAACTTTTGGGCCGCACCCCGTCCTATCCGTAGGCCGCAACGCTTGCACCTTGGCGCAATCTTTGCCATTGCCTGTGCCGACTGGATATCTGCCAAAAAAGGCCCCGAGCAATGAAATTCACTTTGTCCTGGCTGAAAGACCACCTCGACACGGATGCGTCGGTTGATGAGGTCGCCGAAGCGCTGACCGACCTTGGCCTTGAGGTCGAAGAGATCGTCAACCCGGCGGACCGGCTGGCGGGCTTTACGCTGGGCCATGTGAAACATGCCGAAAAGCATCCCGACGCGGATAAGCTGCGCGTTTGCACGGTGGCAACCGACGAGGGCGATCTGCAGATTATTTGCGGCGCACCGAATGCGCGGGAAGGCATCACCGTCGTAGTCTGCAAACCGGGCATGTATATCCCCGGTCTGGATATCACCATCAGCGTCGGCAAGATTCGCGGTGTCGAGAGCTTTGGCATGATGGCCTCGGAACGTGAACTGGAGCTGTCGGACGAGCATGACGGCATTATCGAGCTGCCCTCGGGCGCAGTGGGGGATCGGTTCGTGGACTGGCTGGCCGAGAACGAGCCCTCGAAGGTCGATCCGATAATCGAGATTGCGATCACGCCGAACCGACCCGACGCACTGGGTGTGGCGGGCATCGCACGCGATCTCGCTGCGCGCGGTGTTGGCACGCTGAAAGAGCGCGCTTATGCGCCGGTGCCGGGGGATTTTGAAAGCCCGACCAAGGTGAGCATCGACGAGGATACGCTGGACGGTGCGCCGCACTTCACCGGTCGTCTGATCCGTGGTGTCAAGAATGGTCCCAGCCCGCAATGGCTGCAGGATCAGCTGAAGGCGATTGGCCTGCGTCCGATCTCGGCTTTGGTTGATATCACCAACTATATGACCTTCGACCAGAACCGCCCGCTGCATGTGTTCGATGCCGACAAGGTGCGGGGCAACCTGCGGGTGCACCGCGCCAAAGGTGGTGAGAAACTGGTGGCGCTGGACGAGAAAGAATACACTCTGCAGCCCGGCATGATGGTGATTTCAGACGACAAAGGCCCGGAATCGATCGCGGGCATCATGGGCGGGGAAGAGACCGGCTGTACCGCAGACACGGTGAACGTGTTCCTCGAAAGCGCGTTCTGGGATCATGTGCAGATCGCGCTGACCGGGCGGGCGCTGAAGATCAACTCTGATGCGCGCTATCGCTTTGAGCGCGGTGTGGACCCCGAATATACCCGCGAGGGGCTGGAACACGCGACGCAGATGATTTTGGATATATGCGGCGGCGAAGCCTCGAACGTGGTCGAGGCGGGCAAGGCCCCGAACCATGCGCGCGCTTATAAGCTGGACGCGGCGCGGGTGCAGTCTCTGGTCGGGATGGATATTCCTGAAAGCGAGCAGCGCCAGACGCTGACGCGCCTCGGCTTCCGCCTGGATGGCGAGATGGCGCATGTGCCCAGTTGGCGGCCCGATATCATGGGCGAGGCTGATCTGGTGGAAGAGGTTGCGCGGATTGCGTCCCTGACCAAGCTGCAGGGCAAGCCGCTGCCGCGTGTGACGGATGGTATCCCGAAACCGGTGATGACGCCTGCGCAGCGCCGTCAATCGATGGCGCGGCGGACCTGTGCGGCGCTGGGGTATAATGAATGCGTGACCTATACGTTCATCGATCAGGCTTCGGCGGCGCTGTTTGATGGCGGTGACGACAAGACGATGCTGGAAAACCCCATCTCCTCCGAGATGAGCCATATGCGCCCCGATCTGCTGGCCGGTCTGCTGCAGGCTGCGGCTCGCAATCAGGCGCGTGGCTATGCGGATCTGGCGTTGTTCGAGGTCGGCCCGGTGTTCGACGATGGCGAACCCGGGGATCAGCGCACCCAGATCGCGGGTCTGCTGGTGGGCCGTGACGGCCCCAAGGATGTGCATGGGGCGTCGCGGCCTGTGGATCTGTATGATGCCAAGGCGGATGCCGAGGCGGTGCTGGCGGCCATAGGCGCGCCTGCCAAGGTTCAGATCATGCGTGGCGGCGATGGCTGGTGGCATCCGGGGCGGCACGGCAAGATCTGTCTGGGTCCGAAGAAGGTTCTGGGTGTATTCGGGGAGCTGCATCCCCGCGTATTGCAGGCGATGGATATCAAGGGCCCGGCGATGGCGTTCACCATCTGGCCGGATGAGGTGCCGATGCCGCGTAAATCCAGTGCCACCCGATCCGCTTTGGAGCTGCGCGATCTGCAAGCGGTCGAGCGGGATTTTGCCTTTGTGGTCGATGCCGATGTCGAGGCGCTGACGCTGCTGAATGCAGCCGCAGGCGCGGACAAGGCGCTGATCGAGGATGTCCGCGTCTTTGACGAATTCATCGGCGGCAGTCTGGGCGAGGGCAAGAAGTCTCTGGCCATCACCGTGCGGCTGCAGCCGTCGGACGCGACGCTGAAAGAGAAAGACATCGAGGCGGTCAGTGCCAAGATCGTCGACAAGGTGGCGAAAGCCACCGGCGGCGTGCTGCGGGGCTGAGGGTGTTTCCGTCTCCGGCGGGAGTATTTTGGAAAAGATGAAGGGGCGGTCGCGCCCCTTTTTCATGGGAGGAGAAGAAGATGTTGAAGGTTTATCTGTCCGGTGAGATTCACACGGACTGGCGCGGGCAGATCATTGCGGGGGCCGAGGGGCTGGACGTTGTGTTTAGCAGTCCGGTGACAGACCACGCGGCCTCGGACGATTGCGGGGTAGCGATCCTGGGGGCGGAGCCGAACAAGTATTGGCACGATCACAAGGGTGCGATGGTCAATGCGATCCGGACCCGCAAGGGGATCTCGGACGCGGATATTGTCGTTGTGCGTTTTGGCGACAAGTACAAACAGTGGAACGCCGCCTTTGATGCCGGTTATGCGGCGGCATTGGGCAAGTCGATCATCGTGCTGCATGGCCCCGACCATCAGCATGCGCTGAAAGAGGTGGATGCGGCAGCGCTGGCCGTGGCAGAGGAGCCTGCGCAGGTGGTCGAAATTCTGCGCTATGTCCAGACGGGCGTGTTGCCCGGTTGATGCAGGGCGGGCGCGGCGTTTCAGCGCCGCAGCCCTTGTCTCGGGTCAGTCCCGCGGGGGGATGGTCAGGCCCTTTTGTACCGCCGGTCGGTCAAGGAAGCGGTCGAGATAGGCGTTCACGTGCTTGTGGTCGTCCCAGCCGATCACCTCTTTGACCCCGTAATAATCGAGCCCGCGTAGCCAGGGCGCGATGGCGATATCGGCAATCGAGTAGTCTCCGGCGATCCAGTCCTGACCGTCCAGCTGCGTGTTCAGCACGTTCAGCAGCCGCTTGGCCTCGGCCACATAGCGTTCGCGGGGGCGGGGGTCTTCGATCTCGCTGCCGGCGAATTTGTGGAAATAGCCCAGTTGGCCGAACATCGGCCCCAGCCCGCCCATCTGGAACATCAGCCATTGGGTGACGCGGTGTTTGTCCGCCTTGCTCTGCCCCAGAAGCATGCCGCTTTTCTCGGCCAGATACAGCAGGATCGCGCCGCTTTCGAACAGACCCAGCGGTTCGCCGTCAGGCCCGTTGGGGTCGATCAGCGCCGGGATCTTGTTGTTGGGGTTCAGCGACAGAAACTCGGGGCTTTTGACATCGGCATCGGCCAGCGTCACGGTATGTGCTTCGTAGGGCAGGCTGGTTTCTTCCAGCATGATCGAGGCTTTGACGCCATTTGGGGTAGCGTAGGAATACAGTTGGATGCGGTCGGGGAATTGCGGCGGCCATTTGGCCATGATCGGGAAGGCGGCGCTGTCCAGCATGGTGGGCTCCTGAAACGGTGGTACGGCTTCAATGTGGTGGCTTTGATGCGGAATGTCAGGTGTTTGACTGTGCAGGGCCGGACAGCGGCTGTTTGCTGAGGAACAGCAGGGGGAAAACTAAGGAATCCCGCACCTAGACCGATGTCATGATTTGGCCCAAAGTCATGGGTGATCCCCGCGCCAAAGGCGCGGGTTTGCTGTTGGCGCAAAGGAGATGCGTGTGGAAGACGTCGTAACACAGGTGGGCGCATTTGGCCCGCTGATCATGAGCGCGGTCAAGGCGCTGATCGTTCTGATATTGGGCTGGATCGTGGCCGGAGCCATAAGCGGGCTGGTACGGCGGCGGATCAACGCGACGCCGCATATCGACCCCACGCTGGGGAATTTTGTTGCAAGCCTGGTGAAATGGGTCCTGCTGGCGATTGTCTTTGTCGCTGTGCTGGGCATTTTTGGCATCGAGGCGACCAGTATCGTGGCCATTCTGGGTGCGGCTTCGCTGGCCATTGGTCTGGCGCTGCAGGGTACGCTCAGCGATCTGGCCGCCGGGGTGATGCTGGTGGTGTTCCGGCCCTACAAGCTGGGTCAGTACGTGGATATCGGTGGCACCGCAGGGACGGTGAAGGACCTGAACCTGTTCACCACCGAACTGGTGACGCCGGACAATGTGCAGATCATCGTGCCCAACGGTCAGGCCTGGGGGTCGGTGATCACCAATTACTCGGCCCACGATACGCGCCGGGTCGATCTGGTGTTTGGCATCGACTATGGCGACAGCGCCGATGAGGCCATGGGCATCATTCTGGATGTGGCGAAGGCTGACGCCCGGATTATGGGTGATCCCGAGCCATGGGTGCGGGTGACCAATCTGGGCGACAGCTCGGTTGATCTGACGGCGCGCCTTTGGTGTGCGGCGGCGGATTACTGGGATGTGAAGTTTGAACTGACCAAAGCGATCAAAGAGGCCTTTGACGCCAAGGGCGTGTCGATCCCCTATCCGCATTCTGTGGAAATTCACAAAGAGGGGTGATGGCTCCCGCCCGTCGGGCGGGCATTGGAAATGCCCTTCTCCGGTTGGGCGTTGCGCCGCGCATTCTGCGCGGCGCCTTTGTTTTTGGTGGCCCGCGTCAGGCGAGACCGCGACGCGCCACAGGCGCGGCGCTTGGCCCAACGCTGTAAAGCGCTCTCGTCAGAGAGCGCTTTCAGGGGCGGGAGGGTTTACGACTTGATCACTACGCTGGGGGCAACCACGTCGATGCCCAGAGCTTTGCCCACCGCGTAATAGGTCAGTTTACCGGCATGGACGTTCAGACCTGCCAGCAGGTGCGGGTCGTCCTGACAGGCCTGTTTCCAGCCCTTGTCCGCCAGCGACAGCATGAACGGCATCGTCGCGTTACCCAATGCGATGGTCGAAGTGCGCGCGACCGCACCCGGCATGTTGGCGACGCAGTAATGCATGATGCCGTCGACCTCATAGATCGGATCGGCATGGGTGGTGGCCTTCGATGTCTCGAAACAGCCGCCCTGGTCGATCGCCACATCGACCAGAACCGCGCCGGGTTTCATGGTCGACAGCTGCTCGCGCGTGATCAGCTTGGGGGCGGCGGCACCGGGGATCAGGACTGCGCCGATCACCATATCGGCGTCGCGGATCAGCTCGGCAGTTGCACCGGCGGTCGAGTACTGGTTCTTGAACTGGCCGCCGAACACATCGTCCAGATAGCGCAGACGTGGCAGCGAGCGGTCCAGAACGGTCACATCCGCGCCCATGCCAGCGGCGATCTTGGCCGCGTGGGTGCCAACAACACCGCCGCCGATCACGACGACCTTGGCCGGACCAACGCCCGGAACGCCGCCCATCAGAACGCCGCGACCGCCATTGGCTTTTTGCAGGGTCCACGATCCGACCTGAGGGGCCAGACGCCCGGCAACCTCGGACATCGGCGCCAGCAGGGGCAGGCCGCCGTTGGAGTCCGTGACGGTCTCATAGGCAATCGCGGTGCAGCCGGATGCGATCAGATCATGGGTCTGGTCCGGGTCGGGGGCGAGGTGCAGATAGGTGAACAGCAGCTGACCTTCGCGCAGCATCTTGCGCTCGACCGCCTGCGGTTCCTTGACTTTGACGATCATGTCAGCGGTGGCAAAGACCTCTTCTGCGGTGTCGACGATGCGGGCACCGGCGGCCAGATAGGCGTCGTTGTCAAAGCCCGAGCCCATCCCGGCACCGGTTTCGATGATCACTTCGTGACCGCGCGCCACCGCTTCCTGCGCGGCGTTCGGGGTCATGCCAACGCGGAACTCCTGAGGTTTGATTTCCTTGGGGCAGCCGATTTTCATGAGAGAGACTCCATTCATAAACTGCCCAAATTATGGGCAGGTTGCTGTGCAATTTCTGTGAAACCCCACTTGCCAATTGTCGAAACTGTGGGAAATTATCCGAAGAACTAAGAAGTATGTGCAATGGATGTGCGCGAATGACATTGGATGCAACCGATCGAAAGATTCTGGCGGCGCTGCAACGCAAAGGACGCATGTCGAATGCGGACCTGTCGGAACAGGCGAATCTGTCCCCTTCGGCCTGCCACCGGCGGGTGCAGCGGCTTGAGGCCGAAGGGTATATCAAGGACTACGTCGCCCTGCTGGATGCGCGCAAGCTGAACGTGCCGACCACCGTGTTTGTCGAGATCACGCTGCAGGGCCAGGCCGAGGAGGTTCTGGAGGCGTTCGAGAAAGCCGTTGCTCGGATACCCGATGTGCTGGAGTGCCACCTGATGGCCGGTACGGCGGATTACATTCTGAAAGTGGTGGCCGAAAACACCGAGGATTTCGCCCGTATTCACCGGCAATACCTGTCCCGCCTGCCGGGGGTGGCGCAGATGCAAAGCTCGTTCGCGCTGCGGACCGTGTTCAAGACAACCGCGCTGCCGGTTTGAAGGGGGTCAGGCCGGGCCGGGATAGGTGAACAGCAGCAGATGTGCCATGTTGAAGGCGAAATGCATCAGCACCGGCACCCAGAGGCGACCGGTGGCACGATACCCCAGCCCGCAGGCCAGCCCCAGCAGGGCGGCGAAGACAACCAACGCAGCACCACCTGCTGTATGGGCAAGACCGAACAGCAGGCTTGCCGCGGCGATGCCCGCAACAGACCCGAACCGGGCCGACAGCGCCGATTGCAGATAGCCGCGAAAGAACGCCTCTTCCGTTAAGCAGGTCAGGAACAGGTTGGACAGCGCAAAGACCAGCCACCAGTCGGGCAGGCCGGGTTCGGGATGGATGGCCCCCGTGGCGACTGCAATCAGCAGCAGCGCGGGTAGCAGCCCCAGCCCGATCAAAAGCGGGCGCGCCCGGACGCGGTGCCCCGCGCGCGGCATCGCGGGCCACGCCAGTACCGCTGCAAAGAAGACCATCGGCTTGTCCAGATTGACATACATGGTGAACGGGCCGCTTGCAGGCCCGGCCTGCACCTGATCCAGAACCAGCAGGTTGTGCACGCCGGGCAGCAGATGCAGGGCCAGCACCAGACACCAGACAATGAACGCGAAGTGGCCAAACAGACGGTGCACACCCCTGAGGCGGGGCAACCCGGCGGCCCCCGCCAACCCCAGAAGGATCACCAGCGCCGCGCCCCAGGATAACAGCCCCTGTATCACGGCGATGATTCCAAACACCGCAAGCAGGGGAACCGAACTCGTCAGCCTGCCAGCCAATGCGCTGATCTGGGCCGCGATCAGGATCAGCCAGGGCCAGAGTGCGGGCAGCAGGGTCTCAAAAGGGCTCACGATATCCTCTCCGGTCGGGGTAGCCCATTGATGCCGAGGGCGCGGTGGAAAAGGCAAGCGCCGATCGCCCCGGTTTTTCGGGTGCGCGAAAACCGGCACCTGCCGGTATTGCGGCAATTCAGACGCTTGTAACCCGAGGCAGACCGGGCCAGACTCTGGGCCACAGACAGGCCCGCCACGCGCTTATTCAGGGATCAAAGGCGGGCCCCGACATCCGCCGGTTACACAGCCCCGATATTGTCCGGTTCCGGTGGAAGATAAGGAGCAGACCTTGACCTACGAAAACGACCGTGCCCCCAAAGACTGGCTGGAAGCCGAACTGGAAGACTCGCTGGACGAAGATATCGAGATCGAGTTCAGCGAACCCATGCTCTCGATGGAGGTGCGCAAGATCTATAAGGACCAGCATCCCGACATGCTGGACCGCAAGGTGTATTTCCGCAACCTGCTGCGCCTGCAGGCCGAACTGATCAAGGTGCAGGACTGGGTGCAGCATACCGGGGCAAAGGTCTGTATTTTGTTTGAAGGCCGTGACAGTGCAGGCAAGGGCGGCGTGATCAAGCGGATCACCCAGCGCCTGAACCCGCGTGTGGCGCGTGTGGTTGCGCTGCCCGCACCCAGCCGCCGTGAACAAAGCCAGTGGTATTTCCAGCGCTACGTGCCGCACCTGCCTGCGGCCGGAGAGATCGTGTTGTTCGACCGCTCGTGGTACAACCGCGCCGGGGTCGAACGGGTGATGGGATTTGCCGATGACGATCAGGTCGAGCAGTTCTTTCAGGACGTTCCCGAATTTGAACGGATGCTGGTGCGGTCGGGGATCATCCTGCTGAAATACTGGTTCTCGATCACCGACGAGGAACAGCAGTTGCGATTCCTGATGCGCATCCATGATCCGATGAAACAGTGGAAACTGTCGCCGATGGACCTGGAATCCCGCATCCGGTGGGAGGCTTACACCAAGGCCAAGGAAGACATGTTCTTCCGCACCAATATCTCAGAGGCCCCGTGGTATATCGTCGAGGGCAATGACAAGAAACGCGAACGTTTGAACTGTATCGAACACCTGCTGACAAAGATCCCGTACGAGGACGTGCCGCAGGAAAAGGTCGATTTGCCCGACCGGCGCTACAATCCCGAATACGAACGGCGCATTCTGCCCGACGAGCTATATGTGCCCAAGGTCTACTGACCGTCGGGTAAGCGGTGCGGGGACGCTTGTCCCCCGCACCTGAATTGCCGGGTCAACCGAAGTCGTACCCGCAGTTCATGTCAAAGACGAAGACGTTGCAGAAATCGTCAGTTGCGTCTTCAACCGCGGTCTCGATGGTCTCGACCGTATCTTCGACCATGTCTGTACCGATCATAAGATCGAAATCGTCCATTTCAGGCATCGCATTGGCCTGTTGCACCGGGGTCCAGTCGAATTGGTCGAACCGGGCCTGCAGCGCGTTCACGAAGGATTCGATTTCGGCCAGAAAGGCCTGAACGTCAAAGCAGGGTGCCTCGGGCATATTCACGTCCGCGATATCTACGTCGGGCGTTTCCGGCGCGGGCTCTTCGACCTCGGTGACGTCGATTTCGGGCTCTTCCACCTCTGTGACCGGGTCTTGTGTGTCGGTCACATCCGTAACGGGTGGTTCGGGTTTCTCGATCTCTGTCACATCGGTGTCCGGACCCTCGGGCTCCGGCTCTTCGACATCGGTGACAGGGGCCTCGGGCTCGGGGTCTTCAACTTCGGTCACGTCGGTGTCGGGTGTTTCGTCCGAAGGTTCTTCCGTTTCGGTGAAGTCCGTATCGGGTGTTTCTTCCACCGGTTCCTCAACTTCGGTCACATCGGTGTCGGGCGTTTCGGGTTCTGGCGGAACCACAACCTCGTCTTCGGGTTCCGCGACCTCATCGGTTGGTGGTGTCACCGGTGCACCAGAGCCCGTATCCAGCATGACTTCGCCCTGAGTGGTGGCGAAGTTCTGGGTGACCATGACCGCATCGAAACCCTGCATGTCACCGGTTTCGATCCCGATGCCGATATATTTGAAGTCGGGGTTCAGGATGTTGGCGCGGTGGCCGGGGCTGTTCATCAGGTTTTCGTGCAGCTGGGCCACATCATCGCTGATCCCCGGCGCGCCGCGTTCCGATTGCCAGGCGATGTTTTCGCCGGTGCGCCAGCTGCCCGACAGGTCAAAGCCCGCCGCCTGCATCCGCTGGGTCGCGGATGAGCCACCTTCACCGGTGTGGCTGAACCGGTCGGTTTCCAGCATCCATTCGCTGTGATCCTCGGACGAGTCGTTCAGTCGGGTTTCAAGTTGCAGGGGGTCAAGCCCGCGGGATGTGCGCTCTTGGTTGATCAGCGCCAGCATTTCCCGCTCGACCGTGCTTGCTGTCGACATCAGTGCCTCCGTTTTGTTGTGTCTGAGTGGACGGGACCAGATATCGGGGACCAGAGCGTCGTTGATAGTGGGACAGGCTGGATGAGCGTTTTTCGGCGAGGGAATGCAACCGAACGGCGATTCGCTGCGCTGTAAAATGCCGATGGGGCGCGCGGCGTCGAAATCGGCAGGTTGCCGCGTTGGTCAACGCAGGAAATGGGCGGGATCGCCCACCCTGAAAACGACAAACCCCCGGGCGATGCCTCGGGGGTCGTCAAATAGTGTCATCCAAAGCTGGACGAGTCGCGGTAAGCCTTAGAGCAAACCTTCGCGCTGTGCTTTCTTACGTGCCAGTTTACGGGCACGGCGGATCGCTTCAGCCTTCTCGCGCGCTTTTTTCTCGGACGGTTTCTCGAAATGTTGCTTCAGCTTCATTTCACGGAACACGCCTTCGCGCTGCAGCTTTTTCTTCAGGGCACGAAGCGCCTGATCGACGTTATTGTCGCGAACACTAACCTGCATGTGGTTGTCACCACCTTTCTAGATAGAGTTGCAAGGAAATTGCAGGAAGTGGCCGTATAGCAAAGCGCCTCTATCTTGTCTAGTACTGGTGCAAGAACCCGGAGAACCGCCATGACCGCCACCTATGAAGATACCAAAGAGCAATTGCTGAATGCGATTCTGGATCATGTGCCGTTTGACGGCTGGTCGGAAACCAGCGTTCGCGCGGCGATTGCCGATTGCGGCCTGGATGCGGCGCTGGTCCGCGCCATCTGCCCGCGCGGCGCGGTCGATCTGGCGCTGGCGTTCCATGCGCGCGGTGACAAGGCCATGCTGGACCGGATCAAATCCGAGGATCTGAGCGGGCTGAAATTCCGCGACAAGATTGCCGCTGCCGTGCGCTTCCGCCTGCAGGCGGTCAAGGATAAAGAGGCCGTGCGCCGGGGCGTGACCCTGTTTGCCTTGCCGATCTATGCTGCTGACGGGGCCAAGGCGGTCTGGGGGACCTGCGATTTGATCTGGGACGCGCTGGGTGACACCTCGGACGACGTGAACTGGTACACCAAACGTGCCACGCTGTCGGGCGTGTATTCTTCGACGCTGCTGTATTGGCTGGGGGATGACAGCCCGGATCACCAAAGCACGTGGGAGTTCCTTGATCGCCGGATCGAGGGCGTGATGCAGTTCGAAAAGCTCAAGGCGCAGGTGAATGGCAATCCGTTGCTGAAACCGTTCCTTGCCGTACCCAACTGGTTAGCGGGCCAGGTGAAGGCTCCAGCGAAGATGCCTGACAACCTGCCGGGTTCGCTGTCATCGGGGAAATAGTCGCGCCGCGTCCACTTGCTGCTGGGCCTCTGCGCTCCTGCCTGCTAGGCAGGAGGCAAAGGAGATATGCCCATGACCCAGACAATGCGCGCTGTTGAGATCAGCCAACCGGGTGGCCCGGACGTTCTGCAACTGACCGAACGCCCGATGCCGGAACCGGCCGAGGGTCAGGTGGTTCTGAAAGTCGTCTATGCCGGGGTGAACCGCCCCGATGCTTTGCAGCGGGCAGGGGCCTATGACCCGCCCCCGGGCGCGAGCGATCTGCCGGGGCTTGAGGCATCGGGTGAGGTTGTGGCCCTCGGTTCGGGCGTCGAGGGTCTGGCCGTGGGTGATCAGGTCTGCGCCCTGCTGCCGGGCGGCGGGTATGCCGAATACGTCGCCACACCCGCCGCACATTGCCTGCCGGTGCCTGCCGGGATGGGGATGAAAGAGGCTGCCTGCCTGCCCGAAACATTCTTTACCGTCTGGTCCAACGTCTTCACCCGTGGTGGCCTGAAAGCGGGCGAGCGGTTTCTGGTGCATGGTGGCTCCAGCGGTATCGGAACGACCGCGATCCAGCTGGCCAATGCCTTTGGCGCGCGGGTGTTCGCCACCGCCGGGTCGGCAGAGAAATGCGAGGCTTGTGTCAAGTTGGGGGCCGAGAAGGCGATCAACTATCGCGACGAGGATTTCGTGGCTGCGATGCGCGCCGAGGGGGGGGCGAACCTGATCCTCGATATGGTGGGCGGCGATTACATCCCGCGCAACGTCAAGGCGCTGGCCGAGGATGGGCGGCTGGTTCAGATCGCCTTTCTGCAAGGTCCTGTGGTTGAATTGAACTTTGCCCTGATGATGGTCAAACGCCTGACCCTGACCGGCAGCACTCTGCGTCCGCAAAGCGATCTGGCCAAGGCGCGCATTGCGCAGGACCTGCGCGAGGCAGTCTGGCCGCTGCTAGAGGCGGGGAAGGTCGCGCCGGTGATGGATTCCGAGTTCGATCTGGCCGATGCCGCTGCAGCCCATGCGCGGATGGAAAGCTCGGGCCATATCGGCAAGATCGTTCTCAAGGTCGCCGGGTAAGCGGATGCCGGGGGGGTCAGGCGACCGCCCGGCGATAAAGGTGCCACGTGGCGTGGCCAAGGATAGGCATCACCACGATCAGCCCCAGCAGCATTGGGATCGCGCCCAGCACCAGCAGCGCCGCGACGATGGCACCCCATGTCAGGATCACGCGCGGATTGTGCCGCAGCACCCGGACCGAGGTCACAACGGCCACCGGCACACCAACCTTCCTGTCCAACAGCAGCGGAAAACTGACCACGCTCAGCGCCAGTGCAACCAGCGCAAAGACAAACCCCGTGGCGGTTCCGGTCAAAATCATCGTCCAGCCCGCGCTGGTGGTGAACACCTCGGTCACAAACCCCATGGCCGAGGCAGGCGGTTCCGGCCCGAGGGTCTGGGCATAGATGCTCTGCGCCACCATCAACCAGACCAGCAGCAGCATGACCAGATAGAACCCCAACGCCAGAATGGCTCCGAACGAGGGTGAGCGGAACACGCCGAACGCGTCCAGCCAATGCACCTCGCCGCCCTGTTCGCGCTTGCGGCTGATCTCATACAACCCGACCGCTGCAACCGGCCCGACCAGCGCAAAACCCGCGATCAGCGGGGCCAGCAGGGGCACCATGTCCTTGTTCAGCCCGATCCCGAACATCAAAAGCCCGGCGATCGGATAGATCAGCACCACAAACACCGCATCTGCGCGGGTCTCCAGAAAGTCGTTATATCCCGCCCGCAGACAGGCGCGCAGGTCCTGCAGGGTCAGCGTATGCACCACCGGCATCGCTCCGGTCTCGGCGCTGCCGATCTCGCTGACCGACTCTGCCACATGATCGCCGGTCGCCCGCATCTGGCGGGCGGCCCAGCTGATTGGGTTACCGATTGTCTTGTCCATCATCATCCCCCCTTTGGCATGGATATGCTGCGGGATGCATCCGGTGCGGGCATTGCCTGTGACCGGATCAACCGGCAACGTCCCAATCAGTATAGCACATTTTGCAGAAAACTGCCCGATCACCCTTGTGCGACCACAACCATTGCCCTGCTGCACAGGCATGTTAGCTTTGTTTCAAAGGCAAGGGAGGCAGCCATGCAGCACACCGCTCGCACCGTCGTTATCCATGAAATCGGCGGCCCCGAGGCCCTGCGGATCGAGGATCGCCCGCTGGGTGATCCGGGCCCGGGTGAGGTTCGAATTCGTCATCACGCCTGCGGGTTGAATTTCATCGATGTTTATCAGCGCAGCGGGCTTTATCCGCTGGATCTGCCGCACGCGCTGGGCATGGAAGCGGCGGGCGTGATCGAGGCTGTGGGTGAGGGCGTCACCCATCTGGCACCCGGACAGCGCGCCGCCTATGCCGCCGGACCGCCGGGGGCCTATACCGAGGCGCGGGTCATGCCCGCCGCGCAGGTCTGCCCGCTGCCCGAGGGGATTTCATTCCGCACGGCAGCGGCGATGATGCTCAAGGGCATGACAGTGGAGTACCTGTTCCACCGCACCACGCCGCTGCGGCGGGGGGATACGGTTCTGTTTCATGCCGCGGCCGGGGGAGTAGGCCTGATTGCTTGCCAATGGGCGAAATCCGAAGGCATTACCTTGATCGGAACCGCCGGAACGGATGAGAAATGCAGCCTTGCGCAATTCAACGGCGCGGCGCATTGCATCAACTACCGGTCCGAGGATTTCGTCCAGCGCGTGGCCGACATAACCGGCGGCAAAGGCGTGGATGTGGTGATGGATTCCATCGGCGCGGACACGTTCGAGGGGTCGCTGAACTGCCTGAAACCGCTGGGCATGATGATCTCGTTCGGCAATGCCTCGGGGCCGGTGCCGCCGGTTGATCTGGGGATGCTGGCGCAGCGGGGGTCGCTGAAGATCACCCGGCCCACGCTGTTCACGCATATCTCGGACCACGCGGTCTGTCAGGCGATGGCGCGGCGGCTGTTCGGCAAGGTCGAGGGGCGCGAGGTCAAAATCCACGTCGATCAGCAATTCCCGCTGGATCAGGTGGCGGACGCTCACAGGGCGCTTGAGGCACGGCAAACCACCGGCAGCACGGTTCTGGAACCCTGATCGGCTGAGCCCGGCGGTTGCGCCGGGCTCGTTGATCTGACCTCAGAACCGATAGGCTGCGCGAATCTGGATCGTGGTGGCGTCCACGTCCACCCCGGTCGAGTTGAAATCGTCGAACTCGTGATACAACAGCTCTCCGCCGACGCTGATATTGGGGGCTACGATCTGCTCATAGCCTGCGCCGATGAACCAGCCATTGTCGCTGCCCAGCGTGTCCGTATCCGCCTCGGCGTAACCGGCGGTGCCATAAAGCAACCCTTGCGGGTTCACCTTGTAGCCCGCGCGCGCCTTGATGCGCCAGACATTCTCGACCTCGGCAGCGCCGGACAGGTCGACGCTGGACCAGTCATAGTCAAAGCCGCCACCAACGACCCAGTCGCCCAGATCGTAATCATATCCAAGGATGAGACCGCCGATCGCGCCGTCCCCGTCCACGCCCGAGAGATTGGTGTCGATATCGGCATAGCCGAACTGCGCACCGCCATAAAACCCGGTCCAGTTGCCCGAGGATTGCGCAATTGCTGATCCTGCCGCCAAAGTCGCGACAGTCGTTACCAGTACCAGTCTACCTGTCATCGTTTGTTCCTTTCGCTCAGAGTCTGACCGCAGCGCGTCGCCGCCCGTGGCCATGTACCCACAGATACGACCCGGCCCATGGACCGGATCATCAAACCTTGTTCTATTCCGACCTGTATGCGCCTGTTCGGGCGCGGGGGCCGTTGAAACCGGACGCTTGTCTAGTGGTTCAGATAGGGTTCCGAGCGGGGTCTACAAACGACGATCGGCGGCGGATACGATCCGCCGCCGATGCAGTCGAGGTCGTCAGCGAATTATTGCTGCTGCAGTTCCGCAGGGGTCTTGCTGGCGATGTCTTTCCAGTTGGCATCCGCACGCTCGTTAAAGCCCGGGATATCGCCTTCCCAGCGTTCCTGAATGTCAGCCGACAGGTTCAGGTACAGCTTGTTGTCAACGATCTTCCAGTAGTTCGGGTCGCCGTCGAACTTGAAGCCCATCGCGGTGCCGAAGGCGCAATAGCCGCCATATGCGGGCAGGTAGGCCTCGGGGTTCTCTTCGAACGCCACTTTGTTTTCTTCCGAAGCAAAGCGATACAGCGCGTCATTGTGCAGCGTGGTGATGCGATAGTCGCCTTTGGTCGCTTCGCCCACGGTGAAATAGGCAACCGGGTCATAACCCTGCAGCGCCAGACCGGTCGAGCTTGCGTTCAGTTCGACGCCAGCGGCCAGAGCCGTGCTTGCAACTGCGACAGACAGAGCGACACCGCCGATGAGGGATTTGATCTTGTTCATTGTTTTCACCTTTCGTGAATAGGCCCGCGTTCGAGCACCTTAATTTTGCTCCGGCGAACCGGATTTGTTTTCGCGACGCCGGTAATTGGCTGTCACAGGTCCACAGTTGGGAAGCGCCCCGTTCACGTTCAAAACAATCAATTGTGAATGTGTATCCGCGAAGGGCGTCTGTTCATCCCTGCACGTCCGGCCTCAGCGCCAGCACAAAGGCCGACACCTTTTCGGCGGGCATTTCGCAGGGGCGCAGCAGCGCTCCGCTGGCTTGCGTCAGATAGAGGTTGAGGCTGACATAGTCCGGCCCGCCCATCTGGTGCGCGACCAGCTTGTGTGACTTTCCACCGGCCATGATCTGGTGCGACACCACATAGCGTCGATGATCGGTGGTGCCGGTGAACGTCCCGGTCGGCAGGTCTGCCAAAGCGCGTGCGACGCGATCCGGCAGGCTCACGATTTTCCGATTTTGGGCTCGGTTCCGGCCTTGATGCGGGCCAGATTGGTGCTGTGCCGCCAATAGACCAGCAGCGTCAGGATGATCCCCAGCACGAAGGTGCGGCCATCGGTCAGCACCATGATCCATGTGGTCGACAGCGCCGCCGCCGCCAGCGCGCCCACCGACGAGATGCGCCAGATCGCAGCCGCCGCCAGCCATGTCACGCAGCAGGCCAGCCCGACGCGCCAGTCCAGCGCAAGCCAAAGACCCAGAAACGTGGCGACACCCTTACCGCCCTTGAATCCCAGCCAGACCGGAAAGCAATGGCCCAGAAAGGCCGCAAGGGCCGCGATCTGTGCCGCGTCCTCGCCGGCCATCGCCCGCGCCAGTAGCACTGCGACCGCCCCTTTGGCCGCATCCAGCAGCAGGGTCAGCACGGCGGCCCCCTTGTTGCCGGTCCGCAGCACATTGGTCGCGCCGATATTGCCCGAGCCGATATTGCGCAGATTGCCCAGCCCCATGACGCGCGCGATGACCATGCCGAACGGGATCGACCCGATCAGGTAACCCAGCCCGGCCCACAGGATCAGCTGGGTCATGGCGCTTTCGAAAAGGGGCATCAGGGTCTCCGGTATACTTCCTGACCTGCGACATAGGTCGCGGTGACCTTACCCTGCATTTTCTGCCCGTCAAACGGAGTGTTCTGCGATTTCGATTTCAGCGTGAACCGGTCCAGCACAAAAGGCACATCCGGGTCGAACAACACCAGATCGGCGGGCGCACCGGCGGCCAGACGGCCCGAAGCCAGCCCCAGCCGTTTCGCCGGGTTCAGCGCCATCGCGCGGAACAGGGTCGGCAGGTCCAACTGGCCCGCATGATACAGCCGCAGCGCCGCGGGCAGCAGCGTCTCAAGCGCCACCGCGCCCGAGGCCGCCTCTTCAAACGGCAGGCGCTTGCTTTCCTCGTCCTGCGGGGTGTGCATCGAGCTGATGGTGTCGATCAGACCGGTGCGGACGGCCTCGATGACGGCCAGCCGGTCATCCTCGGACCGCAGCGGCGGCTTGACCTTGAAGAAGGTCCGGTAATCGGCCACGTCCAGCTCGTTCAGCGTCAGATGGTGGATCGAGGTCCCAGCGGTGATGTCCAGCCCGTTGCGTTTGGCGCGCTCCAGCGCGGGCAGCGCGCGGGCGGTGGTGATCTGGTCGGCGTGATAGGCCGCCCCGGTCATCTCCAGCAGCGCGATATCGCGGTCCAGCCCCATCCGCTCGGCCATGGGCGAGACGGCGGGCAACCCGTAAAGCGCGGCGAACTTGCCGCTGGTGGCGGCGGCCCCGGCGCTCAGTCCTGGCTCCTGCGGGTGGGCGATGACCAGCGCGCCGCAGGATTTGGCATAGGTCAGCGCGCGCGAGAAGACTTTGGTGTTGGCGACCACATGGTCGCAATCGGTGAAGGCCACCGCGCCTGCGTCCTGCAAAAAGCCGATCTCGGTCATCTCGCGCCCGTCACGGCCCTTGGTCAGCGCGGCCATCGCCAGCACATGGACCGGCGCATCCGCCTGCGCGCGGCGGGTGGCGAATTCCAGCGTTTCGGGCGTATCGACGGCGGGCAGGGTATCGGGCCGCGTGACGATCGTGGTCACACCCCCGGCTGCCGCGGCCAGCCCGGCGGATTTATAGCTTTCCTTGTGCCGCTCACCGGGTTCGCAGACCTTGACGCCGATATCGACAATGCCCGGCGCCAGACAATGACCGCCGCAGTCGACCACGTCGGCGGCGATATCCGGCGCATCGCCGGTGCCGGTCGCCACGATACGACCCGCTTCGGCCTGCAGCCAGCCGGTGGTGTCAGTTCCGGCTTCGGGGTCGATCAGTCGGGCATTGGTGAAAAGAGTAATGCTCATGGCAGCGCCCTTTCGATGGCGGTTTTAGTGGCGGCGGGGTCGGCCTGATATTTGATCAGGTGCTTGTCTCCGCCTTTGGTGACGATCTGGACGAAACTGCCCAGCGTTTTGACGGTTTCGATCTGGTTCAGCGGCACTTTGCGCGGGCCGGGGCCGGTGAGGGTGGTGTCGGACATTTCCCACCCTGCGGTCAGTTCTTCCGAGGCCAGATACCAGGCGCGCACCGCAATTGCGGCCAGACCTGCCGGGGCACCCGTCCAGACATAGGGGTTGCCGATCAGCCAAAGCACCAGCATCGCCCCGGCCATGCCCGCAGCGGCCAGCCAGGCGTTGGTGCGGATATAGGCGCTCTTGTCGGGGGTAAAGATCACAGGATCAGCCACAGCGCACCTCCGACGATCAGGGCCATGGCCACGGCAAATATCGCCGCGCCCACCCTCTGCGCGGTTGCCCGCACGGCGCGGGGCGGGGTCTGCGGGGCCGAGAACGGTTTGGCGCTTTCGGTGTCGATGGGCGGGCCGGTCCAGCTGGTGGCCTCTTCTGTGAACAGGCCGATCAGACGCAGACGCGGATCGGGGGATAATGTGGCGGCGCGGTCGCCAAAGGCCGCGCTGCGCACCGCCATCACCCAGCCGTCAATCGCCCCCAGTCTTGCTCGGTCCAGCTGGTCTGGCGAGACGTCGCAGCCCTCGCTGAGATAGCCGGACAGACCAAGATCTTCGAGGTCCGCGACCGGGAAGGTGTCGATCTGTTCAGGATCCAGACCGTCAACCCCCAGAACCTGATCGGCAGCGCCGGGTTCGCGCAGGAATTTGGCCTCTTCGGGGCGCATATCCAGTGCGAACAGGCGGATCACGCCGCGTTCATGGGGGGCGACAGTCAGATCGCTCATGCGGCAACGCGCAGGTTTCGGGCCAGCAGGTCCATCGCGGCCATGCGGACGGCGACGCCCATCTCGACCTGTTCCTGAATGACCGAGCGGTTGATGTCATCGGCCAGCGTGCCGTCGATCTCGACCCCGCGGTTCATCGGGCCGGGATGCATGACGATGGCGTCGGGCTTGGCCAGCGCCAGCTTTTGGGCATCCAGACCGTAGCGGTGATAATACTCACGCTCGGACGGGATAAAGCCGCCATCCATCCGCTCTTTCTGAAGCCGCAGCATCATCACGACATCGACGTCCCTGAGGCCCTCGTTCATGTCGTCGTAAATCTCGGCCCCGAAGTCAGCGAACTGGCCGGGCACCAGCGTCGGCGGGCCGATCAGGCGGATGCGGTTTTCCATCTTGCCCAGCAGGATCAGGTTTGACCGCGCTACCCGGCTGTGGGCGACGTCGCCGCAGATGGCGATGTTGAGCCGTTGGATGCGCCCCTTGGCGCGGCGGATCGTCAGCGCGTCCAGCAGCGCCTGCGTCGGGTGTTCGTGCCGCCCGTCGCCTGCGTTCAGCACGGCGCAGTTGACTTTCTGCGCCAGCAGATCGACCGCGCCGGAATGCGGGTGGCGCACCACCAGCAGGTCGGGATGCATGGCATTCAGCGTCATGGCCGTGTCGATCAGGGTTTCCCCTTTCTTGATCGAACTGGCCTGCATGGCCATGTTCATCACATCCGCGCCCAGACGCTTGCCGGCCAGTTCGAAACTGGCCTGCGTTCGGGTCGAATTCTCGAAGAACATATTGATCTGGGTGAGCCCCGAAAGCACATCCGAGTGTTTTGTCGATTGGCGGTTCAGGTCGACATAAGTCTCGGCCAGATCCAGAATAGCGACAATATCGGATTGTGACAGATGCTCGATGCCAAGAAGGTGACGATGGGCGAAACGCATGGGCGTGCTCCTGTCTGACAGTCGCGCCGCTTATAGGAGCGTGCCCCGGCAGGGGCAACCTAAGGGGGCTGCGATATCTGGCCCTGAGGCAGTTTTTCGCACCCGCCCTCGGGCAGGCAGCGTTCGCCGGGTTTGCACCAGCGGGCATTGCCGCAATCGACCGCTTTGGCGGGCACACATCCGCGCGTTTTTGAACATTTGAAGCCGGGGCGGCATTGCGATCCGGTCTCCTCACACAGGAACCATCCGGGGCGGGAACATCCGCCCCCCGGCAGACAGGCCGAGCCGGGCCCGCAGCGTTGGCCGTCGGCGCATTGCGCGGGCGGGGTGATATCCGGTGCGGGCGAGGGATTCGGCCTTGTCCGCTCGCACTCGCCGCGTCCGTTGCAGAAACTGTCGCCGGGGCAATCCAGCCGTGATCTGCACGTGTTCGCCCCCGCAGGGGCACAGCGCGCGCCACCCGCCACGCAGCGTTCGAACGGGCCGCAGGTGCGCCCGCCGCCGCAATAGGTGTGACCGGGGGGAATGCAGCGTCCATCAAAGCTACAGCGCTGGCCTGCGGGGCAGCATCCGCGCCCGCATTGCAGCTGACCGGGGCGGCATTGCCCGGTCCGGTCCAGACGGTTCGCCTGAACCGGGTCGCTGACAAGGGTCAGCAACAGTCCGATGGTCAGGATTCGCAAGGCCAGCAGCATGAATACCCGCATGGTTGGCCCGTTGGCGCGCTGTGGCAAGGTCTATTCGCTTTCCCTCGGTCAAAAGCTGGTTAGATTGAGTGCCATGGAATCGGGCTTGGACTATCATACCGCGCGGGCGCTGCTGGATTGGCAGATCGAGCTGGGCGTGACGGATGCGATCGGCGACGCGCCGGTCGACCGCTACGCCTTGCCCGACAAGGCACCGAAGGCGAAAAAGCCTGCGGCCGCGCAGGTGACGCCAGAGGCACCGCAGAAGGTCGATCCGGCAGAGGTGGCGCAGCACGCCGCGAAAGCGGCCGGGTCGCTGGCGGAATTGCGCGCGGCGATGGACGCGTTTGGCCTGTGCGATCTGAAACGCGGCGCAAAGCAACTTGTGTTTGCCGACGGCACCCCCGGCGCGCGGGTGATGATCATTGGTGAGGCTCCGGGCCGGGATGAGGACCGCGAGGGCAAGCCCTTTGTCGGACGCGCCGGGCAGTTGCTGGACCGGATGCTGGCCGCGATTGATCTGGACCGGCGCGAAAACGTCTACATCACCAATGTGCTGCCATGGCGGCCTCCGCAGAACCGGGACCCCAAGCCGGAAGAGATCGGCATGATGAAGCCGTTTCTGGAACGCCACGTAGCCTTGGCCAAGCCCGAGGTTCTGGTGGTGATGGGCAATATCAGCTGTCAGGCGGTGCTGGGCAAACGCGGCATCACGCGGCTGCGCGGCAACTGGGATCAGGCGCTGGGCCTGCCGGTGATCCCGATGTTCCACCCCGCCTACCTGCTGCGGCAACCGCAGATGAAACGGCAGGCTTGGGCCGATCTGCTGGAGCTGAAAGCGCGGCTGGGGGCCGGGGCATGAGGGTTCTGGCTTTCTCGGACCTGCATCTGGCGCGTAACCGGGCCGCTGATCTGGTCGCTGCCAGCGCGCAGGCCGATCTGGTCATCGGGGCCGGGGATTTCTGCAACGGGCGGCAGGGTCTGGACGAGGCGATGGGGATGCTCTCGGGCATTGCAGCACCCATGGTTCTGGTCCCCGGAAATGCCGAAAGCGCCGAGGAGCTGACCGCCGCCGCACCTGACGGGGCGCATGTTCTGCACGGGACAGGCATGACTCTGGACGGCTTGCGCCTGTTTGGTCTGGGCTACGGTGTGCCGGTAACGCCCTTTGGGGACTGGTCCTGCGACCTGACCGAGGCTGAGGCCGCCGAGCTGCTGGATCGTTGCGAGGCTGCGGATGTCCTGATCGTGCATTCTCCGCCGAAGGGGCACGGGGACACCACGTCGCAAGGCGTGTCCGTGGGATCGGTCGCGGTGCGGGACGCGGTGGAACGGCTTCAGCCGGGTCATGTCTTTTGCGGCCATATCCACGACAGCTGGGGCTATCGCGGCACGATCGGGCGCAGCCAGATCGCCAATCTAGGCCCCAAAGTGCATTGGTTCGAGGTGGACACATGATCGACACGGTCACCCTTCTGGCCTTCATCCCCGCCGCGATGGCGCTGAATTTCACACCGGGCGCGGATATGATGTTCTGCTTTGGGCAGGGCTTGCGGTCCGGTGCCCGCCCGGCGCTGATGGCCAGCGCAGGTGTCTCGGTCGGCCTGATGGTGCATGTTCTGCTGGCAGGGCTGGGGCTGGGCGCGCTGGTATCTGCGCTGCCGTGGCTGTTTGATGTGATCCGGTGGATGGGCGTCGCCTATCTGCTCTATCTCGCATGGGGGGCAATCCGAAACGGAGCGGTTTCGGGCGATGCCCCCACCAAGCCCACGCATTTCGCCTTTCGCGACGGGATGATCGTGAACCTGACCAATCCCAAGGTGATCCTGTTCGTGTTGGCCTTCATCCCGCAGTTTGTCGATCCCGCGCAGGGCTCGGTTCTGGTGCAATTCCTGATCTTCGGCGTGATCATCGCGCTGGGCGGTTTTGTGGTGAACGGGCTGGTGGGATTGTTTGCAGGCGGGGCCGGGCGGTTGCTGATTTCAAACCCGCGCGCCTCGCGCATCATGGGCTGGGTGACCGGAGGGATTTTTACCGCCCTCGCCATCCGGCTTGCCATTATGGAAAGGGCCTGACGCCTTATGTCACGCATTGATGAAAGCATGGAGTTCATCCCCGTCCGCATCGCGGTTCTGACCGTGTCGGACACACGCTCGCTGGCCGAGGACCGCTCGGGTCAGACGCTGGTGGATCGGATCGAAAAGGCGGGACACTCGGTGGCGGATCGCAAGATCATTCAGGACGAACGTGTCCAGATTGCCGACCAACTGCGCGTTTGGGTGGCCGATCCAGACATTGACGTTGTGATCTCGACCGGCGGTACCGGTCTGACGGGTCGCGACGTGACGGTTGAGGCGCATCGGGATGTCTATGAGAAGGAAATCGAGGCCTTCGGCACCGTCTTCACCATCGTCTCGATGGAAAAGATCGGCACCTCTGCCGTCCAGTCCCGCGCCACGGGCGGTGTGGCAGGCGGCACCTATCTGTTTGCGCTGCCGGGCAGTCCGGGGGCCTGCAAGGACGCCTGGGACGCGATTCTGGAAAAACAGTTCGATTATCGCCACCGCCCCTGCAATTTCGTGGAAATAATGCCCAGATTGGACGAACATCTGCGACGGAAGTAGACTGGGTCTGCGTTCAACACATCATAACCGCTTTGTGGCTTGGCATTTTTAGTGGCCCGGCTACCTTTGCGGAAGGCAGCTTGTGCGACCAAAGGTGACGACCGATGCGATTTCTGCGGCAAAGCCTTGTTGGGGTGTTTCTGGCGTTTCTGACGCTGGGCCTTCTGGTCGTGGCCGCTCAGATGATCTCGGGCGCGGTGCAGGATGTGCTGACGCGGGACGAAAAGCCCCCTCAGGCCCGAGAGCGGATTTTTGCGGTCAGCGTCCGGACCGCCGAGGCGGAAACTGTCACGCCCTATCTTGAGGCGTTCGGTCAGGTGCAAAGCCGCCGCCGTCTTGAACTGCGCGCAGCGCTGGGCGGGCGCGTCGTATCGCTGGCTGAGGATTTCGAGGATGGCGGCACCGTGACCGCCGGTGAGCTGTTGGTCGAACTGGACCCCGCCGATATGCAATCGGCGCTGGACCGCGCCAAATCCGACCTGCTGGATGCTCAGTTTGAAGAACGCGATGCCGAACGCTCATTGCTGCTGGCACAGGATGAGTTGAAATCGGCCGAAGCTCAGGCCGAGCTGCGCGACCGGGCGCTGCAGCGACAGCTGGATCTGCAGGAACGCGGCGTCGGTGCGGCGGCCAGCGTGGAAGAGGCCGAACTGGCCGCCACATCGGCCCATCAGGCCATCGTGGCGCGCAGGATCGCGCTGGCGCAGGCCGAATCCCGCGTGGATCAGGCCACCACCCTGCTGGCCCGCGCCCGCATCGCGCTGGACGGGGCCGAGCGTGATCTGGAAGACATGACGATCCATGCCCGCTTTGACGGCACCCTGACCGAGGTCACGCTGGTTGAAGGTCGCCTTGTCGCCGCCAACGAAAAGCTGGCCGAACTGGTCGACCCCAACGCGCTTGAGGTCGCGTTCCGCGTCTCGACCGCGCAATTCGTGCGGTTGCTGGACGCGCAGGGTGATCTGATTGCGGCCCCTGTTACTGTGTCGCTTGAGGTTACGGGTACCGACCTGACGGCCTCGGGCCGGATCAGCCGCGACAGCGGTGCAGCGGGCGAAGGGCAGACCGGGCGTCTGATCTACGCCCGCCTTGACGACGCGTCGGCGTTCAAGCCCGGCGATTTCGTCACCGTTTCGATTGAAGAACAGCCGCTGGACAATGTGGTGCGTCTGCCATCCTCGGTTCTGGATGCGGCGGGCAATGTTCTTGTGCTGGGCTCCGATGATCGGCTGGAGCCGCTGGCCGTGCAACTGATCCGCCGTCAGGGCGATGAGGTTCTGCTGCGCGGTGACGGTCTGGAAGGCCGCGAGGTGGTGATCGGGCGCACGCCGCTGCTGGGTTCGGGCGTGCGGGTCCGGCCCTTGCGGGTCGAGGCCAGCGCCGAAGCCGCAGACATGGTCGAGCTGTCGGATGAAAAGCGTGCCCAGCTTGTGGCGCAGGTCGAAGCCAGCGAACGTATGCCCAAGGCGCAGAAGGCCAAGGTTCTGGGCCAGCTTGGCGCGCAGAAAGTGCCCGCAGCACTGGTCCGCCGCCTTGAAAACCGAGCCGGGGGGTAAGCGCCATGATCCGCGACATTCCCAACGCGGCGGGCGGTATCCTCAGCTACTTCACCCGGCACCGGACGGCGGCCAATCTGCTGCTGCTGGTCATGCTGGTGCTGGGCGTCGCCGCGATCCCGAACATGCGGGCGCAGTTCTTCCCTGACGTGATCTTGGAACGCGTCGATGTGGATGTCGAATGGGATGGCGCAGGCCCCGAGGATGTCGATAACGGCATTATCCAGTTGCTGGAACCCGCGCTTTTGGCGGTCGAAGGCGTGGCCAGCACCGAATCCACCTCCCGCGAAGGCTCGGCCCGGGTGCGGCTGGAGTTTGAGCCCAACTGGGATATGTCCCGCGCCGTCGAAGAGGTGCGCACGGCAGTCGACGGCGTTACCAACCTGCCCGCAGACGCCGAAGAACCCACGATCCGACGCGGGGCGTGGCGCGACCGCGTCACGGATGTGGTCATCACCGGCCCCATCGAGGCCGAGCAACTGGCCAAATTCACCGACGAGCTGATCAGCCGCCTGTTCGCAGTCGGCGTCACGCGCACCACCATCCGGGGTCTGGCCGCCCCGCGCGTGGTGGTCGAGGTGCCTACCGCGCAACTGATCGCCAATGACATATCGCTTTCGGATATTGCCGAGGCCATCGCCGCCGAGGTTACCGCAAATCCCGCGGGTGATGTTACCGGGGCGAATGCCCGTATCCGCACAGGCACGGAAAAACGCACCCCGGAAGAGATCGAAGGCATCGCCCTGCGCAACTTCGCCGATGGTTCAAAACTGGTCGTCGGCGATGTGGCGCAGATCCGGGTCGAGGGTGTCACCCGCAATCGCAGCTATTTCGTGGGCGACAACCCGGCCATGTCGATCCGCGTCGACCGTTCTAATCTGGGCGACGCGATTGGCATCCAGCATTCGGTCGAGGATGTGGTGGCCGAGATGCAGGCCAGCCTGCCCGAAGGCATCACCGTTGAACTGATCCGGACCCGCGCGCAGGCCATTACCGACCGTCTGGATATTCTGGTCGATAACGGTCTGGTGGGCCTTGGGTTGGTGGTCTGCCTGCTGTTCCTGTTCCTCAATGCCCGCATCGCGTTTTGGGTGGCTGCCGGTATTCCGGTCGCAATGTCGGCGGCGATTGCGCTGATGTATCTGGGCGGGCTGTCGCTGAACATGGTGTCGCTGTTCGGGCTGATCATCACGCTGGGCATCGTGGTTGATGACGCCATCGTTGTGGGCGAACACGCCGATTTCCGCGCCCGCCGTCTGGGTGAAGCCCCGATGGTGGCCGCCGAACGCGCCGCCCGCCGGATGGCGATGCCGGTGTTCGCCGCCACCGTGACCACGGTCATCGCCTTCTTTGGCCTCACCGCCATAGGTGGCCGGTTCGGTGAGTTGATCCGAGACATTCCCTTCACCGTTATCGCCGTCCTGATCGCGTCGCTGATCGAATGTTTCCTGATCCTGCCCAACCACATGGCCCATGCCATCGCGCATTCGGCCAAGGAACACTGGTACGACTGGCCCAACCGCGTCGTGAACAAGGGCTTCCGCTGGGTGCGTGACCACCTGTTCCGCCCGCTGGTCGCCTGGGTGGTCTGGGCGCGTTATGTGGTGGTCGCTCTGATGGTGGTCATTCTGGCCAGCCAGATCGCGCTGTTCATCCGGGGTGACGTGAACTGGCGGTTCTTCAACGCGCCTGAACGTGGCTCGGTCACTGGCAACTTCATCATGGTCGAAGGAGCCACCCGCACCGAGACGCTGGAAATGATGCGCATGGTCCAGCAGGCCACCGAGGAACTGGGCCAGATCTACGAAGAACGCCACGGGCGCAACCCCATCGAATATGTTCTGGCAGAGGTCGGAGGCTCGGCCGGGTTCGGATTGCGCGCCGCCGATGGCAAGGATGACGACCTGCTGGGCGGCATCTCAATCGAGCTGATCGATGCCGATCTGCGCCCCTATTCCAGTTTTGAGTTCGTGGGCGAGTTGCAGGATTTCGTGCCCCGTCATCCGAAGGTCGAATTGCTCAGCTTCCGCGGCTGGCGCTCGGGGCCGGGTGGGGACGCGATTGACGTGCAGTTCTACGGCGCGGACGTGAACACGTTGAAATCCGCCTCGGAAGACCTGCAGGTCGCGCTGTCGAAATACACCGAGGTGTCAGCGCTCGAGGACAATCTGGCCTATGACAAGGAAGAGTTCATTCTGGACCTGACCGCGCAAGGCGAGGCGCTGGGCTTCCGTATCGAAACGCTGGGCCGGGTGCTGCGCAACCGCCTGAACGGGATCGAGGCCGCAACCTTCCCAGACGGTCCGCGCAGCGCGGAAATCCGGGTGGAACTGCCCGAAGGCGAACTGACTGCCGACTTCCTGGAACGCACGCTGATGCGCACGCCCGATGGGGTTTATGTCCCGCTGGCCGATATTGTCTCGGTCGAACGCAAGTCGGGTTTCTCGACCGTGCGACGCGAAAATGGCCTCCGGGTGATTTCGGTGAATGGTGATATCTCCGAGGATGATCCGGCGCAGGCTGCCGAGATCGCCCGTGCCATGCGGGAAGAAATCCTGCCCAACATCGCTGCCGAACGTCAGGTCGAATGGCGCATGGCAGGTCTGAGCGAGCAGGAGGATGAATTCCTGACTGAGGCCCGCACCGGTCTGATCCTGTGTCTAACCGGTATCTATCTGGTTCTGGCATGGGTCTTCGCAAGTTGGACGCGGCCCTTGGTGGTCATGGCGATTATACCCTTTGGCCTCGTGGGGGCGATCTGGGGGCATTACCTTTGGGGCGTGCCGCTGAGTATGTTCACCGTTGTCGGCCTGCTAGGCATGACGGGGATCATCATCAACGACTCGATTGTTCTGGTGACGACCATCGACGGATACCAACAGGAACGCGGGCTGGTGCCGTCGATTGTCGAGGGCACGGCAGACCGGTTGCGGCCCGTGATGCTGACGACGCTGACCACCGTGCTGGGGCTGACGCCGCTTATGTATGAAAGCTCGCAACAGGCGCAGTTTCTGAAGCCGACCGTGATCACTCTGGTCTATGGTTTGGGCTTTGGCATGGCCCTGATCCTGCTGCTGGTGCCCGCGTTGCTGGGTATCCTGAACGATGTCTCGCGCCCGATGACGTCGATGCGGCGTGCCCTGCGCGCGCCGGATCGGGTGGTGCGCAATGCCGTGCGCGCGACGGCTGCGGCGCTGGCGGTCTGGCTGGCGGCGACGATGCTGTGGCCGGCTGTGACCGGGGCACCCTTGGCAGTGCTTTCCGGCTTTTACCCAGCCGCCGAAGGTCCGAGTATTTTGCAGATGGGTTTCGGCGTTTTCGCCGCCGGGGCAACCGTGATCCTGTTGCTGGGTGTGCTGCTGTCCAGCCTGCTCTATGCGCGCCTGTCAGGTCGGGCCGAGGCCTGATCGGGTGATCGCAAGCCGCAGCAGGTCGGGCACCCGGTCGCTCATCGGAAGACTGCCGGTGATGATCTGATCCACCGGAAACCACCGCGCATCCCGCGCGTCATCCGCCGCAATCGGTGTGCCCGAGACATAACGGCAGGCGACGCCCACAAGCAGGTAATGCGCCCGCACCTGCCCATCATCCCCCCGCAGCAGCAGGTCGAGATTGTCGAGATAGGTCACAGGGTCGGCAATCACACCGGTCTCTTCCCGCAACTCGCGGGCGGCGGCGTCCAGAACGGTTTCGCCCCATTCCACATGGCCGCCGGGAAACCCCCACAGCCCCGCATCGGGTTGCTTGTTGCGCTGAACCAGCAGCACTTGGCCGTCGTGAAGGACAACGGCCAAGGCACCGATCTTTGGGGTCTGATTCATCCCGGTCAGCCTGCGCTGCACCCCTGAATATCGACCGCGTGGTTTGCGCCCAGAACGGTGATCCGCACCTCGGACCGATCCAGCGCAAAGGGTCCGCCCGAGGCGCTGATGACCTCGGAGCTGGCAACCAATGTGTTACCCTGACGATGCGTTTCGGGCTGTGATGCCCAGAGCGTCGGGTTGCCCGGTTCGATCACGGCGAACTCGGCCCCGCCCGCCGAGGGCATGGTGATATGCGCCTCGATCTGCATCCCGTCGGCGGTGGGCGTCAGACGGCAGGTCGCGTTCGCCACGCCGGCCTCACGCTCGGAAAACGGGCGCTGGGCGAGGGCTGCGGCGATGGCCGGGTTGCGTCCGGCCTCGGCGTCCAGCGTATGATCGAAATCCAGCTGACCGGGCACGCAGACATCCTTGCAGACGCCCAGATCCATCTCGCCGCGCAGGCGCACAGGTTTGGCGGGGTTCTTGGGCGTGATCTCGACCGGCAGAACCAGTTGATCCTCATATCCGACCGACCGCAACCCGTTCTGGTCAAACACGCTGGGCGCGGGCCATGTGATCGCGATGTCCGCGATATTGCCGGACCCGTTCCAGTCAAACTGCGGCGGAATGCCCGCATCGCCCGGCGCGCGCCAATAGGTTTTCCAGCCGTCTTTCAACGTCAGGCGCAAGGCCCCCTGATAGGTGCCGTTGGCGGTCTTGCCGCCATCCAGCACTTCAAGCTGCACAAGATTGCCAACCCCCTGCGCGAGGGCGGGGGCTCCAAAACAAAGACTGGCGGCAAGGGCCGCTGCGGCGGGTTTGCAAAGCGTTTTCATAGCCAGAACATGCGCATTCCGGAGGTGAATGCCAAGTCACGTTCCGGTCACCCGGCTGAAATGCACGGAAATGCGGGCTGATCCCTTGCTATTCCCGGTTCCGCAGGGTCATTCTAGGGTCAACCCAGAACGCAAGAGATGTCTGCTGATGGACCTTACGGGAAAACTGTTGATTGCGATGCCCGGCATGGGTGACCCGCGATTCGAGCATTCGGTCGTCTATATCTGCAGCCATGGTGACGATGGCGCGATGGGGCTGATCGTCAACAAGCCCTCGGACCTGCGGATCAAGACCCTGCTGGAACAGCTCAACATCGCCTGCACCATCCCTGTTGTCGGGGAACGGCTGGTGCAGTTCGGCGGACCGGTCGAGATGTCGCGCGGTTTTGTCCTGCACAGCGCGGATTACGATGCGAACCTGCATTCGATGCAGATCACAGATGATTTCAGCATGACCGCGACGCTGGATGTGCTCGAGGATCTGGCCTCAGGCAAGGGTCCGCTGAATTCGATGCTGACGCTGGGCTATTCTGGCTGGGGGCCGGATCAGCTTGAGGATGAGATCGCCATGAATGGCTGGCTGACGACCGAGGCGTCGTCGAAATTGGTCTTCGACGTGCCCGATGATGAGAAATGGGAAGCGGCTTTGGCCACCCTCGGGGTCGATCCGTTGACGCTCTCGGCCAGCGCAGGCCGCGCCTAGTCGCGCGGCGCGGCGGCGCGGCGCAGGCGGTCGTTGATGGCCGCGCCCAGCCCGTGATCGGGAATCGGAGACACCGCAATCGGGCGACCAATTTCGTTAAGCTTATGCAAGGCTGCGAATAGATTGGCGGCAGCCTCGGGCAAGCTGCCCGTTTCGGACAGGTTAAGGTCACAATCGACCGGGCCAAAGCCCAGCAGCACCTCATCCCCTTGGCGCGTGTTGCCGTTCAGGCGCACGGGCGCATCCGGCGCATAATGGGATTGCAATTGCCCCGGCGCGGTCAGCAACTCACCGGGCTGGTGATGGTGAAGCTCGGTCTGCAGAACGTCCTCGATCTGTTCCAGCGCAACACCACCCGGTCGAAGCAAGGCAGGGGCACCGGCCAGTCCGACAATGGTGGATTCAAGCCCGACGCCACAGGGTCCATCATCCAGAATGGCGGCAATGCGCCCATCCAGTCCTGCCCGGACATGGGCCGCCGTGGTGGGGCTGATCTGACCCGACGGATTCGCCGAGGGGGCCGCCACCGGGCCATCAAACGCCGCCAGCAGCGCGCGGGCGGTGGGATGTGCGGGCACGCGAACAGCCAACGTCTCCAGCCCAGCCGTGACCAGCGAGGAGATCCCATGGCCTTCCCGCAGCGGCAGGACCAGCGTCAGGGGGCCGGGCCAGAAAGCCCGCGCCAGTTGCTCGGCCTGATCGGTCCAGTTCACGAACCGTTTCGCGGTCTCGACCGAGGCGACATGCGCGATCAGCGGGTTGAAACTGGGTCGCCCCTTGGCCTCATAGATCGCGGCGACGGCCTGCCCGTTCCGCGCGTCACCGCCCAGGCCATAGACCGTCTCGGTCGGGAAGGCGACCAACTGGCCCTGCCGCAGCAGATCGGCGGCATGGGCGATGCCATCGGGGTCTGCCGATAAGTCGTGGGTGCCGAGAAAGGTCATAGGTCGTGACGCCGCGTTTTGGTTGCGTGATGATCCGGTCACGGTAGGTAATCGTGCCAGCCCAGATGAATACCGGCGTGGGGCCGGGATTCCAACCCCACGCACCGAACATGCCAGAACCCAGAGGGAACCCATGCCCTATCGCGCCCCGATTTCCGATTATGAATTCCTGTTCCGCAACGTGATCGGTTTTGACCAGATCACCGCGACCGAGAAATTTTCCGAGGCGAGCGCGGATGTGGTCAGCGCCATTCTGACCGAAGCCGGGAAGATGTGCGAAGAGGTCATGGCTCCGCTGCAGCGCCCCGGCGATCTGGAACCCGCGCGGCTGGAAAACGGCGTGCTGCGGACCTCTCCGGGCTATGCCGAAGGCTGGAAGGCGATTGCCGAAGGCGGCTGGATCGGGATGAGCGGTGATCCCGAATATGGCGGCATGGGCCTGCCCATGACCATGACGACCGCCGTGAACGAGATGATGAGCGCCGCCTGCCTGTCGCTGCAACTGGCCCCGTTGATGACGCAGGGCCAGATCGAAGCGCTGGAGCATCACGCGAGTGACGAACTGAAGGCGCTCTACCTGCCCAAGATGATGGCCGGCGAATGGTCGGGCACCATGAACCTGACCGAAGCGCAGGCCGGATCGGATGTGGGGGCGCTGACTTCGAAGGCCGAAGACAATGGCGACGGCACCTATTCGGTCACGGGGCAGAAGATCTACATCTCGTGGGGCGACAATGATTTCTGCGAAAACGTCTGCCATCTGGTTCTGGCACGTCTGCCGGATGGTGTGCCGGGAACCAAGGGGATTTCGCTGTTTCTGGTGCCGAAATTCATCCCCGACGAAAACGGTAATCCCGGGGTGGCCAATGACCTGAAGGTGGTCTCGCTGGAACACAAGATGGGCCTGCATGGCTCGCCCACCTGCGTGATGCAGTATGACGGGGCCAAGGGCTGGCTGGTTGGTAAAGAGCATGGCGGCATGGCGGCGATGTTCACGATGATGAACAATGCGCGTCTGGGCGTTGGCGGCGAAGGCGTTGGCGTGGCCGAAGGGGCCTATCAACACGCGCTGGCTTATGCGTTGGAGCGGAAACAGGGCAAGACGCCCTCGGGCACCATCATCGACCACGCGGATGTGCGACGGATGCTGATGTCGATGCGCGCGGATGTATTTGCGGCGCGGGCGATCATGCTGGCCAATGCTGCCGCGATCGACATGGCGCAGGCCACGGGTGAGGCCGATTGGGCGGCGCGGGCCGCTCTGCTGACCCCGATCTGCAAGGCTTTCGGGACCGAGACCGGTATGCGCGTCTCCGAGACCGGGGTTCAGGTGCATGGCGGCATGGGCTTTATCGAAGAAACCGGCGCCGCGCAGTATTACCGCGATGTCCGCGTGACTGCGATTTATGAAGGCACCAACGGCATTCAGGCCATGGACCTCGTGGCGCGGAAGATGATGGACGGGGGCGAGGCGGCCTCGAACCTGCTGGACGAAATCGAGGATCAGGCCGAAAAAGCCCGCGCCACGATGCCGGAACTCGCCGGTCCCGTGTGGGAGGCCACCGAGTCCCTGCGCGAAGCGACCGAATGGCTGGTGGCACAGTCGGACATGAACAACCGGTTCGCCGGGGCCGCCGCCTATCTCAGGGCCTTCGCGCGGGTTCTGGGCGGGCATTATCACCTGTCGGCGGCATTGGCCGACCCCGATGGCCCGCGCGCCAAGCTGGCGCGGTTCTACATCAACGCGCTGCTGCCGGAACATACTGGCCTGCTGGCGCAGGCGCAGAACGGGGCCGATGACCTCTATGCGCTCAGCGCCGAAGAGCTGGCGGTTTGATGGACGGCGAGGGAGCTCAGGTGATGCGCTACCCATGGGCCGAACCGCCCGCGCCGGGTGAGTGGACGCAGGTCGTCGAGGGGGTTCTGTGGATCAGGTTGCCTCTGCCCATGGCGCTGGATCATGTGAATGTCTATGCGCTGGATGATGGCGATGGCTGGACCGTGGTCGATACCGGGCTGTCCTCGAACAAGACGCGCCGCATCTGGCAGTCGCTGATCGAGGGGCCTTTGGCGGGCAAGCCCGTCCATCGCGTGGTCGTGACCCATCACCACCCCGACCATGTGGGCAATGCGGGCTGGTTCCAGTCCGAGCATGGCGCAGAACTGGTCACCAGCCGCACCGCATGGCTATTCGCCCGCATGCTGACGCTGGATGTGCAGGAAAACTGGCCGCAGGAAACGCTGAACTACTACCGCAGCGCCGGGATGGACGCGGATGTGCTGGCCGGTCGGATGGCCGAGCGTCCGTTCAATTTTGCCGACACCGTCTACCCCATGCCGCTGGGCTTTACCCGGATCAAGCAGGGCGATGTCTTCCGCATGGGTGGGCGCGACTGGGACGTGCATATGGGCAATGGCCACGCGCCTGAACATTGCACCTTCTGGAGCCGCGACGACAATCTGGTGCTGACAGGCGATCAGATCCTCAGCTCGATCAGTTCCAACCTCGGCGTTTACGCAACCGAGCCGATGGCTGATCCCGTCGCCGACTGGCTTGAGGCCTGCGAGCGTCTGCAACCGCTGGCCCGGCCCGATCATCTGGTTCTGGGCGGGCACAAACTGCCCTTCACCGGCTTGCCGATCCGGATGCGCCAGTTGATCGACAATCACCACGGCGCTCTGGACCGCCTGCTGGCCGATCTCGACCAGCCCAAAACCGCTGCCGAGTGCTTTGCCCCGTTGTTCAAGCGCCAGATCAAGGGCGGCGAATACGGTCTCGCGCTGGTCGAGGCGGTTGCACATATGAACCATCTCTACCACATTGGAGCTGTCACCCGGACGCGCCGCGCGGACGGGGCGTGGGCGTATCAGCGCAAAGGGTAAAGCGATGCAGGACCAGATCGAAACCTCGGCCGAGGCCGCAGAATCCGCAGCTTTGCCACGTTGTTACGAGGTCCACGCCAACCCAGAGACCGCCTCGGGCAACAAAGATCTGCCCAAGCCCTTGCAAAAACCGGTTGAGACCAAAAGCCCGGCGCAATGGGCCTATGAGCGGCTGATCATGTACATTCAGAATTTCGAGAAGACGCTGGACGGTGACCACGAGGTCGCAATGGGGTTCACTGGCGGCGACGCGGGCGTGATGCGGATCGAGGGCATGGGCTACTTCGATCCCGATATCATCACCTTCTATGGCTCGGACGGCGGCGGGGCCAAGACCCAACTGGTGCAGCATGTCAGCCAGCTGAACGTGATGCTGCGCGCGCTGCCCAAGGTGGTCGAGAACAAACCGGCCAATCGCATCGGTTTCCGGCTGGCAGCGGATCTGGAAGAAAGCTGACGCCACGCTTGCAATTCATGTCTGC
This sequence comes from Ruegeria sp. AD2(2025), assembly GCF_056542385.1. Classification (NCBI taxonomy): domain Bacteria; kingdom Pseudomonadati; phylum Pseudomonadota; class Alphaproteobacteria; order Rhodobacterales; family Roseobacteraceae; genus Ruegeria; species Ruegeria sp. AD2(2025). The sequence goes on from NZ_JBQFZS010000005.1 coordinate 189,605, forward strand.
GCAGCCTTGAATGAGAATGACATTCAAGGGGGTGCCGCGTGACCAATTTCTCAGCCGTTACAACCGCCTATCGCGGCGCATGGGCCCGGCGGCGTGTCTTTGTGCCGATCTATCTGGCAGTACGGCTGCTGCTGGTGGCCCTGATCGCACCGGGCGTGGCGATCGCGGTTAATCTCGCGGTATCGCTGTCGGATCAATCGGCGCTGACCGATCAGGATATCGCCATGTTCCTGCTGTCGCCTGCAGGCTTCATCGCGGCGGTTGCGGTGCTCAGCCTGTTCCTGCTGGCCGAGGTCTTTGTCTTTTCCGTCATGGCCGGATCGCTGCGCATGGGTGAACGCGACCCGTGGCGCGCGGGCAGCGCCTCGATCCGGTTGATCCTGACACGGATACCTGCGCTTTTTTCGTTTGCCGCCCGGTTTATCCTGCGCGTTCTGGTGCTGGCGCTGCCCTTTGTGGCGGTGGCGGGGCTGATCGCATGGTGGATGCTGACGGAATACGACATCAACTACTACCTCACCTTCCACCCGCCCTCTTTCTGGGTCGCGGTGGGGCTGATCGGCCTTGTTGTTCTGTGCCTCGCCTGGGTTCTGATCCGCAGGCTCTCGGCCTGGGCGCTGGCGCTGCATCTGGTGCTGTTTGAAGGGGCCAAACCCGCCGAGGCGTTTCTGATCAGCGCAGAGCGTATGGAAGGCCGGCGCGGGCGGCTGAAAATCCAACTCGGCCTCTGGCTTGTGCTGCGCGTTGTGATCGCCGCGTTTATTGCCGCCGTGGTCGGGGTGCTATTTGACCTCATTCCGCTGGAACAGGGCACCAATCTGCGGTTTGCGCTGATCCTCAGCCTGATTGTTGCGGGCCTGTGGTCGCTGGCCGGGCTGGTGCTGGCGGCCATTGCGCTGGGCGCGCTGGCGGTACTGCTGGATGGCTTCTTCGATACTGTGGGACGAGAGGTGCCGCATCCCGAACCGGGCAACCTGCGCGCGCCGCTTTATGCCGTGGTGGGTGGGGCCGCCGTTGCGGTTCTGATCGGCCTCTGGTCCGGGCAGGAACTGCTGGAGCGTATTCAGGCCCCGGATCATGCGGATGTCATCGGCCACCGGGGCGCGGCAGCGATCCGTCCCGAGAACACCATGGCAGCGGTGGTCAAAGCCATCGAGGACGGTGCCGACTGGGTGGAGATTGACGTGCAGGAAACGGCGGATGATGTGGTCATCATCGCCCATGACAGCGATTTCATGAAACTCGCGGGCGTGCCGCTCAAGGTCTGGGACGCAACGATGGAGGATGTGGCCGAAATCGATATCGGCAGCTGGTTTGACCCGCAATATGCCTCGGAACGCACGCCCACGCTGCGCGATGTGCTGGCGGCCGCCAAGGGCAAGTCCAAGGTAATTATCGAGCTGAAATACTATGGCCATGATGTCGATCTGGAAAACCGCGTGGCTGCGATTGTCGAAGAGCTGGACATGCAGGATGACATCGCCACCATGTCGCTGAAATACCCCGCGGTGCAGAAGATGAAAGCGCTGCGTCCCGACTGGCGCGCCGGGGTTCTGGCCGCGACCGCCGTCGGCGATCTGTCAGGGTTGGATGGTGATTTCGTTGCTGTGAATGCGGCGACGGTGACGCCGGGCCTGATCCGCTCGGTTCATGAGGCGGGCAAGGATATCTATGTGTGGACCGTGAACGATCCGCTGCAAATGTCCGCGATGGCCTCGATGGGTGTCGACGGGCTGATCACCGACCGCCCCGCGATGGCCCGCGAAGTGCTGCGTGTCCGCGCTGAAATGGGCCCGGGTGAGCGGATCATGCTGTGGCTGGCGACGACCTTCGGGATGTCGGTCGATACCTCGGAAATGCGCGATGAAAGTCCTTAGATATGCCGCCCTGCTGGCCGGTTGTGCGCTGCCCGCCACCGCGCAGGACCTGATGCGCGGCGTCGAAATGCCCGCGCATCGCGCGCTGATGGCCAAGGCCGGCGACGCCGAGTTGACGCCGTTTGAAACCGATGGCTGCTCGGGCGGGTTGTCTTCAAGCTGGCGGCTGGTGGCCGAAACCTTCCCCAAGTTCAGCCTGCTCTATGAGGCGCATCCGCCTTGGGAATACTGCTGCGTCACCCATGACCGTGCCTATCACAATGCAGGCAACGCCACGCAGGCGGATACCAGTTTCGACGCCCGCCTCGCCGCTGATGACGCGCTCAGGGCCTGCGTCGCAGCCCATGGCGAAACCCAGGCCGAAGACTATGCCGAACGCTATGACATGACGCCGGACCAGATACGCTCGGTCCATTCGATCACGTCCGAGGCGATGTTCATGGCCGTCCGCTTTGGCGGTGGCCCCTGCAGCGGGCTGCCGTGGCGCTGGGGGTTCGGCTATCCGGGATGCACAATCTTTGACCCGACTGCGCGCGAATGACGTCGTGACAGGCCCGGAATTTTGCATTATCCAACATTTCAAACACGCGAATTGGGATTCTGAGACACATGGCTGATCACAAGCACGGCGAAATGGACATCACCGTTCAAACCAAGACCTTTGACGGGTTCGTCAAGTTCACCACATGGTGCGTGGTGGCGATTGTCTTCCTTTGCATCTTCCTGGCCGTCTTCGCAGCGTAACATCGTTCCGAAGCGCGTTTCCTTTGTTCAGGATATTGATAGCCTGCCTGCTGGCACTGACTGTCGCAGGCTGTGCCGGGTCGCAGCGCCCGCAGGCTGACCCGTCTGAGATCGTAGCCCGATCCTATCGTGACCCGGGGCCTTCGACGCTGACGCTTTACACGATGATCAACACGCGCACCGGATCGGGGGCGCATACCTCGTTGATGATCAGCGGCAGTGAGCGGGTGATATTCGACCCCGCCGGGTCGTTCCGGGCCGATGTGGTGCCGATCAAGAATGACGTGCTGTATGGCATCACCCCCAATGTCGAACGCGCCTATCGCAGCAGCCACGCGCGCGAGACGCATTACGCCCGCATCCAGACCATCGAAGTGACCCCGCAACAGGCCGAGGTTGCGCTGCAACTGGCCAAGCAGATGGGTCCGGTGGCCGGGGCCTATTGCGCCAACTCGACCGCGCAGTTGTTGCAGCAGGTGCCGGGGTTCGATCAGATCAGCACGACCTTCTACCCGGTGAAACTGTCGGATCAGTTCGGTCAGTTGCCGGGCGTTGTTACCACCGAATACCGTGAGAATGACAATGCCGATCTGCAGCAGGGTCTGGCTGAGAACAACGCCCGCCTCAACCAGTTGGAAGCGGCCTCAACCAACTAGGTAGAGCAACCCATAGAGCGTGGCAGCCCCTGAAAAGATGGCTGCCAGCACGTTCTTGGTGATCACGCCAATCCCCAGCGCCACTGCCGCCGCCGCCATGCGCGGCAGGTCCGGCTGCCCGTCGGTGGCCGAGGGCCAGACCACCAGCGGCGCGATCAGGGCTGGGATGATTGCCACCGCTGTATAGCGCAGATGACGCAGCAGCCAGGGCGGCATCGGGCGGTCCCCGACCAGACCGATGAAGGTAAAGCGCAGAAGATAGCTGCCCACGGCCAGCCCGACGATGATGATCCAGATGGTGGTTGGGGTGATCTGGGTCATGGCTTGCTCCGCTCGAACATCAGTTCCGCCTGCGCGCCCGCGATCATCCCCGCCGCGCCTGCAATCAGCAGGCCCAGATTGAACGGCACCGCGACGGTCAGCAGGGCCACTACGATGGCAACTAGCGCGGCCACCACATGGGCCAGCGTGCGCATCATCGGCCCGATCATGGCCAGAAAGGTGATCGGCAGGGCGAAATCCAAAGCCCAGCTTTCGGGGATTTGCGCCCCCAGCACCGCGCCCAGATATGTGCCCAGAATCCAGAGCGGTGTGATTGGCGTCACCGAGCCCAGGAAATAGACCATCCGCTGGGGCACGGTCATGCGTGGCTCTTTTTCGAACTGCACGATGGAACAGGCGTAGGACTGATCCACGATCAGATAGGCCGCACAGGCCCGCTGCCACAGCGGGGCCGCCCCCAGATAAGGCGTCAGCGAGGCCGAATACATCGCCACCCGCAGGTTCACCGCCAAAGCCGAGATCAGCACGATCACCGTCGGCGTGTTGTCCTGCAGCAGTTGCAGCGCGGTGAACTGCGCCGCCCCTGCAAAGACGGTCGCGGAAAAGGCCATGGTCTGGACCACGTTCAGCCCGGCCTCAGTGGCGAAGACGCCGAACAGTAGGCCAAAGGGGACGGCGACAAAGACAAAGGGCGTCCCGTCGCGAAAACCTTTCCAGAAGTATGACTTGGATGTGGCAGAGGCCATGGCTAAATCCTATGGTGACCGCAGCAGCAGTAGCCGTCTTGGGAAAGGGTTGCAATTGGCCACGGAAATCGACCTGTCCGACTATCTCATCGCCCCCGATCCCGGTGCCGCGCGTCTGACCCGCGCGGTCGAGGGCGTGGACCAGAATGGCGAGGTCAGCCAGATCTCGGTGGTCGAGGAACGCCCGCTGACGATTTTCCTGAACGCGCAGGAAATCGTGACCGCGATGACCATTGGCGACTATCCCGAGTATCTGGCGCTGGGGTTCCTGCGCAATCAGGGGATGCTGCTGGCGGATGATGAAATCACGCGGGTCGACTATGACGACGATCTGGAAACCGTGGTCGTGCGGACTGCGCGCGAAACCTCGTACGAGGACAAGCTCAAGAAAAAGACCCGCACCAGCGGCTGTGCCGTGGGCACGGTCTTTGGCGACATGATGGAGGGGCTTGAGGATGTTCGCCTGCCGCAAACGCAGGTCCGAACCTCGTGGCTCTATGATCTGGCGGCCAAGATCAACCGCACCCCGTCGCTGTACCTTGAGGCCGGGGCGATCCACGGCACAGTGCTCTGCCGCGAGAACCGACCTTTGGTCTATATGGAAGACGTGGGCCGCCACAATGCCGTCGACAAGATCGCAGGCTGGATGCTGTCCGAGGGGGAAGGGGCGGCGGACAAGATCCTCTATACCACCGGGCGTCTGACCTCGGAAATGGTGATCAAGACCGCGATGATGGGCATCCCGGTTCTGGCCTCGCGCTCGGGCTTCACCGCCTGGGGTGTCGAGATCGCACGCGAGGTCGGTCTGACCCTGATCGGCCGGATGCGCGGCCAGCGGTTCGTCTGCCTGTCGGGCGAGGATCGGCTGCTGCGCGACATCGACCCGGCAACGGTTCCGGTCGAGGATAAAAAGCACAAACGCAAAAGCGCCCGCCCCTGATCTGCCAGCGCGCGAAAGCAGCGCTTAGAAAATTTCGTGATTTCTGATAGATGTAGGCACCAAGGTGATACGACTATCAGGAAAGCGGGCCGCGTCTGCCCCAAGCGCAACATGGAACTCATCAACCTCATAGCGCCGGTCTTTGCGGTGATCCTCACGGGCTACGTGTTCTCGTGGACCAAATTGCTGAGCGAGGACACATCGGACGCGCTGGTGCAATTTGCGGTCTATGTCCTGATCCCGGCCATCATGTTCTATCTGATCGGGCAAGAGGAATTCGCGAACCTTCTGAATTACGGCTTCTACATCGCCTATGGCGGCACGCTGCTGGCCCTGTTCATCGTTTTGTTCTTCATCCTCAGGGCCATGACTGGGTTTCACGCCGGATCGGCCACCGTCGCGGCCTTTGCCGGTGTTGCGTCGAATACCGCGCTTGTGGCCCTGCCGATCCTGCACGCGATCTTCGGTGCCAAAGGGGCCTTGCCGGCGGTGCTGGCCAATCTGGTCGTGGCGATCTTGCTGCTGATCATGACCACGACGCTTGAAACCACCGCTGGGCACAAGGCCGGGGTGCGGACACCGATCCACAAAATCCTGCTCAACGTCCTGAAGAACCCGATCATCGCGGCAACCCTGCTGGGTGTGGCCTATTCCGCGACAGGTCTGGGCTTTTCGGACGCTGTGTCAGACTATCTTGAGCTTCTGAGCGGTGCTTTGGCCGCAGTCGCGCTATTTGCGATCGGGTTTACCACCAGTGTGCGGACGATCGTGCAAACCGGGCCGCTGATCCTGTTTCTGACCGTGGTGAAACTGATCGTGGCGCCCGGGCTTGTGCTGCTGGCGGCGCATCTGATCGGGCTTGATCCGTTGTGGACCATTGCGGCGACGGTCTCAGCAGCCGTGCCGACAGCCAAGAATATCTTCCTGCTTGCCAAGCACTATGATCAGGAACCCAAGCTGGCGGCTCATATCGTGTCGATGACATCGTTCCTGTCGGTCGGAACCCTGATCCTGTGGCTGTTTGTCCTGCACCATCTCTATCCAACCGCGTTTCAATTGAACTGAGTTCGCTCTACAACCGGGCAAGGGCCGTCTTATAGCGGCGAAGGGAACTGGGTATCATGGGCAAACCTCTGGGTGTGATTCTGGCAGGCGGCCTCGCCACGCGAATGGGCGGGGGCGACAAGGGGCTGCTGCAGGTGGGCGGGCACAGCCTGCTGCATCATGTGATCAACCGGCTTCGGCCTCAGGTCGACGGGCTGGCGCTGAACGCCAATGGCGAGGCGGCGCGGTTTGCCGATCTGAACCTGCCGGTCATCGCGGATTCGATCGACGGGTTCGCGGGCCCTTTGGCGGGTGTATTGGCCGGGCTCGACTGGGCCGCCGAACAGGGGGCCGATAGCATCGTCACCGCTGCCGCCGACACGCCGTTCTTTCCCCATGATTTGGTCACGCGCCTGACGCAGGCTGCCGAGGGGCAGACACACCCACTGGTGCTTGCCACCACGCCGCGCACCGGCGACGAGGCGCTGAAATCGGGCGGCGGCAAGCGCGTGAACCGGCACCCGACTTTTGGCCTCTGGCCCGTGGCGCTGCGCGATGATCTGCGCACGGCGCTGACCGGGGGCTTGCGCAAGGTGGTTATCTGGACGGATCAGCATGACGGGCGCGAGGCTCTGTTCCCGACCGACCCGTTCGACCCGTTCTTCAACGTCAACACCCCCGACGATCTGGCCCGCGCCGAAACCCTGCTGGAGCAGGCATGAGGGTCTACGGCGTCACCGGTTGGAAAAACGCGGGCAAGACCGGGTTGATGGAGCGGTTGGTGACCGAGATCACCGGTCGCGGCTTCTCGGTTTCGACCGTCAAACATGCGCATCATGCGGTCGATGTGGATCAGCGGGGCACCGACAGCTACCGCCACCGCACGGCGGGCGCGTCCGAGGTGCTGCTGGCCTCGGGCAAACGCATCGCCCTGATGCAAGAGTTGCGCGGCACCCCCGAACCATCGCTGGCCGATCTGCTGGCCCGCCTCTCGCCGGTTGATCTGGGGCTGATCGAAGGCTTCAAACGCGAGGCCCATCCCAAGGTCGAGGCATTTCGTGGCGTGGCAAACAATCCGCTGATCGCCCCTGATGACCCGACCATCCGCGCGGTCGCCAGCGACACGCCACTGGAGCTGGACCGCCCGGTCTTTGACCTGAACGACACCGCCGCCATCGCGGATTTCATCCTGCAAGAGGTCGGGCTATGAGCAAACCGGACATCACCCCGCCGCCCCTGCGCAACGATTGTTTTGCCCTGCCTGCCGGGGTCAACTGGACGCCTGTCGATGACGCGCTGGCCCTGCTGCGAGAGCGCCTGTCAGTGGTGACCGGGGTCGAAACCGTGCCCCTGATGCAGGCCACGGGCCGCATTCTGGCCGAGGACGCGATTGCCAGACGCTCGAACCCGCCGCAGCCGAACACGGCGGTGGACGGCTATGGTTTTGCCGGGGCGATGCCCGAAGGCCCCTGTGTTCTGCCTCTGATCGAGGGCCGCGCGGCGGCGGGTGTTCCCTTCGACGGTACAGTGCCCGAGGGCCACGCTATCCGCATCCTGACCGGCGCGGCCCTGCCCGAAGGGGTGCAGACGGTCATTTTGGAAGAGGATGTGACGGTTCAGGATGGCCATATCGCCTTTCACGGCCCACTGAAACAGGGTGCGAACACACGCAAGGCCGGCGAGGATGTGACAGAGGGGGCCGTGGCGCTGCCTGCCGGGCGGCAGGTCACACCTGCGGATTTGGCGCTGATGTCTGCAGTGGGTGTCAGCCACGTCGCGGTCCGCAAAGTGCTGCGCGTGGGGGTCTTGTCCACGGGCGATGAACTGGTCGAACCCGGCGGTCCCGCAGGGCCGGGGCAAATATTTGATGCCAATCGTCCGATGCTGCTGTCGCTGATCGCGCGCATGGGGTTTGACGCGGTCGATCTTGGCCGCGTGCCTGATGACCGGGCCGCCTTGCAACTTCGGCTGGATGAGGCGGCAGACCACACGGATGTAATCCTGACCAGCGGTGGCGCTTCGGCGGGGGATGAAGACCATGTCTCGGCCCTGCTGCGCGCGGCAGGCGCAATGCAGGAATGGCGCATCGCGCTGAAACCGGGGCGACCCTTAGCGCTGGGCCTGTGGCAGGGTACGCCGGTCTTCGGCCTGCCCGGCAACCCGGTTGCCGCACTGGTCTGCACGCTGATCTTCGCCCGCCCGGCGCTGTGCCTGATAGCCGGGGCGGGCTGGCAGGACCCGCAGGGTTTCGATGTGCCCGCCGCCTTCGAGAAACGCAAGAAACCGGGCCGCCGTGAATATCTGCGCGGCCGTATCCGCGACGGGCGGGCCGAGGTCTTCCGGTCTGAGGGTTCGGGCCGGATCAGCGGCCTCAGCTGGGCCGAAGGACTGGTCGAGATCGAAGACGGTGCGCGCCACATTCAGCCCGGTGATCCGGTGCGCTTCATCCCCTACGGTAGCTTCGGGCTCTGAGGCGCCCTAATCGAACGTCCCCGCCACACGCCCGACCAGCATGAAGGCCCGCGCCGTGCGGGTTTCGCCCAATGCGGTCAGCTCGGCATCGCTGGCATCGGGTTCGAAATCGGCGATCATGTGGTCGAAGCGGCGCAGGAAATGATGCGCCGCATCGCGAAAGATCGGGTCCTGCTTCATCCGCGCCGCCGTCAGCGCCAGCGACGACCGGTCGCGGATACCGCCCAACGTCGCCACCGCGCGCCCGCGCGCCCCTTGGGCAAACTGCCGCCAAATCTCGGGCCGGGCCATGTCGGGGCGCAGGTCGTCCATATAGATCCCCTCCTGGCTCAGCAGGGTCAGAACATCCTGCGAGGCCTGCACCAGTTGCGCCGCCTTGCGATCCTTCAGCGCAAGGCGCAGGGCGTCGAAACCCGCCGTATCGTCCTGCGTTTCGGGAAAGTTCAGCGCCCGAATGAAGACATCCCGTGGCAGGGGCGGCGCGATCTCTTCAGCCAACGTCCCCAGCTCCAGCGAGGTCTGGTTGGCCGGTTCAGCCATCCGCTTGCCGGGGCGCATAGGCTCGGCCCGGTTGGTCGAAAAGGTTGCCAGCGCGCTTTCGGTCTTTTTCGCCGTCTCGGCGATCTCGTCCAACTTCTTGCCCACGGTCGGCTCATAAGCGCTGGCCGCGCGCTGCGCTTGGGTGACATAGCTGTTGCGGATCGCATCGATCGCGGTCTGCAGCCGGGCGCTTTCCTCGCGCATGACCCGGCTGGCGCGCATGGCAACCGCGGCGACCCAAATCATGGCCACCGGCAGGAACACGGCCAGCGCCGTGACGATAAACCCGCCTTGCCCGGCACCGGGCAGCACCAGAAACACCACCGACACCACCAGCCAAACCAGGCTGAGCGCGGCCGCCGCGATCTCGATTCCGGTCACCGAGGGGTGTCCGGGCCGGTCATAGATACCCAGCGAGGTCGCTTTCTTGCTTTCCGGATCAGGGTCGGTGTCGGACATGACAGGACGCTCCGGGATCAGGCGTAGGTGATGCTCAGGATTTCATAGGACCGCACGCCGCCGGGGGTGCGCACCTCGACGCTGTCGCCTTCGTCCTTGCCGATCAAAGCGCGCGCGATGGGCGATTTGATGTTCAGCAGGCCCGCTTCGATATTAGCCTCATACTCGCCCACGATCTGCCAGGTCTTTTCCTCGTCGGTGTCTTCATCGACCAGCGTCACCTTGGCCCCGAACTTCACCGCACCCGACAGCTTGGTCGGATCGATCACATCAACCAGCGACAACACGCCCTCAAGCTCTTTGATGCGGCCTTCGATAAAGCCCTGCTTTTCACGGGCCGAGTGATATTCGGCATTTTCCTTCAGATCACCCAGTTCGCGCGCCGAGGCAATCGCCTCGATAATCGCCGGGCGTTCGACGGATTTCAGGTTCTTCAGCTCCGCCTCAAGCGCGGCATTGCCCGCAGGCGTCATGGGGATTTTTTCCATAGTCTTGTCGTCCACGCATAAACTGTGACGCCCCGCCGCCAGAAATCAGCGTCGGGGCGAATGATGGGTCGGCATTTACCTGACCCAAATGAGGCGTGAATTGCAAGGGGCAGGCGCGTGTTGTGACGCAACCCGCAACTTAGCGCCGTTTCGCCGGCGGCGGTTCTCGCCTGTGGCGCGATCCCATAAGGTCGCCGCGCCGCCAGCGATGGGCTTCGGACCCTAGCCAGAGCAGTTCAATCATACTGGACCACCTCAAACTCGATGCCATTGTCGTCGCGGAAGTAAAACCGGCGACCCGGTTCATAATCGGCGTGATTATGCGGCTCGAAACCGGCCTCTTTGACCTTGGCCTCGGTGGCGTTCAGATCTTCGACCAGCACGCCCACATGGTTCAACCCGCCGACAACGTCATAGCTGCTGTTGGTCAGCGGCTTGGGGTCGCCGGGGTTGTACAGCGCCAGATAGGTGTGCGGCCCGCCCACATGCACGGTATAGCCGCCCGCGATGGCCGGGCCTTCCCAGCGGGTTTTCCAGTCAAAGACCTTCGCCATCCACGCGGCCGAGGCTTTGGGGTCGCGGACCGTGAAATTGGTGTGTTCAAGCGTCGCCATCATGGGATCTCCTTTGCGAATTGAGGCTTGTCCCGACTCACCGTAATTTCTAAACCTAACTTTAGGTCAAGGATTATTTACGAGGGTGTCATGGCAGTATCCGAAGAGCTTGCAATTGGCGCATTGGCCCGGCGCACCGGGCTGGCCGTGTCAGCGATCCGGTATTACGAAGCGCAGGGTCTGATCGCGCCCTGGCGCAACGCAGGCGGGCAGCGGCGGTATCAGCGGGCGGACATCAGGCGGCTTAGCTTTGTCATGATCGCCCAGCAATTCGGCCTGACCCTGCCGGAAATCCGTGAGGTTCTGTCAGGCCTGCCGGGCAATCGCACGCCCACGCCGCAGGACTGGAAGGCGATCAGCGTCAATCTGCGCGCGCATCTGGATCAGCGAATCGATACACTGATGCGGTTGCGTGACAATCTGGATGGCTGCATCGGGTGCGGGTGCCTCAGCCTGCCCAAATGCCGGCTTTACAACCCCGATGACCGGGCCAAATCTCATGGTAGCGGTCCCAGATACCTGATGGGGGATGCGCCAGAGGGCTGATGTGTCGAATAGCGGCATTGTTACGCCGTGTTTCGATTGACCAAGCTCTTTCAGACCATGTAATCAGCCGTGAAACAATATTGCGCCGACCGCGCGAGAATAGCGCCAATTCGGAAAGTTAGCTAAGGAGCCCGCGATGGCCGAGATTGAACGCGAAGCAATGGAATACGATGTGGTGATCGTGGGTGCAGGTCCTGCGGGCCTGTCGGCGGCCATCCGTCTGAAACAGCTGGATGCCGACCTGAATGTCGTGGTTCTGGAGAAGGGCTCGGAAGTGGGCGCGCATATCCTGTCGGGCGCGGTGCTGGACCCCTGCGGTCTGGATGCGCTGATCCCCGATTGGAAGGACAAGGGCGCGCCGCTGAACGTGCCGGTCCACGAAGACAACTTCTATATGCTGGGCGAGGCGGGCCAGATCCGCATCCCCAACTTCCCGATGCCGCCGCTGATGAACAACCACGGCAACTACATCGTGTCGATGGGCAATGTCTGCCGCTGGATGGCTGAGCAGGCCGAGGAACTGGGCGTCGAAATCTTCCCCGGCATGGCGTGCTCGGAACTGGTTTACGGCGAGAATGGCGAAGTCAAAGGCGTTGTGGCCGGTGTATTCGGGCTGGAGGCAGACGGATCCTATGGCCCCAACACCGAACCGGGCATGGAGTTGCACGGCAAATACGTCTTCCTGTCGGAAGGCGTGCGTGGCTCGCTGTCCAAGGAAGTGATCGCCAAATACGACCTGTCTGCGGGCAAAGAGCCGCAGAAATACGGTGTCGGCATGAAAGAGATCTGGGAGATCGACCCGGCCAAGCACAAAGAAGGCTCGGTCACGCATACCATGGGCTGGCCTTTGGGCAGCAACGCAGGTGGTGGGTCCTTCATCTATCACCTTGAAAACAATCAGGTCTATGTCGGTTTTGTGGTCCACCTGAACTACAAAAACCCACACCTGTATCCTTACATGGAATTCCAGCGCTTCAAGCATCACCCAATGGTGGCGGACCTGCTGAAAGGCGGCAAGCGCGTGGCGTATGGCGCGCGGGCGATCACCGAAGGCGGCTATCAGTCGATGCCGAAACTGGTCGCGCCGGGCGTGGCGCTGCTGGGCTGTTCTGCCGGTATGGTCAACGTGCCGCGCATCAAGGGCAACCACAACGCCATGCTGTCGGGCAAAGCCGCAGCGGAGGCCGCCTTTGACGCTATCAAGGCTGACCGTTCGGGAGACGAACTGACCGCCTATGAGACCGACGTGCGCGACGGCGCTATCGGGTCGGACCTGAAAAAGGTCCGCAACGTCAAACCGATCTGGTCGAAATGGGGCCTGACAGCCTCGCTGATGCTGGGTGGTCTGGATATGTGGACCAATACGCTGGGCTTTTCGTTCTTTGGTACGGTGGGCCATGGCAAGAACGACGCACAATCAACCGAAGAGGCCAGCAAGCACAATCCCATCGATTATCCCAAGCCCGATGGCGTGCTGTCCTTTGATCGTCTGACCAACGTCTCGTTTGCGATGACCAATCACGAAGAAAGCCAACCCTGCCACCTGAAGCTGACGGATCCCGATATCCCGGTGAAGGTAAACCTGCCTAAATTCGCAGAACCGGCACAACGCTACTGCCCCGCAGGCGTCTATGAGATGGTCGAGGACGAAGGCGAGCCGCGATTCGTCATTAACTTCCAGAACTGCGTGCATTGCAAAACCTGCGACATCAAGGATCCCAGCCAGAACATCACCTGGACCACGCCGCAAGGCGGGGACGGGCCGAACTACCCCAATATGTAGGCGGGAACACGGGCTCTGGCAGGGTCGTGAAGGCTCTGCCATTGCCTCTTGTGCGCCGAAGCCCTAGCTTGTCGGTCAGTCAACGACAGCAAGGCAGGATATCGGTGGTTTCCCTGGTTCGACGCGCGGCACTGGCCGTGATCCTCAGCTCAGCAATGGCGCTTCCGGCGGTTTCGGACACCGGCTCCTATCTGGCCGGGCGGCAGGCGATTTACCAAAGCGATTATCCGGCGGCGGAACGCTATTACTCGCAGGCGCTGAAAGCCGATCCCGAAAACGCCAAGCTGCTGGAAAGCGTCGTCGTGGCGCGGCTGGCGCTGGGCCAGATCGCCCGCGCGCTGCCCGTGGCGCAGACCATCGAGGCCGCGAACCTGCCCAGTCAGGCCGCGCGCATGGTCATTTCCGCCAATCTGGTGGCCGACGGCAAGCTGGACGAGTTTCTGGCGCGCGATCACGAAACCCAAGGCGTCGGCCCGCTGGTCGACGGGTTGATGATGGGCTGGGCCCATATGGATCAGGGATCCGTCACCAAAGCGATGGAGCAGTTCGATGCGGTCTCGACCCAGGACGGGCTGAGAGAATTCGCGCTGTATCATAAGGCAATGGCGCTGGCCTCGATCGGTGATTTCGAAGGGGCCGAGGCGATTTTTGCCGAGGGCAACGGCACCGTCGCCCGGTTCTCGCGCCGCGCCGCGCTGGCCCGGGCCGAGGTTCTGTCGCAGCTCGACCGCAACGCCGATGCGCTGCAATTCCTTGAGGATGTGTTCGCCGCCGGCAGCGACCCGACCATCGAAAGCTATGTTGCGCGCCTCAGCGATGGCCAGACGCTGCCCTTCACCCATGTACGCTCGGCCCGCGATGGCATGGCCGAGGTGTTCTTTTCGGTCGGTGCAGCACTCAGCGCCGAGGCGGCGCAGGATTATGTGCTGCTCTACAGCCGCATCGCAATGTTCCTGCGCCCCGACCATATTGACGCGATCCTGCTGAGCGCCGAGCTGCTGGACGGGCTGGAACAATACGATCTGGCCGTCGACGTCTATCGGCAGGTCCCGCCGGACAGCGGCGATTATCACGCCGCCGAACTGGGCCGCGCCGAAGTGCTCAGCCGGTCCGACCGCAAGGATGCCGCCGCCGAAGTGCTGCAGACGCTTGCCGCCCAAAGCCCCGATCTGCCCGGCGTGCATGTGGCGCTGGCCGATCTGCGCCGCCAGCAAGAGGATTACGCGGCCGCCGTCACCTCGTATGACCGGGCTATCGACCTGACCGAGGAAGGGGGCAGTGGCAACTGGTTCCTGCATTATGCGCGCGGTATCTCGCACGAACGTCTCAAGAACTGGGACAAGGCCGAGACCGATTTCCGCCGCGCGCTGGAACTGAACCCCGACCAGCCGCAGGTGCTGAACTATCTGGGCTATTCGCTGGTCGAGCGTCAGGAAAAGCTGGACGAAGCGCTTGAGATGATCGAACGCGCTGTCGCTGCGCGCCCCGACAGCGGCTATATCGTCGACAGTCTGGGTTGGGTCCTGTTCCGCCTTGGCCGCTACGACGAGGCGGTGGACCACATGGAACGTGCCGTTGAGCTGATGCCGGTCGATCCGGTGGTCAACGATCATCTGGGCGATGTCTACTGGGCCGTCGGCCGCGCCCGCGAGGCCGAGTTCCAGTGGAAACGCGCCCTGTCTTTCATCGACCCCGAAGACACGGATGGAGAGGCCGACCCTGACCGTATCCGTCGCAAGATCGAGGTCGGGTTGGATGCGGTTCTGGCCGAAGAAGGGGCCGAGCCCCTGAAGGTCGCCAATGAAGGCTGAGGCGTTTGCGCCCGCCAAGATCAACCTGACCCTGCATGTGACCGGCCAGCGCGTCGATGGCTATCACCTGCTGGATTCGCTGGTTGTATTCGCAGATATGGGCGACCGGCTGACCCTGACCCCGGGCCCTGATCTGTCGCTTGAGGTCAGCGGAGAGTTCGCCGATGGCGTCCCCTGTGATGCCCGCAATCTGGTCTGGCAGGCGGCTGAGGCTGCCGGTTGGACCGGGCATATCCATCTGGACAAGCACCTGCCCCACGGCGGCGGCATTGGCGGCGGCTCCTCGGATGCGGCGGCCCTTTTGCGCAGCGCGGCGGCTCAAGGGGCCAAGATAGCGGACGACGCCCCGCTGTCGCTGGGCGCTGATGTCCCGGTCTGCATGACCGCCCGCGCCGCGCGGATGCGCGGGATCGGTGAGCAGATCGAGCCGGTTGAGATGCCCGACCTGCCCGCGCTGCTGGTCAATCCCGGGATCGGGGTGCCAACCGGGCCGGTTTTTTCCGCGCTCAAAAACCGTGAAAACGCGCCAATGCCCGCCACGACCCCTGCGTTTGAAACACCTGAAAACTGCGCCACTTGGCTGCAGGATCAGCGCAACGATCTGGAAGCGCCCGCCACATCGGTCGCGCCCGGCATCGCAGATGTTCTGGACGCGCTGGACGACACACGGGATGTCTTGCTGACGCGCATGTCAGGTTCAGGCTCGACCTGTTTCGCGCTCTACCCGACCCCGAAAGCGGCCCATTTCGCCGCCTATGAGATCGGTGCCGCACATCCCGATTGGTGGTGCCGCGCGACGATGCTCAGTTGAGGCGCGAGACCACGTAATCCGCCAGATCGCCCAGCAGGTCGCGGATCTCATGATCAGGCAGCGCGGCCAGAGCCGCTTTGGCCTTCGCCGCCCAACCGAACGCATCCGCGCGGGTGGCGTCCAGCGTGCTGTATTTCGCCATCAGCGACAGGGCATGATCCAGATCGCCCTCTTCCTGACGACCGCGGCCAATCGTCCGCTCCCAGAAGGCATGTTCTTCGGCGGTGGCCTGTGCCACGGCCTTGATCACCGGCAGGGTCAGCTTGCGCTCACGGAAATCGTCGCCAACATTCTTGCCCGTCGCTGCGCTATCACCCTGATAATCCAGCAAATCATCCGCAATCTGGAACGCAATCCCCAGCGCGTCGCCATAATCATACAGCGCTTTGACCTGCGCCTCGGACGCACCAGCGATCACGCCGCCGACCTCAGTCGCAGCGGAAAACAGCGCCGCAGTCTTACCGCGCACAACCTGCAGATAAACGCCCTCATCCGTGCCCAGATCGGTGGCAGCGGTCATCTGCAGCACCTCGCCCTCGGCAATGGTGGCCGAGGCATTGGCCAGAATGTCCAAAACCCGCAGCGATCCCGTCTCGACCATCAACTGGAAGCTGCGGGAAAACAGGTAATCGCCCACCAGAACGCTGGATTTATTGTCCCACAGCAGGTTCGCCGTAGGCCGCCCGCGCCGCTGGCCGCTTTCGTCGACCACATCGTCATGCAGCAGGGTCGCGGTGTGAATAAACTCGACCGTCGCCGCCAGCTTGACGTGATGATCCCCGGCATAGCCAAACACCTGCGCCGCCGCCAGCGTCAGCATCGGGCGCAGGCGCTTGCCGCCCGCCTCGACCAGATGCGCGGTCACTTCGGGGATGCGGGGCGCGTGTTCCGACGCCATGCGCGTCCGAATCAGCGTGTTCACCGCGTCCATTTCATCCGCCAGCATCTCTGCCAGACGCTCATGCGGTTTCGAGATCGTGCTGACGTTCATCACTCTCCTGATACAAGGCTCGACATCCCGCTCACCTTGCCCTTACATCCATCCCCATGAAAGAACTGTTGCGCAGCACCGATCCGACCATCCTGGCCTTTGCAACCGCCCTTCTTAAGGGCGAGGATATAGACTGCTTTCAGATGGACGTAAATATGAGCATCCTCGAAGGCGGCATCGGAATCTTCCCCCGCCGCCTGATGGTGCGCGCAGATGACCTGACCCGGGCCGAGCGTGTCATGCGCGACAACGAGATTCCGCTGGGCCGATGAGCGGTTTTTCCGACAGTGATTTGACCTGTAATGATTTTCTGGGTGGCCGCGTGCGTCTGTGGCAGCCGCGTTCCGGATACCGCGCGGGGGTCGATCCGGTCTTGCTGGCGGCGGCGGTTCCGGCGCAGGCGGGCCAGTCGGTGCTGGAACTGGGCTGCGGGGCGGGGGCCGCGATCCAGTGCCTGATGGCGCGCGTTCCGCAGCTTCAGGCGACAGGGGTCGAGGTGCAGCCCTCCTATGCGGAGCTGGCGCGCCGGAATGCCGCTGAAAATGCGGCTCTGACTGTGGTTCAGGCGGATCTGAACGCCCTGCCGGATGATCTGCGCCAGATGCAGTTCGACCACGTCATCGCCAATCCGCCCTATTACAAACCCGGCACGCACAGCCCCGCCACCGATCCGGGGCGGCGAGTTGCTTTGGGCGAAGATACACCGCTGAGTGACTGGATTGCCGCCGCCGCTCGCCGACTGACCCCGCGCGGATACCTGCACATGATCCAGAAAGCCGACCGCCTGCCCGATATGCTGACGGGATGCGCGGGCCGCTTGGGCTCGGTCCAGGTGCTGCCGTTGGCACCGCGCACGAGCCGCGCGGCTGAACTGGTGATTCTGCGCGCCAGAAAGGGCGGGCGGGCTGCGTTTCGCCTGCACGCGCCGCTGGTTTTACATGCCGGAGACCGGCATCTGAACGATGGCGACAGCTATACCGCTGAGGTCTCGGCGGTGCTGCGGCAGGGTGCGGATTTGACCAAACATTTCGCCTGATCGGCAATGACCAGCCGAAATTGTCGGATTTAGGACAGATTCTATGCGTCTGCAGCGTGACAGGGTGGAAATGATGTGATCAACTTCTTACGTGACACTCACCAACCAGAGAAGGAGGACCGCCATGAGCGTAAGCGCGCATCTGACGGAGTTGAAAAAGAAACACGAAATTCTCGGTCTTGAAGTGGAAGAGGCGCAACGCTCACCTGGTATCGACGATCTCCATATCGCGCAGCTAAAGAAGCAGAAGCTGAAGCTGAAAGAAGAGATCGAGCGCCTGTCGGCCTAAGCCTTCAGGCTGGCGCGGGCCGCGACGGCAGCGCCACCGGTGACAAACAAGGCCGCGATCGCCAGACCCCAGGACGGGGCGGCGATCCCGGCCAGCACAAGCACAAGCGTCGACAGCAAGGGGGCCGCGTATGAGGCGGTGCCCAGTATCTGAATATCCCCGCGCTTGACCCCGATATCCCAGACATAAAAGGCCAGCCCGACCGGTCCCAGCCCCAGCGCTAGGGTCGAGGCCCAGCCAAATGCGCCCTGCGGCCAGACGGTCTCTTCAACTGCGAAATGTAGCGCCCATGACGCGATAGCGGTCACAACACAGAATACAGCAACCGAGCTTGTGGGCACATCGCCCAGCCGCCGCGACAGCACCGAATAGCCCGACCATGTCAGCGCACACAGCAGCGCGAGCCCATAGCCGGGCAGGTGCTGTATCTGAAACCCGGCGCTGCCGCCGCCGGTGATGATCACAGCCGCCCCGGCAAAGCCAAGGCAAGCCCCGATCAGGTGACCCGGTTTCAGATGCTCTCCGGGCAGCAGGCCAGACAACAGCACAATCAGCAAAGGCCAGAGATAGGCGATCAGCCCCGCCTCGGCCGCCGGGGCCATGCGCAGGGCCGAAAAATACAGCGCGTGATAGCCGAAAAGGCCAATCGCGCCAAACAGATAGGTTGTCCACGCGATCTGGCGCAACTGCCCCAACCCGCCCGAGACCATGGTCCAGATCAGGCCCAGCGTACCGCCGATCGTGAAACAGATCGCATTCAGCAGCAGCGGCGGCGTGGGGGCCGAGCCCACCGTGAACAGCGCCAGCAAAGACCACAGCAGCACGGCGACAAAGCCGATTGCGGTCGCGGTCATTTTGCTCATTCGGTGGCCACCTTTTCGACAGGGATGATCTCGAACTCATCCGATATATGCGCGGTCTTTTCAATCTCGGCGATGAACCAGTCGCGGAATGCAGCGATCTGGGGTCGTTTCTCGGCCCCCTGCAGGCACAGGAACCGGAACCGACCGGCGGTTTCCAGCGCGACCTTGAAGGGCGCGACCAGCCGCCCCTCGGTCAGGTCTTTCAGGATCATCGCGCGGCGACCCAGCACCACGCCCACGCCGGCGACAGCGGCGTCGATGGCGTGATCAGCGTTGGAAAAGTGCGCCCCGTGGGTTGGGGTAAACTCCAGCCCCACCGCGCGGAACCACGCGGGCCAGTCGCAGTGCGGCTTTAGAAAACTGATCGACTCGTCATGGATCAGCGGGGCCTCACGCAGCGATTCAGGCGTCGGGAATTGCACGGCCAGTTCCGGCGTCATCACCGGCGTCAGCCACTCCCGGCGGACGGGCACAGAATACAGCCCCTCATCCGGGCCATAGCCAAACCGGATCGCCACATCCACATCGTCGCGTTCAAGGTCCATGTTACGTAGCGTGGCCGAGAATTTCAGGTCGATCCCCGGATTGGCCCGCGCGAACTCATACAGACGCGGGGCCAGCCATTTCGCTGTCAGCGCAGGGCCTGCGGTGACGGTCAGGCTGGTGTCGTCCTGCAGCCGCCGCGTCGCCTGCCACGCGGCCTGCAGCGCGGCAAACCCGTCAGCGGCGCCGGGGGCCAGCGTGCGCCCGGCCTCGGTCAGTTCCACGGCGCGGTTGAGGCGGCGGAACAGGGGGTGGCCCAGATGCTCCTCCAGGGATTTGATCTGAAAGGACAAGGCGGCGGGGGTCACGTTCAGCTCGTCGGCGGCACGGGCAAATGACATATGCCGCGCGGCGGCGTCGAAGGCGCGCAGCGCGGTCAAAGGGGGCAGGCGGTCGGGCATTTCGATTAAGTTATTCTGAACTGAAGCGGTGAAAACTCTCGTTTGCGAGCCTTCAAGATAACGGTCATGTTGAGGGCAAGGCAAGATTAACTTGATAGAAAGAGGTCCCGCCATGATCGAAGTGACGACCAACCCGACCATCCAAAGCGCCATCCAAAGCGCCATCCACCGCGCCCATCAGGAACGCGGCAAGGCCGTCGCCCGCATCTGGTCGTGGTTGTTCGGTTCCCGCTGACCGCAGCGCGCGCGGTCTTACGGGATACAAGAAGGGCCGGTCCTGCGCGGACCGGCCCGTTTTCGTTCAAAAAGGCGTCAGGTTACGAGAAGAACTGCGCGCCGTTGGCCGAAATGGTCGACCCGTTGATGAACTGAGAATCATCTGAGGCCAGGAAGGTCACGCAGCGCGCGATCTCTTCCGCCTCACCCAGACGGCCCGCAGGGATCTGAGCGATGATGGATTCGCGTACTTTTTCCGGCACGGCCATCACCATCTCGGTGGCGATATAGCCGGGGCAGATCGCGTTGGCGGTGATACCGGCGCGTGCGCCTTCCTGCGCCAGCGATTTCACGATGCCTAGATCGCCCGCCTTGGTCGCGGCATAGTTCACCTGCGCGAACTGGCCTTTCTGTCCGTTGATCGAGCTGATGACGATCACGCGGCCGAACTTGCGCTCGCGCATACCCGGCCAGACCGGGTGGACGGTGTTGAACACGCCGGTCAGGTTGGTGTCGATCACCTGCTGCCACTGTTCCGGGGTCATCTTGTGGAACGGCGCGTCACGGGTGATGCCTGCATTGGCGACCACGACGTCGATCGGGCCAACCTCGGCCTCGACCTTTTCGATGCCAGCTTTGGAGTCGTCATAATCGGCGACGTTCCATTTATAGGTCTTGATGCCGGTCTCTTCGCTGAATTTTGCCGCGGCTTCGTCGTTGCCTGCATAGGTGGCGGCGACATTATACCCTTCGGCCTTCAGGGCCTTGGAAATTGCTGCGCCAATGCCGCGGGAACCGCCGGTTACGAGTGCTGTACGTGCCATTTAGGACTCCTTCAATTCTGATCGTCTTGGTAATTCTGTTACTTTGGTGGGTTTGATTACGCAATATCGTTTCGTGGTCGGTGTGATCTTTCTGGTCGTCAATATTGTCGCATCCGGGGGATAGAGGGGATTTGTAACAAAAAAGGGCGCCGGTCGGGCGCCCTTTTCTATTTGCGTGTCAAAGCCCTTAGTCACGCTCCACGCACAGGGCGACACCCATGCCGCCGCCGATGCACAAGGTCGCCAGACCCTTCTTGGCGTCACGGCGCTTCATCTCGAACAGCAGGGTGTTCAGAACCCGGCAGCCCGAGGCACCGATGGGGTGACCGATGGCAATCGCGCCGCCATTGACGTTCACGATCGACGGATCCCAGCCCATGTCCTTGTTCACAGCGCAGGCCTGAGCGGCAAAGGCTTCGTTGGCCTCAACCAGATCCAGATCGTCAACCGACCAGCCCGCTTTCTCCAGCGCTTTGCGCGAGGCATAGATCGGGCCCACGCCCATGATCGACGGGTCCAGACCGGCGGTCGCGTAAGATGCGATACGCGCCAGAGGCTCGATCCCGCGCTTTTCGGCATTCTCTGCCGACATCAGCAGGGTTGCGGCGGCACCGTCATTCAGGCCCGAGGCGTTGGCCGCTGTTACCGAGCCATCCTTGGTAAAGGCCGGGCGCAGCTTGCCCATTGCTTCGATGGTTGCGCCGTGGCGGATGTATTCGTCCTTGTCCATCACGATGTCGCCCTTGCGGGTCTTGATGGTGAATGGCACGATCTCGTCGGTAAACTTGCCCGCATTCTGGGCCGCTTCCGCTTTGTTCTGCGAGGCCACGGCGAATTCATCCTGCATGTCGCGGCTGATCTGCCACTTTTCAGCGACGTTTTCCGCGGTCTGACCCATGTGATAGCCGTTGAAGGCATCCCACAGGCCGTCGCGGATCATCGTGTCGATGTATTTCATGTCGCCCATCTTGTGACCGGCGCGCAGGGCGGCGGCGTGGGGCGACAGGGTCATGTTTTCCTGACCACCTGCGGCCACGATATCGGCGTCGCCCAGTTGGATGTGCTGCGCGCCCAGCGCAACCGCGCGCAGGCCCGAGCCGCACACCTGGTTGATACCCCAGGCCGCGCTTTCCTGCGGCAGACCAGCGTTGATATGCGCCTGACGTGCGGGGTTCTGACCCTGCGCCGCGGTCAGGACCTGACCCATGATGGTTTCGCTTACCTCGCCCTTCTCGACACCGGCGCGTTCGACGACGGCCTCAAGCACGGCGGTGCCCAGATCATGTGCAGGTGTGTTCGCAAACGAACCGCCAAAGCTGCCGACGCCTGTGCGTGCGGCGGATGCGATTACTACGTTGGTCATATAGTCAATCCTTTACCGTCAAGGTCCTGTAGGGAAACTGGCGGCGCTGACCGAGAGAGATTTCTCAGTCAAAAGAGGCGGCGCGATCCCTTGCTCCAGTATGCTCTGGGATACAGGAATGCTGCAAGTGCAGCAACGGACAGCTTGTCTCAGCGTCAACTACGGCGGCCTTTTGCGTGCCGCGATCGGTCAACTGCCGGTTTTGGCGGGTTTTTCCGGTATCCATGGAGGTGTGACAGACGGGGCACCAAACAGGAACCCCTGCAGGCAATCGACCCCATTGGCGATCAGGAATTTTGCATCTTCCTCGGTCTCGACCGATTCGGCGGTCACCAGAATCTCGAATTCCCGCGCAACGGCGATCAGGGCGCGGACCAGCGCCTGATTGTCCCGGTCACGGGCGACACCGCGAATGAACTGCCCGTCGATCTTCGCGGCGTCGAACAGAAACTCGCGGAAATGGCGAAAGCTGAAATTGCTGGCCCCGAAATCGTCCAGCGCAAAGGCGATGCCGCGCGCCTGCTGCCGATCCATGAAGTCGACCACCAGCTCGGGCACCTGCATGGCCGAACTTTCCGAGATTTCCAGAATCAGTCGTTCCCCCAAAGAGCCATCTTTCTTCAGAAACCTGTCCAGCACCCGCGACCAGCGCGCATACCCGATCGAGCGAGCCGACATATTGATCGACAGCCGGATACCGGGGTTCCGGATCAGGGTCCGCAGCCCCATCTCAAGCGCGATGCAATCCAGATCGCGGCCAATGGGGGTGTGTTCGACCTGTGGCATGAATTCGCGCGCCGGGATCACGCGGCCGGTTTCGTCCAGCACGCGGATGAACCCTTCGTAGAAGGCCACGCCCTGCGGTGGCTGGGCCTGCATGACCGGCTGAAAGGCCAGCTTGCACTGTTTGTGCTTCACCGCGTCTGTCGCCATCTGCACGGCGGACCGGTCCCGCGACGTCACCGCCGCGTTCAGCGGATTGTCCGCGCCGTCGGGCATATCTGCCAGTTTCCTGTCCCGCATATCTCAAGCCTGTCCACGAAAGGGATGGCCTGATTTCAGGTCAAACAGATGAATCTACGGTTAAGAAGAGACAGTTTTCCGTGCGCGAAAGATCAGCGCACTGATTGCCACGCGCGTCCCGCCGCTCCGGCCACCGCGCCAATCAGGCCCAGCACTGTCATGACAAAGCCCAGCGTCAGCGCCACGGTCGAGGCCGCGCTGAGGGCGGCAAACATGGCCAGCACCAGCCCGGTCAGACCAACAGAGGTTGAGATGGTGATGATGCGGGACATAACGGCCTCGGGCTACTCAGATCAGAAACTGACGTCTCATATGGAGCCTTGGGGCCAGAAATCAACTGCTTTTGCGTCTTTCCGCCGATATTCAGGCCTGTTTTGCCCGAGGATTGGGCGCAGGCGCATCAAATTGCTCGAATCCGGGCGTTCCGTGGTCTTCTGGGTGGCGGGCCAGATGCTTGGCCTTGATCTGCGCCGAGCTGTCGCGGCTGCCATCATGGCTGTAGCCCGGCGGCGCAAAGCAATAGGCCAGACGCTGGCGCAGCGTCAGCCCCGGCTGCGTTGCATCGCGCCAGATGCCGACCCATTCGTGAAAGGCTACGCGCAACGGGTTGAACGTGCCGATATTATGCACCAGCCCATAATCGACGCGGTCATCCTCTTGTTCCGGTACAAACGTGCCGAACATCTTGTCCCAGATGATGAAAACGCCCGCATAGTTGCAATCCAGATACCGCGCGTTGCGCCCGTGATGGGCGCGGTGATGGCTGGGGGTGTTCATCACCGCCTCGAACCAGCGGGGCATCTTGGTGATGGCCTCGGTGTGAATCCAGAACTGATAGATCAGGTTCAGCCCGCCCACGAACAGCACCATCGCCGGGTGGAACCCCAGCAGGATCAACGGCGCGCGCACCACCATCATGAAGGTGAACGTATAGGTCCATGTCTGCCGCAACGCCGTGGTCAGGTTGTAATGCTGCGAACTGTGGTGGTTCACATGGCTGGCCCAGACCCAGCGGATACGGTGCCCGAACCGATGCACCCAGTAATAGCGCAGGTCATCCAGCACAAAGCAAAGAATGATCACCGGGATCGACGTGCCGAGGTTCAGCGGAGTGATCTGCCACAGCCACATGAAGAACGCGTAGGCGATGAACCCCAGCAGGAAACCCGACGCGATATTGCCCGCCCCCATGATCAGCGAGGTCACGGCATCGCGCGTCTCATATCGCCCGCCCCGGCCTTTGACGGCGATCCACAGGAACTCGGCCAGAATGGCGGCGATGAAGAAGGGCACGGCCCATTGCACCGCATCGGGAAAGGTAATCTGGTCAGTCATTCCGGGTCCATCAGGTAACGCCAATGGCGGCGCTCGATTTCATCAAGGCGGATCAGGGCACGGGGGGTGGAAAAATCATGAAACTGAACCTCGAAACCGTCGGGATTTTCGATCCAGTCGAAATCCAACAGGTGCCGCGCAACCGTATCGGCCCCATGCGACCACAGCAGCCCGGCCCCGGTCTCGGTCCGCACAAGGGCGGCGTGACCGTCTTGGGCGATGGTCGCATCGATCACCGTGTCATCGGGGAAATGTCGCAGCCATTGATCTGGCGCCGTTTCACGCGTCAGCACATGCCGCCGGGATTTGCCCGTCAGATGCAGCAGCAGCGTGATACCGGCGATGCCGCCGACCACCAGAACAAGCAGTATTTCAAGCGGCATTCCATCCTCCCGCACGCAGAGTGCAAAGGTCAGGAGCCAGTGTCAAAGGTGGCGTCGCGTCAGCCGATGCAAGTCGGAGAAGTAGCCAGATTGCACTGGTGTGCGTGTTTGAAACCTGACACCCTTTTCAGATGAATATTCTATTCGTATGTGGCAAAGCCCGGATGAGGAGCCCGACGGCAGCAGACATTGTCTCTGCATGGCCCGGCTTCTCTTCGGATTTCGCAGGCCTCAGCAGAGATGCGGATGAGCGGCTTTCTACTGAACATCTGGATTGGTCCGACATCATTGTCGTCATGGAAAACCGGCAGAAAAAGCGGCTATTGGCCCAATTCCCTGACTATGCCGGTCGCAAGTCGGTTGTCGCGCTCGGGGTGCCTGACAAGTATGAATATATGCAGCCCGAACTTGTCGAACTGCTACAGTCAAAATTGCGGTCTGTTCTGAACCTTTAGGCTCAGCTTTCCCCGCCAACCAGCGTGCCGATGATTGCCTTCGCGCTGTCCGAGTTCCACTCGGCATCGCCAATCAGCCGCGCGATTTCCTGACCGTCGGGGTTCAGGATCACCGTGATCGGCAGGGCGATGACGCCGAACTCGCGCGCAGCGGCCGAGCTCAGGTCCTGATGGCGGGGCAGGTTGTCGATGCCGTTCTCGTCAAAGAACTTCTTGATCCCTGCGGGCGTGTTGCGCCCGGTGGCCAGCGTCAGAACTTGAAACCTGTCGCCGCCAAATTCCTCCTGCAGCTCGGCGATCTGCGGCATCTCTTTGCGGCAGGGGGCGCACCATGTGGCCCAGAAATTGATCAGCACATATTTGCCGCGATAATCCTCAAGCGTGCCGACACCGCCGTCATCCTCAAGCTGAAATTCGATCACCTTGGCCTCTTTCGGCTCTTTATGCAGGATCAGCCGTTTCAGCGTGCCGTCACGCAGCGGCTTCAGCGTTTCGACATCCGCGGCCAACGCCGCGTTTGCACCCAGCGCAAGGGCCATATAAAGGGGGATCAGACGTAACAGGCGCATATCAACTCCGGGTTTTCTTTCATGACCGATCAATCCTCGAACCAGATGTGGGGCGGCCGCTTTGCCGCCGGTCCAGACGCGATCATGGAGGCGATCAACGCCTCGATCGGGTTCGATCAGCGGATGGCAGCCCAGGACATTGCAGGCTCGCGCGCCCATGCCGCCATGTTGGCTGCCACAGGCGTTATTACTGATAATGACGCGCAGGCCATTCGGGAAGGGCTGCTCACAGTCTTGTCAGAAATCCAGAACGGCGCGTTTCAGTTTTCGACCGCGCTGGAAGACATTCACATGAATGTCGAAGCGCGCCTGAAAGAGGTGATCGGAGAGCCCGCAGGCCGTCTGCACACAGGCCGGTCGCGCAATGATCAGGTCGCGACTGACTTCAAGCTCTGGGTGCGTGATCAGTTCGATGCGGCCGAAACCGGCCTTTTGGCCCTGATCCGAGCGCTTCTGGCGCAGGCCGAGGCCGGGGCGGATTGGGTCATGCCCGGTTTCACCCACTTGCAAACCGCGCAGCCGGTGACATGGGGCCACCACATGATGGCCTATGTCGAGATGTTTGGCCGCGACCTCAGCCGCGTCCGCGACGCCCGCGCCCGCATGAACGAATCCCCGCTGGGGGCCGCGGCGCTGGCAGGCACGTCCTTCCCCATTGACCGCGCTATGACCGCTGAGGCGCTGGGCTTTGACCGCCCCGCCGCCAACTCGCTGGACGCCGTCAGCGACCGCGACTTTGCGCTGGAGTTCCTGTCCACCGCCTCGATCTGCGCCGTGCACCTGTCGCGCTTTGCCGAGGAACTGGTGATATGGTCCTCGGCCCAGTTCCGCTTTGTGACGCTGTCCGACCGTTTCTCGACCGGCTCGTCGATCATGCCGCAAAAGAAAAACCCCGATGCCGCTGAACTGATCCGCGCCAAGGTGGGCCGCATCTATGGCGCAAACACCGCGCTGATGATGGTGATGAAGGGCTTGCCGCTGGCCTATTCCAAGGACATGCAGGAGGACAAGGAACAGGTCTTTGACGCCGCCGACAACTGGATGTTGGCGCTGGCCGCGATGGAGGGCATGGTCAAGGACATGACCGCCAACCGTGACAGCCTTGCGGCTGCTGCCGGGTCGGGTTTCTCGACCGCGACCGATCTGGCCGACTGGCTGGTGCGCGTTCTGGGCCTGCCCTTCCGCGATGCGCACCACGTCACCGGATCGCTGGTGGCGATGGCCGAGAGCAAGGGATGCGACCTGCCCGATCTGACGCTTGAGGATATGCAATCGGTCCATGCAGACATCACCGATGACGTCTATTCTGTCCTTACGGTCGAAAATTCGGTAAACTCGCGCCAGTCTTATGGCGGCACCGCCCCGGATCAGGTGCGGGCCCAGATCAAGCGATGGAAGGCGCTGGTGTGATGCGAATGATGCGTGTGTTGGCACTGATCTCGGCCACAGCCGCCCTTGCGGGATGCGGCGCCGACGGCGAACCCATTCAACCCACCATGAGCGCCAATATCGGCGTCGGCACCAGCGGCACCCATGTCGGCGGCGGCGTCGGCCTGCGCCGCGGCGGTCTGGGCGTCTATCTGGGGCTGTGAGCCCTGTGAAACCCCTCATCGCGGGCCTGATCACGGCGCTGCTTGCAGCCTGCGACCCCACAACCCCACCCCGCCCGGACCCCGAGGCCCGACCCAGTGGCACCGGCATCTCGATCTCAGGCTATGGGCGGGTTGGTGTGTCGACCGGTGGATAAAGCGCGGAATCAATTGATCCGAATGCCTCTTTTGGTCTAAGCGCGCGGGTATGGATCACTTTCTCTACCGCGACGGCGCGCTTTTCGCCGAGGATGTCCCCATTTCCGAAATCGCTGCCGCGGTCGGAACCCCGTTCTATGTCTATTCGACGGCGACCCTTCTGCGGCATTTCAAGCTGTTCGATGACGCGTTGGAGGGCACCGATCACCTTGTCTGTTACGCGATGAAGGCGGCCAGCAATCAGGCGATCCTGAAGACGCTGGCGCAGGCAGGCGCGGGGATGGATGTGGTCTCGGGCGGGGAATATCTGCGTGCCAAGGCTGCAGGCGTGGCCGGCGACAAGATCGTCTTTTCGGGCGTCGGCAAAACGGCGGATGAGATTCGCACCGCCCTGACTGGCGGTATCCGTCAGTTCAACGTCGAATCCGAGCCCGAGATGCAGGTGATCAACGCCGTTGCACTGGAACTGGGCGTCGTTGCACCGATCACCGTGCGGGTGAACCCGGATGTGGACGCCAAGACCCACGCCAAGATCGCCACCGGCAAGTCCGAGAACAAATTCGGCATCCCGATCTCGCGCGCCTCCGAGGTCTATGCGCTGGCCGCCAGCCTGCCGGGATTGGAAGTGATCGGCATCGACGTGCATATCGGGTCGCAACTGACCGAGTTGGAGCCGTTTGAGCTGGCTTACAACAAGGTTGCTGAGCTGACAGAGCGCTTGCGCGCCGAAGGCCACAATATCCGCCGCCTCGATCTGGGTGGAGGGTTGGGTATCCCTTATACGCGCTCGAACGATGCGCCGCCCCTGCCGGTCGAATATGGCGCGATGATCCAGAAAACACTGGGCCATCTGGGCTGTGAGATCGAAATCGAACCGGGCCGTCTGATTGCGGGCAACGCAGGTCTGATGGTCAGTAAGGTCATCTACGTCAAATCCGGTGAAGATCGCGATTTCCTGATTCTCGACGGCGCGATGAACGATCTCATCCGCCCTGCAATGTATGAGGCATATCACGATATTGTTGCCGTAGACGAACCTGTCCCCGGGGTCGAACAACAGCCCTATGATATCGTCGGCCCGGTCTGCGAATCCGGCGATACCTTTGCCAAACAGCGCAACATGCCACCGCTGAAATCGGGTGATCTGATCGCATTCCGCAGTGCTGGGGCCTATGGCGCGGTCATGTCCAGCGAATACAACACCCGGCCCCTGATTCCCGAAGTTCTGGTGAACGGGGATCAATTTGCCGTAATTCGTGAACGGCCAAGCTTTGACGAAATCATAAACCGCGATACCATACCGGGGTGGCTCTGACGCGATAGGCGCGCGGGCCCGATCAGGAGGCCCGCCTTGCGCGACGTATCAAACCTGCCGATCCCAAGACTGTCCCTGTGGCTGACGCATGCAGGGATGCTGGCCGAGCAGGTTTTACGCGCCTTCTGGCCCTTCTTCTCGATCCTTATGGCCCTGTTGGCAGCCCTGATGCTGGGGCTGCAGGACCTTGTGCGCATCGAAACCGTCTGGATTTGTGCCGGTATCGGCCTGCTGGGCTTGATCACAACCGCGATTCTCGG
Organism: Ruegeria sp. AD2(2025); assembly: GCF_056542385.1. Classification (NCBI taxonomy): domain Bacteria; kingdom Pseudomonadati; phylum Pseudomonadota; class Alphaproteobacteria; order Rhodobacterales; family Roseobacteraceae; genus Ruegeria; species Ruegeria sp. AD2(2025). The sequence goes on from NZ_JBQFZS010000005.1 coordinate 219,032, forward strand.
GGTGCGGCGTTTCCACCTGCCCAGCCGCGCCGAGGCGCTGGTGCGGCTGGATGAAACCCTGCCGGGGCGACCCATTCAGGCGCTGTTGGACGATCAGGCCATCGGGGCAATGGATGCGGATTCGGTCGCCCTGTGGCAGGCCCATCAGGCCCGCATGGCCGCGCGCGCAGCGCAGGCCGAACCGGTGAAGCCCGACCTGCGGCTGGCTTCGCGCGACCCCTACGCCCTGCGCTATGCCGCGTTGCTGGCGCTGGTGGTGGCGGCGCTTTTCGGCTCGTTCTGGCGGATCGGCTCGGTGGCCGACATGACGCCCGGAACCGCGCAGGCCGGGCAGGGGCCCAGCTGGGAAGGCTGGGTCGAACCGCCCCGCTATACCGGATTGCCGACGCTGTATCTGGCCGATCAGACCGACGCCACGCTGACTGTCCCCCAGGGCAGCCGCATCACGCTGCGGTTTTACGGAGAGGTCGGCGCACACAGCTTGACCGAGACCATCACGCCGCTGGGCACCGAGGCCGCCACGGAACCGGAACAGGATTTCGTCGCCGATCGCTCAGGCCTGTTGCGGATCGAAGGCCCCGCCGGGCGGGATTGGGGGCTGAATATCATCGCCGACACCGCCCCCCGGATCGCGGTGGCCGACGCGCCGGAATCCGAGGCCGGGGGTCAGATGAAGCTGCCCTTTGCGGCGGCGGATGATTACGGCATCACCTCGGGCTCGGCCCGGATCGAACTGGATCTGGCCGCGGTGAACCGCGAATTCGGTCTGGCAACCGACCCCGAGCCGCGCGAGAGCATTACGGTCGAACTGCCGATGCCGATCACCGGCGACCGCACCGATTTCACCGAAGACCTGATCGAAGATTTCTCGCAGCACCCATGGGCGCATCTGCCGGTGAAAATCACCCTGATGGCCCGCGATGCCGCAGATCAGGAAACCGTGGCCGAGCCCTATCTGGCCAACCTGCCCGCGCGGCGGTTCTTTGATCCGCTGGCCGCAGCGGTGGCCGAGCAGCGCCGCGATTTGCTCTGGTCGCGCGAAAACGCGCTGCGCGTGTCGCAACTGCTGCGCGCCGTCTCGCACCTGCCCGAGGACCTGTTCCGGTCCGACACCGCATATCTGCGCCTGCGGGTGATCCTGCGGCGGCTGGAAACTTTTGATCGCCATGGCGCGCTGAACGCCAAGCAACAGGAAGAGATCGCGCAAGCCCTGTGGGAACTGGCGGTTCTGATCGAGGACGGCACGCTGGCCGACGCGCTGGAACGGATGCGCCGCGCGCAGGAACGTCTGACCGAGGCGATGCAGAACGGCGCCACCGATGAGGAAATCGCCGAACTGATGCAGGAACTGCGCGAGGCAACCGAGGACTATATGCGCCAACTGCAGCGTCTGGCGCAGGAAAACGGCGAGACCCAGCAGGGCCAGCAAGGGCCCAACGGTGAAACCCTGCAGATGACACAGGATGACCTGCAGCGGATGATGGACCGCATACAAGAACTGATGGAGCAGGGCCGCATGGCCGAGGCGCAGCAGGCGCTGGAAGAGTTTCAGCAGATGATGGAAAACATGCGCGTCACCCAAGGGCAGGGGCAAGGCGGACAATCCGAAGGCCAGCAGGCCATGGAAGGGCTGGCCGAGACGCTACGCGAACAGCAGGGCCTCAGCGATCAGGCTTTCCGCAACCTGCAGGAACAGTTCAACCCGGGCGCGCAGGCGGGTGAAAGTCAGGGCAACGAGGGCCGCTCGGGCGGTCAGGGCCGTGGGCAGAGCCATGACGGTCAGGGTCAGGGCTCGCAGGATCAGGCGGGGGATGGCGACACCGGTCAGCCGTCACTGGCGGACCGGCAACAGGCGCTGCGGGATGAATTGCAGCGTCAGGAACAGGGCCTGCCCGGTGGCGGCACCCCCGAGGGCGAAGCCGCACGCGATGCGCTGGGCCGTGCGGGCCGCGCCATGGATGAGGCAGAGGATGCCTTGCGCGGCAACGATCTGGCCGAAGCCATCGACCGCCAATCCGAAGCGATGGAGGCGCTGCGCGAAGGCATGCGCTCGCTGGGCGAAGCGCTGGCCCAGAACCAGCAGAACCAGCCGGGTCAGGGCACCGAGGCCGGGGATATGGAGGCCAACAACCGCGATCCGCTGGGCCGCACGCCGGGGGCCGCCGGCTCAATCTCGACCGATGACAACCTGTTGCAGGGCGAAGACGTCTATCGCCGCGCACGCGAATTGCTGGACGAAATCCGCCGCCGCACCGGTGAAACCGACCGGCCCCAGATCGAACTGGAATATCTCAAACGCCTGCTCGAGCGGTTCTGAGGGCCTTAGTTCTGTGCCCCGCCGGTCTGCGCCTCAAGCCAGACCCGCGCCTGATCGATCAGCGAGACATAAGATTGCAGCACCGGATCGGCCTGCGGCACCGCCTCACTGATCTGCGGCGCGTTGCCATAGATCATCAGCAGAATGATCCCGATCACCACAATGATCGTAAAGCCACGCAAAAACCCGCCGGATTTGCGCGTCGGGGCGGCCTCAGCATCGTCCGACGTCAAATCGCTGCGCAGGCCGGAATTGATCGCCTCGACATCCGGCAGCGCATCCTTCTGACCGGCATCCGCTGCGGTCTCGGTCGCGGCGGGGCGCTTTGGTTTGACCTTGGGTTCGTCGGGGGTTTCCAGCGCCAGATCGGGCTGGCTTTCCAGATTGCTGCCTTCCTGCTCGCGCAGCTCGGCCTCGCGCGCGGCCTCCTGCTTGAGGATATTGGCCACCGCCGGGTCGACATTGCCGGTCTCGTCGGCAGCTTCAGGCTCTGCCTCGGCGGCTTCCGCAGGCTCTGTTACGTCATCGACGGCCTCTTCGACTTCGGGCTCTGGGGGCGCCGGAGGGGCTGCGACCTTCTGGGCCTTGGCCTGAAACCACGTCTGCTCGCAGTTGGAACACTGAACGTCGCGCCCGCCATCGGGGATCACCTCGTCCGGAACCTCATACTGGGCGCTGCAATTCGGACACGTTAAACGCATTCTGCCTCCTGACCCGCCAAGCGGGCCTGATTGTCGTTTTTTCAGGGATGATATTCCGTTAAGACCCAACAGCAAAGCGCGTTTTCGTTATCGCGGACCAAGTGTCGCCAATTGGACCCGCCCAAGGCATTGAAACCGCGGCTGCGCTCGGGCAAGAGGTGAGCAGAACAAAGGGGACAGGCGTGATCGAGCTGGAAAATATCAGCTACAGCTATGGCGGCGGCGAATTGCTGAGCGATGTGTCGCTAAAGCTGCAGCCGGGATCGTTCCACTTTCTGACCGGGCCATCGGGCTCGGGCAAGACCACGCTGCTGAAACTGTGCTACGGCGCTTTGCTGCCGACCTCGGGGCGGCTCAGCGCCTTTGGCGAGGATATTGCGCGGCTGGACCGTGACCAGATGGCCCTGCTGCGCCGTCGCATCGGCGTCGTGCATCAGGATTGCCGGTTTCTGGATCACATGACCGTAGCTGAAAACGTAGCCCTGCCGTTGATGGTGTCGGGCCGGGCAGAGGCAGGCGAACAGAACGACCTGACCGAACTGCTGGGCTGGGTCGGGCTGGGCAGCCGCCTCGAGGCGCTGCCGCCGGAACTGTCTGGGGGTGAACGTCAACGCGCCGCACTGGCCCGCGCGGTCATCCTGTCACCGGACGTGGTGCTGGCGGATGAACCCACCGGCAATGTCGATTGGGAGATGTCGCAACGCCTGCTGCGTCTGCTGGTTGAGTTGAACCGGATGGGCAAGACCGTGCTGATCGCCACCCATGACCTGTCCCTGATCCGCGCAGCCAAAAGTCAGGTGCAGGCGCGGGTGCTGCGGATTTCCCAACGCCGCCTGCAGCTTGCGGGGGCCGACTTATGAGCAAAGGTGACATCCGCAACCTGCTGCGCCGCGACAGCCGCGCCGACCGGGTGGTGCCGCCCACCGGGTTTACCGCGCAACTGACCCTGTTCGTATCCGGCGCGATGGCGTTTCTGGCCGTCTTTGCGCTGGCCCTGTCGCTGGCCTCGGGGCGGCTGGCGGATCGCTGGGCCTCGGAACTGGCGGGGGCCGCCACGCTGCGGATCAACGCCCCCGCCGACCAACGCGCCGCCCAGACCGAGGCTGCGCTGACCGTGCTGAGCCAAACCCCCGGCGTCGCCTCGGCCCGCGCGCTGACCAGCGAAGAACAGGCCGCTCTGCTGTCGCCCTGGTTCGGCCCCGACCTGCCGCTGGAGACGCTGCCCATCCCGCAACTGATCGAGATCATCGAAGGCCCGCCCGGTCTGGACGCGGCCGGTCTGCGCCTGCGTCTGGGGGCCGAAGTGCCCGGGGCGGTGCTGGATGATCACACCCGCTGGCGCGAACCGCTGGTTGATGCGGCGATGTCGCTGCGGCGGCTGGGCTGGATCTCGATCCTGCTGATTGGTGGGGCCACGGCTGCGATGATCACGCTGGCCGCCAATGCCTCGCTGGCCGCCAACGCCCAGATCATCGAGGTGCTGCGTCTGGTCGGTGCCCGCGACCGGTTCATTGCCGGAGCCTTCGTGCGGCGGTTTACCTTCCGCGCGCTGTTCGGGGCCGCGGTCGGCACCCTGCTGGGCATGTCCGGCGTTCTGCTGCTGCCCGAAGCCTCGGACGCGGGTGGATTTCTAACCGGGCTCGGGTTTCAGGGGGCAGGCTGGCTGCTGCCCGTGCTGATCCCGCTTTTGGGCGCGGCGGTTGCGTTTCTGGCCACATGGTCGGCGGCGCGGCGCAAGTTAAAGGAGCTTTCGTGATGTTCATGGCCCTTCAATGGATACGGTCGCTGATCTTCATGTTCACGATCTATGCGTGGATGCTGATCCTTGGGATTGTCTTTGCGCCCTACGCGCTGTTTGCCAAACGCGGCGCTGCGCGAGCCTGCATGACCTATGCCCGCACGACCATGTGGCTGGCCCGCTGGATGGTCGGCATCCGCAGCGAAATCCGCGGAAACCCTCCGACCGGAGAGGTGGTGATCGCGGCCAAGCACCAGTCTTTCCTCGATATCATCATGATCTTCAGCGCCATCCCCCATGGCAAGTTCATCATGAAGAAAGAGCTTCTGTGGACCCCGGTCATCGGCATGTATGCCCGCCGGCTGGGCTGTGTCCCAGTCGATCGCGGCAAAAGGGGCGTGGCGGTGGCCAAGATGGTCAAGGATGTGGCCAAAGAGTTCAGCGAACCCGGCCAGCTGGTGATCTACCCGCAAGGCACCCGCGTCGCGCCCGGTGTTCCGAAACCCTACAAGGTGGGGACAGCGGTACTGTATCAGGGGCTGGGTTATCCCTGCGTACCGGTTGCCACAAACGCGGGCGTGTTCTGGCCCAGAACCGGCATCCTGCGCAAACCCGGCACGGCAATCGTCGATTTCCTCGACCCGATCGAGCCCGGCGTTGGCCGGGACGCCTTTCTGGAGCGGCTTGAGGACGTCATCGAAACAGGTTCAAACGCATTGATGCGCGAAGTGGGATTTGACCCGGATGCAGTTCATTGAAGACATGACGACGCTCGAGGGGCTTTACGGTACCCCCGGCGCACCCTCGCTGCGCAAGGTGGCCCGGCAACTGACGCCGCTCTACCGCAAATGGATCATGACCGCGCGGCTCTGCGTGCTGAGCACCGTGGGCCCTGAAGGCGTCGACGGCAGCCCGCGCGGCGATGACGGGCCTGTTGTGCTGGAACTGGACCCGGGTACGCTGGCGCTGCCGGACTGGCGTGGGAACAACCGCCTGGACAGTCTGCGCAACATCGTGCGGGACCCGCGCGTGGCGCTGATGTTCATGGTGCCCGGTTCAAACACCGTGGTGCGGGTCAACGGCTCGGCGCGCCTGACAGCGGACGAAACGCTGCGCGCCGGCTTTGAAAAACAAGGCAAACAACCCTCCACCGTCATCATCATCGAAATCGCCGAGATTTACACCCAATGCGCCCGCGCGCTGATGCGGGCGCAGACATGGGCTGGCGGCGATGACGCCGAGGGCCTGCCAACCGCCGGAGAAATCCTCGCCGAAATGACCGCCGGAGAAGAAGGCGGCGCGCGCTATGACCAGGAATGGGGAGCGCGCGCCGCCAAGACGATGTGGTAAGGGCCTGTTGATCAGGCCGGTTGTGCGTGGATGGACTGGAACAGCGCCCGGACCTCGTCCGCGTTGATTTTCAGCCCCTGCGCCAGCTTCTGAACAAAGGCCGTTTCACGCTTGTCCAGATCGCCATCCGCGCCCACGACCATCAGAACGGCCTGCATGACCAGCCGCTTCTGATCCGGGCTCAGGCCGCTGCCGAACCCAGCGAATTGATGATCGGTGGGCTTTGCCTCGGCCAGATCATACATGCGGCGGATGCGTTGTTCGTCAAACGCTTCACCGGTCATTTGCTGTGCGATATCGGCCATCAGGGCAATCTCGCTATCGTCCAGCCTGCCATCGGCCTTGGCTGCATGGCACATGGCATCCATTGCCTTGATCGCCGCAGGGGCCGCGCCTTTCATCTCGGCCTTGCGCTTGCTGGTGCGCGCGCTGCGTCCGGCCCATTTGACCCCGGCAAAGCCCAGCAGCACGACGATAACGCCCAGACCCCAGAAGCCCGAGATCATGTCACTGAACGACATCTTCGGCTGCTCCGGCAGGTCCTGGGGCAACTCGCCCAGCAGTTTGCCAAGGGCCAGCTTTTCGGCATCGACCGGGTAATACTGATCGGCGTCGCATTTGTTCGTCGCCATCGCATAGCCCAGCGAGCTGCGCCAGATCGGCAGGAACATGACATGCCGCTTTTCGGTCAGGTGACACAGCGACAATTGCTGGTCCTTGTCATTGGTAAGCTGCGTCTCGACGATAAGGCTCAGCTCTTCGGATGTGCCCGAAGTGCCGCCGCTGCGCCGGGCCTCGGCCGGGTCTCCGAAGAAAGTTGAAAACATCAGCGCTGTTGCGCACAAGATCAGAAATCGCATTGTTGCCTCAAGTGTTTATGCGTAAACCAGACGATCTGCGATACAACCACGAAGTCGTCATGAAGCTGAAAATGCAACCGAGAGACGAGCAAAACTAAGGCTCGTTCACGGCAAGAAAAAGGCGGACCTTCCGGCCCGCCTGATGTGTTGCCAATGGTGGCGACTTAGCTGTGGATCGGGCCATCTCCGCAGGCCAGCGCCGCCTCGCGCACGGCTTCCGAATAGGTCGGATGCGCGTGGCAGGTCAGGGCCAGATCTTCGGCGGAGGCACCGAATTCCATCGCAACGCAGACCTCGTGGATCAGATCGCCTGCTGCTGGGCCGATGATATGTGCGCCCAGAATGCGGTCGGTGTCCTTGTCGGCGAGGATTTTGACAAACCCGTCGGCGGCGAAATTCGCCTTGGCGCGGCCGTTGCCCATGAACATGAACTTGCCGACCTTGTAGGCACGGCCCTGTTCTTTCAGCGTCGCCTCGGTTTCGCCGACATTGGCGACCTCGGGCCAGGTGTAGATCACGCCTGGAATGACGCCATAGTTCACATGGCCATGCTTTCCTGCGACCTGTTCGGCGGCGGCCATGCCCTCGTCTTCGGCCTTATGGGCCAGCATCGGGCCTTCGGTGACGTCTCCGATGGCGTAGATGCCCTGCACGTTGGTCTGCCAATCCGCACCCACCTTGATTTGACCGCGCGGCGTCATCTCAACGCCCAGAGCCTCCAGCCCCAGACCATCCGAATAGGGTTTGCGCCCCGTGGCAACCAGAACGGTGTCGGCGTCAATCACATGCTCGCTGTCATCTTTCAGCAGCTTATAGGTCACTTTGGCCTTGGTCTTGGTCGCTTCGGTTTTTTGCACCGCCGCACCCATGACGAATTTCAGACCTTGTTTCTTGAGGATACGCTGGAAGGTCTTCTGAACCTCAGGGTCCATGCCCGGCGTGATTTCCTTGAGGAATTCGATCACCGTCACCTCGGCCCCCAGACGGCTGTAGACCGAGCCCAGCTCCAGCCCGATCACACCGGCCCCGATCACCACCATCTTCTTCGGGATCTTACCCAGCGACAGCGCACCGGTCGAGGTCACGACGACCTTTTCATCCACCTCGACACCCGGCAGCGCCGACGGCTCGGACCCCGAGGCGATGATGATGTTCTTGGCCTCGTGCACCTCATCACCCACCTTGACCTGACCGGCGGCGGGGATCGAGCCCCAGCCTTTCAGCCAGTCGATCTTGTTCTTCTTGAATAGGAATTCGATGCCCTTGGTGTTGCCCTCGATGACCTCGTCCTTATAGGCCTGCATCTGCTTCCAATCGACTGAAGGCGATTTGCCCTTCAGGCCCATCTTGGCAAAGTTATGCTCGGCCTCATGCAGCTGGTGCGAGGCATGCAGCAGCGCCTTGGACGGAATGCACCCCACGTTCAGGCAAGTGCCTCCCAGAGTTTCCCGCCCTTCGACCACGGCGGTTTTCAGCCCCAGTTGGGCGCAGCGGATGGCGCAGACATAGCCGCCGGGGCCGGCTCCGATTACGATGACGTCATAGCTGGACATTGGGGCACTCCTTGATGTGTCTTGACCGCGCCCGGATCAGGGGCGCGGCAGTCAGGCCTTACAGGGCCATAAGGTATAGATAAACGGTTGCAAGAAATCCTGCCAGCCAGACAAGCGTGCGCAGGAACGGGACCGGGATGGCAAAGGCGTAAACCGGGACGAAAGCGATGCGTGCGATCAGGAAAACCTGCGCCGCCAGCAAGGTGCCAGCGGTAAAGCCGTCGCGCGCGGCCAGGATCAGCACCGCAGGCGCAAACAGCGCCATCGCCACGACCGAGTTCGACAGCGTGCGTTCAACCCGCGCGGCCACGCCCGTCAGCGGCGGCATGTCATCGCGCGCGCCGCCCAGCGTCATCAGCCCGACCTGAGACATCGCGGTCAGGATGTTCAGCAGGATGATCCCCACGACCAGCAGGCCATAAAGCGCAAGAATGGAAAGTTCCGAAGACATGATCACATATCCTTTTTTGATGAGTGTCCGGGTTCGGGACTAACATCTCGAAGGCTGATGGGCAGGCGGGTCTCACGCGTAAGTGCGGTGGCGTGTGCAGGAAAATCCCCTGCACACGCGGATTGTCAGGCTGGTTAGACCGGCTCCAGCAGCTTGATCTGGATATGGGCGACGCCGCCGCGTTCATGATGCATGGCCAGTTCCTCCGAGTCGAAGAACTTGCGCGCCCGGTCCAGGTCTGCGACCTCGAACATGGCAATCGCATGGTCGCGCTGGTCGGGGTCTTTCCAGACATGCAGGTCGCGGATACCCGAGGCCTCGCGCACCTTGCGGTCTTCGCGGAACACTTTCAGCCAGGCGCTGAAATCGGCCACATCGGCCTGCCAGAGTACGTGTGTCGCCATGATTACAGATCCATCAGCAGGCGGCGCGGATCTTCCAGCGCCTCTTTCACGCGGACAAGGAAGGTCACCGCGCCCTTGCCGTCCACGATCCGGTGGTCATAGGACAGGGCCAGATACATCATCGGGCGGATCTTGATCTCACCATTGATGACCATCGGGCGGTCCTGGATCTTGTGCATGCCCAGAATGCCCGATTGCGGCGGGTTCAGAATGGGCGAAGACATCAGCGAGCCGTAGACACCGCCGTTCGAGATCGTGAAGGTGCCGCCCTGCATCTCGGCCATCGACAGCTTGCCGTCGCGGGCGCGCTTGCCCTTTTCGGCGATGGCTTTCTCGATCGCAGCGAAAGACATAGAATCCGCGTCGCGAATGACCGGAACCACCAGACCCTGAGGCGTACCGGCAGCCACGCCCATATGGACGAAGTTCTTGTAGACGATGTCGGTGCCATCAATCTCGGCATTGACCTCGGGCACTTCTTTCAGCGCGTGGCAGCAGGCCTTGGTGAAGAAGGACATGAACCCAAGGCGCACACCATGCTTCTTCTCGAACTGGTCCTTGTACTGGTTGCGCAGGGCCATCACCTCGGTCATGTCCACCTCGTTATAGGTGGTCAGGATCGCGGCGGTGTTCTGCGCGTCCTTCAGGCGCTTGGCGATGGTCTGGCGCAGACGGGTCATGCGCACACGTTCTTCGCGCGCAGCATCATCGGCAGCGACAGGCGCGCGCGGGGCTTGGGCAGCGGGGGCGGGCACAGTCGCCGCAGGCCCAGAAGAAACAGGTGCGGCCGACGCCGTTGCAATCGCTTTTGCCACGTCCTCTTTCATGATGCGGCCATCGCGGCCTGTGCCAGTGACCTGATCGGCGGACAAGCCGGCCTCGGCCATGGCTTTCTCGGCCGAGGGCGCGTTGGCCACGTCCTTGCCGCCAACCGAGTCGCTCCCACTCGCCGGTGCAGCCGCCGCCGGAGCCGCAGCAGCACCCGCTGCCGCGCCCGAGATCACCGCCAGCTTGGCGCTTGCATCCACGGTCGCGCCCTCGGGAGCTACGATTTCGGCCAGAACACCTGCAGCTGGGGCCGGAACCTCGACCGAGACCTTGTCGGTCTCCAGCTCACACAGCATCTCATCCTGTGCCACGGCGTCGCCGACCTGCTTGAACCATGTCGAAACTGTCGCCTCGGTCACGGATTCACCCAGCGTGGGCACCATCACGTCGACGCTGCCACTCGACGCTGCGGGGGCTGCTGCAGCCGGGGCCGGGGTCGCCGCCGGGGCAGGCGCTGCGCCTTCACCCGCCGCAATCGTGGCCAGCAGGGCATCAACGCCCACTGTCTCACCTTCGGCGGCAACGATCTCACCCAACACACCCGCGGCGGGCGAGGGGACTTCGACCGTGACCTTGTCGGTCTCAAGCTCACACAGCATTTCATCCACGGCCACGGCGTCACCGGGTTTCTTGAACCACGTTGCAACCGTGGCTTCGGTGACAGATTCGCCAAGCGTGGGAACACGAACTTCAATCGTCATCGTTTACTTTCCTTTGAGGCTCAGCGCTTCGTTCACCAGCGCTTCTTGTTGGAATTTGTGTTGGCTGGCCAGACCCGTCGCGGGCGAGGCCGAGGTGGCGCGGCCAGCATAAACCGGACGCTTGTGCTTTGCGCCGATGCGGGTCAGGACCCATTCGATATTGGGCTCGATAAAGCTCCAGGCCCCCTGGTTCTTGGGTTCTTCCTGACACCAGACCATCTCGGCCCCCTTGAACCGCTCAAGCTCGTTGATCAGCGAATGGGCGGGGAAGGGGTAATACTGCTCGATCCGCAGCAGATAGATGTCGTCGATGCCGCGCGCGTCGCGTTCTTCCAGCAGGTCGAAATAGACCTTGCCCGAACACATGACGACCCGCTTGATCTTGTCATCCGCCACCAGCTTGGTGTCCGAATTGCCATGCTGCGCGTCGTCCCACAGAACCCGGTGAAAGCTGGACCCGGTGGTGAACTGGTCGGCGGTGCTGACCGCAAGCTTGTGGCGCAGCAGCGATTTCGGCGTCACCAGGATCAGCGGCTTGCGGAAGGTCCGGTGCAGCTGACGGCGCAGGATGTGGAAATAGTTCGCAGGCGTCGTGCAGTTGGCTACGATCCAGTTGTCCTGACCGCACATCTGCAGGAACCGCTCCAGCCGCGCCGAGCTGTGTTCGGGGCCCTGCCCTTCAAACCCGTGCGGCAGCAGGCAGACCAGACCGGACATGCGCAGCCATTTGCTTTCACCCGAGCTGATGAACTGGTCGAACATGATCTGCGCGCCGTTGGCGAAATCGCCGAACTGCGCCTCCCACAACACCAGCGAGTTCGGCTCGGCCAGCGAATAGCCGTATTCAAAACCCAGCACCGCATATTCGGACAGCATCGAGTCGATCACCTCGTACTGCGACTGCCCCTTGCGGACGTTATTGAGCGGATAGTACCGCTCTTCGGTTTCCTGATGAACAAAGCCGGAATGGCGCTGGCTGAACGTGCCGCGCGTGGCGTCCTGTCCGGACAGGCGCACCGGATAGCCTTCGGTTAGCAGTGATCCAAAAGCCAGCGCCTCGCCCGTGGCCCAGTCAAAGCCGGTGCCGGTCTCGAACATCTGCTTCTTGTGATCCAGCAGGCGCGCCACCGTCTTGTGCACCGCGATGTCGTCGGGCGCATGGGTCAGCGCCTGACCGACCTCGGCCAGTGTCTCGGGGGTGATGGCGGTGTCGCCCCGCACATATTCTTCCTTGTTCTTGTCCAGATGCGACCAGCGCCCGTCCAGCCAGTCGGCCTTGTTGGGCTTGAAATCCTTGCCCGCGTCGAACTCGGTGTTCAGATGCGCCTGGAACGCGGCCTTCATATCCTCGATCTCGCCCTCGGGGATCAGGCCGTCCTTGACCAGCCGTTCGGTATAAAGACTCAGCGTGGTCTTATGCGTCTTGATCTTCTTATACATGATCGGGTTGGTGAACATGGGCTCGTCGCCCTCGTTATGGCCAAACCGGCGATAGCAGAAGATGTCGATCACCACGTCCTTGTGGAACTTCTGGCGGAACTCGGTCGCCACCTTGGCGGCGTGAACCACCGCCTCGGGGTCATCGCCGTTGACGTGGAAGATCGGCGCCTCGACCATCAGCGCGATATCGGTGGGATACGGGCTGGACCGGCTGAAATGCGGCGCGGTGGTGAACCCGATCTGGTTGTTCACCACGATATGCATGGTGCCGCCGGTCTTGTGCCCGCGCAGACCGCTCAGGCCAAAGCCCTCGGCCACTACACCCTGACCGGCAAAAGCCGCATCCCCGTGCAGCAGTATGCCCATGACGGCGGTGCGGTCCTTGTCCTTCCGCTGATCCTGCTTGGCACGGACCTTGCCCAGAACCACCGGATTCACCGCTTCAAGGTGAGAGGGGTTCGCCGTCAGCGACAGGTGCACCGAATTGCCGTCAAACTCACGGTCACTGGACGCCCCCAGATGGTACTTCACATCGCCCGAGCCATCCACATCCTCGGGCTTGAAGCTGCCGCCCTGGAATTCGTTGAAGATGGCGCGATAGGGCTTGCGCATCACGTTGGCCAGAATGTTCAGACGACCCCGGTGCGGCATCCCGATCACGATGTCGCTGATCCCCAGCGCGCCGCCGCGCTTGATGATCTGCTCCATCGCCGGGATCAGCGCCTCACCGCCGTCCAGACCGAACCGCTTGGTGCCCATGTATTTGACATGCAGGAACTTCTCAAAGCCTTCGGCCTCGACCATCTTGTTCAGGATCGCCTTGCGGCCTTCCTTGGTGAAGGCGATTTCCTTGCCGTACCCCTCGATCCGTTCCTTCAGCCACGCGGCCTCTTCCGGGTTCGAGATATGCATGTATTGCAGCGCAAACGTGCCACAATAGGTCCGCTTCACGATCTCGACGATCTGGCGCATGGAGGCCATCTGCAGGCCCAGCACGTTGTCGATAAAGATCGGGCGATCCATGTCGGCATCGGCGAAGCCATAGGTCTTGGGGTCCAGCTCAGGGTGCGTGCTGGCCGCGCGCATCCCCAGCGGGTCCAGATCGGCGGCCAGATGGCCCCGGATCCGATAGGCCCGGATCAGCATCAGCGCCCGCAGGCTGTCCAGCACCGCGCGCTTGATCTGGTCATCGCTGACCGCAACCCCCTTGGCTTCGGCCTTGTCCTTGATCTTCTTACCGGCGGCCTTGGCATCAATCTCGGCCCATTCGCCCGTCAGCGCCCCGGTCAGATCATCCGTAGGCATCGGAGGCCAGTCGGTCCGCGCCCACGACGGCCCCTCGGCCTCGCGCTGCACATCCGGCTTGGCATCGCCCATGGCGTTGAAGAACTCGACCCAGGCGGCATCCACCGCACCGGGGTCCCGGGCATACTGGGCGTAGAGCTGCTCCAGATACTCGGCATTATGCCCCTGCATGAAGCTTGAGGCATGAAACTGGTCGTTGGGCGAGTGTTCGGTCATGGGATTACCTCTGTTGGGTTGGGACCGTATTGGTTGGTGCCTGGCTGGCCGGGGCGGGCAAGCCACCACAGCACCAGGAGGGGGGACACAAACAGAACGATGAGTGTCGGAATGACGATAAGCAACGTGGCCTCGGTCAGCAGGATGTCCAGCGTGCCGCCATGGAACTGGCTGGCAAGGCCGATGCCAAAGATAAGAACAGCCAAAGCGCCAAGGATCAGCAAGATCGGCAGCAAAGCATAAAGCCCGCTGCGCCCGGTATCATGCATCCGCCGGAACGCCACAGCCAGATGCGGGAAGAACACGATCAGGGTCACGATGGACTGCACCGGCCCCGAGGACGTGGCGGAGACGGATTTCGAGGTCTCGGTCTCAGATACCGCGACCTGAGTGAAGAACTTCAGGTCGATGATCCCGGCGATGATGCTCCAGATCACGATGAAGAGGAAAAAGAACCAGTATTCGGGCCGCGAGGCGCGCCCTGAGAAGGTGAAGAACTTGGCGAAACAGGTGCGAATGGCGTCAGAGAAGGTCATGCGCTTCTATCCTCCGAGACTATTATGGTCCATTCATCGACCTCGCCACCGGGCAGAAAACCCTGTTTGAACTGAAATACTTCGATTTTCGCGTTTGGAAGACTGTGCATTTTTCCGAGACCCGTTAGCATTCTAGCCAAGGTACGCGACATCGGAGCTATTGCATGTTTTGATGCCGAGTACCGTATCACTGGACCACGTGTTTCGACTTCGAAATTCCAATCGCTATCCCGGACAAGCTCTAGGGCCAAGTCTGCAGGTACACCGTATAACTCGCATACAAGGCCGTTCAAAAGGAGGCTCGCTCCGCCTTCCCAGACTACAGCGATGTCTTCCGCGAACCACCAAGCGCTGCCACCAACAATGCCATAATTATTCCATTCTCCAGACCCAGAAGAGGGGCTTTTCCACAAAGAATGGGCGCCGATCTGCCTCAATACTCTTTCGTGATGACGCGAAAGTGCCTGATCGTCTTCCAAAAGTCGTGGGACCGCCTTTAGTGTTTTTTGATGGAGCTCATCTGATGAATTTGGTTGAAAAAGCTCATAAACAAAAAACTTGGCTGCCCTTAGTTTACTGGCTTCTTCGAACTTGTTTGCATCTCCAACGCGAACCTCAGAAAATCTGGAGTTATCTATTTGGATAGGTAACGCTGCGCGGTTTTCTAAGTTCAGGTCAGTTTGCCGAATGCAGGTTTCGACAAGATGTTCGAGGTCTGAAAAAGAAAACGCCTTGTCAGCCAGCGTCAGCGAAGGGATAGCGCTGAATATGCAAATGAGTGCTAAGATTCGATAGTTACGCAAGCTGTTAAAGGCGGGTAGAACTCCCGCCTTTACAACTTTATGCACTTGCGAAACTGCTCGCACCGTTTTTACCCAATCGCTTCCAGCACAGCCTCACCCAGCGTCGCCGGGCTTTCGGCCACGACGATACCGGCGCTGCGCATGGCTTCGATCTTGTCCTCGGCACCGCCCTTGCCACCGGCGACAATCGCGCCCGCGTGGCCCATGCGGCGGCCCGGAGGGGCTGTGCGGCCTGCGATGAAACCAGCGGTGGGTTTCGAGCGGCCCTTCTTGGCCTCATCCGCCAGAAACTGCGCGGCTTCTTCCTCGGCCGAGCCACCGATCTCACCGATCATGATGATCGAGTGGGTCTCGTCATCCGCCAGGAACCACTCCAGCACGTCGATATGCTCGGTCCCTTTGATCGGGTCGCCGCCAATGCCCACACAGGTGGACTGGCCCAGACCCACATCGGTGGTCTGCTTGACAGCCTCATAAGTCAGCGTACCCGAGCGCGACACAACACCGACCGAGCCGCGCTTGTGGATGTGGCCGGGCATGATGCCGATCTTGCAGGCGTCTGGCGTGATGACACCGGGGCAGTTCGGTCCGATCAGGCGCGATTTGGAGCCTTCCAGCGCGCGCTTCACCTTCATCATGTCCAGAACCGGAATGCCTTCGGTGATGCAAACGATCACCTCCATCTCGGCATCAATCGCCTCGAGGATCGAGTCCGCCGCAAAGGGCGGCGGCACATAGATAACCGAGGCGTTGGCTTCGGTCACATGCTTGGCTTCGTGGACCGAGTTGAACACGGGCAGGTCAAGATGTGTCATCCCACCTTTGCCGGGGGTCACGCCGCCGACCATCTTGGTGCCGTAGGCGATGGCCTGTTCGCTGTGGAATGTGCCCTGCGAGCCGGTAAAGCCCTGACAGATCACTTTGGTATTTTCGTCGATGAGGACTGCCATTTGGCGCTCTCCTGTTTGTACCTTTGACGGGTCAACGGACCCTCAAATCTAAAATTGTGGACCGATGCCCCGCTCACACGTCGATTGCCGCACTGTAATAGTGTTCGCCGCCAACAACTCCGGCATCACGAACGCTCGACGGCTTCAAACTCCCTTTCAACGCGTTGAAAGATTTGCTGATGTCCGAAAACCCGTCTTCTGAGACAAATACGATGGAACAGCGGGTGTCAGTCAGTTTGACCGACAGGTCCTTTTGCTGATGATAGTAGGTAGTTGTCGTTGCATTCTGTGCAAAACCATTTGCGGCTGCCGCAGCTTCTAATGCCGAACGTCCAGATGAGGCTTGGCCGCACAGGGTGTGGAAGTACGCCGTCGCTTGATCCGCCGAAACCGGAGAACTTCCGGGTCCAATATTTGCTGAACGTGTGAGCGCCGGCGCGCCCGTGGCCTGAGCGGATTCAGTGGTCGTCTGGCAGGCGGTTAAGCCCGCCAGGACGCTCACGAACAGTAGTGGCCTGACAGTTGAACGCACGAACTTACCCCTTAACCGCCTTCACGATCTTCTCGGCACCGTCTTTCAGGTTGTCCGCCGCGATCACGTCCAGGCCCGAGGTGTTGATGATCTCCTTGCCCTTCTCGACATTTGTACCTTCCAGACGCACGACCAGCGGAACTTGCAAGCCGACCTCTTTCACCGCGGCAACAACGCCCTCGGCAATCACATCACAACGCATGATGCCGCCGAAGATGTTGACCAGAATGCCTTTGACCTGCGGGTCCGAGGTGATGATCTTGAACGCCTCGGTCACTTTCTCTTTGGTCGCACCGCCGCCCACGTCGAGGAAGTTCGCAGGCTCGGCCCCATACAGCTTGATGATATCCATCGTCGCCATCGCCAGACCGGCACCGTTGACCATGCACCCGATCTCACCATCCAGCGCGATGTAGTTCAGGTCGTATTTCGAGGCTTCCAGTTCCTTGGGGTCTTCCTCGGTCGTGTCGCGTAGCTCGGCAATATCGGGGTGGCGGTAGACCGCGTTGCCGTCAAAGCCGACCTTGGCGTCCAGCACCTTGAGGTCGCCCTTGTCCGAAACGATCAGCGGGTTGATCTCCAGCATCTCCATGTCCTTCTCGACGAAGGCGTTATAGAGCTGGTTCATCAGCTTGACGCATTGCTTGACCTGCGCGCCTTCCAGACCCAGCGAGAAAGCGATGCGACGGCCGTGATAGGGCTGATAACCAGTGGCAGGGTCCACCGAGAACGAAAGGATCTTTTCAGGCGTAGCCGCCGCCACTTCCTCGATATCCATGCCGCCTTCGGTCGAGCAGACAAACGAAATCCGGCTGGTCTGGCGGTCCACCAGCAGCGCCAGATAAAGCTCGCGCTCGATGCCCGAACCGGCTTCGATATAGATGCGGTTGACCTGCTTGCCCGCGGGGCCGGTCTGATGCGTGACCAGCGTCCGGCCCAGCATCTTCTTGGCTTCCTCGGCGGCTTCCTCCACCGATTTGGTCAGACGCACGCCGCCCTTTTCACCGGCATCGGCCTCTTTGAACGAGCCCTTGCCGCGCCCGCCCGCATGGATCTGCGCCTTGACGACCCACAAAGGCCCATCCAGTTCACCGGCTGCGGTTTTGGCTTCCTCGGCGCGCAACACGGCGCGACCGTCGGAGACCGGAGCGCCATAGCTCCGCAAAAGAGCCTTGGCCTGATATTCGTGAATGTTCATCGAAATTGTCCCGTCTGACTGCGATTACGCCGTTATAGGCGTGTCTAAGGGGCAGGTATAAAGGTTTTTTTGACCTCTCACGGGAAATTGCCAAAGATTTTCATCATTTGTGATCACAGGTTTTTGGGGTGTGATCACAAACGCGGCGCCGCCGTCGTGCCAGATTCCCCCGTGGGCATTACATCCCGTTTTTCGTATGAATCAGTGTGCGCCTGCGATAAGGCCTGTTCTGACAGGCTAAAGCCCCCGGACGCGCAACCGGGGCGGGTAGTATCGCCCGGCTTCCGGCTGCCCGTGGACGCGGGACAGATCAGGGGATGTATCGCTTCTGTAACAGCAGCAACGCTGCCAAGCTTGCCACAAAGAAGGGGCCCGTTCTTGCAAGTGCCATTATCAGTAGCTCCAGCCATGGTACGTTGTCTTGCAAAGCAGTTAAGATGGCAAGCATAACAACGGGCGTTCCGAGAACTCCTGCAACGAGACAGATGACGCAATAAATGAACAATACTGTATGCGCCGATTTCGCGGCGTTCGCGGATTGTGTGGTTCGGATGAAGGCCGCGCAAGCCACCGGCGCGACCAGTAAGAGCAGCGTAAACTTCACAAAAATAAACATAAACAAAGAATGCGCGCCCGAAGACGCGCATTCAAGTTGTCAGTAAGGAAATCCGGACCTTACGCCAGCGTGCTGTCGATACCCTTGCAGGCCTCGATCAGGCCCTTCACGGCATTGACCGAGTTGTCGAAACCGGCCTGCTCTTCTTCGTTCAGCTTGATGTTGACGATGCGCTCGATGCCGCCAGCGCCGATGACGGTGGGCACGCCCACATACATGCCTTCAACACCCAGCTCACCGTCGCAATATGCGGCACAGGGCAGAACGCGTTTCTGGTCTTTCAGATAGGCTTCGGCCATTTCGATCGCCGATGTGGCAGGCGCATAGAAGGCCGAGCCGGTTTTCAGCAGGCCGACGATCTCGGCACCGCCATCACGGGTGCGCTGCACGATGGCGTCCAGCTTGTCCTGCGTGGTCCAGCCCATCTCAACCAGATCGGGCAGCGGGATACCGGCGACGGTCGAATAACGCACCGACGGCACCATGGTGTCGCCGTGGCCGCCCAGAACAAAGGCGGTGACGTCGCGCATCGAGACGTTGAACTCTTCCGACAGGAAATGTGCGAAACGGCCCGAATCCAGAACGCCCGCCATACCGCAGACCTTGTTATGCGGCAGGCCCGAGAATTCACGCAGGGCCCAGACCATCGCGTCCAGCGGGTTGGTGATGCAGATGACGAACGCGTCGGGAGCATTGGCGGCGATGCCTTCGCCGACCGACTTCATGACCTTCAGGTTGATGCCCAGCAGGTCGTCGCGGCTCATGCCCGGTTTGCGGGGGACGCCGGCGGTCACGATGCAGACGTCCGCGCCTGCGATGTCCGCGTAAGACTGGGTACCCTTCAGTTTGGCGTCAAAGCCTTCCGAGGGGCCGGATTCCGCGATGTCCAGGGCCTTGCCTTCGGGGGTGCCTTCGGCGATGTCGAACAGGACGACGTCGCCCAGTTCTTTCATTGCTGCGAGGTGGGCGAGCGTGCCGCCGATCTGACCTGCGCCGATCAGCGCGATCTTGGGTCTGGCCATTTGGAATATCTCCGATGGGTTTTGAAATCGCGGATGTGCTAGTCGCAAAACCGGCGCTGCGCAAGCCTTGCGCGGCGTGGCATACAACCGCATACCGTTTGCGCTGCCCCTGCCGGTTGCGCTAAACCGCCTGCAACACATGCCTATTCGCGGGACGCCCGATGTTCGAGATGAACCTGATGTTTTTTGCCGTGGCAATCCCGGCGGTGATCTTCGCCGGGATATCCAAAGGCGGGTTCGGCTCGGGCGTGGCCTTTGCATCGTCGTCGATTCTGGCGCTGATCCTGACGCCCGGGCAGGCGCTGGCGCTGATGCTGCCGATCCTGATGGTGATCGATGTGGCCACCCTGAAACCCTATTGGAAGCGCTGGAGCTGGCCGGATTCCCGCCTGCTGATCCTGGGCGCGGTGCCCGGCGTGGCGCTGGGCGCGTGGCTCTATCGCGCGACCGATGACGACCTGCTGCGCCTGCTGATCGGAGGCATTTCAGTGGGCTTCGTGATCTGGCACGTGGCCCAGTCGAAGGGCTGGATCAGGGGTTTTGCCAACCGCCTGCCGCCCCCGGCTGGCCTGTTCGCGGGGCTGGTTGCAGGGTTCACCAGCTTTGTCAGCCACGCAGGCGGGCCGCCCGCCGCCGTCTATCTGCTGTCGCAACGCCTGACCAAGACCGAGTTTCAGGCCTCGACCGTGTTGGTCTTCTGGGTGATCAACGCGGTGAAATTCGTGCCTTTCGCCTATCTGGGTCTGTTCACATGGCATACCGCGCTGGCCGATCTGCTGCTGACCCCGTTTGCCATCCTTGGCGCATGGCTGGGCGTCCGGGCGCATTTCATGCTGTCCGAACGCCTGTTTTTCGGCATCGCTTACGTGCTGCTGACCCTGACCGGCACCAAACTGATCTGGGACGCGCTGACCTAAGCGTTGGGCGGCAGCGCCTCGGCCAGCGCCTCGAAGGACTGGCCGGTGGCGATCAGGCAGGTCACCCCATCCGGCAAGGTCACGGTAATGGTCCAGCTTCCCGTCCGGTCCGAGGCAAACACCTCCATCATCGCGCCCTGCCGCGCGATGCCGATGGCGCGGCGCGTCTCGCCATAGGTCTCGGTCAGCCGCCCGATTACATCCGCCCGCGGCGCGCAACTCTGCGCCCGGACCTGTTGCGCGGCCAGCACCATGATCCCCAGCCCCATCGTCATCTTGATCAGCGTTTTCATCCGCAACCCCTTTCGATTCCCTTTCGCAATCAGGGTGCGGGTCCCAGACCGAAATCCGGTTAACCCAACGTGCGTTGCACCGCGTATGCTGCAATGCGGCGATTTTCCTCTTGAACTTTCCGCAAAAAAATGCCCCATTCCGCGCAACATTATTTCAAAGGGAGAGGCCCGTGGACCCCCGTCACCGCCCCTATCGTTCCGTTCTCTATATCCCCGGCTCGCGCGACCGGGCGCTGGACAAGGCGCGCAACCTGCCGGTGGACGCGATCATCTTCGATCTGGAAGATGCGGTTGCCGCCGATGAAAAGGAAAACGCCCGCGCCACGCTGGCAGCCGCGCTGGCCGCCGGAGGGTACGGCGCCCGCGTCAAGATCGTGCGGATCAACGGGCTGGATACCGAATGGGGCCGCGCCGATGCCGAGGCCGTGCGCGACATGGGCGCGGATGTGGTCCTGTTGCCCAAGGTGGAAACGCCCGCTCATGTGGATGCGCTGGCGGCGATCACCGGCGATCTGCCGATCTGGGCGATGATGGAGACCCCGCGCGGGATGCTGAACGCTGCCCAGATCGCGGCCCATCCGCTGATGGCGGGGTTTGTCATGGGCACCAATGATCTGGCCAAGGACCTGCGGACCCGGTTTCGCCCCGACCGCCTGCCGATGATGACCTCGCTGGGCCTGTGCCTGCTGGCCGCCAAGGCCGAGGGGCTGGTCATCGTCGATGGCGTCTATAACGCCTTCAAGGATACCGACGGGCTGGCTGCCGAATGCGAACAGGGCCGCGATATGGGCTTTGACGGCAAGACGCTGATCCACCCGGCGCAGGTCGATATTGCCAACGCGGCCTTTGCGCCCTCGGACGCCGAGGTCGATCTGGCCCGCCGCCAGATTGCTGCCTTTGACGCGGCGCAGGCGCAGGGGCAGGGGGTCGCCGTGGTCGATGGCAAGATCGTTGAAAATCTGCACATTGTAACTGCCCGTGAAACTCTGGCAAAAGCAGAGGCGATAACAGCTTTGCAAGCGGGGTAGGCCAGCAATGGGCTTTGTTCTTCTGATCCTTGGTGTGGCGCTTTGGTGGGCCGCGCATCTGTTCAAACGCGTGATGCCGGACCGGCGCGCGGCGATGGGCGACGCGGGCAAGGGCGCGGTGGCGCTGGCGCTGGTCGCGGCGGTGCTGCTGATGATCTTCGGCTATCGCATGACCGACACCGTCTTTGTCTGGGCCCCGCCGACCTTCCTGATCCACGTCAACAACCTGCTGGTTCTGTTCGCCTTTTTCCTGATGAGCCCGGCGGGTCAGAAGGGGCGCGTACTGAACAAGCTGCGCCACCCGATGCTGGGTGGGTTCAAGTTGTGGGCCTTTGCGCATCTGCTGGTCAATGGCGATCTGGCCTCGATTGTGCTGTTCGGCGGATTGCTCGCCTGGGCCGTGGTCGAGGTGATCGTGATCAACAAATCCGAACCCGGCTGGACCCCGGGCGAGCCCGGTACCTATGGCAAGGACGCCATGTTCTTTGTGGCCTCAATCGTGCTGCTGGGCGTCGTGGGTTATATTCACGGGCTGGTCGGCCCGTCTCCGTTTGGTGGATAAGGGGCTGACATCATGGCGAAACTTTACCGTTTGCTGACCGAGGAAGACACATCGGCCTTCTGCCACAAGGTCTCGGACGCGCTGGCGAAAGGATGGGAGCTCTATGGCGATCCCTCTTATGCTTTTGACACGGCCAACAATGTGATGCGCTGCGCGCAGGCGGTGACGAAAGAGGTTGCCGCCGACTACACCCCCGACATGAAACTGGGACAGCAATAATGAAAACGAATCCGGGCCGTTTTTTCGAGGATTACACCGTCGGGCAGGTGCTGCATCACGCAGTCCCCCGCACGGTGACGGATGGCGAGCGCGCGCTCTACCATGCGCTCTATCCTGCGCGCCATGCGCTCTATTCCTCGGATGAATTCGCCCGGACCTGCGGTCTGCCGCAAAGCCCGCTGGATGATCTGGCGGCGTTTCACGTGGTCTTTGGCAAGACGGTCCCCGATATCTCGCTGAACGCGGTCGCCAATCTGGGCTATGCCGAGGGGCGCTGGCTGCGACCGGTCTATCCCGGCGATACCCTGCGTGCCGAATCTCAGGTGATCGGGTTGAAACAGAACTCGAACGGCAAGACCGGCGTGGTCTGGGTCCGCACCCGCGGCCTGAACCAGCGCGACGAGGTGGTGATCGAATATGTCCGCTGGGTGATGGTGCGCAAATCGAACCTCGATGCGCCTGCCCCCGAGACGGTTGTGCCCGATTTGAAACCGGCGCTTGCGGTGGATGATCTGGTGGTGCCGCAGGGTCTCGATTTTTCGAAATATGATTTTGTACAATCCGGACAATTCGACCGTTGGGGCGCGTACAAAACGGAAGAAATGATCGATCACGTCGACGGCGTGACGATCGAAGAGGCCGAGCACATGCTGGCCACTCGCCTCTGGCAAAACACCGCCAAAGTCCATTTCGACCTCACCTTCCGCCCCGAGGGTCGGCTGATCTATGGCGGCCACGTGATCTCGCTGGCGCGGGCTTTGTCGTTCAACGGTCTGGCCAATGCGCAGATGATCGTGGGTCTGAACGGCGGCGCTCATGCCAATCCTTGTTTCGCGGGCGACACGATCAAGGCGTGGTCGCAGGTTCTGGACAAGGCCGAAACCGCCGTACCCGGCGTCGGCGCGATCCGGCTGCGACTGGTGGCCACCAAGGGCGGCGCGCCGTTCCAGCTGCGCGACGAGGCCGGGAAATACTTGCCCGACGTGCTTTTGGACCTTGATTACTGGGCGCTGATGCCGATCTGAGCCCGCCGCGATTTTGCTGACACGGAAGTGATCGCCGGCGGCGAATTCCGTGTTAGGTTTGGCCCATGATGGTGCTGCGCTCTCTTCTAACCTGTCTCTGCCTTGCGCCGCAGGCCCATGCCTGCGACCTTGCGCTGGCCCTAGCGGTCGACGTGTCCGGGTCAGTCGATTCCGAAGAATACCGCATTCAGATGGACGGCCTTGCAGCAGGCCTGCGCGACCCGATCGTGTCCGAGGCGCTGGTACGCGGACAGGCCCGTCTGATGCTGGTGCAATGGACCGGCAGTACCCGCCAGCGGGTTACGATCCCCTGGACGCAGATCGACAGCTTTGCCACCCTCGACCGTTTCGCGGGCCAGGTGGCCGAGGACCCGCGGGTCTGGCGCAACTTCTCGACCGCAATCGGCGAGGCGCTTGAGATGACCATCGCCCATTTCGACAGCGTGACCGACTGTACGCGCCATCTGATCGATCTGTCGGGCGACGGGATCTCGAACGAGGGGGTCGAGCCGGGCACTCTGCACGGCAAGTTGCGCGATCGCGGCGTCACCGTGAACGCCATCGCCATCGAGGAAAGCGAACCGGACCTGACGGCCTATTTCTTTGAGAATGTGATCGTGGGCGAGGGGGCCTTTGTCGTCTCGGCTGCGGGGTTTGCCGACTATCCCGAACGTATCCGCAAGAAGCTGCTGCGCGAGGTGACACAGCAAACTGCGGGGCTTGAACAGCCCATACCATAGATTCGTGATCACATTGGTTTTCCATTGAAAACGCTAACATTGGTGGCCGTGAATGCAATTTGTGATCACGAGATTATTTTGTGTGATCACGAATTGGCTTTATCGGATGATTTGCGCCGGATTTAACGTTTTTTGCACCTGCAGCGCGTGACAGTGTCGCAAAAAACAGTAAAAGGTTCGGTAGCCAACCGAAAAGGAGCCGCCATGGCCGATGTAAATCGGGGCAATCGCCCGCTTTCGCCGCATTTGTCGATTTATCGACCTCAGCTGACGTCGGTCACATCTATCCTGACCCGGATCACCGGCAATGCCCTGGTCGTGGCAGGGTTGTTGATCGTCTGGTGGTTTCTGGCCGCTGCAACCTCGCCCGAAGCGTTCGAGCGGGCAAACTGGTGGCTGACCTCGGTGCTGGGCGATCTGGTGATGGCGCTGTCGCTTTGGGGGCTTTGGTATCACACGCTGGCGGGTGTCCGGCACCTGATCTGGGACAACGCGGTTGGTCTGGACCTGCCCACAGCGATGAAGCTGGGCTGGGCGGTTGTCATCGGCTCGGTCGTGCTGACCCTGCTGACCCTGCTGATCGTCGCGTAAAGGAGGCCAGATATGCGTTACCTGACAGATCGCAAACGCGCGACGGGCCTTGGATCGGCCAAGGCGGGCACAGCTCATTTCTGGCGGATGAAGGTCAGCTCGGTGGCTTTGCTGATCCTCGTGCCGCTGTTCATCTTCACATTCGGCCCCGTACTGGGCCAGCCCTATGATGTGGTGCTGGACTATTACTCGCGCCCCTTCCCGGCCATCGTGGCGGCCCTGACGCTGGTGGTTGGCTTCAAACACTTTGCCGAAGGCGCGCAGGTGATGCTTGAGGATTATGTGCATGGCGTTGCCGAGAAGGTGCTGATCATCCTGACCACCTGCCTGTCCTATGGTGCGGCGGCCGCTGGCCTTTTTGCCATCGCGCGCATCGCCCTTTGATTCTCCGGAGCTGAAAGAAATGGCTGCATACGAATACGAAACGCATGAATATGACGTGGTTGTGGTCGGCGCCGGCGGTGCCGGGCTGCGCGCTACGCTGGGCATGGCCGAACAGGGCCTGCGCACCGCTTGTGTGACCAAGGTGTTCCCGACCCGCTCTCATACCGTGGCGGCGCAGGGCGGCATCGCCGCCTCGCTGTCGAATATGGGGCCGGACCATTGGCAATGGCATATGTACGACACCGTCAAGGGTTCGGACTGGCTGGGTGACACGGACGCGATGGAATATCTGGCGCGCGAAGCCCCCAAGGCGGTTTATGAGCTGGAACATTATGGCGTGCCGTTCAGCCGAACCGAAGAGGGCAAGATTTATCAGCGTCCTTTCGGCGGTCACACGACCGAATTCGGTGAGGGCCCTGCTGTGCAACGGACCTGCGCTGCGGCAGACCGGACCGGACACGCAATCCTGCACACGCTTTATGGCCAGTCGCTGAAAAACAACGCCGAATTCTACATCGAATACTTTGCCATCGATCTGATCATGTCCGACGATGGCCAGTGTCAGGGCGTCGTCTGCTGGAAGCTGGACGATGGCACGATGCATGTGTTCAACGCCAAGATGGTGGTGCTGGCAACCGGCGGCTATGGCCGGGCCTATTTCAGCGCGACCTCGGCCCATACCTGCACCGGTGACGGCGGCGGCATGGTGGCCCGCGCGGGTCTGGCTCTGCAGGACATGGAGTTCGTGCAGTTCCACCCCACCGGCATCTACGGCTCGGGCTGTCTGATCACCGAAGGGGCCCGGGGCGAGGGCGGATACCTGACGAACTCGGAAGGTGAGCGGTTCATGGAGCGTTACGCGCCCCAGTATAAGGACCTTGCCCCGCGCGATTATGTCAGCCGTTCGATGACGATGGAAATCCGCGAGGGCCGCGGCCACGGGGATGACGGGGATCACATTCACCTGAACCTAAGCCACCTGCCCGCCGAAGCGCTGGCCGAACGTCTGCCGGGCATTTCGGAATCCGCGCGCGTGTTTGCCGGCGTCGACGTGACCCGGGAACCGATCCCGGTTCTGCCCACCGTGCATTATAACATGGGCGGCATCCCGACGAACTATTGGGGCGAGGTTCTGAACCCGACCGCCGACAACCCGACCGCCGTGGTCCCCGGCCTGATGGCCGTGGGTGAGGCCGGATGTGCCTCGGTCCATGGGGCGAACCGGTTGGGGTCGAACTCGCTGATCGACCTTGTTGTCTTTGGCCGCGCGGCGGCGATCCGGGCGGGCAAGGTTGTGGATGCGGACGCGTCCAACCCGGTGCTGAACCAGGCCTCGGTCGACAAGGCGTTCGACCGGTTCGACGCCGTGCGCAACGCCAGCGGTGCAATCCCCACCGCCGATCTGCGCCTTGAGATGCAAAAGACCATGCAGTCGGATGCGGCGGTGTTCCGGACGTCCAAAACCATGGCCGAAGGGGTCGAGAAGATGACCGCCATTGCAGCCAAGATGGATGACCTGAAAGTCTCGGACCGCTCGCTGGTATGGAACAGTGACCTGATGGAATCGCTGGAACTGACCAATCTGATGCCAAGTGCGCTGGCCACCATCGTCGGGGCCGAGGCGCGCAAGGAATCCCGCGGCGCCCACGCGCATGAGGATTTCACCGAGCGTGATGATGAAAACTGGCGTGTCCACACCGTAAGCCGGGTCGAGGGCAACAAGGTCGAGCTTAGCTATCGCCCGGTCATCGTCGATCCGCTGACCACCGAGGACGAAGGCGGCATCAGCCTGAAGAAAATCGCGCCCAAGGCGCGGACGTTCTAAGGAGAGGAACTTATGGTACAACTGACCCTCCCCAAGAATTCGCGCATCACGACGGGCAAGACATGGCCCAAGCCGGACGGCGCGACCAATGTGCGCAAGTTCCAGATCTATCGCTGGAACCCTGATGACGGCCAGAACCCGCGTGTCGATACCTATTTCGTTGATATGGACACTTGCGGCCCGATGGTTCTGGACGCGCTGATCAAGATCAAGAATGAGATCGACCCGACCCTGACCTTCCGCCGCTCGTGCCGCGAAGGCATCTGTGGGTCCTGCGCGATGAACATCGATGGGATCAACACGCTGGCGTGCATCTATGGCATGGATGAGATCAAGGGCGACGTGAAGATCTACCCGCTGCCGCATATGCCGGTGGTCAAGGACCTGATCCCGGACCTGACCCATTTCTATGCGCAACACGCCAGCATCATGCCGTGGCTGGAAACCAAGACCAACCGCCCGGCGAAGGAGTGGAAACAATCCATCGAGGATCGCCGCAAGCTGGATGGTCTCTATGAATGCGTGATGTGCGCCAGCTGCTCGACCTCGTGCCCGAGCTATTGGTGGAACGGTGATCGCTATCTCGGCCCTGCTGCGTTGCTGCACGCCTATCGCTGGATCATCGACAGCCGCGATGAGGCGACGGGTGAGCGTCTGGATGAGCTTGAGGATCCGTTCAAGCTGTATCGCTGCCACACCATCATGAACTGCGCCAAGACCTGCCCCAAGGGTCTGAACCCGGCCAAGGCGATTGCCGAGATCAAGAAGATGATGGTGGAACGCGCCGTCTGATTACAGCCAAAGAAATTATGCGAACCCGGGGTGGAAACTTCCCGGGTTTTTTCGTGTTATGCGAGCATTGAAATATCGGAGAATATCAATGACTCAAACACTATTGAAGGCTCTGTCCGTTGCTGCAATCACCGTTCTTTCGGCCTGCGGCGGTTCGGGCAGTGATCGGGCGGATCTTGTTTTCAAGCAGGTGGAATGCGCCAGCCAGGCGGGAATTGAAGGTTCATTCACGACCCAATACACCCTTCAGGATGGCAAACAGACCGAGGTCTTTGTTCCGGGCAATGGCGTCACCGAAGCGCAGGCCGCCAAAGCCAACGCGTGTATGGCGGCTTAACCCGCACCGATATTCAAGGTCGGCAGCCATGCCGACCTTATTTCCAAGAACACTAATGCGGCTTGACCAAAGGACTGCGCCCTTGATTTCCCGAAGGTGATCGGCAAAGCAGAGATATGCCTGTTCTTTTGCTTTTGCTGGCCGCCGGCGTGTTTGCTTATTTCTTCTGGCGGTCGCGGACATCATTCCTGACGCGCGAATGCCGTTGGCGGCAGCACCGCAGCGCCGGCCAGTGGCGCTGCAGCTTTTGCGGCGCTGTTGCGCAATCCGAGGCCGAACCGACCCGTTGCCTGAAAGGGCAGGGCTGACGCGGGGCTTCCCCAGCGGCGCGAACTGCGCCAGTCTTGGGGCCATGACCGAATCTCAACCCCTCCCCCAGCCGCCGAAAGACGCCGAGGCCCGCCGCGCCGTCGCGCCTGTGATCTGCTATCCCAATGACGATCTGCCGCCGCCGGATCTGACGCTGTACCAAACCGCGCGCAGCACAGCGCAAAAGACGGGCGAGGTGCTGATTCCGCCGCGTGAGGCGCGCTGTTTCGAAGTGCCCGCCGGGCAGTTCTTTCGCATCACCTCGGTTGAGGGTCCGCAGGTGGGCGATCTGAACCTGTGGAACCTGAATGATCTGTCCGAGCGGTTCTATTCCGGCAAGACCCGCGCGCTGCACGGCACCCATCTGACGACCGGAGAGCGGATGTGGTCCAGCTTTCCGCATATGCGCCCCATGGCGACGATCACCGCGGATACGCTGGGGTGGTACGGCATTGATGACTATGGCGGCTCGGTCCATGACGTGATCGGCACCCGCTGCGATCCCTATACCGGCAACCTGCTGTCGGGAACGCAGTACCACCATTGTTGCCATTCAAACCTGACCCGCGCGCTGGCCGGTCATCAGGGCATCCCTTTGGCGCAGGCGGAACCGGCGGTGCATGATGTGCTGAACGTGTTCATGTGCACCGGGTTCACGCGGGATACCGGGCAGTATTTCATGAAAGCCTCACCGGTGCGCCCCGGCGATTACCTTGAGTTCTTCGCCGAGATCGACCTGCTGGGCAATCTCAGCGCTTGTCCCGGTGGCGATTGCTCGTCCGAGCATTCCTCGGACACCGCCCCCTGCCACCCCCTGCTGGTCGAGGTCTTCGCCCCCACCGAGGGTGCCTTGCAGGGATGGAGCAGCCCTGCGCGCAACGCCTATGATCGCACGCATGGGCTTTGATCAGCTGGCGGGGAAGGCCGCCCCAAGCGCGATCTCGACCATGTCGCCAAAGCTGCGCTCGCGTTCGGATGCGGGCAGCGCCTCGCCGGTCAGCAGGTGGTCTGATACGGTCAGCACCGCCAGCGCCCGGCATTTATGGCGCGCGGCGAGGATGTAAAGCTCGGCCGCTTCCATCTCGACGCCTAAGATTCCGTGGCGCACCATCTGTTCGTTCAGGTCCGGGCGTTCATCATAGAACACGTCCGAGGAATAGATGCCGCCCACATGGGTTGGCGTGCCCTTGGCCTGCGCCGCTTTTGCGGCGGCCTGCAGCAGACCCCAGTCGGCGCAGGGGGCAAAGTTCATCTCTTTCATGATGCCGCGCGACGGGGTGCTGAGCGTGGTCGAGGTCATCGCCAGAATGACATCGCGCACGTTCACACTGTCCTGCATTCCCCCACACGACCCGATGCGGATCAGGGTCTTTGCCCCGTAGTCCCGGATCAGTTCGTTGGCGTAGATCGACAGCGAGGGCATCCCCATGCCGCTGCCCTGAATGGTGACGGGATTTCCATTCCATGTACCGGTGAATCCCAGCATTCCACGAACGTTATTGACCTGTCTGGCGTCTTTCAGAAACGTCTCGGCGGCCCATTTCGCGCGATAGGGATCGCCAGGCATAAGAACGGTTTCTGCTATTTCGCCTTTTTCGGCCCCGATATGAATTGTCATTTTACCACAGACCTCCGCTCAGATTTCCAGATCGGAAATATCGGCCCCGGCTTTCAGGGCATCGTGAATCCATTGAGGTTTGCGCCCCCGACCTGTCCAGGTCTGCGACTTGTCGTTCGGATTGCGGTATTTGGCCGCCGCCTTGGCGGGTTTCGCGCTGTCAGATGACAATTCGGCCAGTGAAAAGCCAAACTCGGCTGCTGCTTTCTCGGCTGCTTTCAGCGCTTCCTTGCGTTCGCGCGCCTCGGCACCTTTCAGTGCCTTTTCGACCTGAGTGCGCAATTCCAGCAATTCCTTGCGCGGCATTTTTTCAAGATCGATTGCCATTCTTTTTCTCCACATCCTGAATTCCCACGCCATCGGCATTGGGAAATTGCAATTTCCGGCCCTGTTTATTCGTTTTTGGCCGGAAATAGAAATGGAGATTTATCGGCGTGGCGGTGCTATTCCGCCGCGATATTTTTCGGATCCGCCAAAGTGATGATATCGCCCATGATTGCGTTCAGCTCAAAGTTCTTGGGCGTATAGATTTCGGAAACCCCCATGGCGCGTAGGGCTTCGGCGTCTTCGTCGGGAATGATGCCGCCGACGACGACGGGGATATCGCCCAGCCCCTCTTGCTTGAGGCGGGTCATCACGTCCTGCACCAACGGCAGATGACTGCCCGACAGGATCGACAGACCGATCACATGCGCGTCGTCTTCGCGTGCGGCGGTCACGATTTCTTCGGGCGTCAGGCGGATACCGTCATAGCTGATATCCATGCCGCAATCGCGGGCGCGAAAGGCGATCTGTTCGGCCCCGTTGGAATGCCCGTCCAGCCCCGGCTTGCCGACCAGAAACTTCAATCGACGGCCCAGCTTGTCGCTGACCGCGTCAACGGCGGCGCGCAGATCCTCCAGCCCCTCGGTCTTGTTCGAGACCGAGCCGGACACGCCGGTTGGCCCGCGATAGGTGCCATAGGCCTTGCGCATTTCCTCGGCCCATTCGCCGGTGGTGACGCCCGCCTTGGCCGCTGCGATGGACGGGGCCATCACATTGGCACCCGATTGCGCGGCCTCGCGCAGGTCTTTCAGCGCTGCCGCAACGGCGGCGTCATCACGACCAGCGCGCCAGTCGTTCAGACGCCCGATCTGCTCCTGCTCGACCGCCGGGTCGACCACCATGATACCGCCATCCTCGGTCTGCAGGGGCGACGGTTCGCCTTCGGTCCATTTGTTCACGCCAACCACGACAGTCTCGTTGCGTTCGATCCGATTCAGCCGCTCGGCATTCGAATCCACCAGCCGGGATTTCATGTATTCGATCGAGGCGACCGCCCCGCCCATCGAGTCCAGATTGGCCAGTTCCGCCCGCGCGCCGTCCTTGAGGTCTTCGACCTTGGCGTCGACCACAGGATTGCCGTCGAACAGATCGCCATATTCCAGCAGGTCGGTTTCAAAGGCCAGAATCTGTTGCATCCGCATCGACCATTGCTGATCCCATGGGCGCGGCAGGCCGAGCGCCTCGTTCCACGCGGGCAGTTGCACGGCGCGGGCGCGGGCTTTCTTGGACAGGGTCACGGCCAGCATCTCGATCAGGATGCGATAGACGTTGTTCTCTGGCTGCTGTTCAGTCAGCCCCAGCGAGTTCACCTGAACGCCATAGCGGAATCGGCGGAACTTGGGGTCCTCGACACCATAGCGTTGTTGCAGGATTTCATCCCAAAGGTCGACAAAAGCGCGCATTTTGCACATTTCGGTGACAAACCGGATACCCGCGTTCACAAAGAATGAAATCCGCCCGCACAGAGCCGGGAAATCCTCGGCTGGGACACGGGGGCGTAATTCGTCCAGCACCGCGATGGCGGTGGCCAGCGCATAGGCCAGCTCCTGTTCGGGCGTCGCGCCGGCCTCTTGCAGGTGGTAGGAACACACGTTCATCGGGTTCCATTTCGGCACGTTGGTATAGCAATACTCGGCCACATCCGCGATCATCTTCAGCGACGGTTTCGGTGGGCAGACATAAGTGCCACGGCTCAGGTATTCCTTGATCAGATCGTTCTGAACCGTGCCCTGCAGCTTGGACACATCCGCGCCCTGTTCCTCGGCCACCGCGATGTAGAGCGCCAGCAGCCACGGCGCTGTCGCGTTGATCGTCATCGAGGTGTTCATCTGCTCCAGCGGTATCTGATCGAACAGCATCCGCATGTCGCCCAGATGACAGACCGGCACGCCCACCTTGCCGACCTCACCGCGCGCCAGCACGTGATCGCTGTCATAGCCCGTTTGCGTCGGCAGATCGAAAGCCACGGATAGCCCGGTCTGCCCCTTCGCCAGATTGGCACGATACAGCGCGTTCGACGCCTGCGCCGTCGAATGGCCGGCATAGGTTCGGATCAGCCAGGGGCGGTCTTTCTGCGTCTGCGTCATCGGGCGGGCCTCGTGGGTCTGTGAGCAACAAAATTACGTCCATAGCCGGTAAATCGTAATTTTTGGCCCGTGTCAATTCGCTGCGTCGCGGCATCGGGTGCTTTCTGCAGATTGTGAGTGCCGGTGATTGATGGCACTGTGCGCGCCATGACTCGGACCGTGGAACTTCCGCTGTGGCTGTTTGTGCTGATCGTGCTGTTTGCTGCGGTCACCTTTGCCTCGCATTTTCTGTTCCCGTCGGTGCGGTGGTTTTTCCGCCGCAGGCTGGAACGCGCGGTGGCGCGGCTGAACAAGCGCCTGCAGCGCCCGATCCAGCCGTTCAAGCTGGCCGGTCGGCACGACATGATCCAGCGGCTGATCTATGACCCGCAGGTCAGCAAGGCCGTGCAGCAACATGCCAAGCAGGAAGGCGTGCCCGAGGCCGTTGCCTCGGAACTGGCCCGCCGCTATGCGCGCGAGATTGCGCCGTCCTTTTCGACCGTGGCTTATTTCAGCGTCGCGATCCGCTTTGCGCGGATGCTGAGCAACGCCTTCTACAACGTCCGGCTGAGCTACGAGGACAAAGCGGCGCTGGATAATATCGACCCGGATGCGACGGTCATCTATGTGATGAACCACCGCAGCAACATGGATTACGTGCTGGTCACCTATCTGGCGGCGGATCATTCCACCCTGTCCTATGCGGTGGGCGAGTGGGCCCGTGTCTGGCCGCTCAGCCGTCTGATCCGCGCCATGGGGGCCTATTTCATCCGGCGCAGGTCGGGCAGCGATCTGTATCGTCAGGTGCTGGCCAGCTATGTCCGCCACGCGACCGAGGCGGGAGTGACACAGGCGATGTTCCCCGAAGGCGGGCTGAGCCTGACCGGTCGGCCGGGTCGCCCCAAGCTGGGCTTGTTGAAATACATGGTTGATGGGGCCGACCCGCAAGGGCGCGATGTTGTGTTTGTGCCTGTTGCCTTGAACTACGACCGGGTGCTTGAGGATACGGTTCTGACCGCGGCGGCGAAGGATAGCGAGCGCCGGTTTCGCGCCCGGATCGGCGTCATCACGCGCTGGACGCTGAAACAGATCTGGCGGCGCGTGATCGGGCGCTACACGCGGTTCGGTATCGCGTCGGTCCGCTATGCGGAGCCGATTTCGCTGCACAGCTTCCGTACTCAATATAAGAGAGACCTGACAACCGATCTTGCGCGGGAATTGATGCAGAGGATCGAAACCGCGATCCCCTTCGCGCCGGTTCCGGCCATCTGTCATCTCATTCAACAGCAGGGCGCAACCCCCGAGGCCGAGGTAAAGGCCGTGCTGCAGGGCCCGGCCGCCGAAGCCTTGGCGCAGGATAGCGGGCAGGCCATCGACGACGCCATCGCGCAACTGGTCGAGCGTCGGATATTGGTGCGCCGGGACGGGCTGTTGTGCCCGTCCGGTCAGCGGGCCGAATTGCTGGATTATTACGCGGTCTCTGCGGCTCCGACCTGCTGACGCGGTTTATGCCGCAACTGCACAGGGTGTTTCTGCGCCTGCTGGGTTATAAAGTTTCAAAATATTGCCGATAATGGTTGCAATATTTCTTTTTGGCCAATATTCCATCTAAGGAAGGCCGCGATTCTGCGGCGCGGCAATGGATGAGTTAAGGGAGGCCAGCATGGCTTTGGACGTCGACAGTGGCATCGCGTCGTATGAGGCGCCGGAAAAAGACCTCTATGAGATGGGAGAGATCCCTCCGATGGGATATGTCCCCAAGCAGATGTATGCCTGGGCCATCCGCAGGGAACGTCATGGCGAACCGGACACCGCGATGCAGCTTGAGGTGGTCGATGTGCCCAAGCTGGACAGCCATGAGGTGCTGGTGCTGGTGATGGCCGCGGGCGTTAACTATAACGGAGTCTGGGCTTCGCTGGGCAAGCCGATCAGCCCGTTTGACGGCCATGGTCAGCCCTTCCACATCGCCGGGTCTGATGCCTCGGGCATCGTCTGGGCCGTGGGTGAGAAGGTCACGCGCTGGAAGGTCGGCGATGAGGTCGTGATCCACTGCAATCAGGACGATGGCGACGATGAACACTGCAACGGCGGCGATCCGATGTATTCGGACAGCCAGCGCATCTGGGGCTATGAGACGCCGGATGGCTCTTTCGCCCAGTTCACCAACGTGCAGGCCCAACAGCTGATGCCGCGACCCAAGCACCTGACCTGGGAAGAAAGCGCTTGCTACACGCTGACGCTGGCCACCGCCTATCGGATGCTGTTCGGGCACGAGCCGCATGATCTGAAACCCGGTCAGAACGTGCTGGTCTGGGGCGCGTCGGGGGGCTTGGGCTCTTACGCGATCCAGTTGATCAACACGGCGGGAGCCAATGCGATCGGTGTGATCTCGGACGAAAGCAAGCGTGACTTTGTGATGGGTCTGGGGGCCAAGGGCGTTCTGAACCGCAAGGATTTCAATTGCTGGGGGCAGCTGCCGACGGTCAACACCCCGGAATATGCCGAGTGGTTCAAAGAGGCCCGCAAATTCGGCAAGGCGATCTGGGACATTACCGGCAAAGGTGTGAATGTCGATATGGTGTTCGAACACCCCGGCGAAAGCACCTTCCCCGTCTCGACATTCGTGGTGAAAAAGGGCGGCATGGTCGTGATCTGCGCCGGCACCACCGGCTATAACCTGACCTTCGACGTGCGGTATATGTGGATGCACCAGAAACGCCTGCAGGGCTCGCATTTTGCGCATCTCAAACAGGCGGCCTCGGCCAACAAGCTGATGGTCGAACGGCGGCTGGACCCGTGCATGTCCGAAGTGTTCACCTGGAAGGAACTGCCCGAGGCGCATATGAAGATGATGCGGAACGAACATAAGCCCGGCAATATGTCGGTTCTTGTTCAGGCCCC
The DNA here is from genome assembly GCF_056542385.1 of Ruegeria sp. AD2(2025). Classification (NCBI taxonomy): domain Bacteria; kingdom Pseudomonadati; phylum Pseudomonadota; class Alphaproteobacteria; order Rhodobacterales; family Roseobacteraceae; genus Ruegeria; species Ruegeria sp. AD2(2025). The sequence goes on from NZ_JBQFZS010000005.1 coordinate 254,484, forward strand.
GCATACCGGAATGCGGACATTGGAAGAGGTGCTGGCCGCGCGCGGCTGACGCCAATCCGCGTCAAAGACACCCGCATTACGCCGCGGCGTTTTGCGGGTGTTTTGCATTCAAGGGCCTACGCGCGGCGCCCCCGCTATTTCTGGGGGGTAGAAAGCAGCGAGTAGGCCAAAATACCGCGCTCGTGCTATGGTTGTGTTAACCCTTCGTTAACTATTTCGGGGACACCCTGATGGCGCAAAATGAGTGGATACTGGACGTATTGTCGGACCTCAACGCCTTTGCGGTGGCGAACGGGTTGACCGCCCTTGCCGAGCAGCTTGACGATACCAGGCTGATCGCCGCGGCCGAGATTGCGTCCTTGAAGGATGAGGCTTGCGCGCCGGCGAATGGCAACACAATTCGATTTGAGTCAGATCCTCGGGGATTTGGAAAACACCAGCACGCTTGAAGAACTGACAAGCGTCTCGGTCCAATTGCGGGACCGGCTGCAGGTTGATCACATCACCTATCACTGGGTTGACGGGGCGGGGGACCAATATGGGTTCACCACCTATCCCGATGCCTGGGACGAAAGATACCGGGACCGGAATTATCACCGGATCGACCCGGTCATTCTGGGCTGTTTTCAGCGGTTCCATGCGGTGGACTGGAAGCAACTGAACTGGTCCGGCAAGGCGGCGCGCGCTTTTCTCGAGGATGCGCTGGCCCATGGGGTTGGCAATCAGGGGTATTCGATCCCTCTGCGCGGTCCCAGCGGGCAGTTTGCGCTGTTTACGGTAAACCACAGCTGCGATGACGCGGCATGGCAGAAGTTCATCGCGACCTATGGCCGAGACCTGATCCTGGTGGCGCATTTTCTGAACCGTAAGGCGCTGGAATTCGCCAAGGATCGGCAGCCGGAAACCACGCGCAGCCTGTCACCGCGCGAGATCGATGCCATGACGCTGCTGGCGCTGGGCTACAGCCGGGCGCAGGTGGCGCATTCGCTTTCGATCTCGGAACACACGTTGCGGGCCTATATCGAAAGCGCGCGGGCTAAGCTGGGCGCGCAGAATACGACCCATGCCATCGCCACCGCTCTTAGCCGAGGTTTAATAGTCGTTTAACGACCGTACGTTGCTCTCACGGTAAATTAACCACGTGTTCGTACCCCCTTTGTTCCAAGTGGACGACAAGGGGAATACGTCATGTTGCGTTATCTGTATGCGGACGAGCTGCATAAATATCCGGATCTGGCACGGGGGATGTTTCGGGACCGGGCCGATCAGTTCAAGACCCGGCTGGGATGGGATGTCAAGGTTAACGAAGCGGGCGAGGAACGGGATCAATATGACGACCTCAACCCGCTTTATGTGATCTGGGAAGAGGCGGATGGCAGCCATGGCGGCTCAATGCGAATCCTGCCCACCACGGGCCCGGTGATGGTGAACGAGGTGTTCGGCCATCTGACGAGCGGCAGCCCGATCTGCAGTCCGATGATCTGGGAGGTGACGCGCTTTTGCCTGTCGCGCACCGCCAGCGCCCATACGGCGGGGGCCATCATGCTCAGCGGCGGCGAGGTGATGGAGGGGTTTGGCCTCACCCATATCGCTGGCGTCTTTGATGCACGCATGATCCGGATTTATCGCATGATCGGCTCATCCCCGGTGGTGTTGGGCTCGGAAGGGTCTGGAAGGGATCAGATATCGGTGGGTCTGTGGCCTTATTCGGCGGACGATTGCAACCGCGTCGCGGCCCGTGCGGGCATCCCGCGCGAGCTGTCGCGCCTGTGGTTCAAGACCGCGTTTGGCAGCGGCGCGCAGCATCGGTTTGCATTGTCCGCCTAAATCGCATTCGGTGTCTGGTGGCGGGCGGCGCGTCCCTGTAGGGTCGCGCCATGTCCTTGCCCCAAGTCACCTTTTCCGAAGATCAGGCCGCCGCTTTCGACAACATTGCCGAGATGCTGCGCAGCGCTGGTGTGGACCTCCACGACGATGCCTTGCTGAAGCTGCCGGGCGGGGGGCAATCGGGCGTCATGGCCGTGATCGGCAAGGCGGGGTCGGGCAAAACCCTGCTGCTGGCCGAGCTTTACAAGGCGTTGGCTGAATCCGGGGTCAACCTGATCTCGGGCGATTTCGAAAGCCGCAAATCGCGCGACAAACGCAGCCTTGCGATCCTTGCGCCGACCAACAAGGCGGCCAGCGTGTTGCGCCTGCGCGGGGTGCCCGCAACGACCATTCACCGCATTCTTTATACCCCGGTCTACGACCCGGAATATGAGCGCATCGCCGAGTGGCTGGCGGGCAATGATGAACGCCCCGAGATCGAGGGCCTGACCGACGAGGCGCTGGATCGGGCGGCTGCCTTCTATGCCAACAACAAATCCATTCCCGGCGCGTTGGCCGCTGCCGGATTGCGCGGGTCTGATTTCATCACCGGCTGGAAACGGCGCGAGGAGCCTCTGGATATTGGCTTTGTCGATGAGGCCTCGATGCTGGATGACCGGCAGTTCGAGGATTTGAAAGAGATATTCCCGACGCTGCTGCTGTTCGGCGACCCGGCGCAGTTGGCGCCTGTGAATCAATCCGGGTCGATGGTGTTTGATACCCTGCCCGAGCCGCGCAAGCAGATCTTGCATCGGGTCCATCGGCAGACGGCGGACAACCCGATTCTGGACCTTGCCCATGCGCTGTCTGATCCGGCGATGGGGTTCGAGGATTTCGAACGTCTGATCGAGGACACCGCCCGCAAGGATGACCGCGTGGTCTGGGGCCAGCGGGTCGAGGTTGATCTGATGGCCCGCAGCCCGGTTCTGGTCTGGCGCAACGCCACGCGGATTCGCCTGATTCAGGCCTTCCGCAATGTCCACGGCGCGCCCGAGACCGAGTTGCTGGAGGGCGAGCCGCTGATTTGCGATGGCATCGAACTGCCTTTGAAACATCGCAAGAAACGTCTGGATCTTGAGGCGCGTGGCCTGATCAAGGGCGCGCAGGTCATCTATCTGGGCCCCGGTCGCAAGCCGGGGTTTTCGCGCCTGCATGTGATGGGGGCCGAAGACCCGCAGGTCAGTGCGGCCTCGATTGTGCAGATTGAAAAGCCGGACGAAGAGGAACCCTTCATCCCTTATGCCGCCCGCATGGGGGCGACCTTCCTGCATGGCGCGGCGGTCACGATCCACAAGGCGCAGGGGTCGCAATGGGACACGGTTCAGGTGTTTGCCCCCGATATCTATGCAGCCGCCCGGATGGGCCGGACCGAGGCGGGGCAGCCCCTGTGGAAACGTCTGGCCTATGTCGCCATCACCCGCGCGCAAGAGCGGCTGGTCTGGGTGGTGCGCAATCGACTGTCGAAGCCGACCCACCCGCTGCGCGTTGACGACCTGCGGGCCGTGGCCGCACCATCGCTGACATTGGAGGCGGAAGAGACATGAAAACGATCATCGTCACCGGGGCCAGCTCGGGCATTGGCCGGGCGACGGCCGAGTTGTTTCTGGCCGGAGGCTGGTGCGTCGGCCTGCTGGCGCGCAGCGCGGACACGCTGCACGCGATGGCCGAGGGGTGGGACAATGCGATCCCGCTGGTTGCGGATGTGACCGACCCTGATGCGGTCAGCCGAGCCTTCGCCGCGTTCACCGACAAATCCGGGCGACTGGATGTCCTGTTCAACAACGCAGGTATCTTTGCGCCCGGTGGCACCATTGACGAGATCGCGCTGGAGGACTGGTTCCGCTCGGTCAATGTGAACCTGAACGGGATGTTCCTGTGTGCCCGTGCGGCCTTTGGCGCGATGCGGGCGCAGCAACCGCAGGGTGGGCGGATCATCAACAACGGCTCGATTGCCGCCCATGTGCCGCGCCCTAACTCGGTGCATTATTCGGCAACCAAACACGCCATTACGGGGCTGACGCGCAGCCTGTCGCTGGATGGGCGCGCGTTTGGTATCGCTTGTGGTCAGATCGACATTGGCAATGCTCGCACGCCGATGGTGCAGGCCCTGGTCGACGGCACCATCGCAGCGGGGCGCACACCTGACCCGACCATGGATGTTGCTGACGCGGCGCGGTCGGTGTTGCACATGGCGCAGTTGCCGCCCGAGGCGAATGTGCAGTTCATGACGGTGATGGCCACGACAATGCCCTATATCGGGCGTGGATAGCGCCTAGTTTTCCCGCAACAGCCTGAACGCTGTCGACGCCCCCCAGCCGGCGGCTATGGCGATGGCCAGCGACATCAGCCCGTACCAGATCGGCTGCTCGCGGGACATATTATACAGGAACCGCTCCAGCCCGACCTTGCGGACGTCGATCGCGGTCTCAAAGCTCGACACTACGTTGCCGCCGCGGGTCAGGAAGATACGAGCGGTATAGTCGCCCTCGGTCAGGTCCGAAGGCATATCGATCGAGGTGCGGAACAGGGTTTGTTCGTCCACCGCCACGGTGTTTTCGCGGATCGAATACAGCCCTTCATGTTCGCGGATGCGAATGACCGCAGCCGAGAAATCCTGTGCGCTCTCAATGCTCATGTCTGCGCCGACTGATCGGATGGCGCGTTCGACGGACACTTTGTACCGCAGGTCCTCGGTATTGGTCAGCACCTCATCAAACGGTGCGCTGGTGGCGACCGCGTAGAAGCTGGGGGCCAGATCGACGACCAGACTGTCGGTGTTGACCCAGATGCCGAACTTCTTCTCCTTCCGGCGCACCGTGACAGGTTCCGAGGGGCCCACGACCGAGACGATCACCTCAAGCGGCGGGCCTTCGGGGATCGGTGCCTCGCGTTTGACTGCGCCAAACACCAGAATCTCTGAGCCGTCAAAATTGGCGGTGATCGAAACCCGGTCCTGAGACAGCCCCAGAACAACCTGTTCCTCGGCGGCGTAAACCGGCAGGCAGATCAGGCAGAGGGCGGCGATCAGGCGCAACATCTCAGTGTCCCCCCGCGTCGCCCAACGAATACAGTTCCGCCGGTTGCAGCAGCAGGTCCAGCGCCAGCTTGCCGCAGACCACCAGCACCAGCGCGGCGAGCAGAACCCGCAGCTGTTCGGCTGGCATCCGCGCGCCGATCACGGTTCCGATCTGCGCGCCGACCACGCCGCCGACCAGCAGCAGAACGGCCAGCACCACGTCGACCGTGTAGTTCGTGGTGGCGTGCAGCATGGTGGTAAACGCGGTGACAAAGATGATCTGAAACAGCGAGGTCCCGACCACGACCTTGGTGGGCATCCCCAGCAGATAGATCATCGCGGGCACCATGATGAACCCGCCGCCGACGCCCATGATCGCCGACAGGATGCCGACGAGAAGCCCCACCATGACCGGGGGAATGACCGAGATATAAAGCCCCGAGGTGCGAAACCGCATTTTGAACGGCATCGCGTGGACCCATCCGCGCTGACGACGCTTCGGCGGGGTGCCACCGTCTTTGCGGGATTTGCGCAGCGCATTCAGGCTTTCGACAAACATCAGGCTGCCGATCACGCCCAGAAAGACCACATAGCAAAGCTTGACCAGCAGATCGACCTGCCCAAGGCTTTTGAGATAATTGAAAAGGACCACACCCAGCGCGGCCCCGATCAACCCTCCGATCAGCAGCACCGTTCCCATCTTCAGATCGACCGTTCGCCGCCTGAAATGGGCCAGAACACCCGAGAAGGACGAGGCGACAATCTGATTGGCTTCAGTCGCAACGGCGACTGCAGGCGGAATGCCGATGAAGAACAAAAGCGGCGTCATCAGGAAGCCGCCGCCGACCCCGAACATGCCCGATAGGATCCCCACCATGCCGCCCAGCCCAAACAGCAGAAACGCGTTCACGGAGACTTCGGCAATCGGGAGGTATATCTGCATGACTTCTTCTAAACGGGACAGGCCGCGCCGCGCAACGCGGCAGAACCGGTGATAACGTAAAACTCAACAGACGCAGCACACGCAACAGCTTGGGCCTTGGATGCCGGGGCTGCGAAGCTGTGGCGGGGCATGTCCATACCCCCTTAGAGCGGTTGCAGCATACAAAATCAACTCTGTATGCCGCTTTGCAGCAAACAGGACTGCAGGGCAGTCCTGAACTGGCCTTATCAGCGCTCTTTCACGTAAGGTTCACCCCCGGCGCGCGGTGGAACGGCCTTGCCCACGAACCCGGCCAGAATCACCACGGTCAGGATATAGGGCAGGGCGTCCATCACCTGCACCGGGATCACGACGCCGCCCAGATCGATGTTCTGGAAACGCAGGGCAACGGCTTGCAGCAGACCGAACAGCAGGCAGGCCCACATGGCGTGCCAGGGCCGCCATTTCGCAAAGATCAGCGCGGCCAGTGCGATAAACCCGCGCCCGGCTGTCATCTCTTTCACGAACCCGGCTTGGAGGGCCGTGGCCAGATAGGCCCCGGCGATGCCGCACAGAATACCGCAGATCGCCACAGCCGCGTAACGCAGACCGACGACCGAGACACCGGCAGTATCGACGGCGGCCGGGTTCTCACCCACCGCGCGCAAGCGCAGACCGAAGCGGGTGCGGAACAGAACCCACCATGTCAACGGCACCATCAGGAAGGCCACATAGACCAGAATGGAATGGCCCGACAGAAGCTCGGAATAGACCAAGTGCGGGACGTTGGCCTCAGACATCAGTTCGGACACCGGCTTCCCGGTCAGTTCTGCGTCCTCGGGACCGATGGCATAGGGGAATTCGGCGGATTCGAACCGCCCGCCTCCGAACAATGACGGCGTGCGCCCGCCTTGCTGGAACCAGCTTTGGGCGACCAACACGGTCATCCCTGAGGCGAGGAAGTTGATCGCCACGCCTGAAATCAGCTGATTGCCCCGAAACGTGATCGAGGCGAACCCGTGCAGTGCTGACAGGACCAGCGAGGCGGCGATGCCCGCCAACAGGCCCAGCCAGACCGAGCCGGTAACAGCTGCCACAGCCGCCGAGAAGAAGGCCGACATCAGCATCTTGCCCTCAAGCCCGATATCGAAGATGCCCGCACGTTCTGAATACAGCCCGGCCAGACAGGCCAGTAACAGCGGTGTCGCCAGACGAATGGTCGAATCCAGAACCTGGATGAGAGTCAGGAAGATATCCATCAGGCCGACCCCTTCCGCAGAGCGAGGAACAGCTTTTCAAGAGGCATCCGCACCATGTTATCCAGTGCTCCGGTAAACAGGATCACCAGTGCCTGAATGACGACGATCAACTCGCGCGGGATTGAGGTCCAGAGCGCCAGTTCCGCACCCCCTTGGTACAGGAACCCGAACAGGATCGCGGCGAGGAACACACCGAACGGATGTGACCGCCCCATCAGCGCGACCGCGATGCCGATGAACCCCGCCCCCTCGGTCGAGTTCAGGACCAGCCGTTCCGCCTCACCCATCACGTTGTTGATGGCCATCAGACCGGCCAGCGCGCCCGAGATCAGCATGGCGATGATGGTGATCCGGACCGGAGAAATACCGGCATAGACCGCGCCGGTTTCCGAGTGCCCATAGGCGCGGATTTCATAGCCCAGTCGGGTGCGCCAGATCAGCACCCAGACCACGAAACAGGCAAGGATCGCCACGAAGAATGAGATATTCGCAGGCGCGCCGCGGAACATCACGTTTTCAGCGGTTGAAAACATCGACTGGAAGGTGGATAGATGCACGGCTTCGGGAAAGCGCGCGGTGGCCGGGTCTTGCGAGCCTTGCGGGCGCATGACGTTGACCAGCATGTAGTTGAGGAAGGCGGCGGCGATGAAGTTGAACATGATCGTGGTGATCACGATATGGCTGCCGCGCTTGGCCTGCAGATAGGCCGGGATCGCGGCCCATGCCGCCCCAAAGATCATCGAGGCGGCACAAGCAGCCAGCAGGGCGATGGTCCAGTGCGGCCATGGCACCGACAGGCAGACGATGGCAACGCCCAAGCCGCCCAGCATGGCCTGGCCTTCGCCGCCGATGTTGAACAGGCGCGCGTGGAAGGCGACCGCCACGGCCAGACCGGTAAAGATGAAGTTGGTGGCGTAATACAGGGTATAGCCCCAACCATAGGTCGAGCCCAACGCGCCCGTGACCATCAGATTGACGGCCTCGATCGGGTCTTCTCCGATGGCGAGGATGACGATTGCCGAAAGGATTGTGGCCAACAGCAGGCTGATCAGCGGGATCAGCACCACATCGGCCCATTTGGGCATTTTTTCCATCTTACGCGGCCTCTCCCGCAACACCGGCCATCAGCAGGCCCAGTTCCTTTTCATCCGTCTCGGCGGGCAGACGTTCGCCCATGATATGTCCGTCGAACATCACCGCGATCCGGTCGGACAGCGAGAAGATCTCCTCCAGCTCGACCGAAACCAGCAGGATCGCCTTGCCCTGATCGCGCAGGGCGACGATTTGTTTATGAATGAACTCGATGGCTCCGATATCTACGCCGCGCGTGGGTTGACCCACCAATAGCAGATCGGGATTGCGCTCGATCTCACGCGCCACAACGATCTTTTGCTGGTTGCCGCCGGAAAAGCTTTTGGCGGTCAGCCAGCCATTCGGGGGGCGCACGTCGAACTTTTCGATCTTGGCCTCAGTGTCGGCACGCAGGGCGGCGTTATCCATGAAGATGCCGCGCTGATAGGCCGGGTCGCGGTGATAGCCGAAGGCCACATTCTCCCACGCGTGAAAATCCATGATCAGACCTTCGCGCTGGCGGTCCTCGGGCACATGCGCAATGCCCTGCGCCCGCCGCGCCTGACCGTCAGATCCTGCGCCATGCAGGGCCAGCGGCGCACCGTTCAGCCGGATCGTCCCATGCCCCGGGCGCATCCCGCCCAGAACCTCAAGCAGTTCGGACTGCCCGTTCCCGGCGACCCCGGCAATGCCCACAATCTCGCCCGCGCGGACGGTCAGGTTGATACCTTTGACGCGCTCGACTCCGGCTGAATCGGTGACGCTGAGGTTTTCGATCTCCAGCACCGGTTTGCCGGGCTGCGCGGGCACCTTGTCGACCTGCAGCAGCACCTTGCGACCCACCATCAGCTCGGCCAGTTCCTGCGGGTTGGTGTCGGCGGTTTTCACGGTCGCGGTCATCTCACCGCGTCGCATCACCGAGACCGTATCGGTGTTTTCCATGATCTCGCGCAGCTTGTGGGTGATCACGATGATGGTCTTGCCCTCGGACCGCAGACGGTCGAGGATGCGGAACAGCTGATCCGCCTCGGCAGGGGTAAGAACCCCGGTGGGCTCGTCAAGGATCAGAATCTCGGCCTTGCGGTACAGCGCCTTCAGGATTTCGACCCGCTGCTGCATGCCCACGCCAATCTCGTCGATGCGCTTGTCGGGGTCGACGAACAGCTCGTATTCTTCTTCCAGCGCTTTCAGTTCCTTGCGCGCCTTGGCCAGCGAGGGGGCCAGCAGCCCGCCATCTTCGGCACCCAGAACGATGTTTTCCAGAACGGTGAAGTTTTCGACCAGTTTGAAATGCTGAAATACCATCCCGATGCCCGAGGCGATGGCCGCCTGACTGTCCGGGATGTCGGTCTTTGATCCGTTGATCCAGATCTCACCTTTGTCGGCCTTGTAGAAACCGTAGAGGATGCTCATCAGTGTGGATTTGCCCGCACCGTTTTCACCGATGATCCCGTGGATCGTTCCGGGGGCGACGCTGATGGAGATGTCTTTGTTGGCCTGAACCGGCCCAAAGGCTTTGGAAATCCCTTTGAGCTCAATGGCGGGGACGGTCATGTCTTGTCCTTGAGTTGCCGAAAGGGCCGCACGCGGCAGAGTGGAGGCGAGGCGGAGGGTCAGCCCCCGCCCCGCGTGACATCAGAACTGCAGCGCCGGGCAGCTGTCGTTCTCATAGTAGCTGACAACCGAGACGTTGCCGTCGATGATGTCCTGACGGGCCTTGTCGACTGCGGCTTTCATGTCGTCCGACACCAGCGAGGCATTGTTGTCATCCATCGCAAAGCCCACGCCATCCTCGGCCAGACCCATGACGAACACGCCGGTTTCAACGTTCTCGCCGGCCTTCATCGCTTCGTAAACGGCGACGTCCACACGTTTCAGCATCGAGGTCAGAACCTTGCCGGGATGCAGGTGGTTTTGGTTGCTGTCCACACCGATCGACAGGATGCCTTCGTCAGCCGCAGTTTGCAGCACGCCAACGCCGGTGCCGCCCGCCGCAGCATAAACAACGTCAGCACCCTGGCTGATCTGCGCCTTGGTCAGTTCCGAACCCTTCACCGGGTCGTTCCAGGCGGCGGGGGTGGTGCCGGTCATGTTGGCCACCACGTTAATGTCGGGGTTCACCGCCTTGGCTCCCTGTGCATAGCCGCAGCCAAAGTGACGGATCAGCGGAACGTCCATGCCGCCGATAAAGCCGACGGTGCCGGATTCCGAAGCCATCGCGGCCATCATACCGACCAGGTACGAGCCCTCATGTTCGGCGAAGCCCACCTGACGCACGTTCGGAGCGTCCAGCCATGTCACGTCGACCACAACAAAAGTGGTGTCAGGATAGTCGGGCGCAACGGCGCTGAGCGGGTCGGCCATGCCAAAGCCCATGGTGATGATCGGGTTCGATCCTGCCTCGGCAAAGCGGCGCAGGGCCTGCTCGCGCTGGGCTTCGGACTGCATTTCGATCTCGCGGTAGCTGCCGCCAGTTTCTTCGGCCCAGCGCGACGCGCCGTTATGCGCGGCTTCGTTGAACGACTTGTCGAACTTGCCGCCCAGATCGAAGATCAGGGCCGGTTCGGCCAAGGCCGCGCCAGCTGTCAGTGCGACCGCTGCTGCGGCGCCCATCAAGGATTTCATAAGGGTCATCTGATACTCCCGTTGGCTATTATCGGTCCGGGGCGGAAACGCCCCATCACCCACTCAGAGCGAGCATACCTGTTGTGATGGCGGGAATTAAGTCTGTTTGCAACAGCTTCGGTCAACTGAATATTGATCGTACGGTCAAAAAAGCGGGCTATTTCCCGTTCAGGTGGCATTCCATGACGATAGCATCCATGTTGGGGCCGTTTTCGCGCCGGTAATAGGCGCGGCGCGTTGCGCAGGGCGCATATCCGCTTGCACGATACAGCGCGAGGGCTGGGTCGTTATCGGCGGCGACTTCAAGAAAGCCGCGCGCCGCACCAAGGGTTCGTGCCATTTCGTGCCAGTCGGTCATGATCTGCCGGGCCAGCCCCTGTCGTTGACAGGTGGGGTGAGTCGCAATGGTCAGCAGTTCGGCCTCATCCGCGATCACTTGAAACAGCGCAAAACATCGGGGGTCGCCGACCAGATGGGTGAATGGCCCGGCCAGAAGGTCCGAGAATTCCGCAGCGCTCCACGGGCGCGACTGGGTGAAGGCGGCCGCATGGGTATGGGCCAGGTCCTCGGGCGTCATTCGTCCAGGAGAACCGGCGGCACATCGCGCGAAGGCGCGGCATCCGCAGGCCGAACGTAAAGCGGGGCAGGTGGGGTCTGTGTCGTTGCGTAGCGGTGCGCGGTCAGCCAGGCAATCGCGCCTGCCTGTCTGGCAGGATCATCGTTCAGGAACAGGGGGCCGAGCAATTCAGCCTCGGCCCGTGTGATCAGGCGTGGGGTGTCGTCTGGCTGCACGTAGACCTGATCGCGCGGTGCGGGGATTGCGGGGATCTGGCCGGGCTCTGCCAGCTCGGTCAACGCGTCGAACCCCGAGACACCAACCGCCGGAACCCCGAGCCCCAACGCCAGCCCGCGCGCGGCGGAGACCGAGATTCGGATGCCGGTGAAATTGCCCGGGCCGATGCCCACACCGATTGCGTCAAGGTCTTGCCAGTGTTGTCCGTTCCGGGTCAGAACCTCATCGAGCAGGGGCATGAGGCGCTCGGCCTGCCCGCGGGTCATCGGTTCGGCCACGGATTCGACGATCTTATCGCCGCATAGCAAAGCGGCCGCGCAATGCGCGGCCGATGTGTCAAATGCCAGAATCGTCGGGTCAGACCGCAACGGGGCGTACCTCGGTCACTTCGGGGATATAGTGGCGCAGCAGGTTTTCGATGCCCATTTTCAGCGTGAGCGTCGAGGACGGGCAGCCCGCGCAGGCACCCTGCATGTGCAGATAGACCACGCCACGATCAAAGCCATGGAAGGTGATGTCGCCACCGTCCTGAGCCACCGCGGGGCGGACCCGGCTGTCCAGCAGGTCTTTGATCTGGTTGACGATTTCGGCGTCCTCGCCGGTATGTTCGGCATGGCCCGAGGCGGTCTGCGCATCGGCCGCCATGACCGGCTGGCCGGACTGGTAATGCTCCATCACCGCGCCGAGGATGGCGGGTTTGATGTGATCCCACTGAACGTCATCCGATTTCGTGACGGTGACGAAATCATTGCCGAAGAATACCCCGGTGACACCGTTCACCCCGAAAATCCGCTGGGCCAGCGGCGATTTCTCGGCCGTTTCGGCGCTTGGGAAATCAGCGGTGCCCGCTTCCAGAACCGTCTGGCCGGGCAGGAATTTCAGCGTGGCCGGGTTGGGTGTGGATTCGGTTTGGATGAACATGACGCGGCTCCGTTTGAGGTGCCTCTGATATGCGCGCCCGCGGCGGCGAAGTCAAGATTTGGAACCGTTCTAAATTGATGCGGCGTGAGAAATCGCGGCATCCAGACGATCATCGCCCCAGAACAACTCGTCCCCGGCGACAAAGCTGGGCGCGCCGAAGATGTCCAGCGCCTGGGCGCGGTTGACCTGTTCGAACAGGGCCGCCTTGATCTGCGGCTCGCCCATCCGGTCGATCAGGGTAGGTTCTGCGCCGGCGGTCGCAAGGCATGCCGTCAGAACCTGCGGGTCCGAGATATTCTGGCCCGCGCCGAATTGCGCCGCATAAATGGCCTTGGAAAAGGCCGGGCGCTGGTCGGGCGCATCCATGGTCAACGCCAGACGCGCCGCTTTCAGGCTGTTTTGCGGAAAGCTATCGGGTCGGTGCAGGGGCAGGCCGCGCGCGGCGCAAAGGCGCTCCATATCCCGCCACATATAGCGCCCCTTTGCGGGGTAGATGTTGAACGGAGAATTATCCCAGCCCTGTGCCGCAAAAATCGGACCCAGCAGAAAGGGCTGCCACTCGACCTCGACGCGCTGCTTGGCGGCCAACGCCTCGATCCGCATCGCGCTGAGATAGGAATAGGTCGAGGCGAAATCGAACCAGAATTGCAGTTTCGCGCCCATGGGTCGGCCTCAGGTAATGGCTTCCAGCTTTTCCTTGCTCAGATCGCCGGGCACGATGGTGACCGGGATCGGCAGGCTGCCCGAGTTGCGCGTCAGCTGAGTCACCAGCGGTCCCGGCCCTTTCTTATCGGTGCCCGCGCCAAGCACCAGAACGCCGATTTCCGGGTCGGACTGGACATGGGCGATGATCTCGGCCACCGGGTCGCCTTCGCGGATTGCCAGCTCGGGCTCGACCTTCTGCTTGTCCCGCATCCATTTGGCGAACACTTCGAAATGGGCGTGGATACGTTCACGCGCCTCTTCGCGCATCACTTCGGCGACGCCGATCCAGTGGTTGAACTCGTCCGGAGGGATGACCGACAGGATCGTGACCCCTCCGCCCGTATGGGCGGCACGCATGGCCGCAAAGCGCATCGCGTTCAGGCATTCGCGGCTGTCATCCAGAACCACAAGGAATTTGCGCATATCTGTCCCCGGTTTGTTTCCGCGATCATGCCTCAGCGCGGGGGCACTGGCAACTAGCTGGCGGCCCAGTCCCAATACATCTCGCGCGCACGGCGGGCGATGGGGCCGACCTGATACTGCGTGTCGTCCAGCGCGGTGACCGGGGTGACCTTGCTCATGTTGCCGGACATGAAGACCTCATCCGCGTTGTGGAAGTCATCAAAACTCAGGACGGTTTCATGCACGGTCACGCCGTCGGCGCGCAGGTTTTTGATGTGGCGGGCACGGGTGATTCCCGCAAGGAAGGTGCCGTTGGGAATGGGAGTGAAAACCTCGCCATCGCGCACCATGAAGATATTGGCGGTCGCAGTTTCGGCCACATGACCCATCGCATCGGCGACCAGAGCGTTCGAGAACCCTTTCGACCGCGCCTCGGCCAGCATCCTGGCGTTGTTGGGATAAAGGCATCCGGCCTTGGCATTGACGACCGCCGATTCCAGCACCGGTCGACGGAATCGCGTGGTTGTCAGCGTGGCCGAGGCCGTCTCAGACGCCATCGGGATTACTTCGAGGCAGATCGCGAAACCGGTGCTGTCTTGCTGTGGGATAATGGCAGTGGGATCCCCGTCGATGCCCCAATACATCGGGCGGATGTATACGGCTGTACCGGGTGCATAGGCTTCCAGCCCTTCGTGCACCAGCTCGACCATGTGTTCGGTCGTCATGCTGGGCGTCAGCATCAGCGCCTCGGCAGAGCGGTTCACCCGGTCGCAATGGGCATCCAGATCGGGCGTCAGCCCGTCGAAGAACCGGGCGCCGTCGAAAACCGACGATCCCAGCCATGCGCCGTGATCTGCGGCGCGCATGATCGGAGCGTCTCCGTCATGCCATTGACCATCGAAATAGGTGCGGATCTGTGTGCCGACTGCCATCGTGCCCTCCCTCAGTTCGGTGGAAACCTAGGTTGGGGCCGGGGCGAGGTCCAGCAGATTATCCGTGATGCAGGGGCAGGGTGCCGCGTTTGACCATCGTGCGCAGGGCGAAGTTCGATCTGAGGTTGCGAATCCCCGGTATCTGCATCAGCCGATGTTCCAGAAAAGCGTCGAAGGCCGTGAGGTCCTGTGCCACCACCCGTAGCAGAATGTCCCGCGACCCGGTCATGAGATAGCATTCCATCACCTCGTCACAGCGCCGGATCGCCTTTTCGAAGGCATCAATGGCGTTGCGGTCCTGTTTTTCCAGCTCGACCGAGACAAAGATGGTGACGCCAAAGCCCAGCTGTTCGGGATCGACCTGCGCGGCATAGCCGGTGATGATGCCATCGCGCTGCAACCGTTCAAGTCGCCGCGCGCAGGGGGTCGGGGACAGGCCCACATGCTCGGCCAGGTCGATGACCGTCATGCGGCCATCCTTCTGCAGGGCGCGGATGATTTTGGTGTCGATAGCGTCCATGGGGGAATAGTCTACTTTGTGGCTGATTTGTAGGGAATATCACCAATTCAGAGTGACCGCCAGCCAGATAATGGCGAGAACCCCTCAGCCAAAGGTGGCAAACTCTCCGGGATATTCCGGAGGAGACGTATGGACATTACCATCGTGGACGCGCCCGAGCACGAGCGCGTGGTTGAATTCAAAGACAGCAAACTTGGCCTTTTGGGCTATGTCGCCATCCACTCGACCCAACGCGGCCCGGCTGCGGGCGGTGTGCGGATGCGGCCCTATGGCCATCCCGCCGAGGCGCTGCAGGATGCGCTGCGGTTGGCGCGAGGCATGACGTTCAAGAACGCTGCCGCTGACCTGCCGTTGGGTGGAGGCAAGGCGGTGATCATTGGTGATCCGAGCGCCGACAAGACGCCGGAGCTGCTGAAAGCCTTCGGGCGCGTGGTACAGAGCCTCGACGGGCTTTACTGGACCGCCGAGGATATGGGCATGACCCCGGCCGACATGGCGCATATCGGGTCCGAGGCCGATTTTGTCGCCGGGCTGGCGGATGGTGCCTTTGCCAGCGGCGATCCCTCTCCGATCACGGCGCGCGGGATTTTCAACGCGATCCGTATTACCGCGCAGCACCGGTTCGGGCTGGCTGATCTGGACGGGCTGACCGTTTCGGTTCAGGGCTTGGGCCATGTGGGCGAGCATCTGTGCCAGTTCCTGCATGACGCGGGCGCGCGCCTGATCGTCACCGATATCAACGCCGAGCAAACCGCGCGCGTGGCCGAACGGTTCGGTGCGCAGGCCGTCGCACCGGATGCGATCTATGGTGTCGAGGCCGACATCTTCGCCCCCTGCGCCATCGGTGGTATTCTGAACGAAACCAGCATCCCGCTGCTGAAGGTCGGTGCTGTGGCCGGCGGTGCGAACAACCAGCTGGCCAAGGACAGCGATGCGCTGTTGCTGCACGACCGGGGTATCCTCTATGCGCCGGATTTCGTGGCCAATGGCGGTGGGATCATCAATGTCGCCACCGAGATTCTGCGCGTGGCCGATCGTGAGGATTGGGTGAACCACCGGCTGCTGGCGCTGGAGCAGACCATGGATCGCATCCTGACCCGCGCCAGGGCCGAGGCGATCAGCCCGCATGACATTGCCGAAGCCATCGTGCACGAAACCCTGCGTGCACAAGCGGCCTGAGCCAAAAGAAAACGCCGCCCTGATCAGGGCGGCGTTCCGTTTACCAAAGGGTCAGGACTTGCCTGCGCCCACCATCCCGACAATCTCATAAGTCTGCTGCAGGATCGGAGCCGCAATCGCACGGGCACGTTCCGCGCCGCGGGCGAGGATTTGGTCGATCTCGGCCTCCTCACCCATCAGACGCGCCATCTCGGACGAGATCGGGGCCAGTTTCGAAACCGCTAGTTCCGCCAGCATCGGCTTGAACTCACCAAATTGCTTGCCACCGACCTCGGCCAGAACCTGTTCCGCTGTCTGATCGCTGAGCGCGGCATAGATGCTCACCAGATTGCGCGCCTCGGGGCGTTCGGACAGACCGTCGATTTCCGAGGGCAAAGCATCCGGGTCGGTCTTCGCCTTGCGGATTTTCTTGGCGATGGTGTCGGCATCATCTGTCATGTTGATCCGCGTCATATCCGACGGGTCCGAAGACGACATCTTGCGCGACCCGTCCCGCAGGTTCATCACCCGCGGCGCGGGGCCGCCGATGACGGGTTCGGTCACCGGGAAGAACTCGACGCCATAATCGTGGTTGAACTTGATCGCGATGTCGCGGGTCAGTTCCAGATGCTGTTTCTGATCCTCACCCACCGGCACATGGGTCGCGTGATAGACCAGAATATCGGCCGCCATCAGCGCCGGATAGGCAAACAGGCCCAGCGAGGCGTTCTGCGCATTCTTGCCCGCCTTGTCCTTGAACTGCGTCATCCGCTGCATCCAGCCCATGCGGGCGATGCAGTTGAAAATCCACGCCAGTTGCGTGTGTTCGGGCACCTGGCTCTGGTTGAACAGGATCGACTTTTTGGGGTCCAGACCGGCGGCGATAAAGCCTGCGCAGACCTCGCGCGTCTTTTCGCGCAGGCGGGCGGGGTCTTGCCAGACGGTGATTGCGTGCAGGTCGACCATGCAATAGATGGTCTGAAAATCCGCACCCTGCATGTCCACAAAACGCTTGAGCGCACCCAGATAGTTACCAAGGTGCAGGTTTCCCGAAGGCTGGATGCCGGAAAACACGCGCGGCGTGAATTGGGTCTCGGTCATCGAAGGGAACTCCCGTCTGGAAAAATTAGTCCCCGTCGCTTACCCATGAGGCCAAGGGACGTCAACAGCCGCAAAGGTAAAGCCCAATGAGCAGTGAGCATTATACCCCGCCCGTGAACCCTCTGCCGCCGGTCGTGGTGGCGCTGACGCTGTTCATCATCGGGATCGAGGTGGTCCTGCAACTGGGCGCGCGCGGCATCGTTGGCGGGCCATCGGCGGTGGGTTGGCGGCTGGACGCGCTGCAGCAATACACGTTTTCGCCCGACATCTTCGACTGGATGGTGGAAAACGGGCGCTGGCCGTTCGAGCATGTGATCCGCTTTGTCACCTATCCCTTTGTTTCGGCCAATTTCACGCAGGCGATCTTTGTCTGCGTCTTCGTGCTGGCGATGGGCAAGATGGTGGCCGAGGTGTTCGGCAGCGTCGCCATGCTGATCATCTTTGTGTTGTCCGGCGTGGGCGGCGCGCTGGCCTATGCCATGCTGCTGGACCCGGCCTATCCGCTGGTCGGAGGGTTCCCGCCCGTTTACGGGCTGATCGGGGCGTTTACATGGCTGCTCTGGCGCAAGCTGTCGCTGGTTGGTGAGAACCAGTCTCGTGCCTTTAGCCTGATTGCGATGCTGATGGGGATTCAGCTGGTGTTTGGTCTGATCTTCGGGGGCACTTTGGACTGGGTTGCCGACTTGGGTGGGTTTGCCACCGGGTTTGGTCTGTCGTTCTTTCTGGCTCCGGGCGGATGGGCGCGGCTTGTGGGCCGGATACGCCGCGACTGAGGGATCACCCGCGCCGCAACGCTGAGCGGAATTCCGACAGTTTGAAGGCCCCGAACACGTGGCCGAGGGCAAAGTAGGCCGCACCCGCCGCTGCGATCAGCAGAAGCAGGGCGAGGTAGCGCAGGCCAGACAGGTCAAACGCCCAGCCGAACAGCTGGATCGCGGCAAACAGGACGACGCCCATCCCGGCTGAGGCCGCAACGATCCGCCAAGCCCGGTGTTTGAAGCGTTCATCAAAACGGGCCTCGTCCCCGAACCGTCGCGCGCCGATGGCCAGCAGCAGAACCATGGCCCAACCGGCAGTCGAGGCAGCGATGGCGGGCGCGATCCAACCGACCAGAGGATAAAGGCCAAAGGCGAGAGCGGCATTCACAACCATCGCAACAACGGCATAGCGGAACGGAGATTTCGTGTCTTCGCGGGCAAAGAACAGCGGTTGCAGCAGCTTTTGCAGCATGAAGGCTGGCAGGCCGATGCCGTAGATGGCGACCGCCAGCGCGGTGGCTGCGGTATCCTCGGCGGTGAACTGGCCGCGCTGGAACAGGACCGAGACCAGTTGGACGGGGATGATCACGAAGGCGACGGTCGAGGGGATGGTCAGCAGCAGCGTGAATTCTCCGGCCCGGGAAAACGCGTTACGCGCGCCGTCTTTGTCGTCAGCCCGCAGGCGGCGGGACAGATCGGGCAGCAGGACGATGCCGACCGCAATGCCGACCACGCCCAGCGGCAGTTGATACAGGCGATCTGCAGCAAACAGCCAGCTCACGGCTTTCTCGGTTTTCGAGGCCACCAACTGCCCGACCACCAGATTGACCTGCGTCACCCCCATGGCGAGCGCCGCAGGCACCGCGATGCGCACCATGCGCCGCATTTCAGGGCTGAGCTTCGGCAGGCCGGGGCGGATGCGGATACCTGCGCGCTCGGTTGCGATCCAGACAAGGGCCAACTGCGCGATGCCCGCGGCAGGGATGACGGCGATCAGCCAGCGGATCACCTCACCACCTGAAAGCGCCCCGAAGATCAGGGCGGAGCAGGCGAAGATGTTCAGCAGAACCGGCGCGGCGGCGGCGGCGGCGAAGCGGCCCGTGGCGTTCAACACGCCGGAAAACAGTGCCGCCAGCGACATGAACAGGATGTAGGGAAAGACGACATAGCCATAGTCCACGGCCAGATCGAAGCGTTCATCGCCATAGAACCCCTCGGCGGTGATCCAGACCAGCGCGGGCATGAAGACCATGGCCAGACCGACAAGGGCCAATACCGCCACGGCCAGCAGGTTGAAGGCGTCTTGTGCGAAGCCTTGGGCGTTCTCGTCGCCCTCCAGCCGCTTGGAAAACATCGGCACGAAGGCTGCGTTGAAGGCACCCTCGGCAAAGAAACGACGGAACATATTGGGCATGCGGAAGGCGGCTACAAAGGCGTCCATCACCGGGCCAGGCCCGATATGGGCGGTCAGCAAGATTTCCCGCAGAAAGCCAAGGATGCGGCTGGCAAGGGTCCAGAATCCGACCGTGAAAAACCCCGAGAACAGGCGGATCTGCTTCATGAGGCGGCGCGCTCGGCGCCCTCGGTGATCGCGGTGCGCAACTTGGCCTCAAGCCCCCGCTGCTTGCTGTCCGAGTGGTATTTCAGGCCGAACATATCCTTGACGTAGAAGGTATCGACCACCTGCTCGCCATAGGTCGCGATGACGGCGTTGGCGATATACACATTGGCTGCAGCCAGCGTGCGGGCGAGGTCATAGAGCAAGCCGGGACGGTCGCGGGTGTCGACCTCGATGATCGTGTAAATCTCGGACCCGTCATTGTCGAAGGTGATATGGGTCGGGACGTTAAAGGCGCGTTCGCGTTTCTTGATCTTGTCGCGCGATTTGAGGGCGTCGCGTGCCACAACTTCGCCCTTCATCGTCTTGTGGATCATCTGTGTTAGTCGCGGCAGACGCGAGGCCTCGAACGGGTGGCCTTCGGCGTCCTGAATCCAGAAGGCATCCGTTACGTAACCATCCTTGGTGGTATAGCTGCGCGCGTCGACCACATTGGCACCGACCAGCGCCAGAGCCCCTGCGATGCGGGCAAAGATACCCGGGTGGTCACCCATGGCGAAACAGGCGCGCGTCGCGTCGCGGTCTTCGTCGGGATGCAGGCGGATTTCCATCTCACCGGGATCGCCACTGTCCTCCAGTGCCTTCAACATCTCGGCGAACTCGACATGGGTCGACAGGTTGAGGCCCTGCCAATAGGGATCGTAATGCCGCCCGGTCTCGGTTTTTAGGTCCCCCTTGGACCAGCCTGCCAACTCAGCCCGCAGCAGCTTTTTCGCGCCCGCCCCGCGGTTGGCGCGGTTGAGGTCTTCCATCCCGGTCTCAAGCGCGCGCTTGGTTTCGGCATGTAGCGCGCGCAGCAGCGTGGCTTTCCAGTTGTTCCACGTGTTCGGCCCGACGCCGCGAATATCGCAGACCGTCACAACGGTCAGCAGGTCCAGCCGTTTGACCGTCTCGACCGCCTTGGCGAAATCCCGGATGGTGCGCGGGTCGGAGATATCGCGTTTCTGCGCCATATCCGACATCAGCAGGTGATAGCGCACCAGCCATTCCACCGTTTCGGAATCCGATTTATTCAGCCCCAGACGCGGGGCCACCTTGCGTGCGATCTGCGCGCCGAGGATCGAGTGATCTTCGGGCCGTCCCTTCGCGATGTCGTGCAGCAGCAGCGCCACATACAGCACCTTGCGGTTGACCCCTTCCTTCAGGATGGACGAGGCCAGCGGCAGCGACTCGATCAGTTCCCCCCGCTCGATCTGGGCGAGGTTGACGATGCATTGGATCGTATGCTCGTCCACCGTATAGCTGTGATACATATTGAACTGCATCATCGCCACGATGTGCTCGAACTCGGGCAGGAAGGCTGACAGAACGCCCAGTTCATTCATCCGTCGCAGGGCGCGTTCTGGGTTGCCGTGTTTCAGCATCAGATCCAGGAAGATGCGCCGCGCTTCCTTGTTGTTGCGCATGTCATCATCGATGAGGCTCAGGTTCGCCGCGACCAGACGCATGGCGTCGGGGTGGATCAGCATCCCGGTGCGCAGGCCTTCCTCAAACAGCCGCAGCAGGTTCAGCTTGTCGGTCAGGAAGGTGTCGGGGTCGGCCACGTCCAGCCGGCCATGTACCACCCGGTATCCGGCCTTGACCCGAGGGCGGCGGCGGAAAATGCGCTCCAGCAGCGGCGCGCTTTTCATGTGGGACGCTTCCAGCTTGGTCAGGAAGATGCGAGTCAGCTCACCCACCCGGGTCGCCTCGCGGAAATAGCGCTGCATGAACACCTCGACCGCGCGTCGTCCGGCGCGGTCTTCATAGCCCATGCGTTCGGCCACTTCGACCTGCAGGTCAAATGTCAGCTGTTCGGTGGCGCGGCCCGTGACCAGATGCAGATGAGAGCGGACTGCCCACAGAAACTCTTCGGCCTGAACGAAGCCCTGAAATTCCTCGGGCGTGAACAGGCCCAGCGGCACCAGCTCGGCCACATCCTGAACTCCATAGATATACTTGGCGATCCAATAGAGCGATTGTAGATCGCGCAGGCCGCCCTTGCCCTCTTTCACATTGGGCTCGACCATGTACCGCTCGCCTTGTTTGAGGTGGCGTTCGTCGCGTTCTTTCAGCTTGGCTTCGATAAACTCGCGTTCGGTGCCTTTGAACAGGTCGGTCTTCAGTTGTGTCTCAAGGTCCTGCGCAAGTGCGAGATCTCCGGCCAGATAGCGCTGTTCCAGCATGGCGGTGCGAATGGTAAAATCCTCGCCCCCCAGCCGCAGACAGTCCCTGATGGTGCGCGAGGAATGACCGACCTTCAGCCGCAGGTCCCACAGGATATACAGCATGGATTCGATCACGCTCTCGGCCCAGGCGGTGATCTTGTAGGGCGTCAGGAACAGCAGATCCACGTCCGAGGACGGGGCCATTTCGCCGCGCCCATAACCGCCGACGGCCAGAACGGCGATCTTTTCCCCCTGCGTTGGCGTCGCCAGAGGGTGCAGATGCTTGCTGGCAACGCGCATCGCGGTGCAGACCAGTTGGTCGGTCAGATAGGTGTAGGATCGCGTCAGCGGACGCGCATCGAACGGGGCCTGCACAAAGGCCTCGGCAATGGCTGCGCGTCCGGTCTTCTGGGCCTCGCGCAGGATGCGGACGGTTTCTGCGCGCAGGGCAGCGTTATCCGCGCCGCGTTCGACGGCGGCGGACAGGTTGGCATCAACCTCGGCATTGTCAAAAATCCGGTCGGCGGGGCAGATCAGTTTGCTGTCAGGCATGCCTGCCTGCGCCGGTGGCTCAGAATCCGGCGCCAGAGAAGCTTTGTGGGGCAGGGTCAATCACAACCACCTGTTTGTTCTGGATCGTGGCAACCGCCAGACCGCGTTCGTTTGTACCGTTGGGACGCAGGCGGAAGATGCCGCCGACGCCCTGAAACCCTGCATTCTGGGTCAGCGCCGCGCCTGTCAGCGCGTTCGACTTACCCTGGCTGACCAAGGCCCCAATCGCTGCGATGCCATCATAAGCCAGCCCGCTGATCGGATGCGGAGCCTCGCCATAGGTGTTGTTATAGCGTTGACGGTAAGCCTGCGCCTTGGCCGGGTCCGGCAGCGCGAACCATCCGCCTTGCACACCCGGCAGTTCCAGCGTCTGTGCCGGGATGTCCCAGCGTGTCAGGCCGATATATTGCACCGTCGCCGGAGACACTCCGGCCTCGGGCAGCAATTGGCTGTAGAGCGGCAATGCACCTGCAGTTGTCGCGGTCAGGAAAATCGAATCCGCTCCGGTCGAATCCACCGTGGCCTTGATGGTCGGAACCGAGTTGATCACCCCTTGCTGCGACCGGTCATAGGCCACCGTGCCCGCATCATTGACACGGCTACTGCTGAGCGCCGTGGCAATTGCCGCCTGACCCAATTGCCCCGCCGAGTCATTGCTGTGCACGATCACGGTGCCACTCTTGCCCTGACGGCCTGCAAAATTCACCAGCCGGTTGGCGGTGTTCTGGAAGGTCGGGCCCAGCACAAAGACATTCCCGCCCGCGATGCTGGTGTTGTTCGAGAAGGACAGCACGTTGACGTTATTGTTCAGAACTGCAAGACCCGCCGCATTCGCCGCCTGCGCATAGACCGGCCCGATGATGATCTTGGCCCCATCCGCAACGGCTTGCTGCGCTACCGTCGATGCGGTGCCTGCATTACCTGCGGTATCATAAACCCTCAGATCGATCTTGACGTTCTGCAGGTCCGCCATGGCCAGACGAGCCGCGTTCTCAAGGCTTTGCGCAAGGGCTGCATCCCCCGATTGCGGCGATCCGCGCGGCACCAGAAGGGCGACGGGAACAGGATCAGAGGTGTCGATCGAGGGGCCTCCGCCGATGCCACCCACTTCACAGGCGGCCAGAAATGCGGCCGTGGCCAGAGCAATGGCGGATTTCGCCAGTTTGCGGGTGGGCTTGCAAACGGTAAACATCTAAATGAAAACTCCCTGATCCGGCGTCTGAGGGCACCTTGGTCTAACGATCCGCGATAATAAACGTCACGCTCTGAGGGTCCAGCTTTGAATTTCCAAAAGATCAGATTGGCTTCGGGCCTGTATTTTGTTGCCACTCCAATCGGGACCGCGCGCGACATTACGCTCAGGGCACTGGATGTGCTGGCCTCGGCGGACATGATAGCCGCCGAAGATACCCGCAGTTTGCGCCGGTTGATGGAAATCCACGGCGTGCCGCTGGAGGGTCGCCGCATCCTTGCCTATCACGACCACAGCGGTGCAGGCGCGCGCGGCAAGCTTCTGCAGGCGCTTGAGGCGGGACAGTCGGTTGCCTACGCCTCTGAAGCTGGGATGCCCCTGATCGCCGATCCGGGTTATGATCTGGGTCGGCAGGCGGCTGAGGCAGGCTTTGCCGTCACCTGCGCCCCGGGTCCCTCGGCGGCGCTGGCAGCGCTGACATTGGCGGGGTTGCCCACGGATGCGTTCTTTTTTGCAGGCTTTCTGCCCAACGCCTCCGGCGCCCGGCGTTCGCGTATCGAGGCGCTGCGCGACATTCCCGGAACGCTGGTGTTCTACGAATCCCCCAAGCGGCTGGCCGCAAGCCTTTCGGATTTGGCACATGTTCTGGGCGCTGAGAGGCAAGCGGCGATGTGCCGTGAACTGACAAAGAAATTCGAAGAAGTCCGGCGCGGAACGCTCGGCGATCTGGCGGCAGAATATAAGGGCGCAACGGTGAAGGGCGAAATCGTCCTGCTGGTGGATCGCGCGCATTCGCAAACTGTTAACGAGTCTGACGTAGAAGAGGCTTTGAAACGGGCCTTGGAAAGCCATTCGGTGCGCGACGCGGCAGATCTGGTGTCAGAGATGTTCAACCTGCCGCGCAGGCCGATCTATCAAAAGGCCCTGAAGCTGGGAAAGGGATGACATCATGCGGCGATCGGTTCGTGGCTCGGTTTCTTATCATGCGGGGCAGGCGGCTGAACTGCGTGTTGCCACCGACTATGAACGGCGCGGGTTTTCGATTGCCCATCGCCGCTGGCGCGGCGCAGGTGGAGAGATTGACCTGATCGTGCGGAATGCAGAGGGCCTCGTCTTCGTCGAAGTCAAGAAAAGCAGAAGCTTCGCGACCGCAGCAGCGCGGATCAGCCCCCGGCAGCTCGACCGGATTTATGCGTCAGCAGCCCAGTTTCTTGAACATGAACCGGGCGGTCAGTTGACCAATGTGCGCTTTGACGCGGCGCTGGTCGATGGTTCTGGTGCGGTTGAAATTATCGAAAACGCCTTTGGTCACGGCTGATCGCCATTGAACCCGTCAGGTCTGTGGGCCATGTATCGGGCGTAGAACTGAGGGATACGCCATGAAGATCGCCTTTCAGATGGACCCGATCGGGGCCGTGGATATCAATGCCGACAGCTCATTCCGTCTGGCCGAAGAAGCACAGGCCCGTGGGCATGAGCTGTTTTTCTACGGGCCGGACCAGTTGGCCTATCAAGAGGGGCGGATTACCGCACGCGGTCACGATATGACGGTGCAACGGGTGCCGGGCGACCCAGCGGTGCTTGGCCCCGAGCGTGAGGTTGATCTGGCCGATTTCGATGTGGTCTGGCTGCGGCAGGATCCGCCGTTTGACATGCACTACATCACCTCGACCCATCTGCTGGATCGCCTGAAAGGTCAGGCGCTGGTGGTGAACGACCCGTTCTGGGTCAGGAACTATCCCGAGAAACTGCTGGTTTTGGACTTTCCTGATCTGACCCCACCCACAACGATTGCGCGCGATTTGCAGACCATCAAGGCGTTCAAGGAGAAGCACGGGGATATCATCCTCAAGCCGCTCTATGGCAACGGCGGCGCCGGCGTGTTCCGGCTGGGGCCGGATGATCGCAATCTGACCTCCCTGCACGAGCTGTTCACCGGGTTTTCGCGCGAGCCGCTGATCGTCCAGAAATTCCTGCCCGATGTCCGCAACGGTGACAAACGGGTGATTCTGGTCGATGGCGAGGCCGTGGGTGCCATCAACCGGGTTCCAGCCGAGGGTGAGACGCGCTCGAACATGCATGTGGGCGGGCGGCCTGAGAAGATTGGCCTGACCGACCGCGACATGGAGATTTGTGCCGCCATCGGGCCATTGCTGAAAGAGAAGGGCCAGATATTCGTCGGTATCGACGTCATCGGCGACTACCTGACCGAGATCAACGTGACCTCGCCCACCGGAATTCAGGAGTTGGAGCGGTTCAATGGCGAGAACATCGCCGAAAAAATCTGGCAGGCGATCGAGGCAAAGCTTTAACCGCCGACCTTGGCGCTGATGCGAAAGCTCAGCGCCTCTGCGACATGGGGGCGGCGGATGTCTGGCGCGCCTTCCAGATCGGCGATGGTTCGGGCGACCCGCAGGATGCGGTGAAAGGCGCGGGCCGACAGGCCGAACCGTTCTGCGGCCTTCAAAAGCAGGTCTTTGCCTTCGGCGTCCGGGGCTGCGCACTCTTCCAGATACTTTCCTTCAAGATCGGCGTTTTGCCGCGTGTCCGGCATGTCGCGGAACCGGTCGGCCTGCAGGGCCCGCGCGGCCTCGACCCGCGCAGCGACGGTGGCCGAGCTGTCGCCCGAGGGTGGCAAGTCGAGATCGGTGAAGCTGACCGGCGGCACTTCGATTCGCAGGTCGAACCGATCCATCAGCGGGCCGGAGATACGACCGAGATAATCCTCGCCGCAGACCGGCGCGCGGGAACAGGCGCGCGCAGGGTCGGTTAGATACCCGCATTTGCACGGATTGGCCGCCGCAACCAGCATGAACCGGCAGGGGTATTTGACGTGGGCGTTGGCGCGGGCGACCATGACCTCTCCGGTCTCGATGGGCTGGCGCAGGGTTTCCAACACGGTGCGCGGGAATTCGGGGAATTCGTCCATGAACAGAACGCCGTTATGGGCCAGCGAAATCTCTCCGGGCTTCGCGCCTTTGCCGCCACCGACGATGGCGGCCATCGACGCGGTGTGGTGCGGTTCGCGGAAGGGGCGGGCGCGGCTGATGCCGCCTTCGTCCAGCAAACCGCAGAGGGACTGGATCATCGAGGTCTCCAAGGCCTCGACCGGTGTCAGTGGCGGAAGGATGCCGGGGAGCCGGGCCGCCAACATGGATTTGCCAGAACCGGGTGTGCCGATCATGATCAGGTGATGACGGCCAGCGGCGGCGATTTCCAGCGCGCGTTTGGCGCGTTCCTGTCCTTTGACGTCGCGCAGGTCGCGCGCAGAGGCTAACAGGCTGACTTCGCCCGGTGTTGCGGCGGGCAGGGCGGATTGGCCGGTGAAATGCCTGACCACATCCCCCAGCGAGCCCGCGCCGATCACCTGCGTTGCATCGACCCATGCGGCCTCGGCGCTGGATGCTGCGGGGCAGAGCAGCGCACGATCTTCCGCGGCGGCGGTCATGGCAGCGGGCAAGGCTCCGACGACCGGCACCAGCGATCCGTCCAGCGATAGCTCTCCCAACGCCACGGCCCCTTCGGCGGCGTCGGTTGGGATGATGTCCAGCGCGGATAGCAGGGCGACGGCGATGGGCAGGTCGAAATGGCTGCCCTCTTTCGGCAGGTCGGCAGGGGACAGGTTGATGGTGATGCGCTTTGACGGCAGCGCGATGGCCATCGAACTGAGCGCGCTGCGCACCCGGTCGCGCGCCTCGGACACGGCTTTGTCGGGCAGGCCGACGATCGAGAACGCCGGAAGGCCCGGTGAGACGGCGCATTGCACCTCGACCGGGCGGGCGTCTACGCCTTGAAAGGCTACGGTATGGGCGCGGGCGACCATGGCAATCCTGTTTCGTGGTTAACAGGACGTTGCTGCCATGGTTGCGGTTTAGGAATGGTTAACGTCTGCCACCATGGCGGTGAATTTTGGCCATGCCCCCGGGTCGGCCACGGTTTTGTCGCGGCAGAACGGGTTGCAGAAGCCCCAGATTTGGTCGTCGAGTTCGAGGTAGTCGGCGACGGGTTTGCCGGAATAAGGGCAGGTTGAGTTGGCCGAGGGGCCCGAAGCGACGGTCTTGGCCCGAGCGGTTCCCCCAACCGGCCAGTCCTGCACGGGCCCATTCTGCTGATAGGGAAACGGATCATACGAAACGGTCAGACCCATCGCGCGCCATTGCCGGACCGACAGGTCGGACAGCAGCTCAAGGCAATAGGCGCGGTTGGCCTCGGTCACCGGCAGGCCATAACCGATGATCCGCGCGGCGACCGGGGTATAGAACACATCCGCCAGCGAATAGGTCCCGAACAACGGTCCGGTTTCGGCGCCTGAGAGGGTCCGGGCATGTGCCCACAGGGTCTCGATCCGCTGCAGGTCGGACAGGGTTTCGGGTGAGGGCTGAAATCCTTGCCAGCACTGACGCAGCTGCATCGGGCATTCGCTCCTTAGGGCTGAGAATCCCGCAACCATTTCGGTGCACAGCCAGCGGGCGGTGGCGCGGGCGGCGGGGTCTGTGGGCCACAGCCCGGCTTCGGGGTGGCGCTCGGCGAGTGTTTCCGCCATTGCGAGGCTTTCGCCAACCACGGTTCCCTCTGGCAGCCGCAGCGCGGGGACAAGGCGGGCAGGGGCCAGCGGTTCCATATCCGCCGCCATCGTGCCGGAATAGAGGCCGATCATATGGGTGCGGTAGGGCAGGCCGAACTTCTCGAGCATGAGCCATCCGCGCATGGACCAGCTGGAGAACAGGCGGTCGCCGATGAAAAGGTCATAGGTCATCCGCGAACGATGTCGGATGATGCAGCCTTGGTAAATCAGAGATTTGTGTGCGACCCCATCACGGTCGGTGATTGATCCGACCTACGGACCAGCGATCGCCGTGATGGGTGACCTCGGTGACCGAAAGGTTGTCGATCCGGTGACCAAACGCCACTTGCGCGTCGACATTCAGGGCGCGCTGCACTTGCGTCAGGATCACGCCGAAATGGGCCACGATGATCAGATCGTGGCCGGTATGGGCCGCGATCAGATTATCGATGGCGGCATCAACCCGTGCCCGGACCTCATTCCAGCTTTCGCCTTTGGGGGGACGGACCTCGCCCGGATTGTCCCAATAGGCAAAGCACAGCTCGGGGTCTTCGGCCTCGATCTCTCTGAAGCCACGCAGCTCCCAGCTGCCGAAGTTGATCTCGCGCAGGTCTTCGCGGTGGGGCAGTCGTGTGCGCGCGCCTTGAATGGCGCTGGCTGTGTCGGCGGCGCGGGACAGATCGGATGAGATCACGATGGCCTGTGCCGGCAGATGCGCGGACAGGCGGCCAAGCGCAGCGGTGTCGCTCAGGTCGGCAGGCAGGTCGGACCAGCCGACCATGGTTTTGGCATGGGTTGGCCCGTGCCGCACCAGATGCAGGCGGGTCAAAGCGGCGCGCCTTTCAGCACCAAGGGCAACCCGGCAGTCACCTGCACCACACGGTCGGCCTGCGCGGCCAGCGCAATGTTCAGCCGCCCCTGCGCTTCACGAAAGCGGCGCGACAGGGCGTTGTCGGGCACGATCCCTTGGCCGACCTCGTTCGAGACAATCACGATCTGGGCCGCGCAGGTCTGCAAAGCGCCGAGCAAACCGGCCTGAACCTGCTGCAGATCATTCTCGGCCAGCAGATGATTGGTCAGCCACATGGTCGCACAATCGATCAGGCACACGTGATCCGGCGTCAGCTTTGCAAGCGCGGGCGACAGGTCGAAAGGCGCCTCGATCGTGGTCCAAGTGCTGCCTCTTTGTGCAATATGTTGCCTGATTTTCAGGCGCATCTCATCATCAAACACTTGTGATGTGGCCAGATATATCTGGCTTTTCCCTGTGGAAACAGCAAGTTGCTCTGCAAACAGCGACTTGCCCGAGGCTGCGCCGCCCAACACGAAGGTTAAATCGGGATGCACTTTTATTACCTTTCTGGTGATCCACCCGGTTTTGATCTGCGTATCGACCTCAGGTCGGCGTGACAAGCCCGGCCAATCGCCTGTGGCAAAGGGAGAGTTTCATGGCACTGGACAACGCAAACGATTTCTCGATGTCCCGACAGGCGATGAAGGCGGAACTGCTGGATGCCGAGACAGAATTGCGGCTGGCCTATGCCTGGCGCGATGACCGGGACGAACAGGCCCTGCACCGTCTGATCACCGCTTATATGCGGCTGGCGATTTCGATGGCGGCCAAGTTCAAGCGCTATGGCGCGCCGATGAACGATCTGATTCAAGAGGCCGGTCTGGGCCTGATGAAAGCCGCCGACAAGTTCGATCCGGATCGGGGCGTACGCTTTTCGACCTATGCCGTCTGGTGGATCAAGGCCAGCATTCAGGATTATGTCATGCGCAACTGGTCGATGGTGCGCACCGGGTCGACCTCGTCCCAGAAATCGCTGTTTTTTAACATGCGCCGGGTACAGGCGCGACTGGAGCGTGAAGCCGCGACCGAAGGGGTCGAGCTGGATCGGCATCAGCTGCATCAGATGATCGCCACCGAGATCGGAGTTCCCCTGCGCGATGTCGAAATGATGGAAGGGCGGCTTGCCGGGTCTGATTTCTCACTGAACGCTGTGCAGTCGGCGGACGAGGATGGGCGCGAGTGGATTGACGCGCTGGAGGATGATCGTGAACAGGCCGCCGAGGCAGTCGAGCACAGCCATGACACGCGGCAGTTGCGCGAATGGCTGGTCACCGCGATGCAGGCCCTGAATGAGCGCGAGCGCTTTATCGTGCGCGAACGCAAGCTGCGCGACCCGGTGCGGACGCTGGAAAGCCTCGGAAAAGAATTGGGCCTGTCGAAAGAGCGCGTGCGCCAGCTTGAGGCGGCAGCCTTCGTGAAAATGCGCAAGAACCTTGAAGCGCAATCGCGCGAGGTGCAACACTTCTTCGCATGAAACCTTTTGCGATTCTTGCGGCCATTCTGTTGCTTGCCACCGTGCCTGACAGAGGCCGTGCGGCTGATATGATTCCCGAGGATGTTTTGGCCGACATGCAGGCGGCCGATGTAGTCATCCTGGGTGAGGTTCACGACAATCCGCAGCATCACCTTGTGCAGGCCGAAGCAATCGCGGCCATCGCCCCTTCGGCTGTCGTGTGGGAGATGGTGACCGAGGAAGGCGCGCAAAGACTGGCGCAAAAAGCGGTGTCTAACCCGGAGGAGCTGTCCAGAATTCTGCGCTGGGCTGAATCGGGCTGGCCGCCTCTCAGCATGTATTATCCTGTCTTTCAGGCTGCAAATGTGCCGGTCTACGGGGCGATGGTGCCCCGCACAGCTGCGCGTGCCGCGATGGAGCGCGGAGCCGCCACCGCACTGGGCGCGGATGCGGCGCGCTATGGGCTGACCGTACCACTGTCGCCTGAGGATCAGGCCGCGCGCGAGGCCGATCAACTTGCGGCCCATTGCGACGCGCTGCCTGCCGAGGCTTTGCCGCAGATGGTGGCGATCCAGCGTTTGCGCGATGCGGTCCTGACCCGCGCGATCCTGCGCGCTGCGGATGAAACCGGCGGTCCGATCGCGGTGATTACCGGCAACGGCCATGCCCGCAAGGACCGCGGCATTCCCACGTTTCTGTCGCGCTTGCGCCCGGGGTTGAAGGTCTTTGTGCTGGGGCAGTCCGAAGATGGTTTTATCAATGGTGAGTTTGACGCGGTGATCGACAGCCCGATGGCCGAGCGTGAAGACCCCTGCAAGGCCTTCGAGACTCAGAATTAACTGCTGGAACTGCCCGACCGCCTTGCCTAATGTCGGGGTCGACCGGGACGGGAAGGGCTAGAGATGCTGGCATCCAAACGCATTCTGCTGATTATCGGTGGCGGAGTCGCTGCTTATAAGGCACTGGATCTGATCCGGCGTCTGCGCGAGCGTGGGGCATCCGTCACGCCGGTCTTGACCCGCGCGGCTGAAGAATTCGTGACGCCCCTATCCGTGTCGGCGCTGGCCGGAGAAAAGGTCTATCGCGATCTGTTTGACCTGACGGATGAGGCCGAGATGGGGCATATCCAGCTGTCGCGCTCGGCCGATCTGATCGTGGTGGCTCCGGCGACGGCTGATCTGATGGGCAAGATGGCGGGGGGGCTGGCCAATGATCTGGCCTCGACCCTGCTGATGGCGACCGATACGCCGGTTCTATGTGCGCCCGCGATGAATGTGCGGATGTGGGATCACCCGGCGACGCGGCGCAATCTGGCGCAGATGCAGGCCGATGGCGTTCGGTTTGTCGGCCCGAATGAGGGCGACATGGCATGCGGTGAATACGGCCCGGGCCGCATGTCGGAACCGCTTGAGATTGTTGCAGCCATCGAGGCGCAGCTTGGCGACGGCCCCTTGAAGGGCAAGCGTGTGCTGGTGACATCTGGCCCGACCCATGAACCGATTGACCCGGTGCGCTATATCGCCAACCGGTCCTCGGGCGCGCAGGGCACAGCGGTGGCGCGGGCGCTGGCGGCGCTGGGCGCCGAGGTGGTTTTTGTCACTGGCCCAGCCGATGTTGCGCCGCCCGAAGGCGTGCAGGTTGTCGCGGTCGAAACGGCGCAAGAAATGTCCGATGCGGTCGAGGCTGCGTTGCCTGTCGATGCGGGTGTCTTTGCCGCAGCGGTGGCCGATTGGCGCGTGGCCACGGCCTCGGACAAGAAGCTGAAGAAAAGCCGCGACGGGTTACCGGCGCTGGAATTTGCCGAGAACCCGGATATCCTCAAACGCGTCGCCGGGATGCAGACGGGCCGCCCCGCGTTGGTGGTGGGTTTCGCGGCGGAAACGGACAGTGTCATCGAACACGCCACCGCCAAACGCGCGCGCAAGGGGTGTGACTGGATCGTGGCCAATGATGTGAGCCCGGCAACGGGTATCATGGGCGGGTCCGAGAATGCGGTGATCCTGATCTCGGACGAAGGGGCCGAGGAGTGGCCGCGCATGGGCAAAGACGCCGTGGCTGAACGACTGGCGCAGAAGATTGCTGCAGCTTTGGCAGGGTAATTTCCGCAAAGAACGAGAGGTATCGGGATGGTTGCAATTTGTGTGATCCGTGAGGATGGGTCTGATCCTTCGATCCCGTTGCCGTCCTACGAAACGGCGGGGGCTGCCGGGGCCGATGTGCGGGCCAACCTGCCGGGCAAGGCTTCGATCATGCTTGACCCCGGACAGCGCGCGTTGGTCCCCACGGGCCTGCGGATCGAAATCCCGCAAGGGTTTGAGGTACAGGTGCGTCCACGCTCGGGTCTGGCATTGAAGCATGGTATCACCCTGCCGAACACACCCGGCACCATCGACAGCGATTATCGCGGCCCGCTTGGGGTGATCGTGCTGAATGCTGGGCAGGATCCGTTCGAAATCACCCACGGAGAGCGCATCGCCCAGCTTGTCGTCGCCCCCGTGGTGCAGGCGACCTTCGAGGCCACCGATGCCCTGTCCGAGACAGACCGGGGCGAGGGTGGCTTTGGTTCGACCGGGCGCGGCTGATGCTGCTGGTTCTGATCCTTGCCGCCGGGCTGTGGGGCGTGGGCTGGATGGCCGGCGTGTCACGTACTGCGCGAATGGTCTCCATTGGCACGCTGCTGGCCGGGGTGATCGTTGCGCAACTGGTTTTGCCCGAAGGCAATCCCTTGCGTCAGGCAACTGGCGGCTCTGCAGCGATGTGGTTGATCCTTGCTGGCTCTGCGGTGCTGGTTCTGCTTTATGGTCGGGGCGTGAAAGCGCTGCGAAATCGAGCCGAAACAGCCGAGGCCAAGGAGCCCAAAATGCCCTCAGATCAGTTCACCGAGACCGAGCTGGAACGCTATGCCCGCCACATCGTCCTGCGCGAACTGGGCGGGCCTGGGCAGAAGAAGATGAAACAGGCGCGGGTGCTGGTGATCGGCGCGGGCGGTCTGGGGGCTCCGGCGTTGCAATATCTGGCTGCGGCGGGCGTGGGCACGATCGGCGTGATCGACGATGACGAGGTCGAGAACGCCAACCTGCAGCGGCAGGTCATTCACCGCGACGCGGATATCGGGATGCCCAAAGTGTTCTCGGCCCAGCAGGCGATGGAAGCGCAGAATCCCAACGTGGTTGTCCTGCCCTATCACCGACGGCTGACCGAAGAAATCGCGGCAGACCTGTTTGCCGATTTCGATCTGGTCCTCGACGGCACCGACAATTTCGACACCCGTTATCTGGCCAACCGGACCGCCG
The DNA here is from genome assembly GCF_056542385.1 of Ruegeria sp. AD2(2025). NCBI lineage: Bacteria > Pseudomonadati > Pseudomonadota > Alphaproteobacteria > Rhodobacterales > Roseobacteraceae > Ruegeria > Ruegeria sp. AD2(2025). The sequence goes on from NZ_JBQFZS010000005.1 coordinate 288,205, forward strand.
TCGCGCTGGGCAAACCGCTTATCTCGGGCGCGCTGTCGCAATGGGAAGGGCAGCTGAGCGTTTTTGATCCCGCCAGCGGCGCGCCCTGCTATCAGTGCATCTTCCCCGAGGCCCCGGCCCCCGGTCTGGCCCCGTCCTGCGCCGAGGCGGGCGTGATTGGCCCTCTGCCCGGAGTTGTTGGTTCGATGATGGCGGTTGAGGCGATCAAGGTGATCACGGGTGCGGGGCAGGCCCTGCGCGGCGAGATGCTGATCTATGACGCGCTGTATGGCGAAAGCCGCAAAATCACGTTGTCGCAGCGCGCCGATTGCCCGATCTGCGGTGCAGGCGGGTAATTTCACCGCTCGCACTGGACCCTCGCGGGTGGGTTTCCTAGGTAAAGACCAAAGGAGACCCGCATGACCAACCCGATCCTGTCCGACTGGACCACGCCCTTCGAACTCGCCCCGTTTGCAGAGATTTCAGACGGTGATTTCGCCCCTGCACTGGAACAGGCGCTGCAGGCGCATAACGCACAGATCGACGCAATCGCGGCGAACCCCGAGGCCCCCAGCTTTGCCAACACCATCGAGGCGCTGGAAGCTGCAGGTGAGCAGTTGGACAAGGTTCTGTCGGTCTTCTTCACGGTTGCAGGCGCGGACAGCAATCCCAAACGCGAAGAATTGCAGCGGGAGTTCTCTCCGAAACTGGCAGCGCATTTCTCGGGTATTTCATCGAACAAGGCGCTGTTTCAACGGGTGGCCGATCTGTGGGCGCGCCGCGACGAGTTGGGCCTGTCGGACGAGCAGGCGCGGGTGTTGATGCTGTCGCATCGCGGGTTCGTCCGCGCAGGTGCTGCGCTGGAAGGTGAGGCCGACGCGCGGATGCAAGAGATCAAGGCGCGGCTGGCCTCGTTGGGGACCTCCTTTACCCAGAACCTTCTGGCCGATGAGCGGGATTGGTTCATGGACCTGACCGAGGATGACCTGCAGGGCCTGCCGGATTTTGCTGTGGATGCCGCCCGTGCCGCGGGGCAGGAGAAGGGGGCGGATGGCCCCGTCGTGACCCTGTCGCGGTCAATCATCGTGCCGTTTCTGCAATTCTCGCCCCATCGGGACCTGCGCGAAAAGGCTTATCGCGCGTGGACCGCGCGGGGGGCAAATGGCGGTGAGACCGACAACCGAGAGATTGCGGCTGAAATCCTGCGCCTGCGCGAGGAACGTGCCAAGCTGTTGGGGTATGACAGTTTCGCCGACTACAAGCTTGAGACCGAGATGGCCCGCACACCGGACCGCGTGCGTGATCTGTTGATGGACGTGTGGGAGCCCGCCAAAACCCGCGCTAACGCAGATGCCGAGGTGCTGACCGCGATGATGCAAGAGGATGGCGTCAACGGCCCGCTGGAAGCGTGTGACTGGCGCTACTATGCCGAGAAACGGCGCAAGGCCGAACATGATCTCGATGAAGCCGCGCTGAAGCCATACCTGCAACTGGACCGGATGATCGAGGCGTCTTTTGCCTGCGCCAACCGCCTGTTCGGTCTGGAGTTCGCACCGCTGGACGTGCCGCTCTATCACCCCGATTGTCGCGCGTGGGAGGTGACACGCGACGGGCAGCATATCGCGGTGTTCATTGGCGATTACTTCGCGCGCGGCTCAAAACGCTCAGGTGCCTGGTGCAGCGCGATGCGCGGGCAGGCGAAGTTCCCAAAGGCGCAAGCCCCGGTGGTGATCAATGTCTGCAACTTTGCCAAGGGCGATCCGGCGCTGCTGTCTTATGACGACGCCCGCACCCTGTTTCACGAGTTCGGCCATGCGCTGCATCAGATGCTGTCCAACGTGACCTATGAGAGTATCTCGGGCACCTCGGTGGCACGGGATTTTGTGGAACTGCCCAGCCAGCTTTACGAACACTGGCTGGAAGTGCCCGAAGTTCTGGCCGAATTCGCAACCCATGCCGAAACCGGCGCGCCGATGCCGCAGGAGATGTTGGACAAGGTGCTGCAGGCCGCCAATTTCGATCAGGGGTTCCAGACGGTGGAATATGTCGCCTCGGCTCTGGTCGATCTGGCTTTCCATGACGGGGCCGCACCCGCTGATCCAATGGCCAAGCAGGCCGAAGTTCTGGCCGATCTGGGAATGCCGTCGGCCATCGGAATGCGCCACGCCACCCCGCATTTCGCCCATGTGTTTGCGGGCGACGGCTATAGCTCGGGCTACTACAGCTATATGTGGTCCGAGGTCATGGACGCGGATGCGTTCGCAGCGTTCGAGGAAGCAGGCGGTGCCTTTGACCCAGAACGCGCCAAGGCGTTAGAGGATAACATCCTGTCCACTGGCGGTTCACGCGAGGCCGAGGACCTGTATCTGGCCTTCCGTGGGCGTCTGCCCGGTGTCGAAGCCCTTCTGAAAGGCCGCGGATTGATCGCGGCCTAATAACCCAGATCACGATTGACGAGGTGGAGAAAGGGCTCGCCCGCTTCACCTCGGCGAATGTTCTCGCAGATGACCTGAGCGGCGGTTACGGGCCGGGTCTCCGAGGCGATATGCGGCGTCACTGTCACGTTTGGCTGCGCCCAATAGGGATGCTCGGGCGGCAGGGGTTCGGTGCGGAACACGTCCAGCGTGGCGTGGCCGACCTGTCCTGACTTCAGGGCCGCCAGCAGGGCATCATCATCGATCAAAGGCCCCCGGCCCGGGTTGATGATGCAGGCGCCTCTCGGCAGCAAGGCAAGCGTATCAGCGTTTAGTATGTTCGTGGTCGCGGCCGTGTCCGGCAGCAACAGCACAAGGATTTCCGCCTGTGCCAGCGCGTCCCGCAGGCCCTCGGCCCCGTGTAGGCAGATCACTCCGGGGATGTCCTTGGTGGTGCGGCTCCAACCGATGACATGGAAATTCAACGCAGCCAGCGCCCGTGCCGCAGCCTCGCCCAATTCGCCCAGACCCAGAATGCAGACCGTGCGCTGCGGGGCTAACGGTGGGGCGTCAGGCTCCCACGTCGTATCTTGCTGAGTGATATGGCGGTCCATCCCAAGGTGATAGCGCAGCAAATGGCCCACCACCCATTCCGTCATGCCCTGTTTCAACCCGCTGTCTACCATGCGCGCCAGCGGGACGGTCAGGGTCTCATTGTCCGAAATGCTCTCGACCCCGGCCCAAAGGCTGAGCACGGCTTTCAGCCGCGTGAAGGGCGTGAAATCCCTCAACCCTCCGTTCGGGGCATAGACCACATAGTCGACCTGATCGGGCGAAATGTCGGTGGCCAGATGAAAGTCCAACCCGGCCTTGGCCAGCCCTTTGCGCAGCAGCGGTTCATATTCCGGCCACAACCCGGGGCGGGCGGAAAACAGGACGTTGACGGGCATGGAGGACCTTTCAGCGAGGGCGGTGGATATGGGCGCTTTGCACGATACCGAAGGCGGCCATCAGCACCAGCATGGCCGAGCCGCCATAGCTGACCATCGGCAGCGGTACACCCACGACCGGGGCCAGCCCCATGACCATCGACATATTGACCGCAAAGAACAGGAAGAAGTTCAGCGCAATGCCCAGCGTCACAAGGGACGAGAACCGGTCCTTGGTCGCCAGCGCCGTGACCATGCAGAAGATCAGGATCAGACCATAAAGGATCAACAAGGTGATGCCGCCGACAAAGCCGAATTCCTCGGCCAGGGTGGTGAAGATGAAATCGGTGTGCTTCTCTGGCAGGAAGTTCAGACGCGACTGGGTGCCTTGCATGAACCCGCGCCCGTTCCAACCGCCTGATCCCAGCGCGATTTTGGACTGCGTGATGTGATAGCCTGCGCCTAGCGGGTCGGTCGAGGGGTCCAGAAACGTATCAATCCGCCGGAACTGGTAGTCCTTGAGCAGCTGCCATTCCGTCCCGCGACTGTTGAACACCGTGGCAATCAGGCCAACCCCCGCCGCGATCACGGCGGCAAAATAGGCCCAATGGACACCGGCCAGAAACATCAACCCTCCGCCCGCGGCCAGCAGCAGGATTGAGGTGCCGAGGTCCGGCTGACGCAACACCATGAAGGTGGGGATCAGGATCAGGATGACCGGGATGATCACCCAAAGTGGACGCGAGGTTTTATGTGCCGGAAGCCAGTCATAATAGGCCGCCAGCACCATTACCAGCGCCACTTTCATCACCTCGGACGGTTGCAGCCGCATGAACCCAAGGTCGATCCAGCGTTGCGCGCCCATGCCGATGGTGCCAAACAGCTCGACCACGATCAGTAGGCCGATTGAGCCCAGATAGGCCACGACCGACATATTCCGCCAGAACCAGATCGGCACCAGCGCGATGATGAACATCACGGTCAGGCCCAGCCCGAACCGTTCCATCTGCGGCTCGGCCCAAGGGGTCCACGATCCGCCCGCGACCGAGAACAACATCAGGAACCCGGCACTTGCGACGCTGATTAGCAGCAGCGTTAGGGGCCAGTTCATATAGAGGAATTTGCGAAACCCCGATGGTGTGGATTTGACGGCATATTCAAGATAGCTCATGCGCGGTCCTTTGCGTCAGGACGCGCTTTGGGGCGGCGGTCGCCCTCAAGCCGTTTTTGTTGTTCCTTGATGCGCTCGCGATCCCCGGTCGGATAGGCCTCAAGAGGGGGCGTGCCGTTATAGAGCGCCTGCAGCATGATATCGCGCGCGACCGGAGCCGCCGCCTTTGACCCGCCGCCGCCATGTTCGACCACAACGGCGATGGCGTATTTCGGATTGTCATAGGGCGCGAAGCTGACGAACAGCGCGTGGTCGCGGCGCTCCCAGGGCAGGTCCTCGTTGCGGATCACACCTGCGGCGCGCTCGGCCTTGGTGATGTTGCGCACCTGACTGGTGCCGGTCTTGCCTGCCATGCGGAAATCATCTGCGATAATCCGGCTGCGATAGGCCGTGCCGCGCCGGTCGTTCGAGACCGACCACATCGCCTCGCGAATGTAGTTCAGATTGGCGCGGTTGATCGCAAGCGGCTCACCTGCGCCGGTCGGCTGCTCGACACCATCAATCGAGCGGACCAGACGGGGCGTGACGGCGCGCCCGGTGGCGATCCTTGCTGTCATCACCGCCAGCTGCATCGGTGAGGCCAGCATAAAACCCTGTCCGATCGAGGCGTTGGCTGTATCGCCGATCAGCCAGTCCTCACCATGGGTGCGTTGCTTCCATTCCTGATTGGGGGCCAGACCAGCGCGCACGGCAGACATCGGGATGTCGTGCTTGATACCCAGCCCGAGGGTGCGCGCCATCTCGGATATTTTGTCGATGCCGACCTTGATCGCCACGTCATAGTAATAAACATCGCAGCTGCGCTTGAGCGAGGTGTTGAGGTCCACCATGCCGTGACCGCCGCGTTTCCAGCAGTGGAAACGGCGGCTGCCGACCTTGAGGTGGCCGGGGCAATAGACGGTGTTGCCGGGACCAACGACACCGGCCTCAAGCGCGGCCAGTGCGGTGACCATCTTGAAGGTTGATCCGGGCGGATATGTGCCCTGAACCGTTTTGTTGGCCAGCGGGCGATACTTGTCCTGTGTCAGGATCTGATAATCCGCGACCGAAATACCGCGCACAAACAGGTTGGGGTCGAAACTCGGCGCCGAGGCCATCGCCCGCAGATCGCCGGTTTCGCAATCAATGACTACAGCGGCGGCGCTTTCTCCGGCCAGCCGCGCCTGCGCATATTGCTGAAGATCTGCGTCGACGGACAGTTGCAGATCCGCGCCGGGTTGGCCTTCCTGCCGGTCCAGCTCGCGCATGACGCGACCGGTGGCGTTGACCTCAACCCGCTTTGAACCGGCCCTGCCACGCAGGTCGATCTCTTGCTTGGCTTCCAGACCGACCTTGCCGATCTGGAACCGGGGGATGCGCAGCACCGGTTCGGGGTCTTCGATCTGGCTGAGGTCATAGTCGCTGACCGGGCCGACATAACCGACGATATGGGCGAAATCCTCATAGCGCGGGTATTGCCGCGTCTGGCCGACCTCTGGCGTGACGCCGGGCAGGGCCGGGGCGTTTACGGCGACCTTCGAGATATCCTCCCACGTCACCTGATCGACCAAAGTGACCGGCAGGAACGGGGCCGAGCGGCGCATTTCGGTGCGCGCCCTCTCAATCTCATCCTCGTTCAGCGGGATCAGATCGGACAGTTTGGCGATGACCTTGTCGATATCACCGGCATCCTCGCGCACGATCACGATACGGTAGGACGGTGAGTTCTGCCCGATGATCTGCCCGTTGCGATCGTAAATCCGACCGCGCGTCGGCGGAATCAGACGAATATTGATGCGGTTTTCCTCGGCCAGCAGGCGGTATTCGTCGGCCTGATCGACCTGCATGAAGCGCATCCGCGCCGCCAGCCCGCCGATGAAGGCCGCCTGCAGCCCGCCCAGCACCAGCGCCCGGCGCGGCAGGCGTTTGTAGGCGAGGCCTTGGGATTTGGGCTTGCGCTGTTTCATGCCCGCGCGCCTGCTGTAGTGGTGTCGGCGACGGATTTGCGGCGTACGCCAAACGCGCTCTGGCTCAGCAGAACGATCAGCGGGTATATCGCAATTGTCAGAACCACCTGTATCACCACCGGCCCCAGCGCTGCCTGTTGCACGGACAGAATAGCAAGAATGACACGGTTGAGCACAAAAACTGCCGTGATCACGGCACCGACCGTGGTCCATTCACTGACAAACCCGCTGTCGCGCATCCCCGGTGCTGCCGTGCGCAGGTACGAGGCCCCCATGACCACCAGCGCCGCCAGCAACCCCGGAGGGCGTTGCAGCAGCAGATCGGCCATCAGCATCACGAAGGCAATCGCAAGGATCGGCACATATTCGGGGCGACGCAGCACCCAGACATAGGTCAGCGCCATCAGGATATCGGGAAACGGCCAGCGATCCGGTTTCGAATCCAGTGGCAGCAGGTGCAGGAACATCACCAGCACCGCCAGCGCCAGATACAGCCCGCGTTTCATCCAGAGGTGCGAGGATGGCCTATCCATCGGTGGCCTCCGGTGCGGTTAGTGCTGCTTCGGGCTGGCGCGGGCCGACGATGCCGCCGGGGTCGCGGATGGGCTGGGCCGACTGGAACCGCAGCACCCGCAGGAATTCAAGCCGCTCGAAATCCGCCGAGAGGCGCACCCGCAGCCGCCCGCCGGGGTCCACGGCGATCTGGCCGATCAGCAACCCTCCGGGGAAGACGCCGCCATCACCCGAGGTCACAACCCGGTCGCCGGGCCGGACGAGTTCGCGGTTTTCCAGAAACTCAACCAGCGGCGAGGCGCTGTTATCCCCGGTAATCAGCGCGGTCTGGCCCGAGGGCTGGATCGTCGCCGGTATCGCGCTCGAGGCATCCGTCAGCAGGATCACCCGCGCCGTATCCGCGCCAACGCCCGAGATACGCCCGACCACACCGATCCCGTCCATCGTGGCCCAGCCGTCGACGATCCCGTCACGTTCCCCCACGTTCAACAACACCGATTGCCGGAACGGAGAGCCACTGTCCGCCATCACAACGCCCGTCACATAGGTCAGCCGGGGATCGAGCCGCACGTTGTTGAGGTCCAGCAGACGGGCGTTTTCCTGTTCCAGCTGCAGCGCGGCCTCTTTCCACGCGCGCATCAGGCGCAGCTCGCTGCGCAGCTCCTGGTTCTGCTCGCTCAGGCGTTGGTAGCTTTGGAAGTCCCGCGCGAGGTTGACCGCAGCCGTGACCGGCACCATCGCCCATTCCATCGAGGGCACCACCTTGTCCACCACCTGCGCCCGGAACCGTTCCACACGCGGGCTGTCGATGCGCCAGACCAGAAAGATCGCCAGCAGGCACAGCACCACGATCCCCAGCAGCAGACGACGCAAGGGGGTCGTGTATTCATCGCGCTGTGATCGGTCCTTTGCCACAGGTTACCTTCCCGTGCTGCTCGTGCCCGAGTTCTCACCCCATCAGGGTGCGCGCCTTAGCTTTCGTAGTCAATCGCGTGGCGCAGTTGTTTTTCGTATTCCAGCGCCTTGCCGGTGCCCAAAGCTACACAATTCAGGCTTTCATCGGCAATCGACACGGCCAGACCAGTCTGTTCGCGCAATGCAAGATCCAGATCACCCAGCAACGCGCCGCCACCGGTCAGCATAACGCCCCGGTCGACGATATCAGCGGCCAGATCGGGCGGCGTGGTTTCCAGCGCGGTCATCACCGCCTCGCAGATCGCCTGCACGGGTTCTGACAACGCCTCGGCCACCTGAGCCTGGCTGATTTCGATTTCCTTCGGTACGCCGTTCAGAAGGTCACGACCTCGGATATGCATCGACTGGCCGCGGCCATCGTCGGGCATACGGGCGGTACCGATGGTGGTCTTGATGCGTTCGGCGGTGGATTCACCGACCAACAGGTTCTGCTGGCGGCGCAGGTATGAGATGATGGCCTCGTCCATCCGGTCACCGCCAACGCGCACCGAACGGGCATAAACGATGTCGCCCAGCGACAGAACCGCCACCTCGGTTGTGCCGCCGCCGATATCAACGACCATATTCCCGGTCGGATCGGTAATCGGCATGCCGGCACCAATTGCCGCGGCAATCGGCTCGGCAATCAGGCCCGCGCGACGCGCACCAGCCGAGAGAACCGACTGGCGGATCGCGCGTTTTTCAACCGGTGTCGCACCATGAGGGACGCAGACGATGATCTTCGGTTTCGAAAAGGTCGAGCGTTTGTGCACCTTGCGGATGAAATGCTTGATCATCTCTTCGGCGGTGTCGAAATCGGCAATCACGCCTTCACGCATCGGACGGATAGCCTCGATCGAACCAGGAGTCCGGCCCAGCATCAGCTTGGCGTCCTCGCCTACCGCCAGCACTTTCTTGACGCCATCCTTGACGTGATAGGCCACCACCGAGGGTTCCGACAGGATCACACCGCGCCCCTTGACATAGACCAGCGTGTTCGCTGTCCCAAGGTCGATAGCCATGTCCGCCGTGAACAGGCCGCCCAGATTGCCAAAGATGCCCATAATTTACTGATCCCGTTTGTCAGAATTTCCACTGCCCGCGACTCGACGGTTCCGGGACGGATGCCTTATAGGGTGCCATCTCGCCCGGTTAAAGGGCTGATTCCGCGACAATCAGCACCTTTCCGCCTTATTGATAGGGACTTTAGAAGGCAAAATGCTCTCATATCAACACATTTACCACGCTGGAAATCTGGCTGATGTGCAAAAGCACGCATTATTGGCATGGGTGCTTGGGTATCTGACCCGAAAAGACAAACCGATCAGCTATATCGAGACGCATTCCGGGCGCGGTCTGTATCGCCTTGATGCACCCGAGGCCGTGCGCACCGGCGAAGCGGCCGCGGGGATCGCGCGGGCGCAGCGCGACGGGTGGTTTGGCGCGGATCACCCCATGGCGCGTGTGTTGGAGGGGGTGCAGAGCCGACATGGCACGGCGGCTTATCCCGGGTCGCCACTGATTGCGGCCAATCTTCTGCGTGCGCAGGACAGCCTGCATTTTGCCGAGTTGCACCCGCAGGAACACGCGGCGCTTTCGCTGGCGCTGTCGCCCTATGGTGCGAAGGTCTACCAGCAGGACGGTTTTGAGCTGGCGCAGTCCCTGCTGCCGCCGACGCCGCGGCGGGGGATGGTGCTGATCGATCCCAGCTATGAGGTGAAGGCGGATTACGACCGCCTGCCGGGGGTGATCGCCAAGCTGCATCGCAAATGGAATGTCGGGGTGATTGCGTTGTGGTATCCGATCCTGACGGATGGACGGCACAGGCCCATGATCTCGGCCTTGAAATCAGTGGGTTATCCCAAGGCGATCTGCCATGAAGTGAGGTTCCCTCCGGCGCGCGAGGGGCATCGGATGGTGGGTTCGGGTATGTTCGTGCTGAACGCGCCCTTTGGGATTGAGGACGAGATGGGCCGCCTTTCGGGTTTGTTTGAAAAACTCTGAGCAGGTGCCAGACGGCCAGAAATGCTCCCGCCCCGTTTGCCAGCATCAAAGATGCCGTCAAACGAGTTGGGCCCGGCAGCGCGCCAAAGGCGCGCTG